>JAFRZM010000011.1 GCA_017442585.1 Lachnospiraceae bacterium | reverse complement strand
TAAATAGATCTGTGCATAACCATACATACACTTCTTCTGTATGCACGTCTTCCATCCGGAGATGAAATTGTTAAAAACTCAACTTCTTCATTTGCATTGATCTTCTTAGAAAGCTCATGAAGCTTTCCGTCAACCTTTGCAAGTGCTATCTCGTCCTTAAACTGAGACTGCACATGATTTGCGAGATCCGCATACGTGCTTCCCTTCGGGATATTGTAGGACTCGCCTAACACTTTTACCTTCAAATCTGCCATTTTACAAGTCTTCCTTTCTATTTATTATTTCCAAAGCTTTTTCATTTATTCTTCTTTTTCCTTCTATCTGACTCTCGCGTATCTTACGCGAATCTTCATCTGCAATATTTGATAACTTTTCCATTACTTCAGCAAGATGTCTTTGCTCTTTTAAAAGATACGCTTTTAATACTTCATTCTTATCGCAAAGAAGATGTAGTCCGTAAAGGTTTATAAGTTCATAAGCAATGCCATACTTTTCAAAGTATTTCTTTACCGTATCCTTATTTCCGGAATAAATGTACCTGGTCATCGGATAAAACTTCCCATCTTCCAAGATCATATCTTCCGCCATCGGGATAAATCCATATTGCGTCATCTTGCTTCTGAAGTACTCGATATCGGATTGCGGTTGAAGTATGAACTCCTTTATGCCAAATGCCTCATCTTTTATCTTAAAAAACGCCTCTTCAAGAATACTTAAAACAAGTTTTCCACCCATACCGGCAATGATAACTGTTTCAGTTTCGTTTCTTTCAAGCTTTGATAAACCATTGGAAAGTCTTAAGGTTATCTTGTCTGACAGCTTGTGTAAATTAACATTTTCACCCGCTGCTTCCAAGGGACCTTTATTTATGTCCATTGCCAACGCCGCCGGCGAAATGCCGTTCTCAACAAGATATATCGGCACATATCCATGATCACATCCGACATCACATACTCTATTACCAGGTGTTACAAGATTGCAAATAGCCTGCATTCTATCAGTTAATTTCATTTACTCAAGATAGTCCTTTAATTTTCTTGAACGCGAAGGATGTCTTAACTTTCTAAGTGCTTTGGCCTCAATCTGACGTATACGTTCACGGGTAACTGAGAATTCTTTTCCAACCTCTTCCAATGTACGTGCTCTTCCGTCATCAAGTCCGAAACGAAGTCTTAAAACCTTCTGCTCACGTTCGGTAAGTGTCTCCAATACTTCTCCGAGCTGTTCTTTAAGCAATGTAAATGCCGCAGCCTCAGACGGTACCGGAAGCTTCTCATCCTGGATGAAGTCTCCGATGTGAGAATCTTCTTCCTCGCCTATAGGAGTTTCTAAGGATACCGGCTCCTGTGAAATCTTCTGGATTTCACGCACACGCTCAACCGGGATCTTCATCTCTTCAGCAATTTCTTCAGGTGTAGCCTCACGACCGAGTTCCTGTAAAAGCTGACGCTGAACTCTTATGAGCTTATTTATTGTTTCAACCATATGAACCGGAATTCTTATGGTTCTTGCCTGATCTGCGATAGCACGTGTAATAGCCTGTCTTATCCACCATGTGGCATATGTTGAAAACTTAAATCCCTTTTTATAATCGAATTTTTCAACGGCTTTAATAAGACCTAAGTTACCTTCCTGAATAAGGTCTAAGAAAAGCATTCCACGTCCGACATAACGCTTGGCTATAGATACAACAAGTCGAAGGTTTGCTTCCGCAAGACGCTTTTTAGCTTCCGCATCTCCGCTTTCAAGACGCTTTGCAAGCTCAATTTCCTCCTGTGCTGTAAGAAGCGGCACCTTTCCGATCTCCTTAAGGTACATTCTTACCGGATCCTCGATACTTACGCCGTCCGGAATCGAGAGGTCGATATTATCAATCTCGAGATCTTCTTCAACCATGCTGATATCATCATCATCCGGCTCTATAAGGAAGAGATCATCTCCCATTACACTCGAAAGATCGTCCGGGATATCATCCGGAATGTCATCCGGTATATCATCCGTATCATCTAAGCCTGCTGTGATAAAATCAATCTTATTAGCTTCAAGAGTCTCCATAACTTTCTCATAATGCTCTGCATCAAGCTTAGCATCTTTGAAATAGTCCATGACCATCTGGTCATCAACGACTCCCTTCTTTTTTCCGAGAGCTACAAACCCTTTAAGCTTCTCGTCGAAATCAAACGCCTTTTCAGCCATTTAATTACCTCCGTCCTCATTTATTGTTAAATTAAGATTTTTAATTCTATTCTCAATCTCGCGGTCTTTTTTTAGTCTCTCCATGGCGTCTCTTATATCGTCATTTGTGCCTTCTTTTCTGTGCTCCGAGGCTATTCTCTTGACCTTGAGAAGAGTTTCTTTAACTGCTGCTTTAAATTCCTCTACTGAACTTAAATTTCCTATCTCGCTTTGAAACAGTGAAGCAACCTCTCGTTGTTCTTCTTCCGTTTCAAACCGGCTTACTATCTCTGCCGGATTAAGGTTACCATGCTCAAGCCCTTCAAAAACTATCATTGCAACCTTAAATATAAGTTCATCCGTAAAATCTCCGGGCTCTATAAGTTCCTTTATTGAAGGAAAAATCTCCGGATGATCTATAAGCATCGTCAAAAAGATTTTCTGAGTAACCACTCTTCCGTCTTCTTTCTTTATCTTAACTCCGGTCCCGCTTTTAAGCTCTGAGTTTACTTTCTTACCATCATTTAAAAGCAGTATCTCACCGACTTTGCGCTTTAACATACTGAAATCTATTCCATAGCGATTCGCAATCGCTTCGGTATAATTCTCGCGCTCCATATCATCGGTGAAAACGGATAAACACTTTGCTATTTCATTATAGAATTCCGTCTTCTTGCCCGGATCTTTAAGATCATATTTACTCTCAAGGACTCCGATTTCAAAAAAGAATCCGTTTTCGGCGTTACTTATACGTCTTTCATATTCGATAACCGATTCTCCGCCAAATAAACCTTTCCCATCCTTCATGAATTCATCAGGATCCTTATATGGCTTCATATCGATAACTTTTACATTTAATCCGGCATCTCTAAGTATTGGTATTGCACGAAGTGCAGCCTTCTGACCTGCGCCGTCCGAATCGTACGTGATATATACATCCTTCGTGTACCTTTTAAGAAGATTCGCATGTCCTGAAGTTAACGCTGTTCCGAGGGACGCCACCGCATTATCAAATCCCGCCTGATGAAGGCTTATAACATCCATATAACCTTCACAAAGCAACAGATAATCTCTCTTCGAAGTTCTTGCTATATTTAATCCATAAAGATTACGGCTTTTATCAAAACATATCGTTTCCGGAGAGTTTAAGTATTTAGGCTCTCCGTCTCCCATAACTCGTCCACCGAATCCTATTACATGATTATGGACATCCATTATCGGAAACATTACTCGATTCCAAAACTTATCGTAACCGCCTTTTCTTTCATCAATCGTAACAAGACCTGATTCCTTAAGAATCGCGTCATCCGCGCCCTTACTCTTCAAATATTGATATAGATCGTTACTGTGTACATCCGAATATCCAAGTCCGAAGGCTCTCATTATATCATCACTCAAGCCTCTTTTTTTGAAATATTCCATTCCGCGCTTACCGGCATCGTTTCTTAATAACTGATAAAAGTAAGTTGCTGCGGTCTTATTAAGTTCGAGGATTCTCGTCCTTTTATCTGCTTTTTGTCGTTCCTCATCCGTTATCGAACGTTTCGGGAGCTTAATACCGACCCTATCTGCAAGGAACTCCATCGCCTCCGGGAAAGACATGTTTTCATAGTTCATTACAAAGGTAAAAACATTTCCTCCGGCGCCACATCCAAAGCAATGATAAATCTGTTTTCTGTCGGATACGGAAAACGATCCCGTCTTCTCGTTGTGAAAAGGGCACAGTCCTACATAAGTCGAACCTTTCTTCTTAAGACTTATGTACGACCCTACAACATCAACTATATTATTTGCAGAACGAACTTCCTCAATCAATTCGTCACTGTAAAAAGCCATTGTCTACTAACCTCTCCCTAATCCGTCTTTTAAAATCTAGAATATCTGCCAGCTCTTTGGCAGGAAGTAATCGTTAAATACATTAACCGCAAATTCATCAGTCATACCGGCTATATAATCGCATACGACACGCTGCTTGGAATCGCCGTCTTCTTCATGAAATCTTTTAAACTTAGCAGGTAAAAGCTCGAAATTGTCCATGTAATACTCAAACAGAAACTCTATTAAACGGTTCGCTTTTACCTCTTCTGCTTTTGCTATAGGGTCAAGATAAACCCTCTCAAACATAAACTCACGAAGATCCTTTACTGCAGTACTCACTCCGTCGCTCATTTTAACCTCGTCGGAGTTCTGGCTGTGTATTATAACGTCATGAATTATCGTGTTTAATCTGTCGTTTGTCGAATATCCCAGTTCATCTTTTATATCCTTCGGAATATCGTCTTCCGACAAAACCTTCGCGCGTATTGCATCGTCTATATCATGATTAATATACGCTATCTTATCAGATATACGTACTATTCTTCCTTCAAAAGTCGCCGGAATCGTCTCTATCTGGTGCTTAACTATTCCGTCTCTTGTCTCCCAGGTAAGATTTAATCCCTGGCCGTTTTTTTCTAACTTCTCAACTATTCGTAAAGACTGCTCATTATGCTTAAATCCCTCATCGCAGAGGCGATTAAGCGTACGTTCACCCGCATGACCAAACGGCGTATGCCCAAGGTCATGTCCCAAGCTTATCGCTTCGATCAACTCTTCGTTCATGCGGAGCGCCTTGCCTATTGTTCGCGCATTTTGGGAAACTTCAAGAGTATGGGTGAGTCTGGTTCTGTAATGGTCACCCTGCGGATCTAAGAATACCTGAGTCTTCGATTTTAATCTTCTAAACGCCTTACAATGCAATATTCTATCTCGGTCTCTTTGATAGTCCGTTCTTATATCGCACTGTGGCTCGCTTTTTTCTCGTCCTCTTGTTTCAGAGGATAATGAAGCAAAAGGACTTAGCGTCTCTTTTTCCATCTGTTCCAAGCTTTCACGTATTGTCATGATTGTTTTAAGCCTCCTTAATTGTGGATCATTTTTAATACATGAAAAAAGCACCACAAGAATACATTTTACGCGAAACATGTGAAAATCCTTTAAAAAATTAAAAAAGAATGCGTCAAAAATTTTGACGCATTCCATTAGAACAATATTATTATACTTTAGAATATTAATTCTAAATTAAATTTAAAACTTTCCTGCCTTCGCTGCTTCCTCTACGGAAACGGCTACTGCTACAGTAGCACCTACCATTGGGTTATTACCCATTCCCATGAAGCCCATCATTTCTACGTGGGCAGGAACGGATGAAGAACCTGCGAACTGTGCATCTGAATGCATACGGCCCATTGTATCTGTCATACCGTATGAAGCAGGACCTGCAGCCATGTTATCAGGATGAAGTGTACGTCCTGTACCACCGCCTGATGCTACTGAGAAGTACTTCTTGCCCTGTTCCATGCATTCTTTCTTATATGTACCTGCTACAGGATGCTGGAATCTTGTAGGGTTTGTAGAGTTACCTGTAATAGATACGCCTACGTTCTCATGGTGCATTATTGCTACACCTTCCTGAACATCATCTGCACCGTAGCACTTGATTGTTGCACGTACTCCCTTTGAATAAGGCTTTTCAGAGATGATTTCAAGCTTAGCGTTCTTATAATCATACTTTGTTTCAACAAATGTGAAACCGTTGATTCTTGAAATGATCTGAGCAGCATCTTTACCAAGACCGTTTAAGATTACACGAAGTGGATTCTTTCTAACCTTATTAGCCTTTTCAGCAATACCGATAGCACCTTCAGCTGCTGCGAATGACTCGTGACCTGCAAGGAATGCAAAGCACTCTGTCTCTTCTTCAAGAAGCATCTTTGCAAGGTTACCGTGTCCTAAACCAACCTTTCTGTGGTCAGCAACAGAACCCGGAATACAAAATGCCTGTAATGCTTCACCGATTGTTGCAGCTGCATCAGCTGCTCTCTTATCGCCATGCTTAATTGCAAGTGCTGCACCTACAATATATGCCCAGCAAGCGTTCTCGAAGCAGATTGGCTGAATTCCTTTTACCTGGTCATAAACATTAAGTCCGGCATCCTTTGTGATCTTTTCAGCTTCTTCTATTGATGAAATACCGTACTTTTTAAGTACTGCATTGATGTTATCTATTCTTCTTTCATATGATTCAAATAAAGCCATCGATTATATCTCCTTTCCCTATTCCTGACGAGGATCTATGATCTTAGCTGCATCCGCAACACGACCGTACTGACCCTTTGCCTTTTCCAATGCTGTTGCAGGATCGTCACCCTTCTTGATGAAATCCATCATCTTGCCGAGTGATACGAACTGATAACCGATAACTTCATCGTTCTCATCAAGTGCAATACCTGTAACATAGCCTTCTGCCATCTCAAGATAACGAACACCCTTGCACTTTGTTGCGTACATTGTACCAACCTGAGAACGAAGTCCCTTACCTAAATCTTCAAGACCTGCACCAACTGCAAGTCCGTCATCAGAGAAAGCACTCTGTGAACGACCGTAAACTATCTGTAAGAAAAGTTCACGCATTGCTGTATTTATAGCATCGCATACAAGGTCTGTATTTAATGCTTCAAGAATTGTCTTACCCTGTAAGATTTCAGCTGCCATAGCTGCGGAATGTGTCATACCCGAGCATCCGATTGTTTCAACCAATGCTTCTTCGATGATACCGTTCTTGATATTTAACGATAACTTGCATGCGCCCTGCTGTGGTGCGCACCAGCCGATACCGTGTGTAAATCCGGAGACATCCTTAATTTCATGTACATTTGTCCATTTGCCTTCCTGCGGAATAGGTGCGCAATCATGCTTAGCTCCCTTTGCCACAGGACACATGTTTTCTACTTCTTTAGTATAGATCATGTTATTCTCCTTTCGTTAATTAAAAGTCATCCTTTATATTGTACTTTATTCTATACACTAAGTCTATATGTTACCATTATTTTTTGTTAACTATGTGTTCCTTATCTTTATATATCGAGTCAGCCGGTATGACTCCCCTTACAGGAGAAAGCGGATAAATATTCGTATTTCTTCCTATGACCGTACCCGGATTAAGTACGGAATTACATCCCACTTCCACATGGTCTCCAAGCATTGCGCCGAACTTCTTAAGTCCTGTTTCAATTTTTTCTTCGCCGTCTTTTACTACAACTAATGTCTTATCCGACTTTACATTTGACGTAATTGAACCGGCACCCATATGTGAATAATGACCAAGTATCGAGTCGCCCACGTAGTTATAATGTGGCACCTGAACATGGTTAAAAAGTATAACATTCTTTAATTCTGTCGAATTACCGACAACACAATCCTCACCTACTATCGCATTTCCTCTTATAAATGCTCCCGGACGCACTTCTGTACGCGCTCCGATTATTGCAGGTCCCAGGATTGTAGCTGTAGGAAATACTTTTGCGGTCTTATGAATGAATACATTATCTCCTCTGTCTTCGTAATCGTTTTTATCAAGCGATTCGATTATATCGAGTATTCCCGTTTTTATAACAGGCAAAACCTCCCACGGATATGTCTTACCGTTAAACAACGGTGCTGCGATTGTCTCTTCCAAAGTGTAAAGATTACTTATCTTCGCTCTTTCCATCATTCTTACTTCCTTCCTCTTCAAAGGAAAAAGTTATTCCTTCGTTTTCATTATACTTAAGCCATGCATCAAAAGAAGTTCCCTTCTTAGATGTAAAGCCTGTAACCTTTTCTTTTAAAACCCCCGTCGTCAAAAGTTCTCCCACCTGCTCTTCAGTCAGTTCCTTCTTCGCAACGACATGAGAGACCTTAAATCCGCATTCGCACTCATAATTAAAGCGTCTTTTAATTAATCGTTTGCCGCATCTTTTGCATGTAAGCATCGATTCTTTTTCTTCACTGTCCGGAAATTCGAACTTTACACTACCGTTATCCAGTACGAGTATCGCATCGAACTTCTTACCGGTCTTACTCTTAAATCCTTTGATAAGATCTGTCTTTCCGTTTGTAAGAAGAGCCTTAAGCTGCTTTTCAGTAACTAACTTTCCAAGTATCGTTCCTACAGAGAATTTACAGGTTTCTTTATCACGATTGACACACGCGAAGCCAAATCCGGTTCTTACTATTCCGGCACCGCACAAAGGACACTTAATATCCGGCAACACATATGCCTCTTTATCACTGAAATCAAATTCTACCTTAGGGTCATTTGCGTCTTCACGATTAAGTTTTAAAACTGCATCAAACTTCTTGCCGCTTTTGCCTGTAAGGCCACGTATAACAGATGTTTTACCCTCAGTAAGCAGTTTTCTTACTTCATCTACAGGAAGATCCGCTCCCGCAATCTTACCTATGGCGAAATTACATCCGTTTCCGTCTTTACTGTAATTTTCGCATCCGTATCCGAACAGTGTCGTTATAAATTCGCCACCGCATTTAGGACACTTCGCGCCTATCTTTATTCTTGTAATCTTATTCTCGCCGTTTGCAAGATCCACAAATTCCGAAATACGATTAACCAATTCATCTTTATAATTCGAATTAATCATCTTCTCCATTTCGGTTCTTATATAATCTTCTAACTTCTGCCTGTATAAAGTAAACTCAACTGCTCCGTTCGTAATACCGTCAAGGCCCTTTTCCCAGGATGCAGTCATCTTAGGATTAAGTAAAGCCGGAACATTTAAATCTACAACCTCAAATATCATCTCTCCTAAAACCGTCGGTGTTAACACCTGAGTCTTTTTATTTAACGCTATATATGCGTTTCGTATGAGCTTTTCGATGATTTCTGCACGTGTTGCAGACGTTCCGATACCGGATCCTTTTATCTGAGCGCGCAATTCTTCATCTTCTATAAGCTGTCCGGCATTTTCCATCGCAAGAATCATGGAACCCGAAGTATAACGTTTAGGTGGAGAAGTCTTGCCTTCTCCTATAGTCAACTCATTAACTTCTATACTGTCGCCGGCTTTTAAGCTTTTTGCCAATTCAAAAAACGCACTTGATATATTCTCTTCGCCATCTTCCGTATTTTCTGCTTCATCGGTTTTAACTTTACCCATTACTTCCAGGTATCCCGGATTTGTTAAAACCTTTCCGCTTGCAAAAAACGACTCATCCGTAATCTTAATTGTAACTTTAATATTTTCATAAACAGCCGGCGGATAGAAAATTGATATAAAACGCCTTGCTATAAGTTCATATACATCTCTTTCAAGCTGATTCAAAGAATTTATGCCGTTGACCTGCCCTGTAGGGATTATGGCATAGTGGTCCGTTATCTTGGAATCATCCGTATACTGCGTCTTTGCAATACCTTCGTACAACTTATTATCTATGACATTATTAACAAATCCCGCCAGCGGTTCATATCCCTTAAGTCCGCTTAAGTTCTTTATTATTTCTTTACTTACTGCAGTAGACAATACTCTCGCATCAGTACGAGGATATGTTGTAAGCTTACGTTCATAAAGAGTCTGTGCAATCTTTAATGTTTCATCCGGCGTTATCTTAAAACGCTTTGAACACTCGGCCTGTAATTCTGCCAGGTTAAATAAAAGCGGCGGCTTTTTCTTTGTAGTACCTTTTTCTATATTTGATACCAAAGCTTCCTTACCTGTAAGCTCATCGATCAAAGCCTTCGCGTCTTTTTCTTCTTTAAATCCGTTTTCTTTATACAGCAAATAAGAATCCAAATATTTAGATCCTTCCACTGCTTTCCATTCGCCTTTTATCCTTTTATCAGCGAATATACCTATTATCTTATAAAACGGGGTTTCCTTAAACTGACGAATCTCTCGTTCCCTGATAACGACCATGCCGAGTACACAAGTCATTACACGTCCCACTGCTATAGGTGTATATGACTTGGTATTAGCCGCTTTATTTAAAAGATCACCATAATTTATAGACATTATGCGGGTAAAGTTAATACCCATTGCATAATCTTCTATTGTTCGCATAATGCCGGAAAGACCTAAGTTTTTATAATCTGTCATCGGTCTTGCTTCTTTTAAGCCACGCAAAAGCTCTTCATCAGTCTGTGAATCAATCCAGACACGAAGTTCTTTCATGCCTTCTCTGACTCCACCGAAATTACGGATATTCTCTTCTATGGTCTGTCCTTCTTTTCCGGCATCTCCTGCCCAATATACGACATCTATATCTTCTCTATAAAGAAGCGAATGTACAACTGCATACTGTTCTTTAACATCAGCTATAACGTCATATTTGTAATTAACGGGAAGAAATGGAAGATCTTCCTTCTTCCATTTCTTATATTTCTCATCATATGCGTCCGGATAGATAAGTCCCACAAGATGACCGACGCACCACGAAATTACATATGAATCGTTCTCTATATATCCTTTTTTGTTACCGTTTACTTTAAGCACCCTTGCAAATTCTTTCGCAACAGATGGCTTCTCCGTAATGATAAGTGCTTTACCCACTTAAATCTCCTTTATTACATCTCATTCATATCAATTAACTTGATATTGGCATTCTGTGCCGCAATTTCAGTAAGTCGCGCATCAAATCCCTTTGTAGAGAAAAGATAAATGTATTCTGCATTAACCTTTGCTTCCTGTATCTGATTTAAAAGGTCTTCATACATCTCATACGTAAATTTCGGCTCAGAATAGCAGCATTTACATGCGATGGTATTACGCTCGTTATCCTGTGCAATAATGTCTATATTGCCTCTTTTTCCTACCCAGGTACCCTGACGTTCTATAGTTATCGGAAGGCGCTTTACAGATGAAGAAAGCTCCAAAAATTCCATACATACCTTTACGAACGTACGGAATACGAACTCTGAAAGATTCGGCGCAATATATGCATCATAAAACTTTTCACTTTCTATAACATGCAAAAGCGATGCATGCGGGAATATGAATCTGAAATAGAAATTAAGGAATGTATCCGATACCTGGTAAATTCCTTTCTTTGCGTTTTCATATCCGCCTGTTTCAAACGAAACAACCTTCTTAACAGCCTCAAACTTCGAAAGGTTCTTCATATATACCGAAATCTTAGGTCTTGAATATCCGGTATAATTATAAAGATCATTTAATTTTTCTTTACCCTGTGCTATGGCATAGAGAATAGTCTGATATACGCCCGGCTCTCTAAGTTCTGAATTAAGGTAGTTCTCTGCCTCATGGAAAAGCGGAGAATCAGTATCAAGAATAAGTCTGCAGACGTTTTCTTTAACCGTTCTTTTATTATTCCACATAGAAAGATATTCAGGAACTCCACCCAAAATTCCGTATATAACATAAGCGGATGTTTCCGGCATATCCGGGAACATACGAACAACCTCAAGGAAATTAAGTTCCTCTATCTTTAATACTTCATCGAACTTCTTATAATCTTTCTTGCCCTCTTCCATAAGTTCACACTCTACGAACGATACGGAATCCGTTACAAGGATTATCATAACCGGTCCGAGATATAAGTGCTTATTACGGAGTTTTACTATATTCTCCATAAAATCAGGATCTTTCTTAAGAATATAATCCGCATTTGATATAATGAGCACAAGCTTTTTAGCTTCATAGCTTCTTAAATGCTCAAATAGATCCTTATATTCGGTAGACTTTATCGGCACATCACAGCTTGCCGCTATTGTCTCCGCCAAAAACTCCCTTTGTATTTCATTAGAGCATTCCTTTGCTTCGTAATATACTGCAGGCTTATCGGCTATAAAGCTCTTAAGAGCATTATGCTTAAATAAGCCTTTCCTTCCGTACATAAGGACAAGTCCGTTATCCTTTGACTCGTATATATTCTGTAATCTTTCCATCTTGGCATTGTATGAAGCCATGGTAACCCTCCAAAATTAAATTTAAATTTACTTAAAAGCAAAATTAATCATACCACAAAAAGATATTTTCGGTCAATATATTCCTTATTACTCCAAATATCCCAACGCATAAAGGGTCTCAGCAGAAAGCACACCGCCACCGGCAGCACCGCGAAGTGTGTTATGCGATAATCCGATAAACTTATAATCATAGAGGTTATCTTCTTCCAAACGGCCTATCATTATCGCCATACCACCTTCAAGATCTACATCAAGCTTAACCTGAGGTCTGTCGCTTTCTGTAAAATAATGTATAAACTGCTTCGGAGCATGCGGAAGGTCCTTTTCCTGCGGCACACCCTTAAATTCCGTTATTTTCTTTATAAATTCTTCTTTAGTGGGTTTCTTCTTGAATGACACGCGAACCGTTGCTGTATGACCGTTTAAAACAGGCACACGTACACACGAACATGAAATCTTTAAAGAATCTGACGGCACTATTACTCCATCTTTAACTTCACCCATAATCTTAAGCGGTTCCTTCTCACTCTTTTCTTCTTCACCGCCTATATACGGAATTATATTCTCTACCATCTCAGGCCATGTTTCAAATGTGCGTCCTGCGCCTGAAATTGCCTGATACGTCGATATAACACATGTAGTCGGCTCATATTCCTTCAAAGCATACAAAACAGGCGTATAGCTTTGTATTGAGCAGTTAGGCTTAACTACTATAAAGCCCTTCTTTGTTCCGAGACGTTTCTTTTGATGCTCTATTGCCTTTAAATGATCTACATTACATTCAGGCAAAAGCATTGGAACATCTTCTCCCCATCTGAATGCACTGTTATTAGATACAACCACTACCTCATGCCTCGCATATGCCTCTTCAAAAGCTTTAATCTCGTCTTTCTCCATTTTAACTGCAGAAAATACAAGGTCTACCTCTTTTGATACATTCTCGACATCAAGTACATCCATTAAGACCATCTTACGCGCGTACTCAGGTATATCCTCTTCCATAGCCCATTTACTTCCGACTGCCTCTTCATAAGTCTTTCCGACATTTCTATATGAAGCACATAAAACTTTTACCTCAAAGAAAGGATGATCCTTAAGCAAGGTCACAAATCTCTGACCTACCATTCCTGTTGCACCAAGTATACCCACATTAACTTTCTTCATTTTCTTCCTCCTTACGTCTTGAAAAAACACATCCGCAGAAATTCTGCCGATACAAATCATATTCCTTCGATAACTCTATAGAACGCTTATATCCATCCTTTTTCTTAAAATTCGACGGAATATATTTTACACCTGTTTCATTTCCTACTTCTTCGCCAATCTTATTTAAAAGATCCGCATCCTTTAGCGGACTTAGCGTCAAAGTCGTCATAAAACCATCCAGGCTTAATTCCTTACACTTACGCGCAGCTGCAAGAAGTCTTAATCTAAAGCATACCTTACAGCGCTCTCCCCTTTCAGGGCAGTCTTCCAGTCCCTTAACCGCTTCAAAGAACAACTTATCATCAAATCCACCGTCGATAAAATAAATAGGATTCTCATGTGGCATCTCATTTATCAGTCTTATAAGTTCATCACGCCTGTATTCGTATTCAGCCTTGTTTGTAATATTCGGATTATAAAAATAATCATATATCTCATAATCAGTTGTAAGCCGCTCCAGGCAAGTCGACGAGCATGGTGCGCAGCAACTGTGCAATAATACTTTTTCCGTAGTAATTCCTCCGATGCTGTATTTGCAAAATGGGACTTCGTCCTTAATTAAGCATTATACACCCAAATAAGGAAAAAGTCCCACTAAAAAAGCTTCGAATCGGACTCGAACCGACGACCTACTGATTACGAATCAGTTGCGCTACCAACTGCGCTATCGAAGCCTGTGTCAAACACAATGGTAATTATACCATAAATCATATATTTAGCAAAAGATTTTTTCAAAAAATATTGTTCTTTTTTTAAGTTCTTGCTATAATTCTATTTGCATACGTTTTCGAAAGGGATATATAAAATGGGCGAGGAAAAAGGACTTACAATTAAAATTACACCTGTCACAATTGCTTTTGCATTATATATTGTAACTTTTATCGCAGGTACCGTGCTTATGACGCTTTTTACTGATACCGATGTCGTATTTTCCGTGATTTTACTTATACTTACGACAATTATCGCAGTATCGATATCAAAGCTTAATTATGCGTGTCTTCTTGTGGGCGCAATCATAATGCTTCTTATCGGAGCCTTTGCAAAGCAGATAATTGCCACAGTTATTGTGTTGGCCCTTTACTTCATTTCACTTTATGTTTTACATGTAATCAACCGTTTCGGACTTAATTTAAAATTCAAAAATAAATAATCTAAAAAAAATAACGGCTTACGGAAATTCCGTAAGCCGTTTCTTATTGCCTTAAAGACTATTTAACCATCTCGTTAAAAGCTTTCTCGATAGCATTTCTGTCATCTGCAATGATAAGATATACATATCTTCCCACTACTCTAAGAATTGCATTCTCAAGCTTTGCACCTTCAACCGGTGAATAGTTCGCGAAAAGATTCTTTCTGTGAGTAAGATGCTTTTCCAAAGATTCCTTAGCCTCCTTGGCATCATCTTCATTCTTAACAGCGATAACTACTATCTCATCCGTAAGACCTTCTGAAGAATATGATACGAAGAAGTTGCTTACCTTTTCGTAATCCATATCCGATACATAACCTAAAAGCTCAGCTGCATTATCATCTGCAGAACTTGCTGTCTGCATATCAGGAAGGTTTTCTCCCGCCTCAAGCATCTTTGTTCTAAGCTCATAAAAATCTACGTCTTTAACTTCTTCTTTCTTGCCGCATGCAGCTAAAGGAAGTACCATTAAAGTTACAAGTACTAAAGCAATTAATCTCTTCTTCAAATTAATTCCTCCTAATTACTCTTCACCTTCAGAATCATCTTCGCCTTCGGAATCATCTGAATCTTCTACTCCATCTACATTATCATCCTCAAACTCACCGTCATCGGATCCGTCAGGGTTATCATATATACCGCCTTCGCCTTCACCGTTTCCGCCAAGCTTCTCCTGGATTGTATTTATCATCTCATAGATTGCGCTTGTGATTTCGTCTCTTTCTTCCTCTGTAAGAGCGTCTGAATTATCTTCTTCTTCGCCATATTTATAAACACTTACCCAGAGAACAAATCCACCGTCATCATTAGGAAGCCATCTGTAACCGTTCATCCACATTCCGCCGCCGTTAGGGAATGAGATTGTATCAATTGCATTACTGAATATATCGATTACCGCAATCGCACGTCTTGCAAATTCCTCATTAACCTCACAGCTAAACTTCATAACGAATGAAAGATTTCCATCCATAATGCTCTGTCCGATTGCTCCCGGTATATCGCTTAAACCGGCACACTCGATAATATTTTCCATTGCCTTATTGCGCTTCATAGAAGTTGCTGCAGGGAAATATGATGTATCCCATGATTCCTGACTTGATCTCATAGCATCTGTCATATTAAAGTATGCATACTGACCACGTCCTACATCAGAATAAATATCTGTATGATACCAATCTCCATCGATCTTTACAAGATCCCAGCTGTGATAACACTCTGTGTTATGAATAACCATACACTCAATATCCATCATCTGCATGAATAATCTGAATGTTGTAGCATATCCTACGCATACAGCGTTATGGTACTTCAAAACTCCGTAAGGGTTATCTGTATCACCTGAACCTGCAGGGATTACTACAAGAAGGTTGCTGTCGTTTGCAAGATTCTTGCACATCCAATCATATACAGCAATTTCTTTTTCGTAATCACTCATTCCGTCAGTGATGATTTCGTCTAAGATCTTTGAAGCCATATCAAGTGTTTCTTTCTGCTTATCATCTAAAGCAGATGTATCACCGCTCTTATAAGCATCAGAAATAGCTTCTGTTGAACGAATCTTATAGCTTCCTGCTATTGTTACATCATTTTCCTGAGTCTCTTCAGGCTCTTCTTTTTCATGCATTTCCTTTACATATTCATTAATAGCCTTATAAGACTTTAATGAATAACAAATTGAAGTACCTACACCGGCAAGTAATAATACTGCCACAATCACAACACATGTGATTTTAAAACCATTGCTTTTCATTTTTTTCTCCCCTTTAAAAATATATCTATTGTATGCGGTTTAACCACACAAAGGCAAGTTTATCACAAACTTTCCCATAAGTAAACAAAATGTTTGCTTAGAGTATTATTCCATATTTTCAGTGTTATTTCCCGATAACTGCTCCTGAATCTGATTAATTATCTCATAGATAATATCATTCATCTCGGTACGCTCTTCATCAGTTAACGACTCGCTTGCTTCATTCTCCTGATAGAAATAGAATGATACGCTGAATAAGAATCCACCGTTCAAATCATCCGGATACCACTGTGCTCC
Organism: Lachnospiraceae bacterium; assembly: GCA_017442585.1. Classification (GTDB taxonomy): domain Bacteria; phylum Bacillota; class Clostridia; order Lachnospirales; family Lachnospiraceae; genus XBB1006. The sequence goes on along the minus strand of JAFRZM010000011.1, from coordinate 187,177 downwards.
ATCAAGCCATATGTTTACATTTGGAATATATACACCGTTTAATGCCTCTGCAAATATATTTGTTATTGCAACAGCCTTATGTGCAATATCCTCATTTACTTCTCCGTCAATCTTAATAAATGCAGAATGAGTATCGCTTAATACTATCTGTGATAACGCAGTCGGAAGTTCAAATACATTTGCCACCTTAACCATATTTTCCATCGACTTATTATACTTTAAAGAAGTCGCTGCAGGGAAATATGATGTATCCCAATTGGCCTGTGTCCTTCTCATGGAATCAGGAAGGTTAAAATGTGTATAATTACCACGTCCCACATCCGCATAAATATCTGTATGATACCAATCACCGTCGATTTTCACAAGATCCCAGCTATGATAGCACTCAGTATTATGAACAACCATACACTCAATATCCATCATCTGCATGAATAAACGGAATGTTGTTGCATAACCTACACATACTGCGTTATGGAATTTCAAAACCCCGTAAGGCGTATCAGGCTCACCGGAACCTGTAGGTATTACTACAAGAAGGTTTTCATCATGAGCAAGGTTTTTACACATCCAGTCATAAATGGCCACTTCCTTCTCAAAGTCGCTCATTCCGTCTTTAATAACTTCGTCAACGACCTTCTTGGCCATATCAAGTGTTTCTTTCTGCTTATCATTAAGCTTTGATGTATCCCCACTCTTATAAGCATCCGAAATATCTTCGGTCGACATAATCTTATAGCTTTCCGCTATCTTAACATCATTCTCCCTTGTCTCCTCCGGAATCTCTTTGTCATGCATCTCTTTTACATATGCGGTAATCGAATTATACGAACTTACCGAATAGTAAATCGACGCACCAACACCTGCAAATAACGCAAGCGTCACAACAACAGCAACTACTGTCAATAATGTTTTTTTCATAACTCGTCCTCTCTTAAAAGAATAATATATCAAAAGCGGCTGCCCGCAAGTGACCGTTTAGGCAAAAGCTAAAACCTGATGATTACTTATTCATCATAAGCATTCTTCTCATTTCGGTATCGTTTATAAAATTGCCCATCTCATAGAAGAATAATACTTCGTTTATCTCGTTCTCACTCATAAGAGTACTTATAGATCCAGTAAAGAATCTCGGATCCACCACAACTATCTTATCATATTCCTTAAGCATATACGGAAGAAGGCTGTTTGCATATGAATCCTTCACTATCATAAGATTCCTTCCGGTATTATTATTACCCTCTATTACGATTGTACCGAAATTGCCTCCAAAATACAAAGAATATTTATCTTTTCTGTCCATTGCTTCAAGGTCGTATATAACTCCCTTGCCGCCGGTAACCTTGTAATCACTTTCATTAACCGTCGGAACTATAAATTCATCCGGTTTCGTTCTGAAATCTGCAGCCTTTGAATAAAGCGTACCGTAAAAGGTCTTTCCCGTATCCTTTAATCCGAATTCTTCTATAGAACGCGGCGTGACTCCCATATACTCCATATAAAGCTTATATGCAAGATATGCACCGTAAGTCGTATAATGGTGATCAGTCTTAAAATAATACTTATCGACTTCACCGTTTTTAGCTTCTGAATCAATTGTCTCTTTGAAGCTATCCTTTGTATAAACGAATTGACTTCCAAAAATTTCCATCGCTTTTTTATAATACATTTCATCACTATAAAATGTTGCATTTTTCGGCAAATAATCTTTAAGCATAACCGACGGTGACGGCACCAATAATACTGACGATTTAACATCGCCGTTTTCTTCAAAGAATTCTTTTACCTTTAAAAGATTCTTTTCATACGCATCAAAAGATATATCATTATCCGCTATCTTATCAAGCAGGAATCCGTTTTTCGCAAAATATACTCCGCCTACATCCTTTGCTCCGAGAAGCTTTTTATATTCGGTCTGAACCTTCATAAAAAAGTCCCTGAATATAAACTGATCTGTTACAAAGTCAGTTAGCTCGCTTTCCGTCTTACCCGACAAAACATCCGTCACGGTAGGCGTAGGTCGTACCGATAAAGTTCTGTTCTCAAGATCTGAAAACGTCTTATCCTTCTTTACAAATAACACGATTCCCGGAATGAACATCAATAATAAAAGTAATGTTATAAATACAATCTTACACTTCTTCATAATGCCCACCCCCTAGAATCTAAAGTAAAGGAACGGATTATAGGAATCTCCTACAAGCGTTGCCACACAAAGCAGGAATATAAGAATCAGGAACACATCGGCGAAAATAACTGCGCCTACACTACGTCCTTCTTCAATCTTACCGTCTTCTATCTTAAATAACTTCTCATACAATCTTATCGGCAATCTTGTAGATCCTATAATACCGATAAGTATTATTATAAAATGTGTCGAGAGCATATAGAGTCCGTTATTTGAAACCGCTCCCGTAGCCGGATTAAAGAATCCGTTCATAAACGAAGTAAAAACTTCTACCTTATCACTTGCAAAAATCACCCAACCAAATATAAATATTACAATCGAATAAATATGTTTACATACATTCGGCCATTTATCCATATACTTTAAAAGCACGAACTTCTCCAATACAAGAATAAGGAAATAATATAATCCCCAAAGAAGGAAATTAAATCCCGCACCGTGCCAGATACCTGTTAAAGCCCATACCACAAAAAGATTAATAATCTGACGTCTCATACCCTTACGATTTCCGCCAAGCGGTATATAAACATATTCTTTAAACCATGTGCTTAAAGAAATATGCCATCTGCTCCAAAACTCCGTAATGCTCTTGGCTTCGTACGGGTATTTAAAGTTCTCCATGAAATGGAATCCAAATATTCTACCCAAACCTATCGCCATATCGGAATATCCGCTAAAGTCGAAGTAAATCTGTAAGGTAAAAGCTACCGCCGCTAAAAATGCCGACAAGAAATCCATCTGTCCCGCATTTACTATCGAATCATAAATCTTTCCGAATTCATTGGCCAAAAGTACTTTCTTAGCCAATCCCACAATAAAACGCTCCGCACCGAAATGCACGTCGTTTAAATGAAGGCTTCTGTCCGAAAGTTCAGTTTCTATATCCGCATATCGTACAATAGGTCCTGCAATAAGCTGCGGGAACATCGTAACATAAAGTGCAAATCTAATAATATTCTTCTGACATACAACCTTTTCCCTATATACGTCTATTACATAAGACATGGTCTGGAATGTATAAAACGATATACCTATAGGAAGCGCAAGACCCAAAAGTGGTATTGATACTCCCGGTATATTATTCAAGTTACCGATTATAAAATCCGTATACTTAAACAATGAAAGCACACCGATATTACCTGCAACAGTAATAACAAGTAAAAGCTTACTTTGCTTTCCCTTGTCTATCAAAAGTCCCATTATATAGTTAAATAAAATGGATGACAGCATAATAAGCACGTAACGCGGCTCACCGAAAGCATAAAAGATAAGGCTCGCTATAAGCAATACCACATTCCTGCACTTATTAGGCAAAAGAATATAAAAAACTAAAAGAAGTGGCAAAAATACCACTAAAAAAAATAAACTACTGAAAATCATAACTACTCCCCCAAGCGTATGAATCCCTATATATAAGGATACCGAATCGATCGACATGCGATCGATCCGTTCCTTAAACTATAAATCCTAAACTAAATTATTCACCGTCAGATCCGTCTGAATTATCATCCGAATCATCTTCATTAGAACCGTCGCCTTCATTGCCTTCACTGTCATCAGTAGTATCGGCATCATCAGGCTGCTCTATTGTATTCTTCAAATTATTGTACTCTTCCTGGCTTACTTCTGTAATAACAGCCTTTTCACGAATGTAATCATTCATCTTCTTGCTCTTGTAGTAAGCTAAGATTTCATCCTTGCCGTAATTTGCAATGACCTCTTCATATGAATTTGCATTAAAGAGCGACTGTAAATCTTCACCGACAAGAGTTCTTAATTCTTCATCATCAATTTCAATCTTTAAAGTCTTAATTAACGCTTCACGAACAAGTTCGTTGTTAACCTGACGCTGTACATATGTCGGGAAATCAATGCCGCCACCGAAATGTGAAAGATAATCATCAACAGTAAGGTTAAACATTGAAGCATACTGCTGAATCTGAGCATAGCTTTCATCATATGTCTTGTTAAATAAGTAATCCGGATATCCGCTAAACTTAGCGTTCTCAACAATCTTTGACCAAATATCCTGATCTAACTGGCTCTCGCTTGACTCAACTGCTTCGTTGTATAAATCCTCACGAATCTTAGCTTCGTAATCTGCAGTTGTTGTATATTCACCTTCTGTGTACTCGCTTACAAAAGCATCATTCCACTCAGGCTTCTCGCTTGCTCTCTTAGCAGACTTGATTGTAATCGTAAATGTTGCTTCCTTACCTGCGTAATCTTCATTCTTATAATCTACAGGGAAAGTAACCTGAATATCTTTTGTCTCGCCGACCTTCATGCCGTAGATACCTTCATCGAATCCAGGAATCATATTACCATCGCCAAGCGTATGTGAATAATCCTCTGCAGTTCCGCCTTCGAATGGTTCTGTCTCACCGGCCAAAACACCTGAGAAATCCATAACAACCTGATCTGCTTCAGTTACTTCATCTCCTTCTGTAAGATCGGTATACTCAACCTTCTCATTTAATATAGAGTCGATCTTGTTCTGAACCTGCTCATCCGTTACTTCCGGAATAATCTTATATACTTCTATACCTTCGTAATCACCAAGTGTTACATAATCAAATACGTTATAGTTAGGATCACCGTAATCCTTCTTTGCCGGCTCCGATGATTTCTTCTTAAGGAACCAGATTGTACCTACTATTGCAGCTATTACAAGTACTATGATCGCTACTGTTATAATTGTCTTTGTAGTCTCTTTCTTTCTTGCAATTGCCTCGGCTTCTTTTCTTTTTGCATAGTTTGACATTTGCATTATCTCCAATCATTTTTTCATTACAAATAAGTTTCCCCTAATTTGCAGTCCACATATATTTTTATCACATTTTGAACAAAATTACAACTTTTTAATTATTTAATATTGTATTTTGCAATAAATAATGTTAACATCATTTTACTCAATATTCTTATACTCATGCGATATATCAATCGCGGATTCTCCATATACGATTTTACTTAAAAAAATGCGAGGTAGAATCAATGGACTATAATTTATTTTTACACGAAGTGACAAACGAATTATCACTCCGCTATATTAATACCGCAAAGGTAAAATTATCATCTGTAACCAAAAACAACGGTGTAACACACGATTGTGCGATAATCACCGAGAATGACAAAAACATTTCCGAATCAATTTACTTATCGCAATTCTACGATTTAATGCAACGCGACAATCTTTCCGTAAGCGAGATTTGCGATCGGATAATCGAGCTTCACACTTCCCTTAAGGCGCCTGACTACATTGATGCGAGCTTTTTCCTAGAATACAAAAATGTCAAACCCCAAATTGCCTTTAAACTTGTTAATCTAATGATGAATAAGGAGCTGTTAAAAGAGGTTCCTCATATCATTTATCTCGACCTGGCAATAGTTTTCTTATGCCTTGTGGATGATCCTGCATTTGGTCGCGGCTCCATTCTCATACGCAATTCTCATCTTGAAAAATGGGGCAAAACCGTAAACGATCTTTATGAGGATGCCTTAAATAACAGCAAATCACTGATGCCTTATAAGTTAATGGGCATGGATGAATTCTTAAATCGTTACAAGATAAGACGAGAATTACCTTATGAAGAGTCGATTCCGCCACTCTCAGGCGAAGTATCCAATATGTATATCTTAACAAACGATTCTCAATATTTCGGTGCTTCAAGCCTTTTATATGATAACCTCTTACGTAATCTCGCTGAACAATTTAAAAGCTCATTTTTCATACTACCTTCTTCGGTGCATGAAGTTATACTCTTCCCCACAAACAACAAAGACAATCTTGATGCTTTTAATACCATGGTTCGTGAAGTCAATACATATGAACTGCGTCGGGAAGATATTTTATCCGACCATGCATATTTCTACGATTATGATGATAAAGCCTTATATGCAAGTTAAAAAAATCCCCGGTGCCCCCGGGGATTTTAATTTATCTTATCTTTTCTCTTAACGCAAGTTCTCTCATTTCTCTTGCATTTGAGATAACTGTATCTGTAACGCTTACACCGCCAAGCATTCTGGCGAGTTCTTTTACTGTTTCTTCTTCATTTATCCTCTTAATAGAAGATATCGTTGCAGAATCAACCACATTCTTTTCTATAAGGAAATGCGTGTCAGCCATTGCTGCAATCTGCGGAAGATGCGTTATAAGAATTACCTGCGTATCGCGACTTATTTCATTAATCTTTTCAGAAACCATCTGTGCGGTTCTACCCGATATACCGGAATCAATCTCATCGAATATAAGCGTTCCCGTCTTCTCGTTTTTAGCAAGAACCGACTTTAAAGCAAGCATAATTCTTGAAAGTTCGCCGCCCGAAGCTATTTTCTCCAATGGTTTTAACGGCTCACCCGGGTTTAATGAAATTATAAAATACGGTGTATCCTTACCATCCTTATTAGGTACGCATTCCTCAAAAGACATATCAAATTTCACATCAAGGAAATTCAAGTCTATAAGACACTGTGTAACCTTAAAAGTAAGTGATGCAGCATTTTTCTTTCTTATATTTGTCAATATCTCACACTGAGAAAGCATTCTTTTCTCTGCATCATCAAGCTTTGCCTTTAACTCGTTTCTGTAGTTATCTATATCTTCCAAAGCTTTTAATCTTGCCATCCTCTTTTCATAGGATGCATTTATCTCTTCTATGGAATTACCGTACTTATCTTTAAGATGATTGATTACATTTAATCTCTCTTCTGTCGCATAAAAATCTTCTTCCGAAAATTCCAGGCTGTCTCTGTAATTTGAAAGCGCATGAGATAAATCATTTAAAAGATCTTCCTGTGTCGTAAGCTGCGAATAAATATTTGCTGCTTCCTCATCAAAATCGGAAATCGGTGCAAACTCCCTTATCGCGCGTCCTATACAATCCGATACCGAAAATCCTTCCGAGAAGAATGCCTCGAGGCTTAAAGACACTGCCTCTGCCACTTTCTTCGAATTAAGCATGCGGTTATAATGATTCTCTACTTCGACATCTTCGTTTTCTTTTAAGTTTGCCGCCTCTATCTCCGATGTCTCAAAGCTTAGTAAGTCTTCTTCCTTCTTTTTATCTGCCTCATTTATGTCTGAGTCATTATATTCTTTAAGAAGCGCATGGTATTCATTATAGAGTTCCTGCATTTTAACCTTTTCAGGTCCGATTTCGTCTATACAAAAAGAATCCAATAATTCCATATGCTTATGTCTGTTAAGAAGTATCTGGCTCTCCTGCTGTCCGTATATATCAATGAATACATCCGCCGCTGCTTTCAATTCTTTTGCAGTCACCGTCTCTCCGTTGATTCTGGAAACAGCACGGCCGTTTACTATCTTACGGGACAAAAGCACTTCATTATCTACAGGATATATGTCTGCTTCCTTTAATGCATTTTCCACAAATTCATTATCAACCGAAAATGTCAATTCAACCAACGCAGGGATTTCTTCATCCCTGATCATTTCCTTAGGTACTTTCTCACCAAGCGCAAGGTTTATTGAATCAATAATAATTGACTTACCTGCACCGGTCTCACCCGTTAGAATATTCAAGCCCCCATCAAATTCCACTTCGGCCTCGTCTATAAGAGCGAGGTTCTTAACATGAAGATTTTTAAGCATTAACAATACCTTTCTTTAATAAACTTTTAAACCTAACTTCCCATTTTGTTATGCAAAAGCTCTAAGAAGCCTGTCTGTCTGATTCTTATAAGCTTTATGCAATCTTTTGCTCTTTTTATTTTTATCTTGCTTTTATTATCGACTTTAATCGCATTTTCGCCGTCAAAGCTTAATAAAATATCCCCTTTATTTACCGTTTCGTCATGATCTTCTATTTCAATCTCTATAAACGAATCCGGATTCAGAACAACACTTCGCATACTTAATGAATGCGGAGCGCAAGGCGTCATAACTATCATTTCCGATGACGGATCAAGTATCGGACCGCCGCAGCTCATAGAATAACCTGTCGATCCCGTAGGTGTTGCAATAACTATACCGTCTCCGTGAATAATTGTAAGTAGCTGAGAATCAACATAAACCTTGAGTGCTATTGTTCGAAGCTGTCCGCTTCTGAATATTACCGCATCGTTTAAAGAAAGCCTGGTCTCATTATTGACCGTTCCTTCAAGCATCATACGATTCTCTATCGTAATATTTCCCGAAAGAAGCTTTTCTACTGCCTCCTCTATTCTTTCCTCGTCTACGTCGCATAAAAAGCCCAAATGTCCTGAATTTACACCCAGGATTGGTTTATTCAAACCGCTTATAGCGCGCGAAGTTCTAAGAAGCGTTCCGTCGCCTCCCACAATTATTATGCACTCCGCCTTTTCGGCATTTTCACAGATTGCTTTAACATTCTTTTCCTCAAAAACATCATACGAAAAGACATCTGCCTTGGCACCCTTTTCATCCAAAGCTTTCTTAACTTTATTCGCAATGCATGCACTGTTCTCTTTATTGAGATTTGCCACTATTAAAAACTTTTTCATTTATCCAATGCCTCATGTGAAAGATCGACCACTGTCTGACTGTCTGTCGGACAATAGTCCTTTGTCTCTTCCTCTTTTCGTATATGCAAAAGATATTCTATATTGCCCTCAGGACCTTTAATTGGCGAATACGAAAGATTCAATACTGAAAAACCGTGCTCCAGGGCAAAGGCGCGAACCTTTTCGATTACTTCGACATGTGTGCTCTTTTCCCTGACGACTCCCTTTTTGCCAACCTTTTCTTTTCCTGCCTCAAACTGCGGTTTTATAAGAAGGACCATTTCTCCGCCTGTCTTTAAAAGCTCGTGTGCCGGCGGTAAAACCAGAGTCAATGAGATAAACGATACATCTACCGATGCAAAATCAAGTTCACATCCGATATCGTCCTTCGTAACGTAACGGATATTTGTTTTTTCCATACAGGTAACCCTATCGTCCTGCCTTAATTTCCATGCAAACTGTCCGTATCCTACATCTACCGAAAAGACATGTGATGCACCGTTTTGAAGCATGCAATCGGTAAATCCGCCCGTTGACGCTCCGATATCCATACATACCTTATTATCAAGCGTAATCTCGAATTCAGCCATTGCCTTTTCAAGTTTAAATCCGCCACGGCTTACATACTTCATCGTATCGCCTTTAACGGTTATAACCGCTTCTTCTTTTATCATGGTTCCTGCCTTGTCTTCACGATTGCCGTCAACAAAGACATTGCCCGCCATAATCATTGTTTTGGCCTTTTCCCTGGAAGGCGCAAGACCTTTTTTAACCAAAAGATTATCTAATCTTTCTTTCATAAATTATTTACTACCTCTTCCACTGTCTTCACTATAGAATCCGTATTAAGACCACAATCTTCATAAAGCTTTGAAGTTGCTCCCTGCTCTACAAACTTATCGGATATTCCGAGATTCTTAACCTTTATCCTAATACCCTTCTTGCAATAATACTCGTCTATCATAGCGCCCACACCACCTTTAAGTACGTGATCCTCAAGCGTTATTACCGCTTCATATTCATCAGCTATTCGATCAAGCATTTCTTCATCAAGCGGTTTTGCAAAACGCAAATTAACAAGTCCCGGAACTATTCCCTTATCGGACAAGCATTCAAAAGCAGCTTCCGCATTTTTAACAGTCGCGCCATATGCTATAAGGCACACCTTTTCGCCATCATGTATAACTTCAGACTTACCGTATTTAATTTCCTGATTGTATTCCTGTAACCCAAGATATGCTTCACCTCTCGGATATCTTACAGCAATTGGGCCGTTATGAACATTTATCGCATAATCAACCATCTGCGTAAGTTCCTTATCATTTTTTGGTGCCATCAAAGTCATATTCGGAATCATCGACAAATATGATACGTCAAACGCTCCGTGATGCGTAGGTCCGTCATTACCGACAAGTCCTGCTCTGTCTATCGCAAACACTACATGCTGATCCTGCATACATATATCCTGCACAATCTCATCGAAACCTCGTTGCAGGAAAGACGAATATACGGCAAAAACAGGAATCTTACCGGAAAGTGCAAGGCCTGCAGAAAACGAGACCGCATGCTGCTCCGCTATTCCCACATCAAAAAACCGTGTCGGGAATTCTTTCTTAAATCGCTTCAAACCTGTTCCGTCACTCATGGCAGCTGTTATCGCCACCACATTCTCATTTTTCTCTCCGGCTCCCAACATAGCCTTTGAGAATACTTCCGTATATGACACTCCACCCTTTTTCGTCTGTCCGTCACTTAAATTAAACGGACCTATTCCATGAAACTTATCAGGATGCTTTTCCGCGTATTTATAACCTTTTCCTTTTTTAGTGACTACGTGCACCAATACCGGTCCGTTAACCTTTGCGGCATTCTCAAATACACGTAACATGCCTTTTATATTATGTCCGTCAACAGGTCCGAGATACGTTATTCCCATCTCTTCAAAGAACATTCCCGGAACCATAATCTGTTTTAATCCGTCCTTTGTCTTGCGGATAAGTCTAACCATAGAATCACCGATACCCGGTATTCTCTCCAAAGAGTCCGTAACAGACTGCTTTAAATGTGTATAAAGCTTTCCCGTACGAAGACGTGACAATTGGCTTGAAAAACCGCCTATACTCTCGGATATAGACATCTGATTGTCATTAAGTACTATTATAAAATTACCGTTAACAAGCGATGCATTATTAAGTGCTTCATATGCCACACCGCCTGTCATTGCTCCGTCACCTATAAGAGCAACTATTTTTTCATCAGTTTTATTAAGCGATCTTGCTGCCGCATAACCCAATGCAACAGAAATCGAATTGGAACTGTGTCCGGAATCAAAAGAATCGCACGGCGATTCATCACGCTTCGGAAATCCGCTTAATCCCTTATACTGACGCAAAGTATCAAACTCTTCTTTTCTGCCGGTAAGTATCTTATGCGTATAGCACTGATGACCAACATCAAATACAAGCTTGTCCTTTGGAAAATCCATAAATAAATGGAGTGCCATCGTAAGTTCCACAACACCTAAGTTTGGAGCCAGATGTCCACCGGTCTTTGAGACATGTTCCAATATATAATCCCTGATTTCCGTCGCCAGTCCATTCCACTCACTTTCAGGAATCTTTTTTATATCATTTTCCTTAATTATCTTTTCTAACAAGTCTTTTTCTCCCGGGCAAATCACTATTTCTTACGATTTACCAGCACTTTAAGTAATTCCTTTAAAAATTCATGATCTTCCTTGAATGAATCAAGAATTTCTATAGCTTCATTTGTAAGGCTTTCTACTTCTTTCTTGGCACTGTCGATTCCAAGCTTACTTGCCATAGTTACCTTACCGTTTTTTTCATCGCTTCCTATAGGTTTTCCGAATTCTTCGGTTCCTTCTATATCAAGAATATCATCCTGTATCTGGAATGCGATGCCTATCTTTCTTGCTATTTGCTCTATCTTTGATATATCTTCCGAACTTGCACCTGCAAGTGTTGCTCCTATCATCATCGATGATTCAAGAAGCGCAGATGTCTTAAGTCTATAAATAAAATCAAGCGTTTCAAGGTCGTTATCCTTTCCTTCCGTTTCAACATCTACGACCTGTCCTCCGACCATTCCGTAAATACCGGCTTTCTTTGAAAGGATCTTAAGTGCTTCAAGGATTTCCTTATCATTGCCTTCATTATAATCGCACGTAGATGATGCAAGTTCGAAAGCATAATTTAATAAAGCATCACCCGCAAGGATTGCCATTGCTTCGCCGTATACCACATGCGTTGTCTTCTGACCTCGTCTGAATTCATCATTATCCATCGCCGGAAGATCATCATGTATAAGCGAATACGTGTGAATGCATTCCTGAGCTGCCATAAATGCCTTGTATGTTCTAAGGTTAGGATTTCCTCTAAACATCTTATATGTTTCAAGCATAAATATCGGGCGAAGTCTCTTGCCCCCGACATTCACACTGTAATTCATTGCTGAAAGTACTGTTTTTTGTAAACCCTCTTCTTTCGGAAGGTATGACTTTATTATTTCTTCAGCTACATTTTTCCTTTTTTCAAATTCCATTTTAAAATCCATATCCTACTCCGACAAAGTTTCGATCTTTTTCTCTATCCTGTCTATGCTGTCGTTAACTGCCTTAACTTTGTTTATTCCCTCTTCATATAATTTAAATGACTCTTCCAAAGACACATCCGATGATTCGAGTTTTTCTATTATGGTTTCTATCTGCTTTAAACCCTCTTCAATCGTAAGTTCTTTCTCTGTATTGTTATCTTTTGTCATTATCGCTTCTCCTTATGCTTACCCGAAACATTTGCACTTATATCACCGTCCAAAAGATGCACGCTTATCTCATCACCGATATCAACTGCATCTATTCCCGTTATAACATGCCCCTTAGTTTCAACAACCGCATATCCTTCGCTTAATTTCTTTAACGGAGACAATCCGTCAAGCTTTGTAACAAGAATCTTTAAACTGTTACGTCTATCATTAAGCTTATCTTTTATCAGAATCTCAAGTCTATCCGCCGCCCTTGCCACGTCATGCTTTCTCTGCAAAACCATATTCTTAGGCGAAAGCTTTTCCAAAACTTCACTGTACTGTGCGGATATTCTTTTTACTCTTTCAAGTTTCCCGTCAATAAGTGCCTTAAGGCGATCGCTTTGACCTAAGAGTTCTTTTTCAAGCTCTTCTATTGAATACACCGAAAGCTCTGCCGCTGCGGAGGGTGTCGGTGCACGAAGATCCGATACAAAATCGGCTATCGTAAAATCCGTCTCATGGCCTACCGCGGATATTATCGGAATCGCAGACTTAAATATCGCATCTGCAACCACTTCCTCATTAAATGCCCATAAGTCTTCCAACGAGCCGCCGCCACGACCTACAATTATAACATCGACATCCGTCTCGTTAAGCCGTCTTATTCCCTCTGCAATAGATTTTGCCGCATCCTCGCCTTGCACAAGCGCAGGCGCCAAAATAAGCTGCACATAAGGGTTACGCCTTGTAGATATATTTATTATATCCTGTATCGCCGCTCCCGTAGGTGACGTGACTATACCGACCTTCTTTACATACTTTGGAATCGGCTTCTTATACATTGGATCGAACATCCCGGAATCTTCCAGGCGTTCTTTTAATTCCTGATATTTTTTATAAAGTATACCTATTCCGTCATCTTCAACTGTCTTAATATAGATTTGGCAATTTCCCGTTTTTTCATAAATATCGACATTACCGGTAACCACTACCTTCATGCCCTCTTTTAAATCAACGGTTATACATCTTGCATACGAAGCAAAAATGACTGCTGGCAAAGCCGCACCGTCATCTTTTATCGTAAGATATATATGCCCCGAACTATGACGCTTAAGGTTGGAAATCTCTCCCCTTATACTGACCTTTGAGAGGAAAAAGTCCTGCTCCATCATGTTCTTTATATATTTATTGACTTCTGTTACCGAATAAATATTATCTTTCATTAAGCTTAGCCAATACTCCGTTTATAAATGCAGGTGACTCATCCGTACCGTATTTTTTGGCAAGTTCCACTGCCTCGTTGATTGCAACCGGCATAGGCACTTCATCGTCATACTTTATCTCATATAACGCAAGACGTATTATCGCAAGATCAACCTTGCCCATTCTTGACGTCTTCCAGCCTTTTACCTTATCGTTGATTTCTTTATCTATTTCAGGCAAAAGCTCTTTAATCTTATTGAATTTCTCACTTATATGTGCTGCATCCTCCGCACTTATAGGCTCCGATTCTTCCATGAAATTATCAAGCTGCTCTACTATATCTCCCTCTTCAAAGAATTCTACCCTGAAAAGCATCTGAAATACGTGTTCTCTTAAAGACCTTCTGTTCATATAATATCCTTTCGTAAAGTATTTACTTCAATACACAAAACAAGGGATGCCTTACGACATCCCTTAAGAATTCATCATTAATTGTCTTTACCTACATCAATACCTGCTATCTTAACATTTACTTCTGCAACGTGAAGACCTGTCATGTTTTCAATGGACGTCTTAACCTTCTCCTGAATATCCTTCGATACCTTAGGTACATTGGCCTGGTAGGCTACTACTACCGCAACAAATACTCTTACTTCCCCACCTGTCATCTCTACGCTTACGCCTTTTGACAAGTTCTTCATACCAAGCTTTGCAACAAGCTCGTTTGTTATATTACCTGCCATTGCGCTTACGCCTTCAACCTCGGTAGCAGCAATTCCCGCCGTTATCGCTACAACTTCTTCGGCAACTGTAATCTCTCCCATGTCGCCTCTCTTTATAACAAATGCTTTTCTATCATCAGCCATAAATATGCCTCCCGATTCATATAACTTAGTAAATTATATTATACCAAATAAATCTATTCTTTTAAACAGCAAAAATTATAAAAGATTTATAAACTTCTTGTCGGATTGAATCTTCTTATAAACTCATCTTCCGAGATTATCGGAATTCCGATTTCTTTTGCTTTCTTATTCTTAGACGAAGTCGACTCCACATCGTTATTTATAAGATAGTTTGTTTTGGAAGATACAGAGCCCGTAACCGTACCGCCGCGACTTTCTATATAGTCCTTAAGCTCGTTTCGGTTCTTGTAATTAAAGACATCACCGGTTACAACAAATACCATACCGGAAAGCGTCTTTTCTACTTCAATGCGCTCTTCCTCAACTATATCAACTACCTCAAGCAAGTCGTTGAATTCTTTAAGATTATCCTGATCGTCAAAGTAATCATGTATGCACTTTGTCCTCTCATTTCCTATAAGCTTAATTCCTTCAAAATCACTCTTGCTTATAGCCGCATCCTTAAACGCCGAAAATCCCATTGCGTTTATAATCTGTTTTGCAGCATCATATCCTATCTTAGGTATGCATAAAGAAAAGATAAGGTTTACAGGATTTACTTTTCTGCTTTTCTTAATCGCAGCATCGAGATTTGCAACAGACTTTTCTCCAAAGCCTTCCAATCCTTCGATTTTTTCATAAAAGCGATTCAGTTTAAAGAAATCCGCAGCATTATGGATAAAGCCTTCGTTTACGAAACGTACTATCGTCTGAATCGACATTCCGTCTATATCCATTCCCTGCTTACTCACAAAACGGTTAAAGCGCTTAATGCTCTTTGCCGGGCACTTTTGATTTGTACATCTAAGTGTCTTTGTACCGCTCTTCTTGCTGATTTCAATCTTCGTAGGGCTGCCGCACACAGGGCACTTATCCGGAATAATGAGTTCTCCGCATTTTTCTTCTACTGCTACAACCTTTGGAATGATTTTGTTACTCTTTATTATATCAAGAGTGCTTCCCTCACTGCCTATACCAAGGCGTTCCATCTCCGATATATTACAAAGAGAAGCCCTTTGAACCGTTGTGCCTTCAAGTTCTACAGGTTCAAAGACCGCAACCGGAGAAATTGTTGAAATCGCGCACGACCACTCCACAAACAATAGTTTCGACTTTACTACGGTATCCTGCCACTTAAATGCCAAACCCGCACGTGTGGCATGATGACCTGTAACAGATCCCGTCCTGGCATAATCCGTATCATCATACGTGATTACGAGACCATCTACCGGATAATCCATTTTTCCTTGTTCTACCTTCTCAGTGAACTCATCGACCACCGCTTTTAATGAATCTCTGTTTGTTGCTTTATGCTCTACAACTTCGAACCCGTTATCTTTTAAAAGTTTCATTCTGTCGCCGAAAGAGACAAGTTCCCTATCCAAATGCACTAAGGTAAAAGCGACGAACCTGACATTACGCTTTTTAACCTCTTCCGGATCATCAAGGCTTAAAGTTCCACTTGCCAGATTTCTTGGATTTGCATACCGCTCATCCTCTGATTCTATAGTATCATTTATGATTTCAAAATCAGTATAGGAAATAAGCGCCTCGCCACGAACTACAACATGACCTTTTTCCTTTATTTCGGAAGGGATTCCGTTTATAGCAGTTTTAAGCTTTGTAATATTCGTTCCTATATGTCCGTTTCCACGAGTCAGGATCTTCGTAAGCTTTCCGCCGTCATAAGTCACAACAAGCGTAAGTCCGTCAAGCTTATAGCTCAAATATATATCACGCTCACCTGCAAATGCCTTAAGTTCTTCGATATCTTTTGTTTTTGCAAGCGAAAGCGCAGGAAATTCATGCTCTTCCTTTTCGCCCTTTTCTTCCTCTTCATATCCGGCCCTTTTAGTCGGCGAATCAGGAAGTACTATTCCTGTCTCGTTCTCTAAAACACTTAGTTCGTCAAAAAGAGCATCCCATTCAAAATTGGACATCATCTCTTCCATACCGTTATAGTATCTTCTTGATGCCTCATTTAATATATCAACGAGTTCTTTTATTCGTTCCTCTTTATTCATCGGCTTTAATATTCCCTCCGGGCGTATTCTTCGAATTCTTGATCAGTTCTTCAAGTTCTTCACGTTCTTTTCTTGTAACATCCCTGTATTCGCCAAGCTTTAAATCCCCAAGATTAATGTTCATAACCCGAACTCTCTTTAAATGCATAACACGTACGCCCAAGGCCTCACACATACGACGTATCTGCCTGTTTAATCCCTGCGTAAGAATAATTCTGAAACGTCTTTTTGCAAGCTTTTCCACTATACATTTTCTTGTGACCGTATCAAGTATCGGTACACCGTTTCGCATCTTTTCAAGAAATTCTTCGGTTATATCGGTATTTACCGTAACGACATATTCTTTCTCATGTGCATTTGCAGCACGCATCATCTTATTTACAATGTCACCGTTGTCGGTAAGTAATATAAGTCCTTCTGAGTTTTTATCAAGTCGTCCTATCGGATATATTCTTGTCGGATAATTAATATAATCCACAATATTGTCCTTATCGTTTTTAGCACAGGTACATACAATCCCCTGCGGCTTATTAAATGCAATAAGGACATAATCATTCGTTTGCTTTTTCTCTATTAGTTTATTGTTTATCCGTATTTCTTCATCACCGGTTACTTTCATACCTGTAACAGCAGGAATTCCGTTAACCAGAATCTTTCCTTCCTCTATAAGCTTATCAGCTTCTCTTCTGGAGCATATTCCATTTTCGGAAAGATATTTATTAATCCTTACTTCGTCCATATAAAACTCCCTATTTCAGGAAGAACCCCAGTAAAAACTGAGGTTCTTGTGGTTTTCTTTAATAATCCAATGCGCTTAAAGGAAGATAACCTGTCTTACCGTTAACGGATACCTTAACCTGTCCGTTCTGGTATACCGCAATTATTGTAACCTGCGTGCCTTCCTGTAAAGCTGAAATTACTTTGTTATACGACTTCATCGAGTTCATAAGGTTTACTGTCTCTTTTAACGCCACCTTACTGTCTTTTTCAGGATATCCATCCTTACCTGTTATTGTATACTCATTATCCTGCGTGATAAGGAAATCATTTCTTATAAATCCTTTAAGGTTTTCATTAACCTGTACATATGACCATTCACCCCAAGGATCGATAGCAAGGATTTCAACCTTTGCACCTGCAGCAGCCTTTCCTAAAGACTTCTTATCCTTTGACGCACCGTAACGCACGTTTACTGAATCAGTTGTTATAGCATATTCCGTAACTTCTATGCTCTCATCTATAACTATCTTGTCTTCCGACTCCGGCTCATCATCCGGCTCATCAACATCGGTAATTACAACATCATTATCCGGCGGCGTCTGATTCTGTACGAGAACTATCGTAGTCATATAATCGGATACAGCAAGATTAATAGTTGTATTAACCATCTCATCCAAAGCACTGTCCTTAAGAAGCGCTTTCTCGTGTGCTTCGTCTATCTCTTTTTGAAGTGCCAAAAACTCTTTTCTTTGAGAGAAACTGTTGATTTCTCTTTCTATTGTCGAATCAAGTATGTATTCATATGTTCTTCTGTTAAACTGGCTATAAAGGTTATTAATTAAAAGGTTTCCGTCCTTGTCCGCTGACACAAGGAATGTATCCATTCCGTAATCCGTTGTCTTGCAACCTGTAAAATTAAGTTCGAGCTCTACAACAACTATCGTTCCGTCAGCTTTCTTGCACTTTTGTGTATATATTTCCTTAATCTTATAAGAATCTATATACTGTGCAAATATCTTTATATATCCTTCTTCGTTTTCGGATATCGGTTTTGCAATTTCTTTTAAACCGTCAATATCAGCCTCAATATAATTATCATAATACTCTTTCATCAAGGCCTTTATCTTTTTGTCTTTGTTTACTTCAAAAACAGGGTTTCCTGATGCATCGACATTACCGCTCGCGCTCTTATCACCCTTTCCGATTGCAAAAAACATTATCAATATAAATGCTATTGCAGCAATTCCAAGTATAAAATATCTCTTATATGTTTTAACGAGCGCTATCGCTCTGGCTGTTACTTTAATTCCTGTATTCATTGTATCTTTATTATTGTTACTCATATTTAAACTTCCTTCATCATTATTTTTATATTATCAAACCAACCTAAAGTCTGCATATTTCGTGTACGCATCTGAAGGGAATCGAACCCCCGCACATGGAATCGGAATCCATTGCTCTATCCACTGAGCTACAGATGCACGCAAGTTATATAATACACTAAAATCAGAAATTTTTCAACCGACGGGAAAGATAGGCTTAACTCACTTACAAAAATACAAATAAAAAAAGCAGAGCCGGAGGTCAAAACCTTCGGCTCTGTTAACACGCCTATAGCGTCTATGTAAGAAATACAGAAAGAATCTTACTTAATCTCAATCACTATACCTTAGTTTCCTAATTTAGCAAACATAAAGAAGTAGTAACCAAGCGATGTCTGGAATACATTGTTAATGCCATCTGCTATACAATATGATCTTGTGTAGTAGTAAATAGGACATACAGGGAATCCACCCTCACCAAACATTGCTTCTTCTGCTGCATATAATAATGCATCACGATCAGATCCTGCTGCGCTTGCCTTAGCCTGTGCGCAAAGTGAATCATACTTGGAATCTGAATAGAGACCATAGTTGTATGAATTTCCTGTCATGAATAACTCAAGATATGTAAGAGCATCATTGTAGTCAGCGATCCAACCAAGTCTTGCTACACCAAACTTATGCTCGCCAAGACCGTTTGTATATGTGTTCCACTCCTGGTTCTGAAGAGTAATGTTAAGTCCGAGTACTGTCTGCCAGTCAGAACCGCAAGCTTCTGCAACTGCCTTATGAGCTTCTGATGTATTGAAGTTGTAAACTACAGTTGTGTTAGGATCCCATGATCCGTCATCAACTGCTTCCTTGTATAATGCCTTAGCAAGGTCACAACGTCCTGCGTATGTTGAAAGATCATACTGAGGATAATTCTTCTGTAATGTTGCATATAATGCTCCAAGTTCAGATACGCCTTCTGAGAAGTCCTTACCTGTTGAATCAAGGATACCCTGAGCAACAACACCTGTAGCAGGAACCTGTCCTCCCTGTGTTACGTTATTTACGATGTTTTCTCTATCAACACTTATTGCCATAGCTGCACGAACTCTCCAATCAGGGATTTCCTTGCAGTTTAAGTATAAGTAATATGTACCGATATAAGGATCTGTGAAGCAATCACCTGATGCCTTAAGATCTTCGATCATATCTGAAGGGAATGACTCAATGAAGTCATATTCGCCTGACTGATATGCTGAAATGATAGCTGTTTCAGAATCTGATAAGCCCCACTTAATCTGATCAGGACCAAGCTTCTCAAGATCATAATACTTTTCATTCTTTTCCATTAAGATATAGCTATCATGTACCCACTCTTTGATGATGTAAGGTCCGTTAACAACTATACTTGAAGGATCTGTCCAGTTCTCATTACCTTCAACAACATCCTCACGAAGAGGCATAAGTGATGCAAAACCGCAAAGTGAAATGAAGTATGCACAAGGTGCTTCCAATGTGATCTTTAATGTCTTGTCATCGATTGCTTCGATACCAAGTTCTTCCTTGCTCTTCTCGCCTGCCTGAATAGCTGCTGCGTTAAGAACGATGTTGTCTAAAATGTAGCCGTAATCGGAAGCTGTAGCAGGATCAACGATTCTTCTCCAGGAATAAACGAAATCCTTAGCTGTAACTTCAACACCGTCTGACCAATAGATGTCATCACGAAGGTGGAATACATATTCACACATATCTTCTGATACATCATAGCTCTTAGCCTGGCCACAAATAACTTCACTACCGAACATCTGACCGGACTCATCTGCATACTCTGTTGTAGGAGCATACTTCATTAATCCTTCGAACTGATGCTGTGTGTAAGTTGAAGCGTCAACTGATGAAATAAGGCTCGGGTCGATTGTCTCAGGCTCGGAAGCGATACATACGTTAAGTACGAATTTGCCATTATCATCTGTTGTTTTTCCGGTGTTGCCACCATTGTTGTTAGTCTTGCCGCTGTTTGAACTTGTGTCTGCGTCTTTTCCGCATGCTACAAGACTCAGAACCATAACAACAACAAGTAACAATGAAACTAGTTTCTTTTTCATGGATTATAACCTCCTTTAAATATGTACCATCAAAGGCTTTCGCCCGCTATGGTCGTTTCATTTATGATCAATCCCGGCTTATGCCGGAATCAAATCCGGTTACTATTATTTCTCAAGAAGATGGCATGCTGCGAAATGTTTCGGAGCATATTCCTTAAGTACAGGCATTTCCTGCTTACAACGCTCTGTCGCATAAGGACATCTTGTGTGGAAGCGGCATCCTGACGGTGGGTTCATAGGGCTTGGTATATCACCTTCAAGGATGATACGCTCTCTGGTCTTATTCTTTTCAGGATCCGGTAACGGAACTGCCGAAAGAAGTGTCTTTGTATATGGATGAATAGGATTTGAGCAAAGTTCATAGCTGTCTGCAAGTTCCACCATACATCCAAGGTACATAACACCGATTCTGTCGGAGATATGACGTACGACCGAAATATCATGTGCGATAAAAAGGTAAGTAAGTCCCATCTCAGCCTGAAGGTCCTCAAGCATATTAACTACCTGTGACTGAATCGATACGTCAAGAGCTGAAATAGGCTCATCGCAAACGATAAACTCAGGGTTAACCGCCAATGCTCTCGCGATTCCGACACGCTGCTGCTGTCCGCCGGAGAATTCATGAGGGAATCTGTTTGCATGCTCCGTATTAAGTCCTACTTCCGAAAGAAGCTGACGAATTCTGTCCGTTCTTTCCTGCTTTGAAGCACAAATATTATGAATATCAAGTGCCTCACCGATGATTTCACCAACCGTCATACGAGGGTCAAGTGATGCCGAAGGATCCTGGAAGATAATCTGCATCTTACGTCTGTATGGAAGCATCTTCTCTGCTATTCCGGCATTTGAATCATATATTGTCTTGCCATCATATACTATCTTACCCGACGTCGGCTCATGAAGTCTTATAACTGTACGTCCAAGTGTTGTCTTACCGCATCCTGACTCTCCTACAAGTCCCAATGTCTCGCCTTTATAAATCTTAAAGGTAGCACTTTCAACTGCCTGTACGTAATTCTTTTTAAAAGCTCCCGCCTTAACTGCAAAATATTTTTTAAGATTTTCTACCTCAAGGAGGACTTTTCTTTCTTCCGCCATTTATGCTTCCTCCTTCTTCTTCATTGCATCTTTAAAGTGTAACCAGCATGCTGAGATATGTCCGTCTCCAAGATCCACATAAGGTGGCTTCTTAGTAAGACAAATCTTCATACAATCCTTACATCTAGGTCCGAAGTTACATCCTGAAGGTGGATTCAAAAGATCGATTGGTGTACCTTCGATCGGGATAAGCCTCTCAGGCTCTTCTTCATCAAGACGAGGCTGTGATGCAAGTAATCCCTTTGTGTATGGATGCTGCGGATTGTAGAATATATCGTTAACCTTTGCCTGCTCAACGATACGTCCCGCATACATAACGGATACCTTGTCACAGATTTCCGCAACAACACCTAAGTTATGTGTAATAAAGATGATTGATGTATTCTCTTTTTTCTGGAGATCCTTCATAAGTTCAAGGATCTGTGCCTGGATAGTAACATCCAATGCTGTTGTAGGCTCATCAGCTATAAGAAGCTTAGGCTTACAAATAAGTGCCATAGCGATCATAGCACGTTGTCTCATACCACCTGAGAACTCGTGCGGATACTGATTGATACGCTTCTCGGCATTATTGATACCTACGAGCTCGAGCATTTCTATTGCACGCTTTTTAGCTTCTTCTTTGGTGATATTCTTATCATGTACGGTAAGAGCTTCCATAAGCTGATTACCTATTGTATATACAGGGTTAAGACATGTCATCGGGTTCTGGAAGATCATACTTACCTTATTTCCTCTGAACTGTCTCATCTGCTCCGGTGTGTAAGCAAGTAAATCCTCACCTTCAAATGTGATTGAACCGCCTGTAACACGACCTGGATCCTGTAACAATCCTATTATTGAATATGCCTCAACACTTTTTCCTGAACCGGACTCACCTACGACACCCATTACTTCGTTGTAACCGAGTTCGTATGAGATTCCGTCAACGGCTTTAACTTCGCCGGCAGGAGTAAAGAATGAGACCTTTAAATCTTTAATCTCTATAAGTTTCTTCTCGTCACTCATTACTCTTTCCTCCTACTTCTTAAGTCTAGGATCAAGTGAATCTCTTAATCCGTCACCTACAAGGTTCAATGACAATACGATAATTGTAAGAATTACAGCCGGGAAAATAAGTCTATATGGGAATAAACTTATGGTCTGCAATGCGTCCGAACAAAGTGAACCTAAACTTGCCATCGGTGCCGAAACACCCATTCCTAAGAATGAAAGGAATGATTCAAGGAAGATAGCTGAAGGAATCTGCAAACATGTTGTAATAACGAGCTGTCCTACACAGTTCGGTAAGAGGTGTCTCTTAATGATTCTTCTATTTGATGCACCAAGCGCATTAGCTGCAGTAACATATTCCTGTTTCTTAAGCTGTAATACCTGACCACGTACGATACGTGCCATTGTTACCCAATAAAGTAAAGCGAAAGTAATAAAAATACTTACAACGCCGGATCCTAAGTCTGACATACCCTGCGCAAATGCTGACTGGCTTGAGTCAAACCACTTCTGTAAAGGATCCTTTAATACAACCTGTAAGATTAATACTACGAGAACTTCAGGTATTGAGTAGATAAGTTCTACTATTCTCATCATTACGAAGTCTACTACGCCGCCTGCAAGACCTGAAATCGATCCATAAATGGAACCGATAATAAGTACTATCAAAGCTGCAATAATACCGATGAGGATTGATACTCTCGCACCGAACATCGTACGTACCATGCTGTCTCGTCCCTGTGAGTCTGTACCGAATACATGTGGGAATACGGAGCTTCTTAATTTGAGCTTTATAGCCTCAGCGCTGTATTCTGTTGTTGTATTCAAAACTTCGTAATTGCTGAAATTACCTTCTTTGTCGATATCGGCCATTCTTACGATGATAACCTTATCATCTACGCCCTTAGGTGCATACATAACAATCGCATTCTCAAGTGCTTTTTCAAGAGTGAATGCATATACTGTACCACCCTTTTTGAAGTAATACTCACCCTTCTCCAATGCGGTAATACTTCCCGGGCGAAGTGCCGTTGCATAGAATGAAGAACACTTATCATCTATGGAACGCACAACCTCTTCCTGCTTGGAATACTCCATAGGTCCAAGCTTCTGCGCATTTCTTAACTGATCCGCATAATCATAAGGAACTAAAAGCGGTCCCACAAAAGCAAATAATGCTGCAATGATGAAAACGAAAAGCGCAACCATTGATACGTGATTCTTTTTAAATCTTCTCCATGCATCTGCCCAATATGAAACGCTCTTACGCATTTCAACCATGGACTCTTTTTCTGTATCATTAGCCTTATCAAATGAACTCTCGTCCAATCCGAATGCTTCTTCAAGCTTAGAAGGATCTAACTGAAAAGGGCTTATTTTAGCAAATGTCTCTTTCATTCCTTAATCCTCCCTTGATGATAATGTGATTCTCGGATCTACGATCTTATATGCAATATCAACAACAAGATTCATAAAGATAACGAGAGCTGAAAGAATAAATGTCGTTGCCATTATAACTGTGTAATCACGACATAATACACTCTGTACGAAATACTTACCGAGTCCAGGAATTGAGAATGTAGACTCAACTACGAATGAACCTGTAATAATACCTGCGATAACCGGTCCGATATAAGTAATTACCGGAATGAGGGAATTACGAAGAGCATGCTTTATAACGATGCTTCTTGTCTTAACACCCTTTGCCTTAGCAGTTCTTATATAATCCTGATTGATTGCATCAAGCATACTCGTTCTTGTAAGTTTTGCAAGATAACATGTGTAATAGAACGATAAACTGATAATAGGCATTACATAAGCCTTAAAACTGTCAAGGCTACCGCTTATTGTCGGTAAGAAATTATGATTAACCGCGAACGTAACAAGTAAAAGTGTCGCAAGAACGAACGTCGGTATAGCAACACCGATCGTCGTTAAGACTCGTAAAAAACCATCAATCCAGGTACCTCTGTTATAAGCTGCTACACATCCTAACGGAATACCTATCACAATGGCAACGCATAAAGCAATAAGACCAAGTCTTATTGATAACTGGAACTTACCCTGATGGAACAAGATATCCGTAACAGGAGTTCCTTCCTGCATCTTAAGTGAAACACCCAAATCACCCTTAGCGTATGTCACAAGATAATTCTTGAACTGTACGATAAGCGGCTTATCAAGGCCATACTTGGCATTGGCAAGCGCTATCTGTTCAGGTGTCGACTTCTCTGTAAGGAACGGGCTGCCCGGAACCGCGTTCATAAGAAAGAACGTGATTGCAAGAACAACAAGAAGTGTTCCGATTGAAGCCAAAAGACGCTTGAAAATATACCACAACATACTTCTTCATAAACCTCCTACTTAAACCTTTTAAGACCTTCCGTCGGAACTTAACAGGCCGCCATAAAAAATAGCGTCGGCAATGACTGCCAACGCTACGTGGACTAATGCCATTCCCCAAGACCGACTCAAGTCTTATACTTCAATTATACTAAGACCCAAGTTTTCGTCAAGTGAAAAAAGGCAAGGTGAATTATTTTCACCTATTTAAGTTTTTATTGAATTTTGCTTAACTAGTTATTAATAGTTTGTTCACAAACATCTACATAAGGCGAAAAATTCCTTCTGCTTCGTTCAATTCTCCCGCAAGACGCTCCTGCGCTTCATGATATTCCCTATCGAATTCACCTATATCATTTATGACAAAGTTCACGCCTCTGGCGCTTACGGAAACATCTTCAACCTCAAATCCCGCGATACGCTTATCAATACGCTTTAATATCTCCTTCGCCTTTCTTTCCGATGTAGAAACAAAGGCCAATAACATTTCATTTCCATTTGTTCTTATAACTATATCAAGTGCACCGGAATACTGCTGCAAAAGCCATGCCATTCGACATAACGCCTTATCTCCTATTTCCATTCCATAAAGCTCATTTATATTGTAGAGCTCATTTACTGCATATAAAGCAATATACATCGGAAATGTTCCGCGCTCGCCGGCAATCTTCTTAAAGTCATAAAGGTAGTTTCTGTTAAACGTACCTGTAAGTGAATCATGCGTTGCGTTAAAGTCTGCAAGTATAAGCGCTTTTTTCTTTTCGGTTATATCTTCGAAAAGATACATCGTACCCACCTTCATGCCTCTTCGATCCTGCAGGTATTTATACGATACGTTAAAGTAACAAAGCACATTATTTACTTCAAACGACGTTTCAAATTCATGTTCACTTTTTTCATCTTCTAAATCTATATACGGATTGGCTTTAATAAACTCCGCTTCCGTACAATCATCATCTGCATTAAATATCTCTCTTGCTCTTTTATTCATCATAAGAAGATATCCGTTATAATCAAACAAGACCATCGGCATATTCATTTCTTCGACAAATACCGCCTTTGCAGAATTCTTTATGCCCGCGCCCTTATAGACGTATACATAGAAGAAAATAAAGCACGACATTATAGGATATATAAAGAGCGTAAGGTCTATATTAAGTTCCAATCTTCTTATAAGCGTATCTGCTATACCAAAAAGGATGCAAAGCAGTGCCAACATATGATACTGCGCCTTATAGGTCCTTGATATTTTAAAACTGTAGTACATGAAGTTAACTACTGCAGAAACCAAAAGCACATAGCATATAAAGAAATGCACGTCCATAATCGGTGTCTGCTTAAAAGTCGCAAACGCCATGCCTTCATCCGTATACTCTATGAATTGATCCGCAAATCCCCTCATGTAATAAACTGCAAAGAGTATATTGTCAAATACCAAAACAGCCGGAACGCCGATAGTTATTACCCTATACTTCACCCTTGCACCTGTATAATAAAGTGCAAAGACGTTTAAGAAGCATAAGCACCAGTCAACACTTGCATAAGTTATGACAAGACCTATCCTCATAAGATAATAATTATCCGTTGCCAGATATAAGACATAGCCAAGAAGTATCGTTAAGGTAAAAGTGAATAACGACACTACTGCTATTCCGAGTCTGTTTTTCTTACCCAGCGACTTAAACAAAAACATTGCTACTACAGTCGCCACTACCAGATATATTCCGGCATAAACCTCTTTACTCAATGTAAAAGCCCTCTTTTCAAATAATTATCCCCTATAACCGTCTCAAAACCATACTACAGTAATCTGTTAAAATGATAACCCGTATTATTGGCATCTTCTGTCGGTGCTTCAGCTTTATTGCCCTGCTGATTTATATTGGTAGGCTTCTTCATCTTCTCAAGAAGCGCGCGTATTATATTCTCAGCTTCTTCATCATCAAACTCTTCAAGCTTTGTTTTAGCGATTCCAAGATCTGTCGAAAGATAATCCGGAACATCATGTTTCATAAGATCGTTAACCTTACTTATTGCTTCCTTTAACTTAAAGTTCGTAAGATCATCAAGTATATAGAGAAGTCTTGCATTTATCTCGCCCACACTTATAGGTGCCGCAGCAGCCTTTCCAAAGTTATTGGAATTAGATTTCTCAAGAAGTCTTATAACTCTGTCCATCATATTTGCTGCCGGTTCAGCCATACCGTTTTCTATCTTCATCTTGGCATTTTTAATACGTCCGGAAACCTCGATATCAATCTGATATCCCAAAACCTCATCCATCTTGTAAACAGCTGCTTTCGCACGGTTATTCTGAATGTCATCATAGATTTCCTTTAAACGGAAAATGAGTTCATCCTCCTCCATAGGAAGTCTTCCGAGACGCTTAAATACACGCTCGATTCTGTTTTGAAGATCATCCGGTTCAAACGGCTTGGTAATATAATCCATTATACCGAGCTTACTTCCTTCGATAACTGTATTCTTATCTGTTCTTGAAGTAAGGAATATTACCGGGACCGTAGTTCCGTTAGGTTGTGTACGCACCTCTCGTAATGTCTCGATTCCATCCATTATCGGCATTGAAACATCGAGTAATATGAGGTCTACTTTATCCCTGTAAAGATACTTAACGGCACGGCGGCCTGATATCATAGGGATAACCTCATACTTATCCTTAAGTTCCTGTTCTACTGTTGCAAGATTTACAGTATTGTCATCCACTACCATAACTTTCATTTTTTCCAGCATAGTTTTCTCACCCCTTTATGGTGTTTATAGCCTTGAAACAAGTGCGGAAAGAAGTTCTTCCGCCGCATCGTCATCATACATTTTCAGCTTAGTGTGTATCTCATTTAAGCTTTGCCTTATGTCAGGCCCGACTTTATATTCAAGAAGATCCTCTAGTTTAGCTTTGGCCTCTTTGGAATTAAAGTCTTCAACCTGCTCTAAGATATCTATTATCTTATCTTTAATCAATACACCGTCAGGCAATTCTTTTTTATCACTTTCATCAACGCTTCCGCCCGACAGCATATTGCGGCTTAACAATACACCCTTGATTTCTTCCAGAACCTCACGATAATCTTTCGCAAGATCCTCGTAGTTATTCAGGACAAAGCTCTCATTGCCTTCTTTTGCGGCCATTTCATGAGCTTTTGCCTTAGCGGATAAAGAATCCGCTCCGATATTTGCAGCTGCCGATTTAAGTCCGTGAACCTCTATCTCGTAATTCTTAAGATCTCCGATATCGGCATACTGCCTTATTATCTCAACCTTTTCCACTCCGTCTTCATAGAATATCTGCAGAAGTTGAAGTACATCTTCAATACCCTTCTTATGAAGTTTAAGAGCTGCCTCTATATCAACATGTTCCATTGATATATTCTCTTCCGGAGCGACTTTTATTTCTTCTTCAGATGATAAAGGCTCTTCCTTGCCCTTAACTTCAGCCACATTGAAGTATCTGCCCAAAAGTTCATGCAGTTCATCGGTATTTATCGGCTTTGAAATAAATGCATCAAAACCGTTATCCAAAAACATCTCTTTGGCGCCTTCTACGGCATTGGCAGTTAAAGCAACTATAACAGGCTTTGTACCATTCTCTCCAAGATTGTTACGAATAATCTTTGTGGTCTGTATTCCATCCATTTCAGGCATCATATGGTCCATAAAGATCATATCATAACATCTTTGCTTAACCTTTTCTATCGCCTCTTTACCGCTTGTCGCAAAGTCTATTTCCGGTCCGTAGATTTCAAGTAATCCTATCGCAACCTTAAGATTTATCTTATTATCATCGACAACCAGTATTCCGGCTCCGTCAAGATTCAGTGCTTCGTTATTTCTTTCAGGCACTTCTTTCACCTTATTGTTATCAGTTTCTTTACTGTCTTTAATAGGCGTTATATCCATTATCTTTTGCGGAATTATTACGGTAAATACGCTTCCTTTGCCGACTGTCGAATTCATATCAATAAATCCGTCCATAAGCTCGGTAAGATCGTGACATATCGCAATTCCAAGACCCTTGCCGTCCTTAACCTTTAACGACCTTACATCAACCTTACCGATATTCTCGACAAGTGCCTTCTGCTCATCGGTACTCATACCACGTCCGGTATCCGTAACCTTCATTATAAGGTTTAAGTCTCTTTCACCTATCTGCTCATAATCAACTTCAAAATTAACTTCGCCGACATCCGTATACTCTACAGCATTGTTTAAAAGATTTATTGCAATCTGTTTTATCTTTTCTCTGTCGCCGAACAAGAGTCTCGGGATATTGCGATTAATCCTGAAATTAAATCTTAGACCCTTACGCTCTGCGATATAACCTATCATATGATCGATATCGCTCATTTCAGCCAGTACTTCGTATGAACCTTCGAATATATCGTTTCTTCCCGCATCGGTCTTTGACTTGTCCAATATATTGTTAATGATTTCAACCAAAGACGATGAAGCATCCTTTATATCCTTCGCATAATCATAAACCTTTCTTCCTTTACTCTGCTCAATTATAAGATCCGAAAGACCGACTATCGCGCTCATAGGTTCAACGAGTTTCCTCGACATATCATTTAATTCTTCGCTGACCTTGTTCTTTGCTTCTATTGCTTCGTCTTTTGACTTTATTATCTTTTCTATGTAGTTTTGCATCTGCGTAACATCAAGGATTGTTACCGAATATCCTCTTAAGATATCATGCGTATCTATTACCGCAGATACATGTGCCTCATAAGAACGATCTTGTATGTCAAAACGATTTCTACCAATTTCTGTAAAAATCTTCTCGTTAACACCGGTAAGAATCGATACATTACCTGTTACATTGTTTCCCGAAAGTTTAGGAAAAAGTTCTTTTGCCCGGTCGTTCGCATAAAGGAAATTCAAATTCTGATCTATTGCAATTGCGGCATCATCCATAACGTCAATCGCTTTGACCTGGGCCATTCTTAATATGTCAAACGTATTGCTCTTTGTAAAAACAAACGTTATAAGACAGATTATGCATAACGTTACAAGCGGCGCAAATCCGAATTCCGCATCCGTATTCGTCATATCAATAGCCATTGCAATGACCGGTATAAATGATAATCCGAAAAGAATGATATGCATCTTACGCTGATGTGATTCTTTTTCGCAGATTATCTGCTTTGCGAGTATCGACATCGCATATATAAACGGGGCCAATGTAAGGAACAACAATATTACGACAGCCGGACCGTATTCAAATACGAAATACGTTTTCTCACCCTCCACAAGACCTATATTGCGATAATAAATATTTGAAAATCTGTCGGTTAACACAAATACAAAGTTTACAAATCCAAGCAATGTAAACAGCATCGCAACTGCACGCTTAAGCGGACGGTTACAATGCACACCTACAAAATATGCATATGACAACGCAAAAAACGACGTTGCTACTGCCTTAAATACCAACACATTCTCGATGCCTTCGACTGTCTTTGAATTAACTTCAACAAGTACTGCTATATTATGTACGATGCAAAGCATAAGTGACATAAGGATAAGCTTTTGTTCCTTCGTCGACTCTCTGGTCAGAATATAGAATACCGCATATGAAGCTATCAAAATTGCAATGCCTTCAATCACAGAATATATAATCATTATGTCTCTCCTATAGTACGCCCATTCTTATACATTTCTCATTTTAGCATAGGGAGAAACACTTTAGAACAAACTCCACATTTACTACACATATATTTCGTTTTTTCTTCGTAATCATACTTAATAAAATAAAAAGACCCCGGATTTCCGGAGTCTTTAATCATTCTGTTTTTCCATGTGTTGATACGAGTACCGTACCGTTTTCCGAAGATTTGATTTTATACGATTCGATATTCATCGTCTTTACGGAGATAAGGCCACCTTTACAGGTAAAAACGGCATCTTCCGCAGATAACGTATCCGCATAAATCGTTCCCGTGCCCATCGTAAGCTCTATATCCTCGAAGAATACACTTATAAGCGCTATAGATGACACACCGCCTTTTGCAGAAAGGACAAGATCCGAAAGCTTTAATCCCGGCGGCATCACAATTTCAATATATGAACCGCTTGATGAAGTCGCGTCGCTTATACCCTTATGTCTTAAAATAAGCGTGGTTCCCACAAGATCACAGGTTATCGACTCTTCGCCCGAAGCAATATGCGTAAGCACCGACACCGATGTCGCCTCGTCGTCAGTTTTAATATTAACTGTCGCATATTCCACATCAATATCGATATTTGTAACATCCGCTACCGTAAACTCATACTTTTCTTCACCGAAGCTTTCATCTTCGTAGAAATCCTTTACCTCTTCCGTCTCTTCTTTCTCTTCGGTATTTTTTTTTGAGTTTTCTTTATTCAATTTCGTGAGATTATTGTTCCATAACGCAAAACCTATAAGAAGCGCTATTAAAACCACCATGACGGATATTCGCCATGCCTTGTCACGATTAAGTTTCAATTACAATTCCTCCAGTTCTTTAAGCCACAATGCGCTTGATGCATCGGAAGGCATTCGAAGATCTCCTCTCGGTGACACTGCACAAGTTCCGACCTTCGGACCGTCCGGAAGACAGGAACGCTTAAACTGCTGTGAGAAAAATCTTCTGTAAAAGACCTTCATCCACTTAAGGATAGTCTCTTTATCGTATACACCGTCAAACGCAATCATTGCAAGACGGAAAATCTTCTTTGGTGCCATTCCCCATCTTAAAACATAATACATTACAAAATCGTGTAATTCATACGGTCCTACGAGTTCCTCTGTCTTCTGTGATATCTTTCCGTCCTTAGGAGGCAAAAGCTCCGGACTTACAGGTGTATCAAGAACATCATATATTACTCTTCGTAACGTCTCATTATCAGTTGTATCCGCATAATACTTTACGAGATGCTTTACCAAAGTCTTTGGAACCGAAGCATTTACGCCGTACATCGACATATGGTCACCGTTATAAGTTGCCCAACCAAGGATAAGTTCCGACATGTCTCCCGTGCCGATAACAAGACCACCGTACTTATTGGATAAATCCATAAGTAAAAGTGTTCTCATTCTTGCCTGAGAATTCTCGTATGTTACGTCGTGATTATTCGCATCATGATTTATATCCTTAAAATGCTGCTCTACCGCATCCTTTATCGATATCTCAAGGAAAGTCGCACCGATTTCTTTTATAAGCGATACCGCATTGTCATAGGTTCTGTCCGTCGTACCGAATCCCGGCATCGTAACCGCAATTATATCTTTTCTATCCTTACCTGCAAGGTCAAATGCACGTGCAGTTACAAGAAGGGCAAGCGTAGAATCAAGACCTCCCGATATTCCGATAACCGCTGTCTTTGCATTTGTATGCATAAGACGCTTCTTTAAGCCCCTCGCCTGAATATCAAATATCTCTTCACATCGTTTCGAGCGAGTTGCGTCATCGCTCGGTACGAACGGTGCCGGATCAATATATCTTGTAAGAACGGTTTCTTTATCTTTTAATTCAAAGTAACATGTAAATACATCTTCATGCCTTTTTGAAACATACGTATTAAGTCTTCTTCTCTCATTAAGAAGCTTTTTAACGTCTATCTCAGATACTATAAGACCTTCGGTGTAATTCTTCTCGTTAAGTATAGTACCGTTTTCAGCTATAATATCATGTCCCGAGTAAACAACATCACCCGTTGACTCGCCTTCGCCGGCTGACGCATAGATATAGCCCGAAACAAGTTTTGCACTGTGACTCTTAATAAGCTGTCTTCTGTAATCGCTTTTGCCTGTTAATTCATCAGATGCAGAAAGATTAACTATAACTGTTGCGCCGAGTGCTGCAAGCTCAACAGACGGCGGATTCATTGTCCACAAATCCTCGCATATTTCCGCGCCTATGCGAATTTCCGGATGATTCTTGTCTTGAAAAATAACATTCGGTGTCACAGGAACCGAACCTGCGCCTTCTATTCCTTCCCATTTAATGCTTGTTTCCTCTAAACCGTTTTCTTCCCAAAGAAGCGCAACTTCATTGGCAGAAGTAAAATATCTTCCCTCATAGAATTCTTTATAATTTGGAATATATGTCTTTGGAACAAGTGCGAGAAGTTCTCCGCCCGACACTGCTGCCGCCACATTAAAAAGTCTTGCATCTACCGCAAACGGAAGTCCCACAAAGAATAATCCGTTTAGATTAATGGATTCTTTGACTATTCTAAAAAGACTCCCCTTTGCTTTTTCTATAAGCGTATCCTGGAAAAATAGATCTCCGCAGGTATATCCCGTTATGCAAAGCTCGGGAAATACAGTAACATCAACATCCTTATCCGATGCTTCATGCATTATCCTTATTATCTCATCTGTATTGGCATCACAGTCTGCAACGACAACCTTATTCGTTGCTGCAGCTACCTTGATAAATCCGTCTTTCATTTACAAAAGCTCCTTTAATTTATCGATTGAAAAATTATAAATCTTGTTGCAATACTGACATCTTATTTCAAGTGGCTCATTATCTGCCACTAAGCTTTCTATATCACTCTTGCTTAAACCTGCAACCGCATTAAATACACGTTCTTTTGAACAGTCACATTTAAATCCGACTTCTTTTTTATCAAGTATCTCAAGATCAAAATCGCCAAGCAATAAATCCAGTATATCTTCCGGACTTTTACCTTCTTCAAGCATCGTCGTTACCGGAGGTATCGTCTTTATCTTTTCTTCAAGTTTATCAATTACGGAATCTTCTACATCCGGCATAAGCTGCAAAATGAATCCTCCCGCCTGCTTAACCGAATAATCCTTATCAACAAGTACACCAAGTCCAACGGATGACGGCACCTGCTCCGATACCGCAAAGTAATATGTAATATCTTCCGCAATCTCACCCGTCTTAAGCTCTGTCTGTCCTACGTAAGGGTCCTTAAGACCAATATCCTTTATAACCGTAAGCACACCGATACCAAGCGCATTTCCGACATCAAGCTTACCATTCTCCTTCGGTGGAAGATCTACCGTCGGGTCAAATGCATATCCTTTAACCTCTCCCCTGGTATTTGCGGTTACATTAATACCCTTCATCGGACCGGAGCCCTCTATATGGAGTGATACGGTATCCGAATCATTCTTCATCATATATCCCATCATAAGTGCGGCCATCATAGTTCTTCCCACTGCTGCCGTAGCAATAGGTGACATATTATGCGCCACACGTGCTTTTTCACATGTATCTTTAGCAGTTACGGCAAAGGCTCTTATGCTTCCGGACGCCGCCGTAGCTCTTAACATATAATCATTCATTTGTATACCTCTTATTAGTTCTGTTTGGTAATTTCTTTTGCTATTATGGTTACTTTCTCACTCGTATCTTTAACAGGTTCGATTGTATATGCGTCATATACCGCAACAAACTGTAACCCTGCTTCTTCCAAAGCCTTCTTTATGGTTTCAACATCATATGCCCTTTGATAATGGGTTTCGTCATACTTCCTGTATAAACCTTTCTCTTCTTCTACAAAAAGTGTAAGATCGTACTCATTTATCTCGGTGTCCACATCGTAGAAATTCTCCCAGATAAAACTGCAATCAAGTCTGTTCTCCGAGAAAGTGTTGTTCATTAATACCTTCTCGTATTTATATCTTGTATTAATATCAAAGATAAATATTCCGGAAGGATCGAGATAATTATTTACAAGCCTGAAAGTCTCAACCAATTCCTCATATGTAAGCAAATAATTAATACAGTCACATGTCGAGATAAAAGCTCGAACCGTACCGTATAACTCCATCTCACGCATATCCTGATTCAAATACAGTATCTCACCTGTAGGATTATGCTTTTCCTGTGCTATTTCAAGCATATCTGTAGAGATATCAAAACCTATCATATCATAGCCGTATCCCTCTACAAGCTCACACATTTTACCTGTGCCACAACCTATCTCGCAGATTATACCATCTTTTATACCGTGTGAATGCAGCATATTTTTAATAAACAATGCCCACTCTTCATACGGAACATTGTCCATAAATATATCATATACTTCAGCAAAACCTGAATATGCCTGCATAATATCCTCCTTACCGGTTAATGCTTATGCAGAAACTATATACGTCTCTTCATAAACTCAAAGAGCTTATTCAAATGGAGCGCTTTCTTATTCTGTATCTTTTGTGCCTTAATTCTGTTCTCTTCGTTAAATCCGACAAGTATTGAATGATTGGCCTCTGCAAGGTAATCCATAATACCGTCGATATCGGACTTAATATTCTTCGGACATCTTATGTAGTAATGCTTATTGCCGTGAATATGAAGCGTATAGGATATCACAAAGTTGTACCATAAGAATTTATGAAGCGTTGAATGCTTATAAACCCAGATTATCTCGTCTATCGGAACTATTGCCACTCCTTCATTGGATATCTCAATAAAGAATGACTTCGTAATAAACATATCTTCCGTAGCAAGCTGTGGAAGTGTCGAAAGTTCGTGCTCTGCTTTTGCCAAGAGCTTTTTCCTGTTACCGAAACGCGCCAAAGTAAGCACCGGTGGTGCTATATTAGGAAAAAGCGCGAACATAAAGTTCGTCAAAAACGCGTAAAGCGTAATTATCATGCACAATATATATAGACATATAAGTATTCTTGTAGATAAACCCGTAACCGCAACCTCGTCTAAGTATACAACCTCCATAAGAGACATAAAGCCTTCTGTCGTAAGATTATATTCAGGTGCGATATTAGATATATCCGAAGGCATTTTTGAAAGATCACTCGACAAATTGAATAATAATCTGTCATATGACTGTCCCGGTGTACATACCTTTGCTTTTATAGTAACAGATTCCATATTAGATATACCTTCGTTACATGTCGCCGGAGACAAAAGCACTATAAGTATACAACCGTCTCTGACCGTATAATAATAGTATCCGTTCGGACGCTCAAATATAGTTGAAGTATATCCCGTAAAATATAATCCGTTCAATGTAGTCTCGACGCATCTCGTATTAGAATTAAGAATGGATGTAAAATCATCTTCCGCATCCACCTGCATCGGAAATACGATATTTGAGAACGGGAAGACATACCAGATAAGAATGAGTACCAAAAGAAGTACCCCCGGCAATCTCATACGCCTGGCATAACACTTCCTTATGCTTTTCGTAATAAGATTACTTGGGATAGCACTTTTATACTCATCTTCGAGTTCTACTTCATCTTCAACTATGTCGGTTTCCATATTTTCCATAAGTTACCCCTTAAAGCTACTAAAGATAATAATACACTAGAAATACATAAGTTTCAATCTGCGTGTTTCATATCTTTTATCGTAAGCTGTATGGTTTTACGACCATTGTATTCGTTTATCGAAGGTTCATATGCTATCGTAAGCTTAATTCCCGTCATTCTGCCTGCGAATAAGTCTTCCACCATTACTTCATCATAACGCATCGCCATAAAGGCACGCACATTTTCTACATCTTCAAAAGATATTGCCTCGAATTTATTACCGCGTTTTGTCTTTAACATCATCTTTATGACTTTACGCTCATTTCCCAGTACCTTTAAAGACATTACCGTCATGTTCTTTTCCCCGAATACAGGTTTAGGGTTACCATTGCCGTATGGCTCAAGACGGTCGATTTCACGTATAAAATCATACGTTAAATACTCAGGAGGAAGCTGCATGTCAAGACGTAAAACCTCAGTCAAATCTTCTTCCGTAAGGCTTTCGTTATCATTTAACGCTTTTCTCAATTTAGGAAGATTCTCTTCCGTAAGTGAAAATCCTGCTGCCATTGCATGTCCGCCAAACTTTGTAAAAAGCTCTTTGACCTTACTCATCTCATCAAACATATTATAAGCAGGTATGCTTCTTCCCGATCCTTTAAGGCCTTCCTTAGTCTTTGTTACCACAAGAACCGGCTTATTATACTTTTCCCTGATTCGTCCCGCAATTATACCCGCTATCGATTCATGACAGTCGTATAGCGGTACCACAAGCACATTATCGTCATTTAAATCTGTTGTATCTATAAGTTCGCAAGCTTTGTCCTTATATTCTTCTGTCAAAGCTTTTCTTTCCGCGTTTAATTCCACAAGACGTAAAGCCAGTCTTTTGCACTCTTCTTCATCATTTGAGATAAGAAGATTAAGTGCCTGCTCTGCCGTCTCAAGCCTTCCGCTCGCATTGATACACGGCCCCAAAACAAATCCTATATGATACGGACCAATGTTTTCTTTTTTTAACTTACATGCGTCTATAAGAGCATTTAAGCTTATATTGTCAGTTTTTCTTAAAAGTTTCAATCCATGCTTTACTATTATTCGATTTTCCGAACGCAATTCCATAATATCGCCTATAGTTCCTATAGCCGCATACATAGAAAGATGATTGAAATGTCTTTCTATATCTTCTTTTGATAAACCTGCCTTTGTAAATAATTCCTGCACAAACTTAAATGCCACAAAGGCTCCGCAAATCTCAGGAAACGGATAAGTCGATGTTATAACCTTAGGATCGATTACTGCATCGGCATCAACCGTTACATACTGCTTTTCTTCACCGGCAAATATAAAAGGCTGATTATGATGGTCGGTTACAACCACACTAAGTCCGTTATCCTTTGCATATCTTATCTCCTCAACTGCGCTTATGCCGTTATCGCAGGTTAGGATTGTATCTACCTTATCTTCTATAGCATTTTCTATAAGACGCTTATTTAAGCCATATCCGTCTTCTATACGGTCAGGTATGACAAAGCTTACCTCTCCGCCCAAAACCTTAATTGCATATTGCAGAATATAAGTCGATGTAACGCCGTCTATATCATAATCACCTATTATTCTTATATGCTTCTTTTCTTTAATTTTCGAAAGAATGATTTCTACGCCATTATCAATATCAGGCAAAAGCTTTGGAGAATAAAGATCCTCTACATTTGCATTTAAGAACATATTTATCTCATTGTCATCGGTTATATCACGATTACGGATAAGGCGGGCTGTCACCTGATCTATTCCGTATTTATCTGCAATTTCTTTAAAGTCCGCTTTTTTAGCAAGTACGACCCACTTTTTATCTCTCATAATCCACCTTTAAAACTTTCGAGACTCTTTTTACGATAAGTCCCGCGATAATTCCCAAAACAGCACCGGTTACAACGCCGGATACTATTAAAACAGGAAGATAATATGTAATCCTTATTTCTTTTGTGATAAGCACCGCAACCAGAATCTGTCCCACATTATGCATGATTCCGCCCGTAGCGCTTACCGCATAACATGAAAAAATATCGAGTTTCTTTAATAAAGCCATTACAAGTACACTTAATAATGCACCAGCAAACGAATACATAAACATCGAGAAACTTCCGAACGTAAATGTAACAAGTAAAACTTTCATTATCGCCAAAACTATTGCAGGACCAATGCCTATCGTGTATAACGCTGTTACCACCGCAAGGTTTCCAAGACCCAATTTTATACCCGGCACACCGAAATTAAGCGGTATCAAAGTCTCTATGTATGACAAAACGAATGCAACCGCAAGAAGCATTCCCATATATGCTGTAAATTTCCTTTTATTCATCGCTACATTCCCTATCTTTAACGTACCGTGGCATCTACGCCTTCATCATTACTTATAACCGTTATAACTACTCTTCCCGGAAGACAAACTATCGCTTCGCCGTTATATCTTATCTTTCCCTTATGTACACATATCTTATCGGGACATGTTGCAGATTCTACGTACGCGCTTCCGTCTTTGATAACAAGCACATTTTCAAATCCGTTCAGTCCCTTAACGGTAATTGTCGTATCCTTATTCAACGGCAGCCTCTCTATCTCTTCATTATCGACGGTTACCAGAACGTACGCATCGCCCGTCGTATATATACTTACCGTACGTATGATAACATACGATACAACCGCTATAATAAGCGCTGCAGCTATCAGTTTTATATCATTTTTTAATCTTTTCTTATCATTCATATCACTTCACGATTATATGGTCCTTAAACCCCTTTGAATAAGTTATTGTACCATCCTTTGAGAGCCACATAACATATACGTCTTTAAAGTTACTTATAAGTTCTTCCCCGTCTTCAATACTCATAGTAAAAAGCGCGGTAGATAAAATATCAGCCATAGTTGAATCCTTACTTACTACCGTTACAGACGAATGTAATGTA
The DNA here is from genome assembly GCA_017442585.1 of Lachnospiraceae bacterium. GTDB lineage: Bacteria > Bacillota > Clostridia > Lachnospirales > Lachnospiraceae > XBB1006. The sequence continues at coordinate 147,844 of JAFRZM010000011.1, read as the reverse complement.
GCAGGATAAAGCGTTTTTGAATCTATTATATGGCAGTATCTTTTCCCATCTACTTCATAGTATCTTTGATAATCTCCCGATGTTACGATTGCCATATCCTTTACGGAAAGCACCGCAATGTTTTCACCTTCATGAATCGGATCTTCTATCGCAACATTAAAAGGTACGCCCATCTTGTCGCCAAGGGCTATGATATTTCCACCGAAAGAAAGAATTGCATGTTCTATCCCATTATCATGTAATATCGCCGCCGCTTCTTCAGCAGCGAATCCTTTTGCAATCGCACCTACGTCAAGCGAAGCATCCTTATCTTTTAAGAAAACCGTACCGTTTGCAACATCGATTTCAAGGTTATCAATGCTTATATGCTTTGCAGCTTCCGTAAGAAGCTCTTTATTGGGAAGACTTACGCCCTCTTCCCTGTACTTGTGCCAGATTGAGGTCAAAGCACCTATACAGACATTTGTGGCGCCATTTGTTTTTTCGTATCCTTCAACAGCGGATAACAAAAGCCCTACGGTATATGGTTTTACCTGAATAGACTCAACTCCCGCATTTTTATTTATATTATAGATATCAGCACCGACACCTTCTGTATAGATATCAAAGGCTTCGTCATATTCTTTTATAGTCTCGTCGACTTCTTTTATGATGCGGTCATACGAATCCTTATCTATGTCATATACGGTGATTGTAATGATGGTATCAAAATAATCAAACGTCGTATATGTATAGAAATTTACATCGAAGTTTTCACCCATATGTTTATTCTTCAATGTGAAAACCATAATAGCAAAGATAAAAATCAAAAGTACTATCGCACTTATAACTCGAACCTTTAGTGACTTTTTATTATCCATAGATTTCTCCGACAAATTAAAAGGTTTAAAAAAGGCCATCGTTTAACCGATGGCCTTTAAAATTATAATTCACAGTTATTAACTGTTCTTGGGAACGGGATAACATCTCTTATGTTGGCCATACCTGTAAGATACATTACACAACGTTCGAATCCCAAACCGTATCCCGCATGACGTACAGAACCGTATCTTCTTAAATCAAGATAAAATCCGTAATCTTCAGGATTTAAGTTAAGCTCTTTCATACGAGTCTCTAACTTCTCAAGATCGTCTTCTCTCTGGCTTCCTCCGATTATCTCACCGATTCCAGGAACAAGGCAGTCACATGCTGCAACAGTCTTTCCGTCTTCGTTTAGTTTCATATAGAATGCCTTAATATCCTTCGGATAATCTGTTACGAATATAGGTTTTTTAAATACTTCTTCTGTAAGATAACGCTCATGCTCTGTCTGAAGATCGCATCCCCAGGATACCTTGTAATCAAATTTGTCATTGTGCTTTGATAAGATATCGATAGCTTCAGTGTATGTAACACGTCCGAAATCAGAACTTGCCACATGCTTAAGTCTCTCGATAAGCCCCTTATCTACAAATGTATTGAAGAATTCCATCTCTTCAGGCGCATTCTCTAATACGTAGTTAATAACATATTTAAGCATGCTTTCTGCAACATCCATATCGTCTGAAAGATCAGCGAATGCCATTTCAGGCTCGATCATCCAAAACTCAGCCGCATGACGTGTTGTATTTGAGTTTTCTGCTCTAAATGTAGGTCCGAATGTATAAATGTCACGGAATGCAAGCGCATATGTCTCTCCGTTCAACTGTCCCGATACTGTAAGGTTTGTAGGCTTTCCGAAGAAATCCTTTGAATAATCAACCTTTCCGTCCGGAGTCTTAGGAAGATTATTAAGGTCAAGCGTTGTTACCTGGAACATCTCTCCTGCACCCTCGCAGTCAGAACCCGTAATAAGCGGTGTATTTACGTATACAAAGTTTCTCTCCTGGAAAAACTTATGAATAGCGTATGCTGCCAGGGAACGCACTCTAAATGTCGCCTGGAACGCATTTGTACGTGGACGTAAATGTGATATTGTTCTTAAATATTCAAATGTATGACGTTTCTTCTGAAGCGGATAATCAGGTGTAGATACACCTTCTATATCAACACGCTCTGCCTGTATCTCAAACGGCTGCTTTGCTTCAGGTGTTGCTATAAGCTTACCTTCTACAATGATTGCAGCGCCGACATTTAACTTATCTATCTCGTCGAAGTTTGATAATGCATTTGAATATACGATCTGGAGATTCTCGAAGAAACTACCGTCATTTACTACTATGAAACCAAATGTCTTCGAATTTCTGATTGAACGTACCCAACCGCCGACTTTAACGGTATTATCGAAATATTGTTCTCTTTCTTTAAATATTTCGCGGATCGTAACTAATTTCTCCATATCCTATTCCTCCTGTTTTGATAAAATATATAATTAATTATTTATTACTAATGATTTTAATTCTTTGCCGGAATGTAATTGACATGTATAACATCAAGAAGCATCTCGACAACCTGATTGCAAAGGCATGAAAGCTTAAGCTCACTTTCGGAATAATCCTTATAAAGTGCTTCGTCGCTTTCATATCCGTAATATGATATAAAAGACTGCTTATAAGATTCATATTCCTTTGCATCAAGCACAATTGCATTTTCTTTGGCGTAACATGCAAGCATCATCTGCTTCTTTAATGATTCTTCTATCATTTCAGTCACGCTTTTAAAGAATTCTTCTTCGGTCTGTCCGTAGAAATTCTGAACGTAATCCGTTACGGTAAGTCCGTTATCTTCGATACTTTTCTTTAACTTTGAAAGATAAAGCTTTCTCTTATGATTTAATAATTCATACGGAACATTGACTTCCGAAATTGAAAGCGCCTTTTCAATGAACATTTGAAAAGCGGTATTTGTCTTCTCGTTATCGGACTGTAATGTACAATAATCCTTTACAGAATTATAAAGATCCTCTACCGTATCAAGCTCGAAATACTCTTTGACGTAATCGTCATCCAGTGTCTCGTATACGCGTTCTTCCGGATATTCCGCAAGCATGTCATTAATCTGTTGACGCACATATGCGTCATCTACCTCCGTGAACGGGACACTTATTGTGACATCATCTATTTCACCAAGTTTAACATACTTATTAAGCTCATAATCATCAATTTCTACCGGTGTCTCATCTTCATTGACCACCCAATTCTCACTCGGTATAAAATCATCGCTTGCGCTTGTATTATTTGTTTCAAGCTTGCTGAAAAATGATCCTGTAAATAAAACTACGGCAAAAACCGTAACCATTATCGAATTTATTATTCTCTTCATTTAAAAACACCTTATATATCCTAAAAAATCTTTACTAACATCTTTATAGAATAGCATAAATAATGCTTTACCGCAATACTTATACCTTACTAAAAAGAATTGATTTTTAGCTTATCTAATGATAGAATTACTAAGGTATCAATTTAAAAGGGAGAGAATCACTATGCAATGGTATTGGATCGTGCTTATAGTTGTTACAGCGTTACTCGTTATCGCAACTATCGCATTATATTTTATAGGCAAAAAGGCTGAAAAGAGAAAAGTTGAACAAGACAAGATGGTGGCTGAAGCAAGCCAGAATGTCTCACTTCTTATAATCGATAAGAAAAAGATGAAGCTTAAAGACGCAGGTCTTCCACCTGCAGTACTTGCACAGACACCTTGGTATCTTAAAGGCACCAAAGCTCCTATCGTTAAGGTAAAAATCGGTCCTAACATTATGACGCTTCTTTGCGCACCGGAAATCTATGACACAGTTCCTGTGAAAAAAGAGGTAAAAGCAGTTGTCAGCGGTTTATACTTAACACAGATAAAAGGTACTTTCGGTAAGAAAGAAGCTGCACCTTCTAAGCTTTCCTTTATGCAGAAGCTTAGAAGAAAAATTTCAAAAAGCAGATAATTTTTAAATCACGTAAAAAAACCCTTCCATTTGAATCCGGAAGGGTTTTCTTTTATACCCACCATTTTTTATCGCTGTTATTTAACAGGTACTGTCACTGCTTTACTCCATGCACCGTATATTTTAGCACCTGTTGAATCGAATCTGAATGCTCGTACTCTTACCTTATAGTTTCCTTTGGTAAGATTTGTAAAGTACATCGTTGTAAAGGAGTCATCATTCTTTCCGGTAAGTTTTGTTTTCGTAATCCAAAGCACTCCATCATCTGAGTATTCAAATTCATATCCTGATACAGGTGTCAGAGGCTTTTCTGCTCTTACCGTTAAGCGACCCTTAGAATAAGATCTTGCGGTAAAGCTCCATACCTTTCCGGTAAAGACTTTAATCCAATGCGCATAAAGCGTCGTTACATTGCCGTTAAACTTCGTATCCGACTTAATTCGCACACCTTCTACAGGATCTGTATACCAGCCTGCAAATAAGTACCCCGGTCTATATATCTTACCCAGTTTATATGCAAAATCAAATGTTTTAAAAAGTTCTACCGAAAGGTTATCGCCTAAATACACTCCACCGTTTGCATCGAATGAAATGGTGTATATTGTTTCAATCGGTTCAGGTTCCGGAATCGGGTCCGGGTCCGGATCAGGCGCCGGTGTAAGTGTATATGTATATGTATAAGTTACATTACCTGTGATTTCTGTATCTACACTCGGAGTTACATCCCAACTTCCTGCCTGATAGCCGTCATTAGGAATATTTCCTACCGCAGGAATCTGATTAGCCAGAAGTTTAAGAACGTCACCTTCGAAACCATTCAAAGTTACGGTTTTATCCGCTGTTGTTCCGTCATTCCATTTACCGTTTGCAACCTTAAAGGTTACTGTCGCAGATTTTCTTGTTTTTGCGATAAATAAGCCACCCTTCCAGTTATGGTTTGCATCCGGAGTTCCGGCAGTAAAACCATTAGGAATAATGAGTGTTGCAGGTTCCACATTTTGAGTGTTTGGTATCCAATTTCCGTTTTCATATGTACGGGTAATTTTACCGACATCATAGAATGCGTTACTTGCGACATTTGAGCTGACACTCAAAAATTCAACAGTTTGAAGTCCGCTTAGTCCAAAAGCATGCTCACCTATTGTTTCTACGCTTTCATGTATCATGACTGAAGTCAAAGAATAGCACCAGTGAAACGCATATTCACCAATTGAAGTTAACCCTTCCGGAAGCGAAATAGTTGTAAGTCTATAGCAACTATCAAAAGCATAGCTACCGATTGAAGTTAACCCTTCAGGAAGTACAATAGTTGTAAGCTTTTCACAACACAAAAAAGCACTGTCGTCAATGACGGTAACACTCTCGGGAATTGTTACATCTACCAAAGAGACACAATCCGAAAAAATACCTTCAGGTATAGTTGTTATTCCATCTTCGAATATCGCTTCTGTAAGATTATCGCAACCCCAAAAAACTGCATCCCCCCCATGTCAATACGGTAACCGGTATGGTAATACTCTGCAATGCGTCACACCTCCCAAACGCAAGGTCGTCTATAAATGTTATTGTAGCCGGTATCGTAATATTCCCCAATGCCTGACAGCCATAAAATGCCCTGTCACCTATAGATGTTACTGAATCTGATATAGTTAGTCTGCTTATTCTATCACACCAACAAAATGCTTTTACTCCTATACGTGTTACATCATCTCCTATAACAACAGCTAAAATATTATCTCGATTACTATACCAAGGAGCATCCAAATAAGCATTATAATCCGCCATTGCGCCGTTTCCGGTTCCGGCATCGCAAGGATACACATTAGTAATAGTCTTTCCTTCATATGTATCATTTGTATTATACGAATTCGTATCACAAATAACATACATAGTGCGGTCCGCCGTAAGCAATGCCTTGACGGTACCGGTAGTATCCGCTTTTACCTGAATACATGTCTCCGGCATAAGTGTCAGCACTAATACAAAACTTAAGAATACCCCAAGCAATCCTTTAAGCTTCTTTCTCATAAACCCTCTTCTCCTTATTCTTTAAATATGTCTCAACAATAAAAGAAAAGATGTGACTACTGTCACATCTTTTCGTCACCAGATATTATAATAACACAATTAAATCATTTCTGAAAGTTTATCTTTAACTGTTGCGGATACTCTTGAAACCTTATCCGTTGCTTCTATTATACTTTCTGAAGAATCAGCAAGTTTCTTGATTCCTTCTTCTGCATTGTTAACAACTTCTGTAAGTTCGTTTGCATTTGTAAGAAGTTTATTAATTGCAACTCCGATATCTTCCTTAGTCTGATTACTCTCGCTTGCCGTGTTCTTTGAATCATCAGCTAAGATCTTAATCTGATCAGCAACTACAGCGAAGCCTCTACCTGCATCACCCGCACGGGCAGCTTCAATAGAAGCATTTAAAGCAAGAAGGTTAGTCTGACCTGCGATATTAATAACGTCCTCGTTATTCTTCTCAAGGTTATTAAGGTATTCCTCGATATCTTTAAGCGAGCTTCTAAGTCCTTCCGTAAATTCCTTTACGTTTGTAACTGCATCTACGATTTCACGGCTGTTTTTTGCATTCTCCTTAGAATCTGCAGCCATCTTATCTACTGTCGCATCCAAAAGACCGAATTCCTGCTCGATTCCCTTAGCCATAGTCTCCTGTCTTTCCTTATCTGCGCTCTTAAGCTCTTCCATCTCAGAGATAAGCTTCTTATTATTAACCTCTTCGAGTTCTACCATTTCCTTCATGTAATGGATACAGTTTTCTACCTGATCGAATCCGTTATATATAGCTTTTGCCATACGCTCACAAGTTGAATAACCGCAACTGTGACAGTTAATTGTACGCTTCTCGTGAGTATCCTTATGCATCTTTGCAAAGATTTTCTCGACTTCCTCAGCCGGTGGCTCTTTTACGACACATTCCTTACTCTTATCTGTATAATGACGTACAAAGTCTTCAAGGTTAAGTTTTGAAAACTCTTTGTTTAATCTATCAAGACGCTGTGCAGGTGTAAGCTTCTTACCCCATGCACTCTTCTTCGAGAAGTTCTTGCTTTCTGCCTTAATACGTTCAACCGCATAATATGCATCATCTGTAGACTTAATCTGAGGTTCCGTACCTGTACCGCAAAGACAACCCTGTCCGCAGTTTAATGCATCGATGAAAAGATAAGGTGTTCTGCCGTTCTTAATTCTGTCCTTATTATTCTCAAGGTACTCATACATATGCTGGTCGCCCTCAACCTGACGAATAACAGCATCTTCACCAAGTAACCAGAATACATTCTCCTTTAATCCACCAGGCATAGGATAGATTGAACCAAGACCGTATTCGATTTCATCAGATACAGGAGCACCTTTAATATTATGTTCACGCACATACTTCATTAAATGATCAAATGTCACGTTATATTCTACGTATTCATGAGTATTAGGATCTGCAATTTCATCCTTCTTAGCCATACATGGGCTTATGAAGGCAATCTTATCTGTTAATCCCATATACTTCTTGGCATAGATTGCCGTACACATCATAGGAGAATGAATTGGCATAAGCTTATTTATAAGCTCAGGCACATACTTCTCGATGTAATTTACTACAGCAGGACAAGGCTGTGAAATACCGCCTAAGAAGTTATGCTTCTGAATATAATTAATATATCCCCATGTACAGATATCTGCACCGTAAGATACACTTAATATTCTGTTTACACCGCAGTTTTTAAGTCCGCCGAGTACCGTTTCATACTCGTTATAGTAATTGGCCTTAAATGCAGGAGCAAGGATTATTGAAATCTTTTCTCCCTTCTTAAGGTCATCGAAGAAACGCTCTGTATCATCAAGATACTCTCTCGCATTATGACCGCATACACTAAAACATGCGCCACATGCGATACACATCTTAGGATCGATATCGATTCTACACTCGCCATTTTCATTCATTGTTGCCGTGTTTGCACCCCACACGCTGCAAACTCTGATACATTTCTTACATCCCGCGCACTTGTCATTAGTGTAAACAATCTTTTCCGCTACCATTTTCATACTCCTTATTCTGTAATTATTTATTTATAATGCTAATATCTAAAGTACAATCCGAAGTCGGTACAAGGTCGGTAAACAACCTATACTTAATACCGACGTTAACATTTCCTTCCGCAAGGTCACCCTCTACGGAAAGTATATCAGTCCTTACCCCTATTGAAAACTCGCCAAATGGTGTTTTGTAAGAGGAAAAATGCTCATTCCCGTTTTCGAAACGGAATTCGGAAGAAAGCTCGCCCTTTTTAATAAGCTCTACGCTATCCGATTTAATCTTTAAAAGATTCTTACTTCCTTCCTCATCATATGATACATATAAAATGTAGTTTTTGTATGTAAATTTACCTATAGTTTCTGTTTTTATTTTATCAGTTTCATTTGAATCTATCGCTCTATGTACCGCCGATATTATAACTTTAACTTCGCCCTTTTCATTATCCATCTAATATTCCTCAATAGATACAACTTTTGTCGTATCAACGTCATAAGGCAGAATCGAATTTGCAAAGGACATAAAACGTTCAGCCGCATCGGATACGAAAAACTCATGAGGAGCTCGTGCCTTTACCGGGGCATCGCACTTAATACCCGATTCTTCAAGCATCTTAGAAAGCTTGACCGCTGTCTCATATGCAGGGTTAACGAGAGTTACATCGTTACCCATTATCTCGCCGATAAGATTTCTTAAAAGCGGGTAATGTGTACAGCCCAAGATAAGTGTATCAATTCCCGTATCCTGTAAAGGTGCAAGATAACGCTTTGCTACTTCCATAGTTACCGTATCGTTTATCCATCCTTCCTCAACAAGCGGCACGAAAAGCGGGCACGGAGTACCGAATACCTCTGCCGACTCATTATGTTCTCTTATGCATTTGTTATAAAGCTTACTTTCTATCGTACCTACGGTTCCTATAACACCGATCTTGCCGTTCTTTGTAATATTGGCTGCAACTTCCGCACCCGGCTTTACCACACCGATTATCGGAATATCAAGTTCTCCGCGAAGTTCTTCCAAAGCGTACGCAGAGGCAGTGTTACATGCTACGACGATAGCTTTTACCTCTTTTGTCTTTAAAAAGTTTATTATCTGTCTTGAATATCTTATAATTGTAGCCTTTGATTTACTACCGTACGGTACACGCGCGGTATCACCGAAGTATACGATTCTTTCATTTGGCATCTGACGCATTATTTCACGCGCAACGGTTAAGCCACCGACGCCGGAGTCAAAAACGCCTACAGGCGCATTTTTTATATCTATATTACCCATATTCTACCTCTATTAGTTATTTGCCTTAATAACTTCCTTAATTATCTCTTCCTGGCTGTTTAAATGATCCATCGTAGCCTTTAAACACTTTTCATAGTCTCCGCTTTCTATTGCATCAACCAGTGCTCTATGCTCATCTATAACCTGTTTTAACTGCTTATGATGGAGGAGATATGCCCATCTGTATCTTGATAACTGCTCGGATATAGTCGTCATTATTGAACCGAGACGCATATTTCCGGTTGCTTCATAAATAACCATATGAAATTCAGTGTCCTTTTGCTCTATTTTATCACTGTCACCGTCTGCTACAGCTTCTTCAAATACTTTCTCGGCATAACGAAGATCCGCTATCTGCTCTGTTGTCATATTACCGCTTACGTATTTCATCGCAAGAGTCTCTAAGGCACGACGCACTTCATATACATCGTCCATATCCTTCTGAGTCATTTTCGCAACCTGTGCGCCGTGACGCGGAATAGTTATGGCAAGGCCTTCCTGCTCAAGCATACGAATTGCTTCTCTAATCGGAGTTCTGGAAACCCCAAGCTTACCTGCAAGCTTCATTTCCATAAGACGCTCGCCCGGCTTTAATTCTCCTTTAAGTATCGCATTTCTTAATGTCTGATATACAACATCTCTAAGTGGCAGATAATCATTTATAACAAGTTCGAGATTCGCCATATATTACTCCTCATCTTCATTCAAAAACTCACAAATAAAAGGTTCATCTATTCCTTTAAAGTCCTTAAAGTACTCTTTTGCTTTATTTAAATCCGCATCTTCATTAAACACACCAAATACCGTAGGGCCGCTTCCGCTCATTAAAGCTTTAATCGCGCCAAGCTTAGTCATCTTATCCTTTAATTCTTTAATGATAGGATGTCTTTTAATCGTTACTTCTTCCAAAGTGTTACCCATTTGAGTACAAAGCGCGGATAAATCATTATTCTTTAAGGCATCTACAATTTTATCTATATCCGGGTGATAAAGATTATCGAAACCTTTTTCTTTAACCAGTCTATCGTATTCCTCGTATACCCACTTCGTAGATACCGAGCACTTCGGCTTTATAACAAGTAACTTCGCATGCGGCGGCTTAGGAAGTACAGTTAAAACCTCACCTATTCCTTCCGAAAGTGCCGTGTTACCCTCTATACAAAACGGTATATCCGCACCGAGCTTTACACCACGTTCTTTAAGCTCTTCTTTAGAAAGCCCCAGGGCAAAGAGCTCATTCATGGCCTGTAACGCTCCAGCAGCGTCTGTCGAGCCTCCCGCCATTCCGGCAGACACAGGAATAACTTTCTTAAGGTCAGCTCTTACACCGCTTTTAATATTGAATTCTTCTTTCAACATCTTTATGGCACGGACTACTAAGTTTCTGTCATCTGTCGGTACAAAGCACACATTGGTCTTCATTATAACCGTATCTTCATCAAGTTTTCTTAATACAAGTTCATCGCATATAGATACGGTCTGCATTACCATCTTTACATCGTGGTAACCGTTGTCCCTTATACCTTTTATATCAAGTCCCAAGTTAATCTTAGCAGGCTTTTTCATAACGATTCTATCCATAAACCTTCTACCTACTTTCGCCTTGAAATCAAAAATTGTACTAAAGTTGTATTTTCTTGTATACAAAATACAATAATCATTCTCTTAAAAAAAGTCAAGGGATGCTATATAAATTATTTATTATAAGGAAACGTTTCTCAGTAAATAAAAAGATCCGAAGGTAATCCTTCGGACCTTTCTTAGTATTAAGTTTTACATTACTACTCATTCTTCCAGCTATCGAATTTTTCGACAACCTTATCATAAGTATCTTTACAAATATCAGGAAGTTCTTTACCCCATGACTTTGTAGCCTGCTCGTATCCTTTCTTGAATGCATCAAGAAGAGAATCGGCCTTTGATGCGTCTCCGCCTGAAAGTGCTTTTGCAAACTGTAAGATACGTTCGGATGTCTTTTCAACACCGTAATATCCGTCTTCGGATATAAGCTCTTTCGCTTTTACCTTGGCTGCCTCAGAAACTGTAAAGTTTCCGCTTGCCAAAAACTTCCAAACATCGTCATCGCTTGCATTTGAGATGCCCGCCTGGGTAGACATTAAGTCTTTAACCATTGATGAAAGCTCTGCGGTACGTTTTGCGGCGTCATTCTTAAGTTCTTCTATAAGAGAACTTCTCTCGTATACTGCTGCCGGTGTTCCTTCTACCAACGTTTCCGCTTCCGTTTTCATTAAAACACGTCCGCTTTTCGCGGTGTTGTTTTCGACGCTCATCCCTGAGTTTGTCCTGCTATACGCCGTTACGGCTTCCATTCTCATATCCATATTCTACCCTCCTTGGTACTATATATGAAAGCAAAACATTACGTGTCATTTATTATATCGGTATCCTTACCTTATTACTTAACACTATATTTTATATTTTTATTATTATTTTTTCTAAATTTTATATCTTTTAGGAAAAAGTTAATCTTCCTTCTTTGTAATGGCGATGTTTAACTCATCAAGCTGCTTTTGTGTTACTTCTGACGGTGCACCCATCATGATATCCTGGGCATTCTTGTTCATAGGGAACGGAATAACCTCACGGATTGAATCCTCACCTGCAAGAAGCATAACCATACGGTCTACACCCGGTGCAATACCTGCATGAGGCGGAGCACCGTAACAAAATGCATTGTACATTGCCGGGAACTTGCTCTTAACGTCCTCTTCGCCAAGGTTTACCATCTTAAATGCCTTAATCATTATCTCAGGATCGTGGTTTCTTACCGCACCTGATGAAAGCTCGATACCGTTAACTACGAGGTCATACTGATCTGCAGTAATTGTAAGCGGATCGATTTCTCCTCGCTCTGCTTTTTCAAGAGTCTCTATGCCGCCTGACGGCATAGAGAATGGGTTATGACAGAATTCAAGCTCGCCTGACTCTTCTCCAATCTCATACATCGGGAAGTCTACTATCCAGCAGAATTCATAACGTTCTCTATCAATATGACCCGGAATTGCATTACCGAATGTCTTAACGATAACACCCGAAGTCTTAATTGCCTGAGTCTTCTTAGCTGCAGCAACTACAACGAGGTCATTCTTATTAAGATCAAGTGCTGCGATTACCTTATCGGCTACAGGCTTAACGAATTTGGAAATGCCACCGACGATTTCGCCATTTTCATCCATCTTAAACCAGTAAGGCTTATCTCCTGCCTGTACTTCCACCTGCTCGCAAAGTCCGTCTACAACCTTACGGCTTTCTGTACAGTTAGAAACTTTAACTGCCTTTATCACATTACCTGTGAACTTATCAAAGCCGCAAGATTCTAAGATATCTGTTACATCCTTTACGCGAAGGTCGATACGTAAATCCGGCTTATCTGAACCGTAATTCTCCATTGCCTCAAGATAAGGAATTCTCTTAAACGGTGCAGATGATGCAATATCATACTTACCGTATTTTGCAAAGATTGGCGGAAGAACATCTTCCAATACTTCGAATACATCTTCCTGTGAGGCAAAAGCCATTTCCATATCAAGCTGGTAGAATTCACCCGGACATCTGTCGCCTCTTGCATCCTCATCTCTAAAGCACGGTGCGATCTGGAAGTATCTGTCGATACCCGATACCATTAAAAGCTGCTTAAACTGCTGTGGTGCCTGCGGAAGTGCATAGAACTTACCCGGATGCTTTCTTGCAGGAACAAGGTAATCTCTTGCACCTTCCGGTGATGATGCTGTAAGGATAGGAGTTGTAATCTCCATAAATCCATGTGCAGACATTGCATCACGAAGTGCTTTTACAACATTACATCTAAGAATGATGTTATTCTTAACTTCAGGGTTTCTTAAATCTAAATATCTATACTTAAGTCTTTGTGTTTCATCTGCCTCACGGCTTCTGTTAACTTCGAATGGTAATTCGTTGTAGATACATTTACCGAGTACTGTAACGTTTTCAGGTACTACTTCGATATCACCTGTAGAAATCTTGTTGTTCTTGGAACTTCTTTCTCTTACAACACCTTCTACCTTAATTGTAGATTCCTTATTGATAGGCTTAAAAGCCGCCATCATTTCTTCTGTTTCAACTACTACCTGAGTTGTACCGTAGAAATCCCTCATTACTACGAATCCCAAGTTACTTCCGACTTCACGGAAATTTTCAAGCCAGCCTACAAGCGTAACCTTTTCGCCTACGTTTGTCGCTCTTAATTCACCACATGTATGTGTACGTGACTGCATTTTACTTTCTCCTTTATACTTAATCTGCAAAGAACTCTTTGAACTCGGTATAACCCGATGCTTCAAGCTGTTCTTTCTGGAATTTCTTATTCTTATTCATCTTAACGACAAGAACCGTTTCGCCGGCTTCTCTAAGCTTATTGGCTTCGTTCATAACGTCCGAAAGCTTTTCTACCGGATACTTTTTATCTACCATGAAGCAGATTTTCTTCGGTGCACCCGGAATCTTGAATCCGCTCTCAGTTAAAAGAAGGATGATTCTTTCAAATCCGATTGAAAACCCGCAAGCAGGAACATCAGATCCTGTAAAGTTTCCAACCATCTTATCGTATCTTCCGCCACCGCCGCAAGCACCACCGAATTCAGGAAGCGCGATTTCAAATATTGTTCCTGTGTAATATCCCATACCGCGAACAAGTGTCGGATCGAATACTATCTTGAAATCATCGTTCTTTATTTTATTAACCGCACCGATAATCTCTTTTAAAGAATTAATCGGGTCAGATGCTTCCTCATCAAGCGTCTTTAATAAATAATCAAGACCGTCTCCGGATTCTTCGATTTTCTTAAATAAATCAAGGTACTTATCGACTGCCGCTACATCAAATTCGCAAGCGATTAAGTCTTCTCTGACACCGTCAAGTCCGATTTTATCCATCTTATCAAGGATTATAAATACATCGTCATAATTTTCTTCTTTAAAGCCTGCGTACTTTGCCATTGCTTTAAGAAGGCGACGCTCATTTATCTTAATCTCAAAATTCTTAAACGAAAGTCTTGAAAGGCATGTCGTTGTAGCGTTTATAAGCTCGATTTCAGCGATATTCGAAGCTTCGCCGAATATATCGATATCGCACTGTACAAACTGTCTGTAGCGACCACGTTGAGGTCTGTCCGCACGCCATACGTTACCGATCTGTAATGCCTTAAACGGCTGATTCAATTCGTTTGCGTGATTTGAATAATATCTTGATAAAGGAAGTGTAAGGTCATATCTTAATCCCATATCAACTACGTCGATTTCGTCCTTTGCGTTTTCAAGGTCGAGCTTCTCACCGCGCTTTAATACCTTAAATATAAGCTTCTCGTTTTCTCCGCCCTGCTTTGAAGAAAGATTCTCTATATCTTCCATGCAAGGCGTCTCGATTGGTGTGAATCCAAACGATCTGTAGGTCTTTTTTATAACGTCCTGCACGTAATCACGCAGCACCATCTCATCCGGTAAGATGTCACGCATTCCGGTAACAGGTTTCTTCTTTAAAGCCATTTATATATCCACCTTTCTTTTAATCATCTCATCAATTCTACTGATATATTCTTTAACGTCTTTAACGTTTTCTATCCTTTTATTGAGCGTTCCTTTAGTTTTAACAATCTTGGTTATCGCTCCCGCACCCGCGGAATAAATGCTATGTAACTCCTCCATTATGAGGATGTTATATAGGCCTTCTGTGCCTTCTTTTGCAAATCCTATGTTCTCGCCGTTTCCTACCATATTACGCTGTCTGTAGAGGTAATAAGGTAAAAGTTCTAAACGGCCGGCATATTCTCGTGCCAGCATCATATTCTCATCGGGATTCTCCATTGAAAAATCAACGTACTTATCCTTTTCAAGAACCAGCGGCGCTTTGCTCTTCATTGCAAGAGAATGCACAGTTAAATTCTCCGGTTTAAACTCCACTATTCTATCAAGTGTGAAGCGCACATCTTCTGTGGATTCCCCCGGAAGTCCCAATATCATATCCATGTTAATAACATCGATACCGCTTTCTTTTGCCAGATGGAAAGCGTTTCTTACATCATCTGCCGTATGGGCTCTTCCAATTACTTTAAGTGTCTTATCATTCATTGTCTGCGGATTTATGGAAACTCTGGTTCCTCCGCATTCCTTTATTGCTTTTAATTTTTCTATATCTATAGAATCAGGACGTCCCGCTTCAACAGTCCATTCCCTTAAGTACCTTAAATCAAATGTCTCATTTATAAAAGACATAATCTCTCTTAAATGCTTCGCACTTAAAGAAGTCGGCGTACCTCCGCCGAAATATATGGTCAAAAGCTTCTTATCGTGGTTTATTTCCTCGATTGCTTTTAATTCCTTCTTTAAAGCATCGACATATGATGGAATTGCATCTTCATATGCACCAATCGGATATGAATCAAATGAACAATAAAGACATCTTGTCGGGCAAAACGGAATGTTTACATAAAGACTATATGTATCATCTGTTATCGTCCCTATAAGTGTTCTTTCACGTGCTGCGACATCTGTTATAAGGTTCGCTTTATCATCATTTAAAAGATATATACGCTTTAACGCATCAATAATATCTTCCTTTACTCTGCCCGCATCTAAAAAGCTCATTGGGATCTTAGTCGGTCTTACACCTGTAAGTATTCCCCATGATAAGCTTTTACCCATATCAGCGGATAATTTCCCGTAGATATCCTTTTTTAATACGTTCTTATCATCATACGAATCCGTATTAAACGAAAGTGTGCGAATTAGCGGTCCATCCGGTCTTTTTTGAACTTCAAGTTCGGTTCTTTCCTTAACCACATATAACTTCTCGTTTGGATAAAACGCCTGCACCATTGCGCGGACATCGCTTTCAAATTTATCGCCGTTTATTCTGATTTCTATCATATTAACTATACAAGAAACGGATTATTAACCCTTTCATGCCCTATGGTCGTCTCTTCCATATGACCCGGAAGAACTCTTACCTCATCAGGAAGTACCATTATCTTTTCTTTCAGGTTACGCTGTAATGTAGCTGTGCTTCCGCCCAAGAAATCCGTTCTTCCCACAGATTCGAAAAAGAGCGAATCTCCCGAGAAAAGTGTCTTTTCCTTTTCAAAGTAAAAGCACGCGCCACCAAGCGTATGACCCGGTGTGGATATCATCTTAAAAGTAAAGTCCGATATCGTTATCACGTCGCCATCATTTAATAAATGGTCGACGATTATAGGCTTAAGTGCCATAGAGTACTTTTTCTCTAAGAACACCGGCTCTTCTTCTTTATTGCCGTATGTTTCGATACCATACTCATCAATAAGCTTTAAAACCGCACCTGTATGATCAAAATGACCGTGAGTCAAAAGTATCGCTAAAGGTTTAAGTGCTTTTTCCTCTAAATGCGACTTTATCGTCTTAAAGTGATCTCCCGGATCGACGATTAAAGCTTCGTTTTTATCGTTTGACAATATGTAACAATTGGTCCCGATAGGTCCCACAACTATTGTATCTATCTTCATATTATGCTCTTTCTATATCGATAACAGATTCAACCTGACGGATGCGCTCAACTATGGTGTTCAACTCTTCCTTGTTATTAACTTCAAACGACAGAAAGATTGAAGACACCTCGTTCTTGCCGCTCTTGGTATGAACTGACAGGATATCGATATTCTTCTCGGTAAACACCTTCGTGATATCCGATAATAAACCCTTCCTATTATGTCCGTAGATTTGGATTTCCGAGAAATACTTGGACTTTTCGGAACCTTCATCCCAATCGGCATCAATAAGACGTTCCTTCTCGATATCCGTTAACGCAAGCATATTTACACAGTCGGTTCTGTGTATTGTAACTCCACGACCGCGTGTAATGTATCCCACAATCTCGTCACCCGGAACCGGTGAACAGCACTTAGAGAAGCGCACTGCAACGTCATGGATGCCCTTAACGGTTATGCCGCCATGATGCTGCTTGAACTGACGTACAAATTCCTGATCGTTGCCTTTGAAGTTTTCAAGGATATCTTCATCGGTGATATTCTCAGCTTTCTTCTTCTTTGCAGCCTCGACCATCTTGCCGACAATCTGGCCTTCCTTAAGCCCACCGTGTCCGACGGACGAAAGCATTGATTCGAAATCCTTGAAACCATACTTACGAAGTACTTCCGCACGTATCTCAGGTTTATTGATCTCTGCAAAATCTATCGCATGGTTCTTACAATAAGTCTCTATAAGTTCCTTACCACGAACCACGTTCTCTTCTTTAAACTCTGACTTAAACCAGGCGTTAATCTTACTCTTTGCCTGAGAAGACTTAACGATATTAAGCCAGTCTCTGCTTGGTCCGACAGAATTTTGAGATGTCATAATCTCGATTCTGTCGCCGTTATTGATTACATAATCAATCGGAACAAGCTTGCCATTAACCTTGGCTCCAACCATACGGTTACCGACTGCCGAATGAATCGCATAGGCAAAATCTATCGGAGTCGAGCCTACAGGAAGATTCTTAACATCGCCCTGCGGTGTAAAGCAAAATACCGAATCCGCAAAAAGATCAAGGTCGGACTTAAGAAGCGACATAAACTCCTTATTATCCGGCATTTCTTTCTGCCACTCCAGGATCTGACGAAGCCAAGCCATCTTCTCTTCTTCTGTTCCGTCGGGATTCTTGCCGTTACTTGCTTCCTTATATTTCCAGTGAGCTGCGATACCGTATTCAGCGACACGGTGCATCTCAAATGTTCTTATCTGAATTTCAAACGGTGTACCGTTAGTACCGATTAATGTCGTATGAAGCGACTGATAACGGTTAGGCTTAGGCATAGCAATATAATCCTTAAATCTACCCGGAATAGGCTTATACATTTCATGGATTACACCAAGTGCCGCATAACAGTCCTTAACGGATTCCACCAAAATTCTTATCGCAAAAAGGTCGTAAATTTGGTCTATTGTCTTATCGTGATTGACCATCTTCTTGTAGATACTGAAGAAGTGCTTAACTCGACCTGAAATCTCTGCTTGTATACCTGCATTTTTAATATGTTCGGATACTTCCTTTACAAGAGACTCAATAAATTCTTCTCTTGCACCCTTACGCATCTGAATCTTTTCTACGAGGTCATAATATGCCTCAGGCTGTAAATACTTAAGCGATAAATCATCGAGCTCAACCTTAATCTTGGAAATACCGAGACGCTGTGCTATAGGCGCATAGATATCCATGGTTTCCCTTGCTTTTTCCTTTTGTTTCTCAGGCTTCATGTATTTTAATGTACGCATGTTATGAAGTCTGTCGGCAAGCTTTATGATGATAACTCTTATATCCTTGGCCATAGCAAGAAACATCTTTCTAAGTGTTTCTGCCTGCGCTTCGATTTTATCCTGCTCGTAGTTTAATTGGGTAAGTTTTGTAACGCCGTCGACAAGAAGTGCCACTTCTTCGCCGAATATACCGGCAAGCTCGTCTCTTGTCATTGGTGTATCTTCTATAACATCATGAAGAAGAGCCGCAATTATGGTCTCCTTATCCATTTCAAGGTCGGCCAGGATTATTGCGACAGCAACAGGATGATTGATGTAAGGCTCTCCGGACTTTCTCTTTTGGTCGTTATGCATGCGCTTTGCAACTTCGTATGCTTTTTCGACCATGGAAGTATCATCTGACGGATGATATTTAAGGATTAAATCAATAAGTTCCTTAAAAAGGTCATCAGGATCCGCAAAGTCTTCGGTTCTCTTAATGGAACCTATCTCTTCTTCCATCTCTTCTTCAAATTTCTCAAGATTCTCGTTGTTCTTCATATATGAAATACCCTTTATATAAATCTTTTAGGTAATATAAGCTTTAAATTCGCGCTAATGAATAAAATTACCGTATCATACTATTATACTAAAATTACTTATTAAATGCAATTTTATATCTACACATTTGTCTGTCTCTGTCCGTAAGTGTTTTCTCATATACGAATCCCAGTTTTTCAGCTATATGCTTTGATACGTCATTATCCCATCTTATAAGGAGATAGAGAGTGTTCAAATTTAAAACGTCACGCGCATAATCCATTACGGCAGTGCATAATTCCAGACAATACCCCTGTCTTATATATGCTTTATCGATGATATATCCCATTGTAATGCCTCTGACATCATCTTCGAAAGTCTTTGGTTCTAAACCGACACGGCCTATAATCGCGCCGGTATCGATATCTTCCGCAATCCAGATACCATATTCATACATGCCGTAGATGTATTTGATATACTTTTCGACGTACTCTCTTTCCTTGTCATATTCAGGATAAAGCGGCTCAATGAAGCGCTTTATATGCTCCGACTCATACATTTTATATAACGCATCGATATCTTCGACCGTCTCTTCACGTATAATCGCGCGTTTCGTTCTTAATATCTCCCACGGGATTCCCTTGTCTCGACGATACATTTTATCAAGCGTTAAATAGTCTGCCTCCTGAAAAGACGAGATTACATGCTCGTATCCGACAAAGTTCTCCAATCCCGATAATTCACAAGGCAAAACCGCTGCCCCGTAATGCTTTGAAAGGTCTAAGATCTCTTTATCAGACGAAAGCACAAGCGTTTCTTCGATATGTGGAATAGAAACCAGGAATTCCTTGATATCATCCATATCACGGTTTAACTTATAAACCTTAAAAAACTCGCTCATTTCGGTCGTGTATTGTTCTTCGTCCACGTAGTCCCAAAGTTCACCCGTTAACGCTATCGCCTTAAGATAAAGCATAAACCTCCTCCTTTCAAAATTTATAAAATCGATTAAAGCTACTTTTTCACTTTAATCATCTTGTAGCCTGACAATGCTGACATAAAGCCGTCTTTATAGGCTCTTGCCTTATACGAATATGACACGCCCTTCTTTACTTTTTTGTCAACGTATGTAGCTGTCGTAGATGACCCAAGCCACTTATATGTATTTGTGTCAAGACGATATATTCCGTACATATCCGCACCTTCAACAGGTGAAAGCTTTATCGTTACGCAGCCTTCCTTATCATTTGTAAGACTTCTTATCCATGGTGCCTTAATTGTCGCAGTCAAAGTCTTTTCCGCAGAATAATTCTCGTAATCGCCCGCAAATGCCACAACCTTGTAGGTATAACTTTTGCCTAATTCAAGTCCGGAATCGACATATTTAAACGTTTCTGCATCGCATTCTTTAATAGGTCCAAAGTATTCATCCTCTTCCGACTTTCTGTATATACGGTATCCTTCTGCCCCTTCTACCTCTTTCCACGTAAGAGTCATTGTTGCTTCAAGGTTATTACTTAAGTAAAAGACCGTATCGCCAAGATAGAAATAGTCCTTGTCGTGATGAACAACCTCCTGATCATGTCCGTTACGTGTAAGCACTTTCATACAGATGTTATAATTCGAATCTGTATCAAGTCCCGTAGTTTCTTTAAAATACTTACAATCTATCCATTTGTTATAACGCATCTGGTAAGTCTCATCCGAATTAACTGATGGCTTATAATTCCAATATGTTTTCTCACATAAAACAGGAATGAGCTTATCAAATTTAACCGTTACATAAATCTTTTCACCCTTATTAAGGTTTACACCTTTATCGAACTCGATAAGTCTGTATCCGACTTCCGTTATCTTCGCCCTATGTGTATAAATACATTCTGCAGAAGAAAAATCGTCCGGACCATTTGCGTTTCTATATACATTTATTACTGCATAAACTTCACTGTCAATCGAATATGGATATACGCATACGCCGGTCATAGTCTGATCTTTGTTTACGTTAAGCTTCATAGCAATACCGTTAGTCGGAATTGTAGGACTTGAGGCAAAAGCATCATACTGATATACCGTATCGTACGCTGTCGTCGGCGATACTGTATAAGCTGTACAAGTATCGCTCCAGGTACTGTTCATGAAATCGTAATCATAATAGGAAACATAGATATATCCCATATCACCGAATTCATCGCCGAAATTGGTCTTAACAATCCATGCACCGTCCGCTGCAGGTTTTTCTGCGAAATTATTTCTACTGTAATTATCGTCCCAACCGACTATAAGCATATGTCCGACAGAAAGTGTATCTTTATAATCTGTCGGCACATAAAGAGATGATGTCGATTCATCAAAATACTTATCAAGGTTATACCAAAGCTCGCACACAACGCCGCCGTGCTTCATTATGAGCTTTTTGATTCCCTCTTCATCTGTTCTTTTAACGGAATACATGCCGGCAAAATCAAACACGTTATAATTTGTGGCGTATTTATCTTCCAATTGACCGCCAAACTCAGAAGAAGGACATGTGCTTTCAATCACCGGTCCGATTCCCATCGTGAGCGCGCCGTCAATCATCTTCTTTGAAAAAAGTCCCGTCTTATAGATACTCGTCATCTGATCTACCCACGGATGCGCGCTTTGTCCTATCGTAAGCTTATCATTTTCAACATTTAAAAGCTTGCGCGAAAAATAATCTAGCTGGTACTCAGACAGGTCATACGTACCATATCCCATCTTAAGAGCGTTGCTCTCCATAGCAGCGCATACAGCATATGCCGCATCCGTATAATGGTCAGTCTGTACCATCATCTTAACGCTCGTTACAAGACCCAAATGTCTTAAATCATATTCTGCCGGAATGACTTCATTAAGATTCCCCAAAGAATAGCCCTTTGCATTTGCATTTAAAGGCATAATAATCCCCGGTAACATAACTGATAAAATAAGCGCTATTGCCAATATTCTTTTTCTCATCCAATATCCCTTTCTTTAAAAACAAACTACCACATAATAAGTATATCATTTATTGTTTCAAAATGCGCCCTCGTTTTTTATATATCTTATTGAAAAAATAGGAAAAATCTAATATATTTTATATTGTAATTTATTTTTTAAGGAGACATATTATGGCAAAGAATCCTATAGCAACAATAACAATGGAAACAGGCGACGTAATAAAGGTAGAACTTTACCCTGAAATCGCACCTAATACGGTTAATAACTTTATAAGTCTTGCCAACCATAACTTCTATGACGGACTTATCTTCCACCGCGTAATCGAGAACTTCATGATCCAGGGTGGATGTCCTGACGGAACAGGTATGGGTGACGCAGGATACTCAATCAAGGGAGAGTTTTCCCAGAACGGATTTAAGAATGAATTAAAGCATGAGCCGGGCGTTATCTCTATGGCACGTGCAATGGATCCTGATTCTGCTGGAAGCCAGTTCTTCATCATGCATAAGGCCGCTCCTCACTTAGACGGCGCATATGCTGCATTTGGTAAGGTTACGGAAGGTATGGAAGTTGTAGACAAAATCGCTACTACAGAAACCGACTACTCTGACAGACCTACAACACCGCAAGTTATTAAGACTGTAGAAATCGATACATTCGGCGAAACATATCCTGAACCTGAAACATTATAATTAGAAATGTGCAAAAGGCGTAGCATTCCGCTACGCCTTTTTTATATGCAATCTGTATTCCATCATTCTAACTGATTATCGCACCAAGAAGCCCATACGACACTATACACATTATAATACATGCGATAACTACACCTATAAATTCCGCAACAACAGCTTTCTTTATATCGACATCAAGAAGTGATGCAATTAAAGATCCCGTCCATGCACCGGTTCCCGGAAGCGGTATTCCCACGAAAAGCATAAGCCCCAAAAACTCTGCATTGGCAATACGTCCGCTCCTCTTCATTGCGTGAGCTTCTATACGCTCCACGAACTTTCCCGTAGGAGTCCACTTCTTCATAATCGCAAATACCTTCTTAATAAGCAATAAGATAAACGGTATCGGGATAATGTTACCCGTTACGCATATCGGTATTGCGGTAAGCATAGGTACTTTAAGAAGTGACGCTGCCAAAAGCCCTCCTCGAAGTTCCAATATAGGCATTAATGAAATAATGAATACAACAACCTCTCGCGAGACATACTGCGAGAGGTTATTGGTAAACCAGGTTACTAAACTTTCCATAAGTTACTGTAAGCCGTACTCCTTAGCAAGAAGTGCGAACTTCTCCATCGAACGCTCAATCTTATCTGTAGCTACACAGTAAGCAAGTCTTACGTATCCAGGGCATCCGAATGATGAACCGTTTACGAGCATGAGGTCATACTTTTTAGCATGCTCGCAGAACTCTACATCATCAGCAATCGGGCTCTTTAAGAAGAGATAGAAAGCACCTTCCGGCTTAGCGCATGTAAATCCGCACTTTGTAAGACCGTCGAGAAGAATCTGTCTATTCTTTGCATAGTACTCAAGATCTGACTGCTCATCGATACATTCTTTAACTGCCATCTGCATTAAAGCAGGAGCGTTAACGAATCCTAAAATTCTTGTGGAAGTCTTAATTGCAAGTGCAACCTTCTCCCAATCTGCCATTGTCTTAGGAATTGCAATGTATCCGATACGCTCACCAGGAAGTGATAATGACTTCGAGAATGAGTAGCAGATAAATGTATTCTCATAATACTTCGATACGAAGTAGTGCTTAGCACCGTCGAATAAAAGCTCTCTATAAGGTTCATCAGAGATAAGGTAAATCTCCTGACCAAGTTCTTTCTGCTTTTCACGTAAAACTTCCGCAATACCCTTGATTGACTCTTCAGAGTAAACGATACCTGATGGGTTATTAGGTGTATTGATTAAAACTGCCTTTGTCTTCTTGTTGATAGCTTTCTTAAGTTCATCAAGATTAGGCTGGAATGTAGGGAAGTTAGGAGCAATCTTAACTAACTTTCCATAGAAGTTTGCAACGTAGTTATCATACTCTGAGAAATACGGAGCAAATACTATAACTTCATCATCAGGATCAAGTATAGTCTTCATAACTGTATTGATAGCACCGCCGGCACCTACTGTCATAACTATTGACTTTGCTTCAAAGTCTGTACCGAATCGCTTATTCAAGTTCTTTGCAACAGCATCACGAACTTCCATAATACCTGCATTATCTGTGTATCCGTGAAGTTTTAACGGATCCATTGTCTGCTCTAATTTAATGATTGTCTCATCAAATTTCTTAGGTGCAGGAGTTGCAGGATTTCCCAAAGAAAAATCGAATACATTTTCAAATCCGATTTCCTGTCCTCTCTTCATTCCGTACTCAAAGATCTCTCTTATCGCGGAACGGTTCTGTAATGCCTTTTCAGTCTGTTTTGATAACATTTTTAAACCCCCTTAAATATTTATTCGTAAACTGGTTACTTCTCCAATACAATGATAATTATAACATCTTTTTTAAACTTTTGCGAGTGAATAGTTATAGTCAAGCGATTATTTTGTCGCGCTAGTTATTGTCAGCGCTTTCGTCTGTTTTCTGCTCCGTACCCGGCAACGTATAAACTATTACCGGCATTCCCGTATATGCAAATTCATAAATATTCTTAGCCGCAGAAAGCGGTAAATTTACGCAACCGTGAGAGCCATTCGTCTTATATATCTGTCCACCGAATCTTCCGCGCCATGTCGCATCATGAAGACCGATTCCTCCATCGAATGGCATCCAGTAATTTACAGGTGTTGCATAGCCTACACCACGAAGCACTGCATTACGCTGCTTATATTTAATCGTAAACATACCCTGTCTGGTTGTCGTACCGTTTCTTACACTACCCGTTACGCAATCAGTCTCGAAGACCTTAATACCTTTGATATATACAAAGACATGCTGTGCGGTTAAGTTAACTTCAATATAACTGTTACCGTACTGATACTTACCTGAGCTTAATGCGCGTCTTGAATATATCGGCTCACGTGCTTCTTTTTTGTGCTCTTTTAACGCAGTCATAACCGCTTCTTTTTCCGCATCTGCGTTTACAAGAAAACCTATACCCTTATTTGCGACTTCGACATCCTTACCGTAAGAAGTTCTGAAAAGCTGCTTATTCTTGTTTGAATCATATGTCTTCTTTATTGTTGCAACAAACTCATCAATTCTCTTGTCATTAAGAATCGGATGACCTTCACTGTCTAACTTAATCCAGCCGTTATTATCGCTTTCGATAAACTCTGCGACTTTCTCTGCATTAAGCTTTAAAGTTTTTCCGCCTGACTGATATTCAACATCTGTTTCAAGGTATTCATTTACTTCTATTAACGCCGCATTAAGAATTACATCCGTATCGTATACATTAGGTTTTTTATAGACGTCCTCGTTTTCAAGAACAATCTCACTTTTTAAAGTTATAATTGCTTTCTTTATTAAATCACGTACTTCGTCCGGATTTAGCGTATCACCCATGATTTCCGGGACCATGACGTACTGCCCGTCCGCATACTCAATATGGGCATCAACAGGCTCAGTCATATTCGATTGAGAAAGGAACGAAAGGGAACTTACTACCTTTTCATACTTTTCCGGGTCTACCGAAACCTGAACTTCGCTTATTGTATTCTTCTTAAATAAATGGATAATGAATTCGAATCCGTGCTGGTCATATAAAGAATCAAGTAACGGGTCTGTATAAAGTGGTGCAAGTCCTATATCATCCGCTGTGATTTTTTCAACCGACTTATTTCGAAGAACAATTGAAAGCTGATACTCATCCATTTTGGAACGGATCTTTCTCTCGGCATCGACATACCTAAGTCCCGATATATCCTCTTCACCCACAAATGTATTCGGAAAAAAATGGTACTCAAAATAGACAGAGTATGCAACAAATACTCCGACTACCGTCAACAAAAATAATACCGATAAAACTGTTATTGCTTTGTTTTTCCTGCCCATTTTTAGCACAAAACCCATCTATATTATTAGTTATTTATATGTCTTCATATACCTTATAATTATAACATAGCATATTATTTATTATCAATATGTACATCAAGCTGGTTGTATGCTATCACTACTCCCGCAGTCTCAAGGTCATACTTTGCTTTTTCCAGTATATCAAAGCGCACCGGCCAATACTCATCCGTCTTAACCGTAAAACGAAGTCCTAAGATTACCGCACTGTCCGCAAGTTCTTTTACGAAAACTTTAACTTCCGTATTATCTATACGACGGCTCTCGCTTTCTGCAAGCTTATATAATACGTCTTTCGCAGTCTTTATATCAGATTCATAACTTATCGAGAATACAAGATCCATAAGGCGTGTGTTGCTCTTTGTGACATTGGTTAAAGATGAATTAGCCAACGCACCGTTTGGAATTACGACTATCTTATTATCCACAGTTGCAAGCTTTGTATAAAAAATTGAAATCTCCTTAACCGTACCTTCATTCTTATGGCCATCTTCAATAATATAATCACCTACAACAAACGGATGTAATAAAAGAATAAGCACACCACCCGCGAAGTTTGACAATGCACCCTGTAACGATAATCCCGCAGTAAGTCCTAGGGTTGCAACTGCTGCCGCAATTGAAGATGTCGCAATACCAAAGAGATTAAAAATAACAAGTCCAAGTGCTATATATAAAACTATTAAAAGAAGTGAGCGCACAAACTGCACAACGCCTGTCTCCAAGCGTCTCCTATTCATGCCTTTCTCGATAAGACCGACAATCCACTTAATAACCTTCTTGCCGACAAAGAATATGATAAGTGCAAGTATCACGCACCAAAAGAACGATAATACATCCGGGAGAACTTTTTCCAAGTAATCTTTAATAACTCCCGATTTAAGATTTGAAATCAATTTATCACTGACGACCGTAGTTAGTAACATACTTTTCTTCCTTCCTTTTATTTATAAAAGCTCCTAAGTCCTAGTATATGCTTTAAAAATCAAATGGTCAAATCCTTCCAAACTCTTGAATATTCCCGATAAACATTGTATTATTGTCTTTGTGGCGATTTTACGCCGATAGGTTTTAGGGGAGACATATTGATGAAGAATTCTAAGATTAATTTCAAAGAACTTTTTCAAAAATATAAACACGGGCTTTTGTTTTTATATGCCCTTATCTATTTTCCGTGGTTTTCTTTAATAGAAAAGCACGTTACTTGGCATTTTCACATAGTTCATATGCCGCTCGATGACATCATCCCGTTTTGCGAATATTTCATAGTGCCATACCTTTTCTGGTTTCCTTATGTAGCAATACCGCTTGTTTACTTTTTCCTGACAGATAAAGAAACCTTTATTAAGTCATGCAAGTTCCTTTTTACAGGTATGACTCTGTTTCTTATAATCTCAACCATCTATCCGAATGGTGCGTACTTACGCCCTATCGTTTTCCCTAGAGAAAACCTCTTCACGAATATGGTTAAAAACCTTTATAAAATGGATACTCCGACGAACCTTTTCCCGAGTATCCATGTTTACAACGCCATCGGCACACATATTTCAATCCATTACAGTAGAAAATTTAAGGAATCCGTCCCATTTAGAGCCGGATCCCTTATCATATCAATTCTTATAATACTTTCAACGATGTTCTTAAAGCAGCACTCCGCGTTTGACGTAATCACCGCGATTGCTTTAAGTATCGTCTTCTGGCTTATCTTCTACGTAAAGCCTATAAGCTCCCAAAGGAAAAAGCGCTTAAATCCATAGTTTATACTCAATCCAAACCAAATGCCGTTAAGTAAACCTGTGCAATAAAGCAAAGTATGCCAAACCATATAAGAAGGCATATTGGCCACGTAAACATCGCCTTAAAGGCGTCTTTCGCAAGTTCTTTAATATCTGACTTTAATTGCTTATCCACATATTTCTTCTTTCCACCCTTATCATCAAGTATATATATCCACGGATTATTATATAAATCAACACGCGCATACTTTATGATAAATACAGGGACTAAAGGTACCGCAAGACAAAACCACGCTGCAGATCCACGTAAATCCAATTTAAATATATTAAAGCCGTTAATGAATAAAGCAAGTATCGCCGGTGCAAACAAAGCCCCAACCGACATAAGTATCATACGAGTCACTCTTGCAAAGCTTGTAAATACAATCTTGACCTTTTTCTCTTCACCTTCAATATTCATAAAACATACAGGTGGTGTAACTTCCTCCTTAATCTCTACCGGGTCTTTATAAAGCTTTCTATTCTCGTCTCTTCTTAATGGACCGCCCTTGCTCTTTAATAGCCTATAACCATCGTCGACTACGAAACTATTCCTCTCGGAATCGCTATATGCTGCCAATGAGACTATGCCTATTATACCCGCAAAACAAGCAGTTCCTACAATTCGAAGATCTTTTTCTGCACCAAAGAACCAAAATGCTCCGTAAAGCACCGCCGTTGCAATTATCGTTGCAAGGATTGCCTTAAACCACCATGGGAAGAATATTAAATGTCTTATTCTTTCTTCCGCAACGCTTATCTTTCCTGTCTGTCCGTTTATCGCAACCTTCGTATCGCCGTCTTGTATATAATAAGCAGGCAAAAGCACAGGCATTTGCATTACTTCATCGACGGTTGTAACAACAGTTACTGCCTTGGTTTCAAGTGTCTTTTGAACTATCGGCGTATAATCATCCGCTATCTCGCCTCTTACGCGCCACTCGAGTCCTTCAGAATCAAGATCACCAATCTTAACTCTTTGCCCCGCAACATAGGAAAAATCGAACTCCTCAAGTTCATCCAATTCATAAGGCTCCATTCCGTCCAATACATAGTTACTAAGCTGACTTGAACAGCTTACAAATACGTTGTCGACATAACCTCTCGCATGGAATATAGATGCCGCATCCATACGGCTTGCCGTACTTTCAACCGGTCCTCTTATAAGCTCATATGGGAGGTAAAAGCCCTGAAGCTGATCTATTCTTTCTCTCACATGTCTGCTTTCTTTATGGCGTTTATTCTCATCACACCATTTAAGAAGTTCCTCTTTAGCTTCCTGTAATGTGATTCTAAAAGGAATTATAAGCTCCGGAAGTTGTGTATCCCTCGTATAATTTTTTCTAACCAATGTTCTTCCGCAGAATGCACAGTTAGCCATAGCCTCATCTTCGTCAAATACGATTTCGGCGCCGCATCCCGTACATGCCGCAGAATAAAGCTTATACTCTTTTCTGCTCTTCTTAATTTCAGCCTGTCTTAATTTTCTGAAGCCTTCTTTTTCTTTTAAGGCTTCATTAACTGTAACCTCTCTACCGCAGTACTCACATAAATACGAATGCTTTACGATATTGTACTTGGCAGGCATTCCGCATCCCTTACAGTGTACGTCCGCAAATGTACCCTTTGTACTCTTTGTACTCTTTGTTCCCATTTTCCTTACACCTTCTGCATACTTATTAAAACCACTCAAAAAGCATTAATCCGCTTCTCTTATGGCTTCTGTAATCTTAAGTCCTGTCTTTGTGGTTGCAAGCCCGCCTTCTGCAGTCTCTTTAATTCCCACGTTCATGTTTTTACCTATCTGATGCATAGCTTCAAATACTTCATCAGCAGGAATTCTTGACTTAATACCTGCAAGCGTTAAATCCGCGGATGTAATAGCATTTGTAGCACCGATTACATTTCTCTTAACGCACGGTACTTCAACAAGTCCCGCAACCGGATCGCATGCAAGGCCAAGTAAATTCTTTAAAGCAAGTGCAGCCGCATTTGAAATATCTGCTCCGGCACCACCGTAAAGATATACCGCAGCACCTGCTGCCATAGCTGATGCTGAACCAATCTCTGCCTGACATCCATCCGCAGCACCCGAAATTGATGCCTTAGCCGCTATAACTCCGCCGATTCCCGCAGCTACATATAATGCCTCACACATCTTCTCATCCGAGAATCCGTCGCGTTCCTGAAGCGATATCAACACTGCAGGAACAACACCGCAAGAACCTGCTGTAGGTGACGCAACTATACGTTTCATACATGCATTTGATTCCGCAATCTTTAAAGCCTTCTCTATAACGGAACCCATAAAGTCTCCGCAAAGCATCTCGTGCTTTTTATTTCTTTCTTCAACCTTACCGCCGTTGCCACCTACAAGAGCACTTCTTGACTTAGTCTTTGCATCGTAATTTGCGACAGACTCTTTCATAGCGGTATAAAGTTCCAGGACCTTCGCCATTGACTCATCTTCCGTTAATTCTTCTTCATGGCAATCATCAAGCTGCACTACTTTCCAGAACGGAATCTTTTTAACTTTTTCCTCTTTTATTATCTGACTTAACGAATTATACATTTATCTACCTCGGAATTCTTAAAAACAAAAATGTTCAACTTACATCATACTTAAATACGTAACTTCCAATACACCTGGAAGAGCTCTTAAAGCTGCGATACACGATACCGATATTTCCTGGTCGCATTCGATTACCATAACCGCAACGGTTCCGCGCTTTTTCCTATGAAGCTGCATGGTTGCGATATTTACATGCTCATTCACAAGGATAGGTGCAACTTCCGCAACATAACCCGGCTTGTCTTCGTTTTGTATGATAAGAGTCGGTGACTCCGCAGAAAACGATGTCTCTACACCATCAATTTCTAAAATCTCAATTCTTCCGCCACCGACAGACGCGCCAAGTATAGTCATCTTCTTGCCGTTAACTCCGACAAGATTCATTCTCGCAATATTAGGCTTACCTTCGATATCCTCGTTGCCGGTTTTTATACTAAACTTCATTCCGCGTTTTTCAGCGATTTCGAAAGAATCCGGAATCTCTATGTCATCAACCGCCATACCAAGTAATCCCGCAATTATAGCTTTATCTGTACCGTGTCCCTTTCCCGTCGAGGAAAAAGAGCCCATAAAAAAAACTTCGGCAGACTTTATTTCTTCTCCGAATAATCTTCTGGCAACGTTACCTATCTTGCAGGCACCTGCCGTATGTGAGCTTGACGGTCCGACCATTATAGGTCCTATTATATCGAATAAATTCATACTTAATTCCTCTTAAAATTACGATTCCTCGTACTCATCCAGTACTTCAAGTTCCAAAAAATCAAATTCTATCTGTTCATTAAAATTGTCCTGTCTGAATCTCGTCTTTTTATCACGTTTAAACTCCTTGATATTCTTATCAAGCCAAAGCGGAACTGCCAAATCGAATTCATGACAGAAGAAAGTTAACGAATCAAAGATTATATGTGTTCTGGTATCATCATCGGGCCGCTCATACGTTATGTCCTTTAACAACCTGTTATCTTTCCAGATTTTACCCCAGATACGCATGTAATCCCCTCTTTCCATATTTCCTACTTCATTCTTCTTTGTCTTAATGTTTCATACATAAGAACCGATGATGCAACTGCCGCATTTAAGGATTCTAAATGTCCTTCCATCGGAATCTTAATGTATTTATCTGCAAGCGCTGCTGTCTCATCAGTTAAACCGTTACCTTCATTACCGATAAAGAAACATGTCGGCTTCTTAAAGTCCTCTTCATAGTAATAGTTTTCACCCTGTAGATGCGCTGCATACGTTACTACGCCTCTACCCTTTAAAATCAAAATATCGCCTTTAAGATCCTTGCTTTCATAGACCTTCATTCTGTATAAAGCGCCCATGGTTGAACGCACTGTCTTTGGATTATAAAGATCTACACAGTCCGCGCTCATTATAATTCCCGTAACTCCTGCACCTTCCGCAGTACGAATTATCGTTCCGACATTTCCGGGGTCTTGCAAAGCTTCCAAAACCATTATAAACGGCGTACGACTGTCATCAAATAACTCGTCTAATTCTCTTGGAACTATCTTTATAACACCCATTATTCCCTGCGGTGTCCTGGTCTCAGACATAGAAGCGAATACCGAATCTTTAACTACGTATACGCTTTCTTCAGAAAGACCATAGGATGCAATTCGTTCTACCACATCTTTATTCGAAGGCTCGTTATAGAATGACTCCGACATAAGTATTTCTTCTATGCGTGAGACTTCCGCCTCCATCGTCATCTTAACCCCTTCTACAACAAAAAGGCTCTGGGTAACCCGAGCCTTATGTTTTGAAAGTAATTCTCTAACTCTTTTAACGTGTTTATTATCGTTACTTGTTATCATAACTATTCCTTGTTAGATCGCAAATGACTTGCAGATTTCAAACTGATATTCATCAAAATGCCTATCCATAGCCATTGCTTCATCAAGATCCATATCGATAATCTGACCGTTCTTAAATACTATAATACGGTTCTGTCTTCCTTCTACAAGACAGTCAACTGCGAGAGCACCCATAGATGATGCATATACACGGTCACGACATGTAGGATTTCCACCACGCTGCATGTATCCTAAGATAGTAGCACGTGTCTCCATACCTGTAGCTGCTTCGATTCTCTTTGCCATCTTAATTGAATCACCGATACCCTCGGCATTTATAATAATAAAGTGCTGCTTACCGTTTGCTAAGTGCTCCTTAATATGCTCGATGATAACTTCTTCGTTGTTATCGTACTTTTCAGGGCAAAGCACTTCCTCGGCACCGTTTGCAAGACCGCACCACACTGCGATGTGACCTGCAGAACGTCCCATAACCTCGATTACAGAGCAACGCTCATGAGATGTTGATGTATCTCTGATCTTATCAATCGCATTCATAGCAGTATTAACTGCTGTATCAAATCCGATTGTATACTCTGTACAAGGAACGTCTAGATCGATAGTTCCCGGAATTCCGATAACAGGGAATCCCAAACGTGATAAGCCTTGAGCACCACGTAAAGAACCGTCTCCACCTATAACTATAAGTCCGTCAATACCTTTATTTCTTAAGATATCAACTGCTTTCTGCATTGTTTCTTCTTCTTCGAATTCAGGGCATCTTGCAGTCTGTAAGATAGTACCACCTCTCTGAATAGTCTCGGATACGGAACGTGCTGTCATGTCGATAAACTCTTCCTGTAAAAGTCCCGCATATCCTCTCTTTATACCGATTACACGCTGATTTAAGAATAAAGCGCGTCTTACAACCGCACGGATTGCGGCATTCATACCCGGTGCATCTCCACCGCTCGTCAAAACTCCAAATGTATTAATAGTCTGTGCCATATGACTACCTCCGATGAATTATTATAAATCCCCATATTCTCCAAAATTTTATTACATTTTGCCGTTCTTTGCAATGGTTTTTTCAACAACTCTCACATTTTCTTCACCTAAAAGCGAAATTAATGATGAAATTGTATATGAATCGGCCTTAATGTTATAGGCATTTGATAAACGTTTAATCGCTTTTTCCTCTTTTAGGTATATCACAACGTTATCATTTCCGTCGGATAAAGAAAGCTTTGAATAAAGGATTTCCGACTCCTTGTCGTACTGTTCTTTATTTGCAAATTGCAGCCAGACTTCCGACGGCGTATCATCAAACGTATAAGCCTTTTCTAAGATTACCTTGGCATTCTTATCTTCTTCCACAGACGCGCGTCCCTTGATAAATAATTTTGCATCGTCTGTAAATATAGTCTGATACTTATCGTAATCCTTCGGAAAGCATACAACCTCCACTGTTCCTACAAGGTCCTCTATCGTAAGGAATGCCATTATCTTATTGTTCTTTGTATACTTGATTACACGGTCGATTATCATTCCACCGATGACATAATCTCCACCGTCTTCAACCTTTACTTCGCCCGTTTCTTCATCAAGCATGAAATCCGCGGTCTTCGCAGTTATATTTTTCTCCCACTTGTCACGGTAATCATCTAACGGGTGTCCGCTTATATAGACTCCGAGGACTTCCTTTTCAAAGGCAAGGAATGTCTCCTTGTCAAATTCCGCGATGTCAGGAATAGATACGGTGTACTCAGACTTTTCCTCGTCCCCTGCAAGGTCAAATAATGAAATCTGACCTTCTATGGTATTCTTCTTCGATTTCGTAAGATTGTCTACCATAACAGGATATATCATCATCGCCTGTCTGCGGTTAATACCGGTCGAAAGGAATGCTCCCGCTTTAATAAGATTCTCCAATGCCCTCTTATTTACTATCTCACCACCGCATCGCTTAATGAAGTCTTCAAGCGTGGTAAAGTTACCTTCCCTTTCACGTTTTTCGATAATCGCTTCAATTACCGGACGGCCTATAGACTTAATCGCCGACAAACTGAAACTTATCTTACCGTCTATTACCGAAAACTCATGTCTTCCGACATTTATATCAGGCGGCAGTAATTCTATTCCCATACGACGACATGTAAGAATATACTCCGCAATCTTATCGGTACTTCCGAGAACCGATGTCATTAAAGCTGCCATATATTCAACAGGATAATATGCCTTTAAGTAAGCTGTCTCATACGCAACTACCGCGTATCCCGTAGAGTGTGCTTTATTAAATGCGTAGTTTGCAAAATCCGTCATTTCATCAAATATTTCATTCGCTACATTCTCAGGTATTCCGCGCTTAACCGCACCGTCTACATTCATCTCTTCGTTTCCGTATACGAAGTACTGACGCTCCTTCGCCATGACGTCTGCCTTCTTCTTACTCATGGCTCGACGCACAAGGTCGGATCTTCCCCAGGAATAACCTGCAAGGTCACGCACTATCTGCATAACCTGCTCTTGGTAGACAATACATCCGTACGTGGTCTTAAGAATCGGCTCTAACGCAGGCGAAGTATAATGTACCTCATCCTTGTTGTTCTTGCCCTTTATGTAGTTAGGTATGAAATCCATAGGACCCGGACGATAAAGCGCGATTCCCGCAATTATATCTTCTATATTCGCAGGCTTAAGTTCCTTCATAAAATTCGTCATACCTGCAGACTCAAGCTGGAATATACCTTCCGTCTTAC
Source organism: Lachnospiraceae bacterium (assembly GCA_017442585.1). Classification (GTDB taxonomy): domain Bacteria; phylum Bacillota; class Clostridia; order Lachnospirales; family Lachnospiraceae; genus XBB1006. The sequence goes on along the minus strand of JAFRZM010000011.1, from coordinate 112,965 downwards.
CTGCGGATATAAGGTCATAGACCTTCTTATCGTCAAACGGGATATTTTCTATATCAATATCTATACCATGGCTTCTCTTTATATTCTTTATCGCATTATCGATAACCGTAAGTGTTCTTAAGCCCAGGAAATCCATCTTAAGAAGGCCTAATTCCTCAAGACGCGTCATTGTATACTGCGTAGTTATCATTCCTTCAGAAGAACGTGACAACGGCACATACTCATCTACAGGACGATCACAGATAACTACACCCGCAGCATGCATTGATATGTTACGCGGTAAGCCTTCCAAACGCATCGCCATATCGATAAGCTTTTTAACATCAGGTTCCGTTTCATAGCGTTCCCTCATCTCCGGAACCATAGTAAGAGCCTTTTCTATCGTCATCTTAAGCTCATTCGGTATATATTTTGCGATAACATCAACAAAGGCATAAGGCATATCAAGTACACGACCGACATCTCTTATCGCATTCTTCGCTGCCATAGTACCGAATGTTACAATCTGTACAACCGCATCCTTGCCGTATGTCTTAACAACATAATCTATAACTTCCTGTCGACGCTCGTAACAGAAATCAACATCAATATCGGGCATTGTTACACGCTCAGGATTCAAGAACCGTTCAAAGACAAGATTATACTTTAACGGCTCTATCGTAGTAATTCCAAGAACATAGGACACCACGGAACCTGCGGCAGATCCACGTCCCGGTCCCACCGGTATGCCATGTTCTTTTGCAAAATGTATAAAGTCCCACACGATAAGGAAATAATCCACGAATCCCATCGTGCTTATAGTATCTATCTCAAATTCAAGCTGCTTTTTAGCACGCTCTTTTAAGCTTTCTTCACCATTTTCCGCATTAGCGCCGTCACTATACTTTTCTTCCAATCCCTTATAGCAAAGCTCTCTTAAATACTCTTCGCTTGTTTTTCCGTCAGGCACGTGGTATTTAGGAAGCTTTCTCTCGCCGAACTTTATCTCGACATTACAACGGTCAGCGATTTTCTGCGTATTCTCAATCGCCTCCAAAGCATAAGGGAAAAGCGCTTTCATCTCATCTTCGGACTTAATATAGTACTGCCCGCCGTCGTAACGCATTCTGTCTGTATCGGTAACCTTTTTATTTGTCTGTAAGCAAAGAAGTAAATCATGCGGCTCTGCATCTTCCGCATTCGTATAATGCACGTCGTTTGTGCAAACTAATCCAAGTCCCGTCTCCTTGCTTAGCTTCATTAAAGCCGCATTAACTTCACGCTGCTCAGGGATTCCATGATCTTGTAACTCCAGGAAAAAGTTATCTTTTCCGAAGATATCGACATATTCTTGTATAACGGTCTTCGCGTCTTCTATTCCGGATCTAAGGATTGTCTTAGGTATTCTTCCCGCAAGACATGCAGAAAGCGCGATTATACCCTCATGATATTCGCGTAAAACATCCATATCGACACGTGGCTTATAATAGTAGCCTTCTGTAAATCCACGGGATACTATCTTTACAAGATTGGCGTATCCGACGTTATTCTCTGCAAGAAGTACCAGATGGAAGTATCTGTCGTCATTTGCTCCCGGTTCCCTATCAAATCTTGAATCCGGTGCAACATATACTTCACAGCCTATAATCGGCTTAATACCGTTATTCCTGGCTTCAAGGTAAAACTCAATGCATCCGTACATTACACCATGATCCGTAATAGCGCACGAATCCATACCAAGTTCTTTAACCTTGGCTATACATTCCTTTATTTTGTTCACGCCATCAAGGAGACTGTATTCCGTATGTACGTGTAAATGTGTAAATGACATTGTCCTACCCCTTCACAGAAAATTCAAATTAATTATAGCATAATTTCTTACTCGAGACATCAGATTTTAGTGTATACTTTATAATAAGGTTTTAAGTGTTCTTTCTTTACCTGGAGGAAATTTTATGAACGAGCAAATGGCGACCGCAAAGCTTAAATCTTTATATGCAACCTGGATAAACGAGGTCAAAGCATCCTTCCCGGAAGCTTTTTCAGACGTGAATTTCTCAAACCCCTACTTTATTGGCGTACCGCACGAATGGTTTACCAGTAAGAAGCGTGTACTCGTAGTATTTGAAAACGGCTTCGGCCGCGGTGGAAACTATAAAGACAAAGGCATAAAATACGATAAAATCGGATATCTTATGCGTACAAACCTCTTTGACTTCGAGCAATACATGAAAGAACCCGTACGAAATGAGCACCCTTACTGGACGAGATTTCGTAATATAAAAGAAGAAGATGTCGCATATACTTATACCGCAATGGATAAGATAGCGGTCAGGCATGATACCCTAAGTAACCTAAAAAAGGAGGACCGCATAAAGCTTCATTCCATCCCAATTAAAATTCTTGCGGAAGAAATCAATATATTAAAGCCTACGCTTGTATTCTTCTTCGGATGGCATGAATCTGCATTAAAAATTGAACTTCCGTCGGTATATGAAAAACTTTATCCAAACGGCGAAGGCGATGATTCGCTTTGGCTTGATACATGTGTAAATATCGAAGATAACGGAGTGGATTACATTTTTTCCTACAGTCCCTTTGCTCCGTACTGGAAGAATAAACCCGACAACTACGAAAAGACCGTATACGATCTTTTCATTGCCCGCTTAAATAAAAAAGCTGTGATTCGTGAGCAAAAGATACGGCCAAGGCATTTCTACGTACGTGTCCGTAACGGCCGTAATGTCAGAATGTCACCTTTAAAAAATGCGAGGATAATGTTTTTCTATTTTCTTGCAGCGCTTTTAATTTCAACCATTGTGCCGTTATTCTTTTATCCGTTACTTTCAATAGTCGGAGCGGTATTATTTATACCTTGCATTGTAATGACTTTTAAGTATCTCTTAAAAGAATACAGGATGGATAAACTTCTGAAGAAAATCAATAAACTATAGGCTAAAAAAAGGATATACCTTACGGCATATCCTTTTTCCTAAATCATTAATCAATCATACCTCTTGCCGCTTATAATAAGGCCGCGCTCTTTAATATAATAATTGTAGAAGACTATTCCCACAACAAGAACCATAAGTCCCACAACACTTACTATAATGTTTCCGAGTAACGGGTTTCCCGGAAGCGTTTTAATTATCGGGAACGATCCCATTATATTAAACATTATATGTATCACTATGGTTGACGTAAGATTCTTTGATTTCTCAAATACATATCCAAGTATAAGTCCAACCAAAAATGCGTATGTTGACTGAACTATATTCATATGCATAATTCCGAAAAGCAATGCCTGTATGAAGTTTGCGATGACAAACGGCACCGCCTTTTTAGAATAATGCATTATAACGCCACGGAACAATATCTCCTCATGTATAGGAGCAATAAATATGCCGTATACAAGCATTACTATCGTTCCCACGGTTGAAAGTCCCGACATATCCATAAGACTTTCATATTGGCTGAATACGTTGCTAAATACGCCTTCCAGAATCTCACATGCATAGTTTATAAAAAGCTGTGCACCTATCGTTATAAATACAAATCCTATAACGGTATATCCCGAAAATCCTGTGAAGAATCTTATCTTATTTTCTTCTTTTGTGACTCTCTTATACCACAATAAGAATACGAATACTCCCAGTATTCCCCATGCAACTGTAACCCATACCGCAAGATCACTTAACTTTGTAATTCCTTTTAATAACTCCACAAAGCCTGCGCCATTTTCAAGCTTGCCCATGGCTTTAAGCGAACTCATATAATAAAACATAACAGGGAGTATAAGAACGCCTTGCAGCAATATACTTGCAAAAAACGCCACAAGCGCCATAAATATATTCAATACACCCTTTAGAAACTTATTCATTTCTGTTACCTCTTATGTTTTTATATGCCTGCCTATAGACATCGTATCTACCCTCAGCCGTAATATATGACAATTCCGTCTTTAACGAGCTGTCATTATCTATAAGATTGACAATTACGTCACTGTAACGCGTTCCTGCCTGAGCCTTAAGTTCCGCCATAAGAACCTTAAAGTCCTTTCCTTCCGCATAATTTCTGCCGAGAATATCGGTTGCTGCATCAATTGAATCTGCAATCGTTATTATATCGATAAGTACGCGAATAGGCGACGCCGTATTATCAAAATTGTCCGGATATCCGCCGCATCCGTTATAAAACTTATGATGCCCGATTACTATATCCCCATATTTACTAAGGCCTGATGCCGATTTAATAATCTTATATCCAAGTTCCGGATGAAATCTTATAAGTTGGATTTCCTCTTCTATAAGCGCTCTGTCCTGACGATTAATAATATCAGTTATATAGCACTTTCCTATATCATGCACAATTGAAGCATTCTTAATAAAATCAACAATTTCATCCTGATGCCTTAATACCTTTTCAATGCTGTCATAACCAAAGAGCCCGACAAGCAGTTCCGGCTTTTCATCTAAAACAGACCTTAATATATATTCGCTGATTTCTGAAACCATAAGCGTATGAATATATGTAACCGGTTGTCTTAAAAGAAGTAACTCTTTAACGAGTAATTTTTGAGTATCCTCTTCATCAACAATCTTAATGATCTGCTCCAACCACTCCGCAAGTGCGGAATTAACTTTAAAGGTCATCCATGAATATGGAAGCTTTGACACGAATACATGAAGTTTCTTAAAAATCTCGTCAGTACACTCTTTCTTCTCTTCTTTGGTATAATCGCCGTTATTAAGCTGATTTAAAAGAAAGAGCAAATTATCACTGACAGCCATAAATCTTGCAGCCACTAAATGTCTGTCTTCGCAGTTTAAGTCAAGATGTTCTATCATATCAAGAACTTCTTCCTTATACTCCCTTGCCCAAATATGTACATCCTTATTCTCGCAAATTATCTGTGTTGCACGAATGGCACTTTCGGAAAGAGCGGCTTTATTAGGCAAAAGATACTTTTCATAAAACTCTCTTACATCTTTGTCCTTTCTTAATCCGTCAAGTTCCTTTTCTCCAAGGCTTAATAAAAGTGCATCATAAACATACATAAGCACGCCATCGACGCCCTTTTCTAATCCTTCAAAGTCCTTACATGCTTTCTTAACCTTATCTTTTGAAAAGAATCTCTTTGTATCTTCTATAAGTTCAAGCGTAGTTCTTAAATCTGCCCTGTTATAGAAAAAAACAAACATTATATAATTTATATGTGATAAAAAGATTGCTCGTATCGCATCAACATCGTCTATATCATCGATTTTGTCTCTTAAGCTCATTACTTTCTTATAAGAGTCAAGCATTTCCTGAACATCGACAATTTCTCCGATAAGACGATATAGTATGGCAAGTTCATCACCTTTAATATAATTAAGCCTTGCCATCTTGGCATAATCATTTTTATCTTCGAAAAACGGAAGCACAAGTTTTGAAAGCAGAATAACTGAGGTTAAATCATCATAACCGCTTCCATAAATATGAACAAGAAGATCATAAAGAACAACCGCCTCATCGTAGGTTATTCCCTCCCTTATATTCGCCCTTACGGACTCAAGCACCTTTTCATTTTCCGCATAAATCTCACGCAAAGCTAAGGACCTGTCCTTAAGCATCTTGATCCATTCGCCCTGCGGCATGTCACCAAGCAACTTTTCGTTCCAGTCCTTTAGCTGTGCGGCATTATTTTCGTATGCGTTTATAAATTCTTGCTCAAATTCTCTCGTAAACATGGTGCCTCCATAATGTGATAATCCTAGCCTAAAGAAAATTGTAAAACAAAAATGTGTCTATTATCTTTCTACAGAAAGTGTAACATCCTCACCGTTGATGTTCCATTCTTTCTCGTATCCCGAAAGCTTATCCTTACTGATTGAAAGGCCGAGTACTTCAGGCAAGATATCGTTACCGTATTTAGTAAAGATCTCGTCTACCTTTCCCGTAGCCTTGTAGCCGATATTAATCTTATCCATAACCTCGAAGCCGGCTTCCTTACGCATTGTCTGGATCTTACTTACAATCTCGCGTACGAAACCTTCATCGATAAGTTCAGGTGTCATGTTGCAATCAAGAACTACTGTACAGGTGTTGTCACCCTCTGTCTGATAGCCTTCCATCTGAGTCATTGTGATAAGAAGATCTTCTTCAGCAAGTTCTGCCTCGCCGCCACAAAGCTTAAGTACTCCGTTCTCACGAAGTTCAGCCATAGCTTTGTTACCGTCAAGTTCTTTTAACTCACCCTGGATACGACCAAGAAGTTTTCCGTACTTAGGTCCTACAGTCTTAAGCTGAGGCTTAAATGTATAATCTGTATAAGCACTTACGTCATCCGTAAATTCTACGTTCTTTACATTAAGTTCTTCTGCGATTATATCTACATAGAACTTATCAAGAGCGTGATCTGCCTTAACGTACATCTTACCGATTGGCTGACGGTTCTTGATATTTGCACCGTTTCTCGCAGCACGTCCCATAACTACAACCTTAAGAACTTCATCCATATTTGCTTCAAGTTCGCTATCGATCATTGCATCATCCGCAACCGGGAAGTCACATAAATGAATTGAAATCGGAGCTGAAGCATCTATTGAACATACAAGGTTACGATAGATCTGCTCTGCCATAAACGGAATCATCGGAGCAGAAAGCTTTGCAACTGTTACAAGTGCTGTATAAAGCGTCATGTAAGCATTAATCTTATCCTGCTCGATTCCCTTAGCCCAATATCTTTCACGACAACGACGAACGTACCAGTTACTTAAGTCATCGACGAATTCCTGTAATGCTCTTCCTGTTTCAGGAATTCTGTAGTTTGCAAGATCGTCGTCAACTGTCTTAATAAGAGTATTAAGCTTTGACAATAACCACTTATCCATAACGGTAAGCTTATCGTACTCTAACTTATACTTTGTTGCATCGAAACCATCGATATTTGCATATAATACGTAGAATGCATAAGTATTCCATAAAGTTCCCATGAATTTTCTCTGGCACTCTGCAACCGCATCACCATGGAATCTGTTTGGAAGCCAAGGTGCTGAGTTAACGTAGAAGTACCATCTTATTGCATCTGCGCCGTATTTTTCAAGGGCATCGAAAGGATCTACCGCGTTACCCTTAGATTTACTCATCTTCTGACCGTTCTCATCCTGAACATGACCGAGTACGATTACGTTCTCGTACGGTGACTTATCAAAGAGAAGTGTCGATACAGCCATAAGTGAATGGAACCATCCACGTGTCTGGTCTACGGCCTCGGATATAAACTGTGCCGGGAACTGCTGCTTAAATAAGTCTTCATTCTCAAACGGATAATGATGCTGTGCGAAAGGCATTGCACCACTGTCGAACCAGCAGTCGATAACTTCAGGTACACGGTGCATTTCCTTACCGCAGTCAGGACACTTAAATGTTACTGCATCGATAAACGGACGATGAAGCTCGATTTTTTCATGCTCCGGATTACCTGAGCGCTCTGCCAGCTCTTTTCTTGAACCGATGCACTCTCTGTGACCGCATTCGCACTCCCAGATATTAAGTGGAGTACCCCAGTAACGGTTTCTTGAAATTGCCCAGTCCTGAATATTCTCAAGCCAGTTGCCGAATCTTCCTGAACCTATTGAATCAGGAATCCAGTTAACTGTATTGTTATTCTTAATTAAGTTGTCGCGTACTTCAGTCTCCTTAATGTACCATGACTCACGTGCATAGTAGATAAGCGGACGGTCACATCTCCAGCAATGCGGATACTCATGCTCAAAATTTGGTGCATCAAATAACTGCTTTCTTTCTTCGAGATCTTTAAGGATTACCTTATCTGCATCCTTAACCCACATACCGGCGTAAGGTGTCTCTTCTGTCATCTCGCCCTTACCGTTAACGAACTGTACGAACGGAAGGTCATATGCCTTGCCAACCTTGCTATCGTCTTCACCGAATGCAGGAGCGATATGTACGATACCTGTACCGTCTGACATAGTAACATACTCATCACATGTTACGAAGAATGCCTTTTTATTCTGCTTATCAGCTACAGTCTTAGCGCATTCAAAGAGCGGTTCATATTCTTTATATTCAAGATCCGTACCCTTAAATGTTTCCAATACTTCATAAGCCTTTGTCTCTTCGTTACCAAGCTTTGAAAGTACGCTGTCAAGAAGCGGCTCTGCCATATAATATGTAAATCCGTCTGCAGCTTTTACCTTGCAATATGTATCATGCGGGTTTACGCAAAGTGCAACGTTACTTGGAAGTGTCCAAGGTGTTGTTGTCCATACCAGGAAGTATGCATCTTCACCGGCTACTTTAAAACGTGCGATTGCTGAACGCTCTTTAACGAGCTTATAACCCTGAGAAACTTCCGCTGATGAAAGCGGGGTTCCACAACGTGGGCAATATGGTACAATCTTAAAGCCTTTGTATAAAAGACCTTTGTCCCAAATCTTTCTTAAAGCCCACCACTCTGATTCAATATAATTATCATCGTATGTGATATAAGGGTTATCCATGTCGCACCAATATCCTACAGTGCCGGAGAAATCCTCCCACATTCCCTTATATTTCCATACTGATTCTTTACATTCTTTAATAAACGGTTCAAGACCGTAGCTTTCAATCTGATCCTTACCGTCAATACCGAGTTTCTTCTCGACTTCGATTTCAACAGGAAGTCCGTGAGTATCCCAGCCTGCTTTTCTGGGAACATACTTGCCCTTCATAGTCTGGTATCTCGGAATCATATCCTTTATAACACGTGTAAGAACGTGTCCGATATGCGGCTTTCCGTTTGCTGTAGGAGGTCCGTCGTAGAAAGTATAGACTTCGCCGTTACGTCTTGCCTCCATACTCTTTTTAAAGATATCCTGTTCTTTCCAGAATTCCTCGATCTCTTTCTCACGAGCGACGAAATTAAGGTCAGTCGGGACTTTTTTGTATAATTCTTTATTTTCCATTATCTATGCATCTCCTGCTTCTCGTTTAAGTCCTAATAATTAATAGTATGATAAAATGCCTTATCTTGTCAAGATTACGCTATTTTATCCAAGGCATATGCTCTATGGCCTTGCTCTTTAATATCTTCTTCTGCTTATCGTTAAGATGCTTTTTGTTAATTATTACTTCGTATACGTACTCATCGAAATACTTGTCGGAACATACAAAGTAGCCCTTTTTACCTACTTCTTCACCCCAGCTATTCTCAATCTTATAGCGATTTGGCTTGCCCTTCTTATCAAAGTTGATACCTGTAAAGATCATCGCATGTGTTCCGAAGCTTGCATTGTATTTAAGTCTGTCGCCCTTTTCAAGGTACATGTCGATACCGCCGAGTAAGCTTTCAAAATCAACGGAATCCTGATCCCATACGCCCATCTTTCTGTCGCCGTAAGCACCTGCATCACAAGCAAACCATACCGGATCGTTATCCTTAAGCTGCTTTATTGTAAGTTCCTTTAACTCTTCTATCGGGAGGTTTATGTAATCTACATTGCTTCCCACCATGTTGCCCATGTAATGGAACTGATATCTCTTGTTTAAATGCTTATTGTCTGTATCTTCGTTTGTTACTGTAATATAGTCATTAAGCTTGATTCCTACATACTTGTCAAAGAACTGCTTTGGTGTAATCTTATAATCCTGATGGAAGGCCCCGTCTTTATCTCTGTAGGAAAAATCGAAATCCTTTACCGGCTCGCCGAAGCAAATGCAAAGTGCAGTATAGATTTCTGCCATCATCTTCTCTTTTTCCCTGTAAGGATCCTTCTTAGCCTTTACAAGGTCACGTAATATTGCACCGTCACGTCTAAGAAGGTTATTAAGAAGATACATAAGCTTAGCTGTATGTGTTGACTGCTCTGTTTCAGGCATTACAGACTTCGGTACAACGCCGTACTTATTTACGAGATCTACTGCCATTCCAAAGTATCCGCCGTCGCCGATACCGTCTAAGATATACTCATTCATACGGTCTTCCAACGGCTTCTTTGCATTTTCAATATACATTTCAAGACAGTTATTGCACTTTTCAAGCTTGTCATAGAATGCAAGATAGTTTCCGGAAAGTTCAAACGCATCAAGCCTGCACTTTTCGATAACTATCTCACGCATTATATTCATGCATGAAAACATCCAGCAACGTCCACTCTGTTTCTGAGCTGTTATACCATGAGTCTTGATTTCTATCTCGAATTCTCCGTTAAGCTTAGCTGCTGCAGTACTTACATATGCAAGATCTGTTAATGGTGTCTTTGCTACTGCGGCATTTAATGTATGAGCATTCTTATCCTTCGCATAGGATTTTCTCATTTTCTCTAAAAATTCAACTGTAATCTCTTTCATGATATATCCTCCTTAAGCATTCTTTACAAATTCGTCTGTAAGCTTTATAAGTATCTCTACGTTCTTTACCATGCTTTGTATCGGCACAAATTCAAAACGACTGTGACCGTTCTCATAACCTGCGCTGATATTCGGACAAGGAAGTCCTCTATGCGATATCGCAGACCCATCGGTTCCGCCTCTAAACGGTGTAATCGAAGGTGTGACTCCGGCAGATTTCATGGCATTTTCAAGATAATCTATCATATACATATGCGGCTTTACCACATTAAGCATACTTCTGTATCCATTCGAATATGTGAGGGAAAAGCGCTCTTTTCCGTATTTTTCGGCAAGCTTTTCGACACATGAATTTATAAAATCTATTCTTCGCTGAAATTCATCATTATCATGATCACGGATTAGAATATCAACATCCGCATGCTCGCAATTGCCTTTGAAGTAATGAGAATGGTAATATCCTTCTCTGCCTTCCGTAGTATACGGACGTTCATTTAAAGGAAGCATATTTATAAGCTCAACTCCGACATCAACCGCATTTATCATAACGCCTTTGGCCGTTCCCGGATGTACACTTAAGCCTTCTATGGAAACCATAGCTTCCGTCGCATTAAATGTTTCGTAATTTATCGTGCCTACATAATCGCCATCTATAGTATATGCAAGCTTTGCTCCGAAGCGCTCAAGATCTAAGTCTTTTGCAAGTCCGCCGACTTCTTCATCAGGTGTAAATGCAAGACGAATCGGTCCGTGCTCTATTTCCGGATGTTCAATCAAGTACTCCGCAAATGTCATAAGCGTTGATATTGCGGCTTTGTCATCTCCGCCTAAAAGTGTGGTTCCGTCCGTAAATACTATATCCATTCCGATGTAGTTTTTAAGATTGGGATAAAGCGCTTCCTCCATTACGATATTTAATTCTTTATTTAAAACTATATCTCCGCCCTGATAATTCTCATATACCCAAGGCTTGACATCACTCGACTTTACATCAGGTGACACATCCATATGGGCGATATATCCTATCGGCATTATATCTTTCTTTGAATTTGACGGTATATTTCCGTATACGATACAATTCTTCTCATCAAGATATACATCACTTGCCCCGATATCCTTTAATTCCTTAAAGAGTACTCTTGCGAGGTCAAACTGATTATCTGTAGAAGGTGTTCGTCCCGTATTCGGAAGCGAGCCTGTATCTATCTTCGCATACTCTATAAGTCTGTCCCTCGTTTTCTCGTAAAACCTATCCAATTATAAATCCTCCGAAAGTTAAAACCTTATACGGTTTCTTCTTTTGTCGTATCTTCTCTTACAAAAAGCGCATCCACGAATTGGTCTGCATTAAATCTTTCAAGATCGTCGATAGTTTCGCCGACACCTATATACTTAACCGGTATCTTAAGTTCCGACTGTATCGCTACAGCGATACCGCCCTTTGCAGAACCATCCATTTTGGTAAGTACAACGCCTGATATAGGTGTAACTTCGTTAAAGTCACGTGCCTGATTTAATGCGTTTTGACCTGTTGTTGCATCAACTACAACCAAAGTCTCACGATACGCATTCGGATACTCCTTATCGATTATACGGCCTATCTTATTAAGCTCGTCCATAAGGTTCTTCTTATTATGAAGACGTCCTGCGGTATCGATAAGTAATATATCTGCATTTTTAGCTTTTGCGGAACTTACGGCATCAAATGTTACTGCGGCAGGATCTGCACCTTCATTTCCCGATATCATCGGAACATCCGCACGATTCGCCCATTCTGCAAGCTGATCTACAGCAGCCGCTCTAAATGTATCTGCAGCGGCAATTATGACTTTCTTGCCCTGTGCCTTATATTTTGCGGCAAGCTTACCTATCGTTGTGGTTTTTCCGACACCATTAACGCCTATCATCATTACGACGGATGTCTTATTTTCAAACTCGTATCCTGCCTCCGCAACGGACATCTGTGCTTTAATATCATCTATAAGAAACTGCTTACACTCCGAAGGCTCCTTTATATGATTTTCTTTTACCTTTTCTTTTAGATTCTCAATTATCGTATCTACCGTATGAACACCTAAGTCCCCCATTATAAGGGTTTCTTCAAGTTCTTCATAAAAGTCGTCATTGATATTTGAAAACCCCGAAAATATATTATCGAGTCCCGCTACTATATTTTCTCTTGTTTTATTAAGGCCCGAAACAAGGCGCTTAAAAAAACCTTTCTTTTCTTCTTCAGCCATTTGTTACTCCAAATCCTCTTCCAAGAGATTTACCGAAACGAGTGCTGATACACCCTTTTCCTGCATCGTTATACCGTAAAGTCTGTCTGCTGCGCTCATTGTACCGCGTCTATGCGTGATAACGATAAACTGTGTATTCTTGGTAAGTTTATTTAAATACTTAGCAAATCTGTTTACGTTTGAATCATCAAGCGCAGCCTCAATCTCGTCAAGAAGACAGAATGGCGAAGGCTTAAGATTCTGAATTGCAAAAAGTAAACATATCGCGGTAAGTGCACGCTCACCACCGGAAAACATCATCATATTCTGTAGCTTCTTTCCAGGTGGCTCTGCAATTATCGTAATTCCGCATTCAAGAATATCTCCGTCGGCATCAAGCTCGATTGAACCATGTCCGCCGCCGAATAATTCCTTAAATACCTTATCGAATTCCTTCTGAATAAGGCCGAATTTCTCTGTAAACTGCTTTCTCATACCGGTATCGAGTTCTTCAATAACCGATACAAGGTTAGCTTCTGCCTTTTCGAGGTCGTCACGCTGCTCACTCATAAATGTGAAACGTTCCGATAATTCCTTATATTCCTCAATTGCGCCGACATTTACATCGCCCAAAGATCTGATTTCATCTTTTAAGCGGTTAACATCCTTACGCATTTTCGACTGATCCGTCATTAAAGGATTCTTAAGTTCAAGTGCCTGGTGCGGAGTAAGCTCATACTCTTCCCACATATGGTTCGTCCAGGATTCCTTTGAATCGTTAAGACGGTCGCGCTGTGCATTAAGTCTATATACTTCCTTATCAAGCTCGGCTTCTTTCTTGGATAACTCTTCCGTTCTTCCAAAGAAGGATTTATGTTCTTCATTCATTTCTTCCTTCTTCTTTATCGCGTTTTCCAGTTTCTCTTCCAAAGCCTTATAAGACTCGTCGCCTGCAGCTATAGTCTTTATGATTTCTTTAATCTGGTTTTCTTTCTCTTCGATATCTGCATCGGTAAGATTAAGAGTTCCTTCTATCTCGCTTAACTCTTCGTCAATCTTCGCAATATCGGCATCGATTCTTTCGATATTTTCTTTTACGAATGAATTACGCTGCTCTATTGCCGCAAGGTCTACCTGAAGCTTTGACACGAGTTTCTGTGATTCTTCTTCGAAATAAAGCTTATCGTCCAAAGACTCTTTTGCCTTTGCGATTTCTTCATTTACTTCCTTTTCACGTGCATCTATCTCTTTGCTTTCTTCTGCGGAATTCTCGATTGAAAGGTTAACTTCGTTAAACTCTTTCTCTATATCATTATTCTCAACAGCAAGTTCAGCATAGAGATTATCTGAATCTTCCTTCTGTTTCTTTGCATTTTCAACATTAAGTGATGCGGTATTGGCCTCAATCTGTAATTCTTTAAGCTTCTCGCCTGCTTCTGCAATATCATCCGCAAGAAATGCCTTGGCTGTTTCTATCTCATCACGTCTGTTCCTTAATTCTTCGCGCTTTTTCTCAAGTTCTTTTAAGCCCTTTTCGATATCCTCAAGTTCTCTGTTACGTCCGAGAAGATTAGAGTTATTCTTAAACGAACCACCGGTTAACGCACCACCGGCATTTAAGGATTCACCTTCCAGTGTAACTATACGAATTGCATATTTATACTTTCTTGCAAGTTTAAGTGCATTATCGATATGATCCACAACTATAACTCTGCAAAGAAGGTATTCCATAACATCTAAGAACTTCGAATCGGTATTTACAAGCTTATCTGCACGGCCCAAAACACCCATGCCCTTTTCAGTTAAAGCTTCCTCGGTTCTGTCATCAGGACGTCCGTATACAGCAGTAAGAGGTAAAAACGTTGCCCTACCAAGCTTATTCTCCTTTAAGAAGTTAATCATCTTCTTAGCGGTATCCTCATCATCAGTTACGATATTTTGAATATTACCGCCTAAAGCCGTTTCAATTGCAGTCTCATACTTTTTATCAACGCTTATGATATCGGATATTACACCGATAACGCCCTTTTCCGACTGTTCCATTACACGGCGCACGGCGTTGCCGTATCCTTCGTAACGTTCAGCAAGGTTACGAAGTGATTCAAGACGCTGCTCATCTTTATGATAGCGTATTGATACTTCTTCCTGCTCACGTGCAGTATCCTTAAGCTTATTATTCCATTCATCCATCTTCTTATTCATGGATGCAATGCTTTCTTCTTTTACCTTAATATCATTTAACGCCTTATTATAAGAATCCTCAAATGACTTTAGGGTATCGTTCATCTTCTCTTCATCACTTCTCTTTTGTAAGAGACGTGAATTAAGCTGAGCACGACGAATGTTTATCTGCTCTAATTTTGTATCAAAGCCCTGTTTTCTGGCCTTTATGATACCGCGCTTATTGGCAAGCTCTAAGATTTCATTCTTGCCGTTTTCTATTACTTCATTGCAATGCTTTATTTCTTCACGTAAAGTTATTGCTTTATCTGAAGCTTCTTTAAGCTTTGCATTCATTGCATCAAGTTCTTCTATGAGTGCCTTCTCGTCACCCTCATGAACTGCGCGTTCTTTTAACTTTTCTTCCTTTTCGGCAAGAGTCTTTTCTTTTCTTGCTTTATATAATTCATCACTGTTTCTGGATGACTTTATCTGCTCTTCGATAACCTTTATCTCATTTTCAAGCTTACCCTTTAAGATATTGGTATTACTTAACTCATCTTTGGTTGAATTAATGGTTTCATCAGCTTCAGCCAATGCATTCTCAAGCTTTTCATATTCAGACTTAATTCCTGAAAGTGATGTCCTTACTTCCGTTAATTCTTCTTCCGCAATCTTGCCGTTCTTCTCAATTTCTTCGAGTTCTCTGTCTACACGTTCGATATCCATTAAGAAAAGGTTCACTTCATTAACCTGTAACTCGCCTCTCTTATTTAAGAAAGTCTTGGCTTTTTCAGCCTGAGCTTCCAAAGGTCCTACCTGTTTTTCAAGTTCGGATAAGATATCATTTATACGTACAAGATTTGCTCTTTCATTCTCAAGTTTCTTAATAGTCTCAACTTTTCTTCTTTTAAACTTAACGATGCCTGCAGCTTCATCAAAAAGCTCACGACGTTCTTCCGGACGACCACTAAGGACACGGTCAATCTGACCCTGTCCTATAATTGAATATCCGTCTTTACCGATACCTGTATCGTAGAAAAGCTCATTTACATCTTTCAAACGGCACGCCGTACCGTTAATCAAGTATTCGCTTTCACCTGAACGGAAAACTCTTCTGGTTATCGTAACTTCCGTATAGTCTATCGGAAGCGCATGATCTGAATTATCAAGTGTTATCGATACGCTCGCAGCAGAAAGCGGTTTTCTGTTCTCAGTTCCCGCAAAGATTACATCCTGCATCGAAGCACCTCGAAGCTGCTTCGCGCTTTGCTCTCCCAAAACCCAACGAACCGCGTCTGCAACATTACTCTTACCGCTTCCGTTAGGTCCTACGATTCCCGTTATTCCGTTATGAAAATCAAACCTTATCTTGTGCGCAAATGCCTTAAAGCCATTTACTTCCAAGCTTTTTAAATACATTCTCCTACCTGCCTATTCCTTTTTGGCATCTTTATCTTTTATATCCAAAAGTGCCTTATATGCAGCTTCCTGTTCAGCTGCCTTCTTGGTCTGTCCGACACCTCGACCTACGATTTTGTCACCGACATGAGCTTCAACCGTAAATACCTTTGCATGATCCGGTCCCTGCTCGTCAACAAGGGTGTAGGTTAACTGCTCAGTCGAAGTCTTTTGAACATATTCCTGCAATATAGTCTTACTGTCATAGAACAAATGCTTTTCTTCTATGTCCGTAAGGATAAATTTTGTAATGAATTCTCTTGCTTCTTTAAATCCACCGTCAAGATATATCGCACCGATAACTGCTTCCATCGCATCGGAAACTATAGATTTCCTGCCTCTTCCGCCTGTTATCTCCTCACCGTGGCCAAGATCTATATGGTCACCAAGATCTATCGCTTTTGCGCACATAGCAAGAGTCTGCTCGCAAACTATACTTGCGCGAAGCTTGGTGAGATCTCCTTCCGGCTTATCAGGGTAGTTTTTAAATAAAAATTCGGATGTTATAATCTCTAAAACGGCATCGCCCAAAAACTCAAGGCGCTCATTATCCATAAGCTTATCAAGCTTTCTTTCATGCGCAAAAGAGCTATGGGTTAAAGCCTGACGAAGATAACCCTCATGATGAAACTTATATCCGATCTTTTCCTGGAATGCTTTAATATTCATATCCCGCTCCTTTATGAGCTAAAAATTTAAAAGCCCTTTTGTTTAAAAAGGGCTTTCATTAACTAATTGATTGCCTTTCTGATCTGTTCAACGGCATCGCCGACTGTCTTTATTGTCGGTGCGATATCATCTGAAATCTCGATATCAAATTCAGACTCGATACCCATGATAATCTGGTAAACATCAAGTGAATCTGCTCCAAGATCATCGATAAAAGTTGTGTCCATTGTGATGTCCTTTGCATCAACACCCATTACTTCAGAAATAATCTCTTTTAAATGTTCAAATTCCATACTTTTCCCTCTTTTCTATTCTTACATTTATTACTCTACCGAAAAACGGTTAGATATCTTATCGTTGATATTCTGCTGCTTGAAGGTACGGCACTGAATTATCGTGTTATAAACCTCGCCTGCCTTAGCAGAACCGTGAGTCTTGACTACCAAACCCTTGCATCCAAGAAGCGGTGCTCCGCCGTATTCGGATGCATCGAATTTCTTTAAAGCATCCTTTAAGGCTTTCTTTATAAGAAGTGCACCAATCTTAGTCTTAACGGATGAAGTAAGAGCACCCTTTATGACTCTAAGGAATGTTTTGCCCGTTCCTTCAAACATCTTTAAAAGGACATTTCCGGCAAAAGCGTCACACACAATGACATCGGCGTAGCCTGCCGGGACTTCACGTGCTTCCACGCTTCCTATAAAGTTAATACCCGGACATTCTTTAAGAAGTGGGTATGTCTCTTTAACGAGCTGATTGCCCTTTTCTTCTTCAAGTCCGATATTAAGAATTGCCACACGAGGATTCTTAATTCCTACAACGTGCTCCATATATAAAGAGCCCATTATTGCAAACTGCACCAAATGAGACGGTCTTGCATCTACGTTTGCTCCGCAATCTGCAAGTATTGAAACGCCCTTTTCCGTAGGAATAAGTGGAGCAAGCGGTGGTCTTTCAACACCCTTTATACGGCCTACTATAAGCTGACCGCCGGCCAAAATAGCTCCGGTACTTCCCGCAGATACAAATGCATCCGCAAGGCCTTCCTTTACTATATTAAGTCCTACGACTATTGATGAATTCTTTTTACGCCTTATCGCCGTAACCGGAGGCTCTCCGGTCTCTATAACTTCATCGGCATTTGTAACGGCTATTCTGTCTGTCGGATAAGTATATTGTTCAAGTTCTTTCTTAACAACATCTTCCTGGCCAACGAGCACTACGCTAACATCCGAATGCTCTTTAACCGCCTTAACCGCACCCTTAACTATCTCAGAAGGAGCATTGTCGCCGCCCATTGCATCAAGGACGACTCTGGTCATTTCTTCCATAATATGCCTCCCAAAAATCTATATAAAAAATATACTATAACCGAAGCTTTTTTTCAACGAAAAATCCTTCTTATGACAATAAAAAAAGAGCACTGTTTTTAATAACAATGCCCTTAAAGTTAAAAATTATTGTTCATACTTTACAAGTACCAGAGTTTCCAATGTATCGAACAATTCCTGCTCATGCTCCGGTAACCAGCTCGGCTTATTATTGATTATATGGAAGCCTTCATATTCGCCCGTAAATATTATCGCATACCATGTATCGGCACCTTCAAGCGTAACTTTTTTTGCATCCATACCATTAACTACGATATCTTCTTCAGTATAATTAACAGCAAGTTCGAATGAAGGATCATATTCAATATAAACTGTACCGTTCTCACCGTAATACTTTATGAAAACAAGGAATGCTTCATTACCTATTCCGTATTCAGGAGCTTCTGCTATAATTCCTTTGCCTAACTGATCTGTGTCTAACGAGATACCGCACAAAGGTGAAACAGCAACAAATGCGTTATCATTAAATAAATCATAGTCAACTTCCTGGTAAAATTCATTTAAGTCTTCCTGCGATTTAACGTCCTCGGCCTTTTTCTGAGTCTTTCCGCTTTCTTTTTTAGCTGACTCATTTGAAGAACAAGCAACAAGTGACAATACCATAATGCTTATCATTAGTAAGCATACCAATCTCTTTTTCATTTTATTCTCTCCCGATTGCATAAAAAATCAGGGTTTGCTTTCGCAAACCCTACTTAAGAAGCTTAAAAAAATTAATCCTGAGGAATGATTTCCTTCTTGTTGTAAGATCCGCAAGCCTTACATACTCTGTGAGGCATCATTAATGCACCACACTTGCTGCACTTTACTAAGTTCGGAACACTCATCTTCCAGTTAGCTCTTCTCTGATCTCTTCTTCCCTTTGAAGATTTATTCTTTGGACAAATTGACATCTGTTACACCTCCTTAGATTTATTGAAAATGTCTTTAATGGCAGCCATCCTCGGGTCTACGACTGTCCTGTCACAATCGCAGGTTTTAATATTGAGATTCAAACCGCACTTTGAGCAAATGCCCCTGCAATCTTCTTTGCACAGGACCTTCATAGGCCAGTTAACTAACATCTCATCGTAGACAAGTTGGTCTGTATCCATGTTTAGTCCGTCGATATACTCCGGTTCATCCAAATCTTCGACTACTATCTTTTCTTTTTCAAGAGCGAACTCTTTTTCAAAGTTAAGATCCACCGTAATCGTAACATCGGTAAGGCATCTGTCGCAAGGAAGAATAAAATCCATGCTACCTGTAAGATTAAACTTAATTCTCTTACCGTCGCCGTTTTGAATATCCAGTGTAATCGGACTTATCCTTGTGGCTTTATATGAACCATTGATTGTCGAAAACTCGTAATCCTTTATGTCAAGATCGTACGTCTTCGCACATCCTTTGGTACTTACTATAGGAAACAAATCTATAATCATTGCATACTCCTATCCACACTCAATCCATTATACATACCGTCCCCCCGTTTGTCAACAATATTTTATCGCCTTACGCGAAGTTTCGAATGAATTTGTTTTTGCTTAATATTTATGATAGAATATAAATAATTTTTTGGAAGTTTAGTGTAACACATTATGCTAGGAAAGGAAAGAGGAATATGACAGCCGGTATAATTGCGGAATTCAACCCATTTCATAACGGTCATAAATATATATTGCAAGAAGCCAAGAAACGATCAAAATGCGACTATATGATAGTTGCTTTAAGCGGTGACTTCGTACAGCGAGGCGCCCCTGCGATTGTCGATAAAGCAATCCGTACAAAGGCTGCGCTTTTAAACGGCGCCGATATGGTAGTTCAGCTTCCGGTACTTTTATCTACAGCAACTGCTGAAGAATTCGCACTCGGCGGTGTCTCACTTCTTCATGAAGCAGGTGTCGATATACTTTGCTTTGGATGCGAGACGGAAGACCTTGATACATTAACTAAGCTTGCGCGCTTTTTCCTGGACGAAACACCGGGATATCAGCGCTTACTTAAAAAGCATTTAAAAGAAGGTAAAAGCTTCCCTGCCGCACGCGCTCTGTCTGCGGTAGAATGCTTAAACGATCCTTATATCGAAGATATCCTGGACGGACCTAATAACATCCTGGCTATCGAATATATAAAGGCGATTTTAAAGCTTGGTATCGATATGAAGGTATGTCCTATAAAGCGTACCAAGGTCGGACACCATTCTCTTACGATGCGCGATAACTATGCATCAGCTACGGCGCTTAGAAAGTCGATACTTTCGACGGATTATGCAAATGACAAATTCATCATGCATACGAAGACGAAAATCTTGTTTAAGGCTTTACGTGCTTATATTCCGAAGAATGTTAAGAAGGATCTAGTAAATGAGATTTACGAGCATCCGCCTATTACTGAAGATGATATGACTCTTCTTTTAAAGTATAGGTTACTCGGACTTAAAGATGCAGGTGTGGCTGATTATTTAGATGGGTCTGTCGATTTAAGCAATCGAATTTATAAGAATATGGATAACTTCACATCCATAACGGAGTTTTGTACTTTGCTTAACACCAAGGAATCTACATACGCAAGACTTTCAAGACTTATGATGCATATAATCTTAGGCATTAAGGATTCGCACATGAAAGCTTTTAAAGAAAATCCGGTACCTTATGTAAGAGTGCTGGGATTCAGGCGTGATTCTTCGATATTACTTGGTAACTTAAAACAAAATACTCATGTTCCGGTAATAACGTCGGTAAAGGAATCCGAACCAATGCTTTCCGGAATAATGCTTGAAATGCTCAAACTTGATGTCTATGCAAGACAGATATACTTAACCGTTAGTAATCAAAAGAATAAGGAAAGCGAATCATTAAAGAATGATTATTCGCTTCCGATGACAATTATCTAGATACAAAAAGGCGGCACATAAATGCCGCCTTAGTTTTTATTCTATTAATGATGGAATAAACGAATACCCGTAAATGCCATTGCAATATCGTATTTATCGCAAGTTGCGATTACATCATCGTCTCTCACCGATCCGCCCGGTTCTGCTATGTAACTTACACCGCTTCTATGCGCACGCTCGATATTATCACCAAACGGGAAGAAAGCATCAGATCCAAGAGATACACCTGTTAATTTCTTAAGCCATTCTCTCTTTTCTTCCAAAGTAAATTCTTCCGGTCTTTCCGTAAAGAATCTCTCCCAAGCACCGTCTTCCAATACTTCGTAAGAATCTGTTCCGATATATACGTCAATCGCATTATCTCTGTTAGGACGTCCGATTCCTTCTTTAAACGGAAGGTTAAGTACCTTCGGTGACTGTCTTAAGAACCAGTTGTCGGCCTTTTGTCCTGCAAGACGAGTACAGTGAATTCTTGACTGCTGTCCTGCACCGATACCGATTGCCTGTCCGTCCTTGCAGTAGCATACGGAATTGGACTGTGTATATTTTAAGGTAATCATCGCAATAAGAAGATCTGTAACCGCATTGTCAGGGATGTTCTTATTCTTAGTAACTATGTCTTTAAACATGTCACGGCTTATATGAAGGTTGTTTCTATTCTGCTCGAAAGTTACGCCATATACCATCTTGTGCTCGATATCTGCGGGCTTATAAGAAGGATCAATTCTTATAACGCAGTAGTTACCCTTCTTCTTTTCCTTTAAGATATTTAAAGCTTCTTCCGTAAATGAAGGTGCTACAACACCGTCTGAAACTTCTCTCTTAATAAGCTTTGCGGTATCTACGTCACATTCATCGGACAAAGCTATGAAATCTCCGAATGAAGACATTCTGTCTGCGCCACGGGCTCTTGCATATGCTGATGCTATAGGTGATAATGAATCTTCCTTAACCCAGTAAATCTTCTTTTCCACTTCGTTTAAAGGAAGGCCTACAGCCGCACCTGCAGGTGATACATGCTTAAAAGATGTTGCTGCCGGAAGTCCCGTTGCTTCTTTTAATTCTTTAACCAACTGATAGCCGTTAAATGCATCGAGAAGGTTTATGTATCCCGGGCGTCCGTTTAATACTTCAATCGGAATGTCTCCCTGCTCCATATAGATTCTTGCAGGCTTCTGATTCGGGTTACAACCGTATTTAAGTTCCAGTTCTTTCATCGCTTTTCCCTCGTATTTATTATTTATTCTTGTTAACTATACGTGTTTCATACTTACCTGTCGCTATGTCGATAAATCTGACAAAAAGTGATACCTTATTGTCAGCGTTTAATGAATTCCAAACCATATCGGTGAATTCATCAATGTTCTTATCGATTATAACCTTCTCAGGCTCGCCTTCGAAGCTTGGTAACGGTGAACCGTTACCCATATATGTGTGGATGAATCTTCCTTCGCCTGTCTTAGGGCTTTCGTAGGCAAAAGTAAATCTGTCAGTTTCTGTCGGATCGTTGTCACATGACTTTAAGATTGACATCGCGTAGTTAAACTTGCCGTTCTCAACATGCATAACACCCGAAATTCTAGGTGTGTAGTTCGGTGCGTCAGGCTCGAATGTACGTGAACGAAGCGACTGCTCGAATGTAAGCTGTCTGTCCATTCCTTCGTAGATTGTGTCAGTCTGGTCGCCGTTTGTAACGATTGTCTTATTACCCAAAACTCTTACCGGTGAGTAAATGATTAAACTTGGGTCTTCAAGCTTTTCAGGGTCAAAGGCCTCAGTCCTCAATCCTTCGCCGTCTTCAACAAAGACACGGTTTCTGCTGTTTTCTGAACGTCCCATTATAAAATAAGCCGTTACAGCATACTTTCCGCATGAAGACTTACCGATTATGATTCCTCTTCCCGGATATTCGTTATTCTTAAGTAAACTCTCAACAGATACTGCTTTCATCTTAAATCTCCTTCTTTAAGTGATTACCAATGTTTACAACTATTAATTTTACACCTATAATTATAAGTACGTCAAAATATATATTGCATAATTTTTCGGGGGAATACCATGGCGGGTACGGTAATATTTCACATAGACGTAAATAACGCATTCTTAAGCTTTGAAGCCGCAAGGCGTTTAAAGCTTGACCCGACATGCCTTGATTTACGTACCGTCCCTTCTATCGTAGGCGGTGACGTAACGAAACGCCACGGGATCGTCTTAGCTAAATCAATTCCCGCAAAACCATTTAAGATTAAGACCGGCGAACCTGTCATAACCGCAATGAAAAAGTGCCCGGCGCTTGTAAACGTTCCACCGGACTATAACTTATATGTAGAATACTCGCATGCCTTGATGGATTATTTACGTGGATATGCACCTGTTGTAGAGCAGTTCTCCATCGATGAAGCATTCTTGGATATGACGGGAACGACGTCACTTTACGGCGACCCTGTAGAATTTGCACACAGATTAAAGGACGAAATCAGGGAAAAGTTCGGATTTACAGTTAATATCGGGATCTCAGAGAATCACCTTCTTGCCAAGATGGCATCAGACTTTGAAAAACCTGATAAAGTGCATACTCTTTGGAAGTCAGAAATCAAAGATAAGATGTGGCCTCTTCCTATAGAAGATCTTCTTTTCGTAGGAAAAAACACTGCCAAAGCGTTCCATAACTTAGGAATAAACACTATCGGCGAACTTGCTAATATGGACCCTGCTCTTTTATCACTTCATCTTCAAAAAGGCGGAATGGATGCATATAATCACGCAAACGGCGAAGATGTAGACTTTTCATTCGACAAGCATGCAGTAAATAAAAGCTATTCAAACTCAACGACTCTGCCGCATAATATAGAAGATGCAGCAACTGCGAAGGAAGTATTGCTCTCCTTAACTGAAACTATCGCGGCTCGTCTTCGCTACGATGATATGAAGGTATCTGTAGTATCCGTTACCATCCGCGACCCTGACTTTAACGACGTAAGCCGCCAGATGTCACTATATTCGTCAACTAATGTAACGGACGAATTATATGCCGCAATCTGCGAACTTTTTGATAAATTATGGAATAAAGGCCCTATACGCCAGCTCGGAGTAAGCGGCTCAAAGGCCGAGAAAAATGACAACTACCAGACCAACCTCTTCGACGACGGGCGTCACGAGAAGTTATCAAAGCTCGACACCGCCCTTGATAAAGTGCGCAAAAAATACGGCGACGATTCCGTGAAACGCGCCGTATTCTTAAAAAATATCGAAACCAAAGAATAATAAATAAATGGCACTTAAGAATACTCAAGTGCCATTTTTACTAGCAATATATTATTTCCGACATATGGCTTCTGCTTGCAATCTCTATCGGGAAGTCACCGCCGTTATACGGGCAATCCCCCATCGAAACTTCCATCTTTACCGTCTCATAAGCAAGCCTTTCATAGTTATTCTCTTCAGAAATATGTCCAAGCAACACTCCCTTAAAATGATCGTTCAAAATCCTTGTAAGAAGCCTTCCCGCAGCCTCATTTGAAAGATGACCTCTTTCGCTTAAAATGCGCTGTTTCAAATAATACGGATAACTACCGACTTCAAGCATCTTTACATCATGATTGGCTTCCAATAAAAGTGCATCAAGCCCGGATAAAGCTTCAATCGTATAATCCGTATATACTCCAAGATCCGTCGCCACGGCAACCCTGGACTTATCATCATGAAGCACATATCCGCAAGGCTCATTTGCATCGTGTGACGTCTTAAAAGGCCTTATCGTTATATCACCAAGATTAAACTCTATATCCGTATTTATCTCATGTAAGAGCGATGTATCAAACTCGCCAAGCTTCGGATTATCCTTAATTCCCTTAATCGTACCTTTTGTCGCATAAACAGGGACTTTATACTTCCTTAAGAAAACTCCAAGTCCGCCTATATGGTCTATATGCTCATGAGTTATAAGAATTCCGCTTAATTCATTAGGATTAACCGATAACTCATCGAGTCCCGTAACAATTCTCTTTGTGGTGATTCCGGCATCGATTAAAACATTTGTCGAATCATTTCCGACATATATCGAATTACCGCTGCTTCCACTCGCAATACTGCATAATTTCATATCTTTCTATATCCTTTTAAACCTACGACTACTGCTCTCCTGCAATACGAAGAAGCGCGTCTATCTCGTCTACTTCGATATCGAGGAACTCTGAGATATCCTCAATTGAATATAATGCATTTTGATCCTGCAACTGCTCTGACGCTTCAAGAAGCTGATTTAACTTCGCAACTATCTTGCCGTTTTCCATTCTACGGTCTTCGTCGAGCATCAAAAATGAATTAAGTGCATCTTCCGCGATTCTTTCGAACTTTGAAACCGATCCGCCCGCCTCAGATAATTCCATAAATACCGACACATTCGCTTCCTGTACCAAATCAGGTAAAAGCTCTCCATGTCCTACAAAGCGAGCCGCTGTCTTGTATATATATGGCATAAGCGCATGATAACACTCTTCTTTTGTCTGTTCGTTTAATACCGCCAAAGCCTCATCCAGTTCTTTACGCTTTTTCTTATTCAAAGTGCGAAGTTCTTTCTCGTAATAAGTCACAAAGCTTTTCTCTTCCGGCGTATACTCATAATCCGTAACGACTTTTACAAGCTTACTCGGCACGAACCCTTCAAGTTTCACGCCTCTCGTATAAAGGAAATCACCGATAACTTCCCAAGCATCGGCATTTATCTCCTTCATGTTTAAAGCCTTACTTACTTCTTCTCTCGTAACTTCGCCGTCTTTAACTTTGGCCTTTTCTATTAAACTTTTAAGGTCCTCTAAAACCTTTAATCTTATATCCATTCTATCCTCTTATTTCCAGTAAATATCTACGCGGTCGCCCTCTTTTAACGATGTCGTGTATGTTGCCTTCTCACCGTTAACTTCGATAACGACAAATCTTCCGTTTGATTCATTCGGATTGAAGTTAATCGGCTCAAATACATCGATTATCATATAATCGGATCTGCCATGTAATACAACTTCGTCACCGTTTACAATGATCGGAAGGTCGATTAAAAGCTTTCCGTTTTTAATGATGCCATCTTCCTCACCGTCAGAACCATCGTCGTCTCCGTCTTCACTGTCACTCGTGCTAAAGTCTTCCGTAAGCGGAGTGGATCCGTCATACGTCGTCCAGTTAATCGAGAAGTTCTCGTAGCAAAGTGCCTGAAGCGTCTCTTCTACGTTATTTACGTAAATTGGCTGATCAAGGTCTACTTCAACATCCATGAACTGAATAAGTTGTTCAACTGTATAATACGGACGAAGATTTACATGATCGCCGTCTTTAATCACGTATGTCGGTGGTTCCAATACGCCGTTAACTTCTACGAACTTAGGACATGTAACAGTCTTGCCGTTTACGTAGAATGCTATATCTTCCGATGTGTAGTCCGGAAGATCCGATATTGTAAATACCGACTCGCTTCCCGCTGTCGAGGAAATAATCTCAATCTCGCAGTTAGCAACAATCGGTGTTGAAAGACTTACTTCCTTGCCGTCCATCTTGACTATCGCAGCCTCTCCCGCGTCACCTCTAAGCATTCTAGGCTTATCGTTTACGAAGTAGTTTATTTCCGTACCTCTTCTAGGGAAAAGCTCTTCCGTCGGGAATTCTGCGGTTAACGCCGCATCCATTACCGTAAGTTTATTATTATCGTAAAGCTTTATCCTCTCGCCGTTAAAGCGCACATAGATAAAGTTATTTTTCTGCTGATAGTAATTTAAGCAGATACCGATAGGAGTAACAAGTAATGGGTCCTTCTTTACGGTTTCATCCTCAAAATGAACCTGCTGCATTACTTCCTCTCCACGAAGTGCCACACGCTCCTTCTGAATCTTTAAATGCTTAGCCATTCTTTCGGTGAAACCATGTACCTTTCCTCCACCGCCTACCACAAAGCAGGCCGCAACGGAGGTATCACCGTTTAATTCTATAATCTTTGCTGCCACTTCCTTTGCAATCTTATCTACGGTATCCGATAAAAGATTCCATACTTCCTTGGAATTAATAGTATGCTCTATAAGCATGATATCCTTAAATGTAATCTTATCCGACTCAGTAGATGTAAGCTTGATGTATTCTGCTGTCTTAAAATCAACAAGATAATGCTGAACTATAATTTCCGTAAGTTCATCGCCCGCATGCGGAATCATGCCGTATGCAATGATACTTCCGTCACGGGTTATCGAAATATCGGATGTACCTGCGCCGACATCGACAAGCGCGATATTTAATAATCTAAAATTTTCAGGAATAGCGACATTGATAGCCGCGATAGGCTCGAGTGTAAGGTTTGCAACGGAAAGATCGGCCTCTCCGACTGCGGAATAAAGTCCGTCAACAACGTCTTCCGGAAGGAAGGTTGCGATTATATCTTCCGATATACGTGTAGCCTTATGTCCGACAGGGTTAGATATAGGATCATCATTGTAGTAGTAACGGACAACGGAATATCCTACACAATAGAATTTAAACTTGGTATCATTCTCCTCGTTTAATTTCTTCTGTGCCTTTTCCACACCCAAAAGGTCAAGGTTATGTATGTCTTCCTTCTCGATTACGCGCTCTTCTTCAAATTCAAAGTCTACGCGTACTTCTTCAGTCTTAAGAACACGACCTGCGGCAGCGATACAAACTTCTTTTAAGTTTTCTCCGAGCTGGCCTTCCAAAGACTCTTTAACCTTTCTTATTGTCTTTCCTACACGACCGATATCATGTATCTGTCCGTCAAGCATTGAACGTGTCTCGTGCTCCATATTGCAGTACGCTACAACCTCGAAATCATCTTCGTTCTTATAACCTACCGCACCGACCACGTTTCTCGTTCCGATATCGAGACCAAATACAAGATCATTACCCTGATACTCTACTGTTCCCATCTTTTCACTCCTAATCCTGAAAGTTCCTTATCTATTATTTTAATCGTATCTTCCAAACCGCCACTGTTATCTATCGTTATATCAGTGTTCTCTCTAAATTCTTCTTCACTTAATTGCGAGGCCATCATTGCATCTATACGTTCAATGCTGTATCCACGGGATTCCTGTAATCTTTTAACCCGCACCTGTCTTTCTGCATATACATATATTAGTTTATCACAAATTTCTTCATAATGCTCTTCAATTAAGAGCGCAGCCTCAATTATTATTAATGGCGCCGTGGCAGTTTTAATGCTTTCTTTTATATATTCCTTCACAAGAGGAAAAATCACTGAATTTACGCGTTGTTGCATCCCCTTGTCCTTAAAGAACACTGCTGCCATAGCTTTTCTATCGATGTTCCCGTCTTCAAGAAAGCATTCACCAGGTAAAAGCTCTTTTAACGCTGTGTTACCGGCCTGCCCTACGCTCATAAGCTTTTTTGCTATATCGTCCGCAAGAAGAACTGTCGCATTGTAGTTTTTCGCAATGTAGCGGATGACCTCGCTTTTACCTGAACCAACTCCGCCCGTAATTCCTATAACCATTTATTTTGCCTCGTACCAGTTTGTACCGTCATGTATATCAATTGGAAGGTGGACTGCAAGCTTAACCGCATCCGCCATTTCTTCGTTAAGTATTGTATATACCTTTTCTACTTCATTATCTTTTGCTTCGATAAGAAGTTCGTCATGAACCTGAACCAATATCTTCGAAGCCATATTTTCGGCTTTTAAGCGCTTATAAACCTTTATCATCGCAATCTTCATGATATCCGCAGCGCTTCCCTGAATCGGCGCATTCATTGCAACACGCTCGCCGAACTGGCGGATATTGAAGTTACGTTCCTTTATCTCCGGAATCTGACGACGGCGATTAAAAAGTGTTATCGCATAGCCCTTATCCTTTGCATCTTTAACAAGGCCGTCTAAAAATGCCTTGATACTCGGATATGCTTCAAAGTAGCTTTCTATATAATTCGTTGCTTCCTTTACCGGAATGTGCAAATCTTCACTTAATCCGTACGCGCTTATTCCGTACACGATACCGAAGTTAACAGCCTTCGCGCGACGGCGAAGTGTATCGTTTACATCGCAAAGCGGAATCTTAAATACCTTGGACGCCGTAAGCGCATGGATATCGTCTCCGTTTTCATATGCATGAATTAAGTTCTCATCGCCCGACATATGCGCGAGGAGTCGTAATTCTATCTGCGAATAATCCGCATCGACGAATCTATAACCTTCTCTCGGAACGAACGCTTTTCTTATCTTTCTTCCAAGTTCCATCCTTATAGGGATGTTTTGAAGGTTAGGATCCGTAGAAGAAAGACGACCTGTTGCGGTTATAGTCTGGTTAAAGTTAGCATGAATTCGTCCGTCTTCTTTTATGAAATTACTTAAACCTTCCGCATAGGTCGACTTAAGCTTCGTATATGTTCTGTAATCAAGAATGTCATTTACTATCGGATATTCGCCGGCAAGTTTTTCAAGTACATCTGCCGCAGTTGAATATCCCGTCTTTGTCTTTTTACCGTTCGGAAGCTTTAATTCTTCGAATAAAACTACTCCAAGCTGCTTCGGCGAATTTATATTAAATTCATGTCCGCACTTTTCGTATATTTTTTTCTCGAGTTCTACGATACTCTCGTCAAGTTCCGCACCGTATTCTTTTAAAGCTTCTCGCTCTACTTTAATACCACGTTTTTCCATATCGTGTAAAACGAAGGTTAACGGCAACTCTATATTCTTATAAAGTTCCGTCATGTTATGTGACGAAAGCATTGCGTACATTGTATCTACAGACTTTAACAATACATCTGCCTCAATAAGTGATGATGTATTGGCATCTGTTTCTTTCGCATTAGGCACTATCATTGAAAGATAATTTAATGCGACATAATCATACGTATACTCGCCGCGAACGGTATCAAGTACATACGCGAGTAAATATAAATCCGTAAGTTTATCTTTGCTTTCAAGTAATGCGACATCTTCATCCTTTAAAAACTTAAAGAACGCTTTTGCATCCGGAACTATAATTCTATCCGCCTTTTCAACGATAGTATGAAGATATTTTTCAATATCCGTCTCATCTATTTCATCCGATTCTTCCGTAAGGAATGAAAGTGTAAGCTGTTTATTGCCCTCGGCGAATACATTACCTCCGATTGCTTTATCTGTTACAACGGACAAAGTTATACCCGTTAATTCTTTTGTAGCGATATTTCTTACCGATACTGCAACTGTCCCACCGTTAATACCGTTAATTATCTCATCAAAAGTCTTCTTATCGAGTTTGGTCTTATAATTTAACTTATATTCCGAAACGTTTTGAACGGTCTTTTTATCAAATCTGTCGAGTAACTTATTAAACTCTAACTTCTTGCATAAGTTGTAGGCCTTATCCGTATATGGATCGGTATATTCCATATCGGAAAAGCCTATATTAAGCGGCACTTCAATATTTATCGTTGCAAGTGTCTTGCTGAGATATGCGTTATCCTTATCTTCTATAAGGTGCGCCTTCATGGCTTTCTTTGTGATATCTTCTATATGTTCGTAAAGTGTATCCAAGTCATGATAGGTCTGAATAAGTTCTACTGCACCCTTAGGGCCTATGCCGGATACTCCCGGGATATTATCTGAAGAATCGCCCTGTAAAGCCTTTACGTCAATATATTCTATAGGAGCTACGCCGATAACTTCTTTAACGGTTGAAGCGTAATAATCTTCTATCGTTGTAACGCCTTTAATTGTCTTAGGAATTCGTATTTGAATATTATCCGTTGCTAGCTGTAAAAGGTCACGGTCACCGGAAATTATGGAAACCTTGTATCCTTCCTTTTCCGCTGTTTTACCGATAGTGCCTAAGATATCATCCGCTTCGTATCCTTCCAATGTATAAATCGGGATATTCATCGCGGTAAGCATCTCTTTTATAATCGGGATCTGCTCAACGAATTCAGGATCTGCGGCCTTTCTTGTGCCTTTATATGCGTCATACATCTTATGACGGAATGTCGGTGCATGAAGGTCAAATGCGACTGCTAAGTGCGTCGGATTTTCTTCTGCAAGGATCTTAAACATAATGTTTAAAAAACCGTATACGGCATTGGTATGCAATCCCTCTTTATTCGTAAGAGGAGGAATTCCATAATATGCGCGATTTAAAATGCTGTTGCCATCTATAAGAACGACTTTGCTCATGAATTGCGTACTCCTTCCGACACTACTCCTAGTATCATCCTTTTCTATTTTACACTATATCTTGGGAATATTAAAGACCTATTTTCGGGCTTTTCTTCAATTTTGATGCAGAGCTTAAATTTCATTTACATGGCATATATTGGGATAATTTTGCGTATTTTTGTAGGCAAAAGGTATAAGAATCGGTATAAAATACTCCAATTTATACCTCAGTATTTATGCGGCTTTGAAGCGTTTTTTCGTCTCTTTTGTCAGTTTCGTATTCTTAGATAGAAATTATACATCCTTTCTCTCACTATAATAAAACTGTCATCTCTTTGTGTTCCACAAAAAACTCATGTAAATCCGCTCATCATAATCATAAATAACTTCTGGTCCATTGAACCAGAAGTTCTCAGCATCCGCCCTGTTATAAATCACTTCTGCTGCGGTCTGACCATGAACAGCATAGTGAAGCTTGTTTTGTACAGCAGCAAAAAATCGCTTTGTTTCCTTTGCCGTGGAATCATAATCAATTGAAGTCGCATAAATATCTGTTATCTTCTGGTAAAACTTTCGCTCAGACAAACGTATTTCTCGAATACGTTCCAGCAATTGTTCAAAATACTCCTTCGTTAAAATGCTACCACCCTTTTTGAGTCTTTCATCATCCATGGCATAGCCTTTAATCGTGTATTCTTCAATAATGGTATTTGCCCATTTGCGAAATTGAACTGCCTTTTCTGAGTCAACTTTATTTCCAACTGCAATAATGGCTTTAAGATTATAATGGAATGTATTATAGTCCTTTCCATCATCTGCAGTTGTTCGAAATTTTCGAACAACTGATTCCTTGTCTATTTCTCCATCCTCATACAACTTATGTAAATGATAATTAATGGTGCTCTTTCCTACATCATAAAGAACTCCCATCATTTTTTGACTTAACCAAACATTTTCATCAGCATAAATTGCCTCTATCCCACCTTCACCGGTAGCTGTAATAAATGTCAGATTCACGTCCAAACGGAGGATTTGAAAGGATATAATCAAAAGTATTCCCCTCAAACTGATCGTCAGAAGGGGTATTTCCGTCTTTGATATAATCCGCATTATTTCCCTTAATCAACATATCTGCTTTACAGATAGCGAAAGTCTGGTCGTTAATCTCCTGTCCAAAGGAAACAAGCTCTGTTGATGCGTTTAGGCTGTGAAGATATTCCTCGGCAACGGATAACATTCCACCGGTACCGCAAGCAGGATCATAAATGGTCTTTGCTACATTATTACCGGAAAGAATATCGTTATCATCATAAAATAGGATATTAACCATAAGCTGGATAACTTCTCTTGGTGTGTAATGCTGTCCGGCATCTTCATTATGTGCTTCAGAGAATCTACGAATAATCTCTTCAAAAATGTATCCCATCTCCAGATTAGAAATTTCATTCGGATGAAGATTTGCTTTTTCTGTGGTAAACTCCTTAAGAACAATATAAAGAATGTTCTTATTCGCCATTCTTGTTATATGACCGTCAAACGCAAATTTCTGAATAATATCCTGCACATTTTCAGAGAACCCATTCAAGTAATCTCTGAAGTTCTCTTCAATATGGTCCGGATCATCCATTAGGTTTTCAAATGTATACTTACTTGTATTGTAAAAATCGAAGCCGGAAGCCTTGCGAAGTAAAACATCCTTCATAGGAAGGTTTTTAACCTCTTCATATTTTGTTAATACCGTATCTTTTGTATCAAAAAGGATACAGTCAAATCTTCGTATTACGGTTAACGGCAAGATTACATCGCCGTATTCATGCGGTTTATATACTCCAGTCAGTTTATCTGCAATCGCCCAAATAAGGCCTGCCTTTTGATCTATCTTTGCACTTCTTGTTGTCATTAATATTTGCCTCCACTTTATTCTAAAGTAGCCACTTTTATAGCTTTTATCATTTTACTATTTATCTTGTCCCATTTTACGGACTCGTCTTGGTACACTAAGCTTTTTCAAAAGGTATAAACGCGGTATAAAACGAAGCCGAAAGACTTCTCAGGCCCCTTATTTACATGGATTTCTTCATCTATCCAATATATTGCCGTGGCATTTTCTAATATATGTTATGGCTTATTATAGTTATCTATATTCCTAGATATTTACGCAACTCAGGCAGGATGTTATTAGCGTCCTTATAACCCAACCAGTAGAGATCGCCAAGTTTTTCCATGTCGCTTTCGAATCGGGATACAGTGACTGTCTCGGATGGTGCGATTATAAAGACTTCACCCATTTCTTCTTTCTTGTAAAGCATATCGATTGTCTCGTTAAACTTCTTATTTGCTGCTTCAAGGCTCTTTATAAATTCCGGATACTTATGGTACATTGCACGTGCTACGCGGTATACGGAATCTTCGGAACGCTTGTATTCACGCTCTCGTGTTTTTACAACTACAACCTTCTTGTAACCGTTTTCTACGGCCCATTCATACGGTATCTTTGTCGAGCATCCGCCGTCAAGGTATGGTGTACGGTTCATTATGACAGGCTTTGATACGTATGGTACGGAAGCCGATGCAGAAACTGCCTTCGAAAGGTTACATGAACCTTTTTCAAAGTATTCTGTCTGACCCGTTATAAGGTTCGTACAGCCTACTGCCATACGTCTTGGTGTTTCTTTGAGTTTCTTTTTATCTAACGGGTATTCTTTAAGTATCTCTTTATAAAGATATTCAAATCCTGTTATTGCATGTTCATTCTTTATAGCATTTATTCCGCAGAAATTATCATCATGTCTATAGGTAAGATCAATCTTTGCTCCCCAGCCTATCTGTCCTGTGGTATATCCGAGTGAACATAACGCACCTGCAGATATTCCGACAGTTGCTTCAAGGTTTATTCCTGCAATCATCAATGCATCAAGTACGCCTAATGTATAAAGACCTCTCCAGCCACCGCCTTCAAGAACCATACATCCTTCGGTAATTTCATCAGTTCCTTTTCCCCATGGTATCATGGCAATTCTTTCATAAACTTCTCTACCCATGTCTGTTTCCTACCTCGTAACTATAATTGATTTGTGACTCCTGTAAATACAGGGAGCTTAGTGTCGAGATTCACTACCGCATACACAAACGGCCTATCAAGCGTAACTTCCTTCGGCTTACCCGGCGCACATCCAAGCATCACCATTCCCGCAGTCACAGCCGCAGCCCTTGTACCATGCCTATCAACTTCAATAATTGCCTTATGAAGAAGCTTATCGATATATAAAGGTTCGGCTGATATCGGGCTAAAATCCGCACCAAGTCCGAATACTTCCTTTACACCTTCATTCATAAATAACTCTTTTAAATCCGTACCGTATTCTGCCTTAAATTCAGGGAATCTTACCATTACCTTTCCTGCTGCAATTTCCGGCAACGAAGAAAAATCCTCACCTTCAAGAACTTCCATAATTCCTTTGGTTCCCTTCTTATTCGGCAAAAGACCTAAAAATGCGTAATGACCACCCTTATAGGACTTAATAAATCCCGTAAGCTTTTCCGTCTCTATATAATCATATTCGATACTTTTAAGCATCTTGACATCCACTTTGCTTCCGTCGAGATTATTAAAGACACCGTCCGTTATATCTTTTTCCTCGTACTCTTTCTCCCACCCGGCATTAAAACATATGGCATTTATGATTGCACATGCTACATCCTTCATAGACTCATCCATAACCGAATCTATCATGCCGTCGGTAGAGTCGTTAACGAAACTATTTACCAATGATACAAGGTTTTCGTCGCTGAATATTTCACCGCTAAAAAGCTTTATGAAGCGCTCCTTATAATCATTCCTTACCTTATCTTTAAAATCTTCTCTTATTGCAACCGCGTTGGCGCACTTTAAGAATCCTTCTTCGGTAAGCGAGACATTTACTTCGTTTATAAGCTTTTCTATAAATCCGTCATCCGCATCAAGAAACGCTTTTACCTCATCTTTGGACTTCCCGGCACTCATGTCCATTATCATTGATAATGCCATCATAATAGAATAAGGAGACACGATTAAATTCGTGTCTTCCTTATATAAGCCTTTTAATAAGATTCTATTAAGTTTTTCGTATGTTTTATTCAGTTTCTCCATTCAGTCTTTCCTCTTTATAGGATTTAATGGTTACTGCTACTATTCCCTTTGTCTCACTTACCGTAAGCATTATAAAATCGGTATGATCATAGATGAAGTTAAGATACATCTCTCCCGTTTCATGATCAACCTTAAATCCCTCGGTCGGGTGCACATACTCTATTATCTCTTTAAAGGAATTACCCCACGTAATGCCGAAAGGAAGCTGCATAAGCGGTCTTTCTCCGGCATCTCCTCTTACGTCTATCGTTACGGAATAAATATACGCCTCATCTATCCTGCATGGGATATCGTAAGGATTATAAAAACCTACGACTATATCATACCCGGTGTTCTCTTTATGGAGAACTATAGTCTCGCTGGTACGGTCATTCGGGCCCAATTTAAACGTATCATCATATCCGTAATCTTTTAGATCAAATGTCCAGTCATCGCTTATACGTCTGTAAGAAAACGGCAACGTAAAAGGAATGCTTCCGATTATCACACCGCAATCCTTAAATGTCGGCTCATTGTACATTATCGCACGATCGGCGTCTTCTTCCTTTTTAAGCGCTTCCTTAGATATATCCGGAATATATAATCCCGGATCTATCGCATTTCCGGACGCATTTTTAGAATCACTTTCGCCGTCGCTTACATCCGTTATGACTTCCGTAATACTCTCGTGCTTATTACATCCCACTAAAGCAAGAAGCATAGTTAAACAAAGTAAAAGCGCGAGCTTTTTCCTGAAAAATCTCATATCTAAACCTAACCTATATATTCAGCAATAAGCTTGCATGTTGCAAGTGCTCCGTCCTTATGGCTTCTTTCGTATCCGTGTGATGCATATACACCGGCACCGATGAGACCGTGCTTAACATCATATCCTGCGCGAAGTGTAGCTTCTACGTCAGAACCGTAATGCGGATATACGTCTACCGCATAATCAGCCTTAGCTTTCTTTGCAGCCTCTATAAGACCCTTTACAACATCATATGCGTAAGGACCGCCTGAATCCTTAGCGCATATAGATACCTGGCGCTCAGTGCACTTTAAACCGTCACCGACACATCCCATATCTACAGACATAACTTCAGTTACGCCTTCCGGAACAGATGCGGAACCACCGTGTCCTACCTCTTCGTATACTGTAATATGAACGTATACGTGACGCTTAGGAGTCTTCTTTTCATCTTTTAAATACTTTGCGTAGCCAAGTAATATAGCTACGGATAACTTATCATCAAGGAAGCGGCTCTTAATATAGCCCTTCTTTGTAATAACTGTTCTAGGATTAAATGCTACGATATCACCGACTTCAATTCCAAGCTTCTTTGTATCGTCAGCCTTTTCAACAATCTCATCAAGAACGACTTCCATCTTGTCCCATGAACGCTTGATATCGTTATAATCACCGTTTACATGGATAGATGCGTTATTAAGCTGTAATGTTCCTTCGTATTCTCCGTCAAACTTTGTAATAACTCTGACATTTTCTGTCTCTGCATTGTTGGCATTCATTCCGCCAAGAGGTGTAAGGCGAAGACGTCCGTTACCCTTAACTTCTGCAACCATACCACCCAATGTATCCATATGTGCCGCAAGCATGATGCCGTTCTTCTTATCCTTACCGCCAAGGTCTACCATTACGCCTCCCTTAACAGTCTGCCAGGCCTTAAAGCCTAACTTCTCAAATTCTTTCATAACGAGCTTTGCACACTTATCGGTATATCCTGTAGGTGACGGCTCTGCCAAAATTTCTGCGGCCTTCTTTAATATAAAATCTCCGTATGATGCTTTCATGTATTTATCCTCCTCCAAAAGCTTAATGCTTTGATTATTCCTGATTGTTAAATTATGCACTCTACTGAGCGTTTAAATCCTTAATCTCTCGTGCTTTAACCTCACTATTAATAGTAAAGCACGACCACTTGAAAATTGCAAGAATTACTATAAGTATCCCTACATTTAACCCTTGCGGGTTATTAACGAATGCCTGGATTGCGTAGGCAAAAATTGTGATTCCCGTCGTGGCATTTATGACATAAGGCATCGTGCCGTTTGACTTCTTTATACCTTTAAAGAATTCTATTGCAACACCCGTTAATCCTGTAAGCACCGTTATCAACCCGAAGATTCCAGTTGTAATAAGGTACTCCACATACTCATTATGTGCATTTCTTACCCAAGTAGAACCTGTATACTCCGTATAATAATATCCGAATGTCGATGCTCCCGTTCCGAATATCTTGTTTATCGGATTAAATCCTTTAAACTCACTAAATGCCGCTATCCATATCTTCCCGCGGCCGTGGCCGTAGCTTTCGGAAAAGTTTGAAAACTGCTGTACCGCAACAACTATAGCTGCAATCAAAGACAGTGCAATTAACGCGATTCTGATCCATTTGATACTTGCCTTATATATGTCATCA
Organism: Lachnospiraceae bacterium; assembly: GCA_017442585.1. Taxonomy (GTDB): domain Bacteria; phylum Bacillota; class Clostridia; order Lachnospirales; family Lachnospiraceae; genus XBB1006. The sequence continues at coordinate 75,183 of JAFRZM010000011.1, read as the reverse complement.
TTAAGCATTCCCGTAAATAATGTAAGTACCATAAACACTACTGCAATGACAACATATATATGCTTATAGATAAGTGGATTTGCGTATCCCGTAAGTTCGGTGTGTTTTATAAAAATAGATAATACTTCAAATATAGCCGTAGATGCAAAAATTACAGTAAGTCGCGAGAATACTCCCGTAAGGAGTTTACGCTTTTCTGCACCGACGAATATGAATCCCGCGCATATAAGTGCAAGAGGCAAAAACACTCCGTCGGAATTTGATATAAGCGCCGTATAATACGATAAAACAAGCAGTACTGTCGATATTATCTTTACAGGCAAGTAGTTTATAACCAACGAACACGCAAATACTATCGGCATGGTAAGTGCAAAAAATCCCACATACCAGTTAACGTTACCGATTGTTCCGATATAACGCGGGATATCTTTTTCTGCAAGATACTCATGAAATGAAAACGGATCGACGTAGAAATAATTCAATATTATCATTATTGATTCGAGGAATATAACCGCAAGGATGACATACACAAGCGTCGAATCAAATTTTATGTTCCGCGACAGGTAAAAGTATGCAATTATAGATAAAATAAGGAATAACGTACCTATAAGCCATGCATACGTTCCGTAAAATGCTTCTTTCATATGATTGGATATCAGATTCGATATTATTAAGGCCAATCCGAAAAGCAATATCGCATGATCCATTACTGTAAAACCGTCAAAAAACTCCTTCATGTAATCCTTTACGGGAGTTTTTATAAATACGATAAGTGTCATAACAGTACATGCCACATTAAAAACCACAAATAAAGCCATAACACCGAGTGCTTTGCTTTCAAGTGCATTAAAATATCCGTTATTCAGATAGAAGGTCATTATGATGAAGATGGCATATATAAAGAATCTTCCCGCAAAACTTTTGCCTTCTTTTATTCTATCAAGCATTGTAATTCCTCCGTTATAAAAAGAAAAAGCTACGAAGAAAGTGTCTTCGTAGCTAATATGCCGGCAATGGGACTTGAACCCATACGATGTTGCCATCGCCAGATTTTGAGTCTGGTGCGTCTGCCATTCCGCCACGCCGGCGACTCACGTACCAAACAAGTATACCTTAAGGCGATAAAAATTACAAGTATTTTAAGCGAATTCGTATAGTAAATCTTATAAATATCAATAGTTATTCTGTTGCCGCTTTTGCCTCGATAGTTTTAACATTAAGATATGTCTCGCCGTCAAGCTGAACCGATGTAGGCTCCTCAAATTCCACCGTAACATGTCTTACATTTTCTATAAAAGTAATTACATTGCTGCATGACGCATGTGTTCCTTTAAAAATTCTCGGGAACGTTTTAAGTAATGCGAATCTTCCTTTACTATGTACAATTGCAACAGTCATAGTATGGTTCGGATTATTTCTGTTCTGCATAGGTGTTACCATCATGCCACCACCATAAAATCTTCCGAACATCGTCGGTGCCATCCATACATGATCGAAATCATACACTTTGCCGTCCGCCTCTACATGAACCTTCCCCGGCTTATAATCATATAATAATCCTTTTAACGCTATAGTCGTATAATTTACGGGACGTGACGACTTTGCTCTTGCCTCGTCACCCTTTTCACAGCAGTATCCGTCAATTCCGAATCCGACGTCGTTAAGGAACTTCTTTTTAACACCCTTAAGCGTAACCGTCGGAAGATTCTTAAGATAATCAGTAAGATATACAGGTTCAGAGCCCTTTTTATATTCTATATCATTTGCAAAATCGTTACCTGAACCCGTCGGATAATAATAGATTTCCTTATTAAGACATTCTTCCGGAATATTATTGGCAAAGTTATGAAGCGTTCCGTCTCCGCCGGAAAGTATCACACTGTCATCGCCTACCGTCTCAAAGAACTCATGATAATTCGTAATCTTTGTAATATCCTCGTAGCGGACTTTCGCCATATCGACCCCCGGAATATTTTCTACCTCATCTCTTCCTCTGCCATTATTTGATAATGGATTAAATAATACAACTGCCATAACGCACTCCAAAAAGTTTTATTCAGGATAAAATAATTGTAGCACTCTTTGATATTAAATTCACTATGCCAACTGTGAAAGTTTTGTTTAATATCCGATTTTCTTATTAACCAAATGCGCCATCGGGCGTTTATTTACATAATTATCAAGGTCCTCAACAAACATCTCAACGTTTCTTGTAACCGTATGCTCCAATGTGAGATTTCCTGCAACATGCGGCGTTATAAGAAGATTCTTTGTGTGCCAAAGTCTGTTATCTTTTGGCAAAGGTTCCGTGCTAAATACATCCAAAGCCGCTCCCGCAATCATTCCATGGTCAAGTGCATCTGCCAAAGCTTCTTCATCAATAGCAGTTCCCCTTCCGACATTCACCACATATGCCGTTTCAGGCAAAAGCGCTATCCTTTCACGCGATAATATACCGATAGTTTCAGGTGTCGACGGAAGACTCATAACAAGAAGATCCGTATTAGGCAGAACCTTATCCAAATCTTCTACCTTATATACTTCATCATATAACGGATCTTTTTTTACCCCGCTTCTTGATACACCAATGATGGACTTTGGTTCAAATCCCTTTACGCGATGCACGAAAGTTGTTCCTATATCTCCCGTTCCGAGAACAGTTATACGGCTGTCCTTTAATGAACGCTGTGCACGCGGCGGAAGCCATTGACCGTTTAAAGTCTCTGCATAAAACTCCGTAATACGTCTCATCATCATTAAAGAAAGTGCTATTATATGCTCTGCAATACTTACACCATATGCTCCCGCAGAATTTGTAAGTATACATTCCGGATTCTTAAAACTATCAGGCTTTACAAGATTATCTACTCCCGCAAAGCTTGCACAAAGCCACTTTAGATTCTCACAGGTTTTGGCCATATTTATACCCTGACCGTAAACTATATCGGCATCCATATGTTCCTTAGGCACATCGCTTTCTTTATCAAAATAGAAAACTTCTGCCCCCGCTTTTTTCGCCGCTTCATCTATCATATCCTTATGATACTTTTTTAAAGCATTCATAATAACCACTATCTTCATGTGCAAGCCTCCTCTTTTATGTCTATTATCTTTTACACCTTATTTATTGTGACCGTTTTTAACGATTACCTTCATGCACATACTTGAATTCTCAGCTTTTTCTATGCAATCTTTCCAGGCCGAATCTTCTGTCAGATACATAAAAGTCTCGTTTGGATTTGCCGTGGAAATAACATGGTATTTTCTCGGTTCTCCCCACTGATCTACCTGTTTACCCTTGAACGGGCAATCATATGCATATCGTATAGCCTTATCAAATGTCACTGTAACCAGTATTGTATCGCCCTTATTAATATTAAGCCCCGTTTCAAACTTCAATGTCTGATATCCCGCGTACCTAATCGTATGTTCCGAAGTATAGATAATCTTCGAATCATCAATCTTATCTGTAGACGCGACATCCTTATATACAGTAACCGTTGCGTTTAAAGTTTCAAAAGCACCCTGTGCATCCGGCAACGGATATATTCTTACGCCGGTCATTGTTTCATTAGCTTTAACCTTAAAAGCCATTGCGGTACCGGTTAACCCTTCTACTTTATCCGCACCGAATCCTCCGTCATACTGATACTGATAATCGTACGAATCCTTCGGCATTAATGTAAACGAGAAAAGCTGGTTACGCGCGAAAAACGATCCGTCATAATAAGAAACATATAAGTAACCGCTGTCACCTACACCCATACCCCAACTGTTCTTGATAATCCACGCGCCGTTGCCTTTGGGCCTGTTTAAAAAGTTATATTTACTGTAATTATCATCCCAGCCTACAAGAGTAAGATAATGATCGATTTTACCACCATTATCATATACCGCACCGCTATTCATATCTATGGCAGAACCGTAATAATCCCAATTTATAGCATCAAGTCCAACGGCAAGTCCGCCATTTTTAATTACAAGCTCTTTTATCTTATCGGAGTCTTTTGCAGAAACCATATAGCAACTGTCCCCAAGGAATTCCACATCATCCTTTGCATCTTCCGACAGTTTTTTTGTCATATTCTTATATGGATAGTTTTCTTCCAAAGCAGGACCGTATCCCTTCATAAAAGGGCCTACGACAAACTCCGGCTTACCCGGAAGATCATACCAGTCGCAGTCAGATTCAAAACCTTCTCCCGCAATCATTGCATCCTGCTTTTCCGGGATGTTCTGTGAAAGATATGCCAGCTGATACTCAGAAAAATCGAACTCACCATACCCATTCATCAAAGCATTGCTTTCAATTGCTCCCATTGTTCCGAAAATCCAGCAGGTTACATACTGCCCCTGATCTCTCGCCTTAGTTGTAAGGCCGTAATCACGAAGGTCTAGCGCTTCCGGAAGTTCTACGTTTTCTTCCGTCAAAAGCTTTTCCCTCAAAGTAAGGAATTCCGCTTCCGTAATCTTTTTTGATTCCTTTACGACATCGTCTTCCTTATCTTCATCGTCGTTTTGTTCCGCCGAATCATCCTTTTTACCGGACTCAACCGTCTTACCGCTATTATCATTACCGGAAGGCACAACTTCTTTCTTGGAACATGCACATAATAAAAGTGCCAACACCAGCATTAAAGCTACTAAACGTTTTTTCATTTTTTCATCCCTCGTAATAATTAATAGTTCTCCGAACCAAAAAATACTTTGTCGAAGAAATCTCTTGTTTTTTCCGCACCGAGCTTTTTCTTAAAAGTATCTGTAGATATTCCGCCTTTATCGATAAGGTTATCGGAATATTCTTTTATAAGGCGCTTCTTCGTAAGGAATCTTCCTTCTCCGATTAAAGGATAAGTCTTAATTGCCTCTATGTACTTACCTAAAAGCTCGGTATGTAATTCCATAAATCTTAAATCCTGACCGCTTTTAAACTGCTTATAAGCCACACTGCAAAGTAATGACTCATACCAAGCTTCTTTAGCTGAGAAACTTTGTAAATCGCTATACTTAGCGATTATGGCATTATATTTACCGAGCCACTCCTTATGCATTTCATTCTTATCGTCTACGAGTTCATAGAACTCCGCATAATATTTTCTGACTCCACCGACTATCATAAAATCCAACGATAATAACGGCATATCTTTCTTAAACGGTGAAAATACAACCGTAAGCATCTTCATAAGTCCCATATTAAGGCGCATTACAGACATATTACCGAAGTCTTTGACTTCATATTGATCAACCTTAAACTTCATAAATGCGGAAAGCTTAATGTTCTTATATTCTTTTGCATCCACCTCTTTTATAAGGCCGTCTTTTTGTAACGCCTTTATGGTCACATCGAAACAATCATCAAAAATCTTACTCATCATAAATTCCTTCCTTGATTCATTTAAAACCCATACTATAAATCTAGCATATTTCATGCTATTTTGCGAAGCTTTTTATCAGGAAAAAGCGCTTGATTTTCCAATGTTCAACGTGCTTTTTCGTTAATTATTTTGTGCTTTTTATATATTTTTTAATGTTTTTCATTAAAAAGTTATTGACATTCGTTTTTGATGGGTGTATTATAAGGTCAAGTTAAGAGAGACGGCCATCTTAAAACTTATAATTAACCGCCTGCTTAAGGCGCAAAAGAAACTATAGGTTAAGTAAAATAAAAGGAGTAATGAATTATGGAAACAAGTGCAAAATTAAAAAGTGTAAGAAAGAGTTGTAACGTACTTGAAATAGTATTTAAGGTTATTAAGATAATGATGATTGTAGCCGCAGGCATCTGCCTTGTAACATCGCTTCTCGTAGCAATCTTCGGCAAGAACATGTTACAGTTTGACGGTGTTATCAATAACAAGAACGTCAATTTCAGCCTTCACCTTTTCGACGATAACGCTTTATCGATTCACGACGGAAAAGTAGACGGCTTCCTTACTCCAATCTTTGAAAAAGCATTGGAAGGCGCTAAATGGAACGACGAAGATATTCATGATATAAAATCACTCGAAGAAGCATTAAAGGGAGATATTGATATAGAAGATATGGCTGTAGCAAACTTTGCTGCAAGATGGATTATCGCAGGTTCAATATTCGCAGCTGCAGTCCTTACAGCAGCCGCAGCAGTGATTTTCTGGCTTATCGAGAAAATCTTCAAGGACATAAAAGAAAGTGAAAGTCCGTTTACGGAAGCTATAATAAAGAAGCTTAGAATCGTATTTATTATTATCTCAGTCTGCGCACTTATATTCTACGGAATTGCTAACGGACTTATAGCAGCACTTCTTTGCTGGGCTCTTTACTGCATCATAGATTACGGATATGCATTACAGCTTGAAGTAGATGAAACTCTCTAAAAGGAGGCGTTTTCTATGGGTAAGATAATACTGCGACTTGACCGCGTAATGGCGGATAGAAAAATGTCCTTAAATGAACTTTCGGAAAAGGTAGGCGTGTCAAACGTCAATCTTTCAAAGATTAAAACCGGTAAGATAAGTGCCATAAGGTTCTCAACATTGGAAGCAATCTGCGATACATTGGATTGTCAGCCGGGAGATATCTTGGAATACGATAAAACCGCTACCGGCGATAGTCAAACCACCGAAGTTTTATCCGGGGAAGTTATAGAAAATAAGTAAATAGATTAATTCAAAAAAAAAATCCCGAAGTTGCAATAAGCAACTCCGTGATTTTTATTAACCAATATAGTACTTGTCCCCTATTGGGCAAAGCTGCTAACGGGAATCGGACCCGTGACCTCCACATTACCAATGTGACGCTCTACCGACTGAGCCATAGCAGCTTGTCATAACCGACTTTTAAAATATACTATAGATATACGTTATTGTCAATTCTTTTTGCCGTTTAAGAGATTCAAAACCGCGGGATTGTACGATATCTGCTGCATTGAGTAGTAATCATCTTCACTAATTCCAAGTGCCTCTGCAGATAATCCAAGTGCAGTTAACGCATCCTCGGAATCCTCTTCGGTACTTCCGCCGAGATTAGCTTTTATATCTTCCATCACGTTATCAAGTTCTTTTGCGAGCGTCTCATTTGCAGAGTCTTTATCACCACTAATTGTAGATATCGCGATACCGTCAAGATAAAGCTTCATAAAACGCGCATATTCTTCAAATGAATACGAATCCGAATCATCCTTCGTGTTAATCTTAGATAAAAGCTCTCGTAATTGAACAAGTAAATCCTCACCGTCATTACCGCTAGCTGAAAGCTGACTTAAAAGTTCCGAATTAAGACGTGTGGATGCCTCTGCAGCTGCATTCTCCACTGTTTCTGTCTTTTCGCTGTTTCTTACGCGCTCATTAGTGCCGTTTCCTACTTTATAGTTATTAATATTCGAAGGTATGCTCACACCGTTATTATAGTATCCCATAACCTTCTTTACGTAATCCTGCGTCTCTGCGAACGGTGGAATACCACCATACTTCTTAACGTTATTCGGGCCTGCATTATAAGCTGCCAAAGCTAACTCCTTATCACCGTTATACTTCTTTAAAAGTTCGGAGATAAACTTCGCACCGCCCATAATGTTTTGCTTTGGATCATATGCATCCGTTACACCTAAAGACTTCGCAGTTTCAGGCATAAGTTGCATAATTCCCATTGCACCGGCACGCGATGTGCAGTTCGGCTGAAAATCCGATTCCTGCTTTGCTATAGCCTTAAGGAAATTGACGTCAACACCGTATTTATCTGCTGCCTCTTGAAAGTATTCTTCCAATGAACCTGCATTTAATTCTTTATTGTAATATGAGGCAAAAGTGTCTCCACCTGTCTTTTTCGCAGGCTGGGTTTCATTTGTCTTATTATTGCTTTGTACGGCATTAACCACATTATTTACATTATTAACGCTCATAATTTAATCTCCTTTCGGATAGCATGAAAAGCCACGCATTATATTTATATATCGGTCGTTTTTCCGCTTTTGATAATACGAATTGCTTCGTTTCTTCGAAACTTTCGCAATTCTAAAGATATTCGGAATTCGCTAATTTACTCCGTAAATTGCTTCTTCCTCATATCTTTTTATGTCAACATGTCATAATGACGCCTATGCAAGCATGGCACATTATGACCTTTTGACATTATTATCACTACTTCACAAGAGCTGCTGTTTCTCTTGCAATCTTTAATTCCTCGTTTGTAGGAATTACGTAAACCTTAACCTTTGAATCAGGTGTAGAAATCATAACCTCTTCACCACGAAGTGAATTCTTCTCAGCGTCGATCTTGATTCCCATGTATCCAAAGTACTTCATGATTTCTTCTCTTGTGTGTTTATCGTTCTCGCCGATACCTGCTGTAAATGCGATAACATCAACACCGTTCATAGCTGCGATGTAACCACCTACAGTCTTAGCTACTCTATAGAAGAATACGTCCATAGCTGCCTTTGCTCTTTCGTTTCCGTCAGCTGCTGCACTTTCAACGTCACGGCAGTCAGATGAAACACCTGAAACTCCGAGGAATCCTGACTTCTTATTAAGAATTGTCATCATTTCCTTGAAATCAATGTTCTCTTTCTTCATGATATACTCAAGTGCACCTGCATCGATATCACCTGATCTTGTACCCATTAAAAGACCTTCAAGTGGTGTAAGACCCATTGATGTATCGACAGACTTACCGTTTTCTACAGCGCAGATTGAAGAACCGTTACCTAAGTGGCATACGATAGTCTTGCAATCTTCATAGCTTTTACCTACTAACTCAGCTGCACGCTTTGAAACAAAGCTGTGTGAGCTGCCGTGGAAACCATACTTACGAACGCCGTACTTCTCATAATACTCGTAAGGTGTTCCGTAAAGGTAAGCCTTAGCAGGCATTGTCTGATGGATTGCTGTATCGAATACACCAACCATAGGAACGTTTGGCATAAGTGCCTTGCATGCATTGATACCGATAATATTTGCAGGGTTGTGAAGAGGTGCAAGGTCGTTACACTCTTCAACTGCCTTGATTACTTCATCATTGATGATAACTGACTTATTGAACTTCTCGCCGCCATGAACAAGACGATGACCTACTGCATCAATCTCAGAAAGAGACTTTAATGCGCCTGTCTTCTCGTTAGTAAGAGCTTCGATAACAAGGCGGATAGCTTCCTTATGGTCAGGCATTGGGGAAACTTTCTTTTCCTTCTCACCATTAGCCGGCTTATAAGTAATGCAGCTTTCATCCATACCGATTCTCTCGCAAAGACCTGAAGCCTTGCACTCTTCTGTGTTTGAATCAATAAGCTGGAACTTCAATGAAGAACTTCCACAGTTGATAACTAAAATATTCATGTTACTTCTCCTTTATATTAATATAATCTTTATCTCTTAATCCACGTTAAGCGCTGATATCTTACGCTTAATGCGGTTTAATGCATTGTCTATGGATTTGTCTGTCTTATTCATGTTCTTCGCAATCTCTTTATAAGTGCGACCGTTTATATACTGAACAAAGACTTTAAATTCCATCTTGCTTAATGTACCCTTAATTAAATCAAGCATATTCGTGACATTCTCTTTATCGATATACTGGTTTAAAGGCTCTTTTTCGCTTGAGTCTTCCAGGGTATTCCCAAGCGTATCACCCTCACCGTCATGAATCTCTATATCAAACGAGATATATGAGTTTAACGGCGTATGCTTAAAACGATTGGCAGCCTCTATCGCATGGCTCATCTGGCCCTTAATGCAGATTTCCGCGAACGTTTTAAATGAAGCGTTTTTGCTTGCATCAAAAGTGTTTATCGCATTAAAAAGCCCTATCATACCTTCCTGGATCAGGTCTTCGGTGTCACCGCCTATTAAGTACAGACGGTTGGTGTTCTTTCTTACCAAGCCCTTATATCTCTCCATAAGAGTATTCGTTGCATCTTTATCGCCCGAGCGGCTAAGCTTTACCAATTCTTCGTCGCTTAAATTTCCCATATATTAATTCATTCTCTGACGCACGATTTCGTATGCTAAAACGCCTGCCGCAACCGATGCGTTAAGAGAATCAATGTCTCCTTTCATAGGAATGGATGCTACGTAATCACAGTTTTCTTTTACAAGCTTACTCACACCGTTGCCTTCGTTACCGATAACAAGTCCGATCGGTCCTTTAAGATTTTGCTTATACATTACTTCGCCGCCCATATCTGCGCATACAAACCAAAGCCCACGATCTTTCAACATTTTAATCGTATCATTAAGGTTTGTAACCTTTGCAACCATAGTATAATTTAATGCACCTGCAGATGCTTTCATAACCGTTGCTGTAAGTCCTACCGCACGACGCTTAGGAATTATTACACCGTGCGCGCCGCAAAGATTTGCTGTACGAATAATCGCACCTAAGTTATGCGGATCTTCTATCTCATCAAGGATAAAGAGAAACGGATCTTCGTTTTTCTCCTTTGCAAATTCAAGCATGTCATCGACATCATAATATCTATAAGATGCTACAACCGCTATCGCACCCTGATGCGCACCTGTCTTTGAAATCTGATCAAGACGCTGCTTTGGTACAAACTGTATTAACGCATCTGTCTTTTTAGCTTCTCTAAGAATTGTTCTTATAGGTCCGTCCTGACAACCGTCAAGAAGATATACCTTATCTACCGTCTGACCGGATCTAAATGCTTCCAATACCGCATTTCTTCCTTCTATCTGCTGTTCTTTTACTACTGATTCTTCTACCATTCAAATTCTTCCTTTTCCAAGCCTACTTTAATAAGCTCTAAAACCCTGTCCATTCTGTCTGTAAGATAAAGGTAACCGATTAAAGCTTCAAGTGCCGTAGCTCTTCTATAATCCATCATCGATGCATTTTTTGCGCCGGATGCTGACTTCGCATTGCGTCCGCGGCGAACTATATCTTCTTCCTCTTCGGTAAGAAGCGGTCCTATATCTTCAAGCATCTGCGACTGCGCAGTGGCACGAACAACGGATGTCGTATACTTATGAAGTGACTCCATCTTTGTATTACCGTGACCCACTGCCAAAGTTCTTATAACGAGATCGTATATGCAATCTCCTATGTATGCATAAACAAGTGGCGAATAAGTTCTTACGTCAACATCTCCGACATTGAAATATTCTCGTATCCACTCATCTATTTTAAGATTTATTGAATCTGCCATTGTACTCCTTCTCTTGTATCCTTTATTACTACTCCGCGAGCTAAAAGTTCATCACGGATGGCATCTGCTTTCGCAAAGTCTTTATTCTTCTTGGCTTCCGCACGTTCAGCGATTTTACCTTCTACAAATGCCTTGAGTTCGTCATTTACATCAGAAGTATCACCTTCATCCTTAAGTGCATCTGCCTTCTTTATTAAATCAAGTGAAAGCACCTTATCAAACTCATCAATTAAAGCACGCTTTGTACAACCGTTCGTATCAGCTTTAAGCACATCGTAAAGAACTGTCAACGCGTTACCTGTATTGATATCGTTGATTATCGCTTCAAGGAACTTATTTCTAAATTCATCAAATACTGCCTTATCAACTTCACCGTTATTATCAGTGTCGTGAATTCTCTTTAATAACTTATTGAATCCCGTTGTTGCATTATCAAGTGCATCATAAGAAAACTCAAGTGGTTTTCTGTAATGTGACTGTAAGCAAAAAAATCTATAAGCGAGCGGGTCGTAACCGTTTTCTTTTAATACCGATACGGTTAAGATATTGCCCTTTGATTTACTCATCTTACCGGAACGATCATTTAAATGCTGGACATGGAACCAATAGTTGCACCACTTATGACCAAGGTAGCTTTCTGACTGCGCAATTTCATTTGTGTGATGAGGGAAAATATTATCTACACCACCGCAATGAATATCCATGTATTCGCCTAAATGCTTCATTGAAATGCATGAGCACTCGATATGCCAGCCCGGGTATCCTACGCCCCAAGGGCTGTCCCACTTTAAAGCCTGATCTTCAAACTTTGACTTTGTAAACCAAAGTACGAAGTCATTTTTATTCTTCTTATTGTCATCAACGGATACATCATCACGTACGCCTTCGAAAAGCTCCGCACTCTCCATACCCGAGGAAAAAACATAATAATTTTTAAGCTTGCTTGTATCAAAGTATACGTTTCCGCCTGCAAGATATGCATAATCCTTTTCTATAAGAACTTCAATCATATGAATGAATTCATCAATGCAGTTTGTAGCAGGTTCTACGTAATCAGGCCACTTAATGTTAAGTGCCGCACAGTCATTCTTAAAAGCTTCTGTGTACTGAGCTGCGATTTCCATGACTGTCTTATGCTCACGCTTTGCACCTTTAAGCATCTTGTCTTCACCTGTATCACCGTCAGATGCAAGGTGTCCTACGTCTGTGATATTCATTACACGCTTAACATCATAACCGTAGAATCTAAGTGTTTTCTCAAGCACATCTTCCATGATGTAAGAACGAAGGTTACCAATGTGTGCAAAGTGATATACAGTAGGTCCGCAAGTATACATTCCGACCTTACCGTCTTCATTCGGAATGAATGTTTCAATCTTTCTTGTTAATGTATTATAAAGTTTTACGTTGTTTTCCATTTTTAATTACCTCTTTAAGTCTATATTTAATGTTTAATGCGCGTCTTTTCGCGCTTTTTCACGGAGCCTACGAAAATTACATAGACTCCAAAATACAGACTGCGCTCACCGCGATTCCTTCCATACGACCGGTAAAGCCGAGTCCTTCTTCTGTCGTAGCCTTAACTGATACGCAATCAAGATCGATGTTTAAGACATTTGCTATATTCTCTCGCATATCATCTATATAGTTTTTAAGCTTAGGCTTTTCTGCCATTATGGTGGCATCAATATTTCCTACCTTAAAGCCTTTATCGCGGATTAACTTATCTACTTCCGCTAAAAGCTTAAGGCTATCTACACCCTCATACTTCGGATCGTTATCAGGGAAATGATATCCGATATCACGAAGTGCCGCCGCACCTAAAAGTGCATCCATTATGGCATGCGTAAGTACATCCGCGTCAGAATGACCAAGCAATCCAAGTTCAAACGGGATATTTACTCCGCCAAGTATCAAGGCTCTTTTTTCTACCAATTTATGTACATCATAACCGTTACCGATACGTATCATAAAAAACTCCTTTTACCTGCATGCATACTCTCACACATACATAGTTTATTGTAACATAAAAATACTCGTAATGCGAGAACTATTCTCACATTACGAGCTTCGAATTTAATATTCTATTTTGTTATATGCTTTCTTCTTACCGCCCTTTTCGTAATCGGCAATATTGAAATTATAAATAGCATTCTTACCGCCTCTTTTGGCTTCGTATAAAGCCTTATCGGAGAGGTTTACGATATCGAAGATTGTACTCGTCTTCATATCGAGATTAACCGTACCTATAGATACGCTCACACGGTCAATATTTTTATTGTTTTTATGCTTTATTTCTTCCTTTTTAACCGCTCTTGCAATACGCTTTGCAATCTCGTTAACATCTATATCCTTATATCCCAAAGTTATTCCCAAGAATTCATCGCCACCGTATCTTGCAAACTTAACATATTTATTCTCTTCCTTAATGCAGATATCGGCAATTGCTTTTATAACTTGGTCACCCATCGCATGACCGTATGTATCGTTATATTCCTTAAAGCAGTCGATATCCATAAAGATACCGCCCACCTTTTTATTTTCTTTTTCACCGATTTCTACAAACTCATTCGTGACTTTAAGCAACGCAGGACGATTTAAAAGTCCTGTTAAGCCGTCCTTTTCTGCAATCTCTTCGCTTTGCTTAACCTTCTTTAAAAGTGCTTTTACCTCTTTGTTGACGGCCTCGGCTCTTTCATGTACCTCAAGCTGCGTGGTCTTTTCTTCAGCGATACGTTTCTCATAAAGTTGATTTAGCTTGATACTATATTCAATGGCCTTAAGGCTGTCGCCCCTTTTGTTGAAGTAATCCAACATAACTCGGCACTCTATAATCTTATCCAATATATGCTGAGTTTTCTTTGCATAATCTTTAAGGATTACCATAAATTTTTCCGCTATATCAAACTGCCCACATTGAATTGCCGAATGTGCTATCTTCTCGAAGTCCCTGTGAATCTCATAGGTATCTGCGCAATCCTTTGCTATCTCAAGTGTTTTGTTAACGTACTTATCGGCCATTACATAGTCCTTCTCGGCATACGCCACGCACGCTCTTCTTGCATAAAGTGCACAGACAACCATAAGCATTTCAACTCTTCCGACATACTCTTCGCATTTATCCAACACTTCACCGGCCTTATCATATTCACCTAAGCCCTCATAGCACTCTGCCAGGTTAATGCCATAAATCACAACTGAACTCGGCATTATACTCGCCTTTTTAACAGCCTTTTCAAAGCTTGGCTTAACAAGTTTCGTACTCTTCTCAATTGCACCCATCTGGAAATAGCACTCAGCCATATTATTCATTACCGTTGAATATGTAACTTCTGTATTCTTATGATACTTTACGATCTCCTGCACTTTTGAATATGCATCCAGTGCGAGATGATAATTCTCCTGCGCAACGTAACCTATTCCCAAGAGGTTATAGCTTTTTGCAAGCATTCTGTAATCGTCAAGTTTTTCAAAAATGGATGCTGCTTTTAATGCATATGAAAGCACCATGATGCGTGAACCTTTATAATAATACACAAGGCCGTAATAATAATTTACCGCGCCTATCATATAAAGGTCATTTTCTTCCGTTGCTGTTTTGAGAAGTCTTTTTAGAACTTTTGATAATCCGACCGGCTTTTTAAAGCCATATTTCTTAACGGCTTCATCAAGCTCTTTTCTGCTATTTTTATTCATTTTACCTTTATCCTTTTACATATACCTATGATGATTCTTAGCCATCGTTTATATTTTATCACATGTCATAAGATTTTTCCATTCGTACCTTTGCCTTATTTATCCTTTTTTTATATAATTATTATAATGAAAAATATAAAAAAATTAGGGCGAATTCTATGCTAAGATATTGTAACAATTGTGATAAAGACTTCGATTTTACACCTCAACAGGTTTCAGGCAAAAGCGATCTTATTTGTCCTTTATGCGGGAATGTTATAGGAAAAGGAAGCAGAAATCCTGCGATAAAATTAGCGGTTGATCAAAAGGAAGAAGAAATCGGTAATATATTCGGGAAGCTCGCGCATTTCTCATATATCTTCTATCTCGTTATAGGACTTATCGGTGTTGCGGGATTCTTTTTAAAACTCGATATGCTGCTCTACATTGCAACAGGGGTTGCGCTTGGGGCTTATGCAATTCAATGGATAACAAGAACGGTTATATTTGTATCGGGTATTGTATTTATTCCTATAGGTGCATATATAGGGTATAAGTACTTTGGAGATATTAATGGAGCGTGCCTCGGGGTTCATGCGGTGTTTATAATAAGGCACGTTATACGTGATATATTGTATTCATTGATATGGAAATTTATAAGACTAATAAACAAAATGGTAAATAAATAAGCAAGAGGGGATTTGAAGTCTCATCTTCGATTCGGTCCGTTCTCAACCATGCGCTCCACCGGAGCGCGCTCGGTCTCGCTTCGCTCGGTCGGCTCGCAAGTATCCCCCTCGGGGGATTTGATTCTCCGCTTCGCTCCGGTCCGCGCAATTCCGAGGTCCCCCGGACCTCGTGCGCCCCTCGCACCGCTGCGCGGTGCGAAATCAAATCCCGCTTGAGCGAATAAAAAAACAGATAGGACCAAAGTCCTATCTGTTTTTTTAATAGCGAGAGGGGGATTTGAACCCTCGACACCGTGGGTATGAACCGCGTGCTCTAGCCAACTGAGCTATCTCGCCATATTCAAGCGGGCCCGTTTTCGACCCGCTTTGCTATTGTATCATTATAAACCCTAAGAGTCAAGTTAATTTATTAAAAAACTAAAATTTATTTTACGAAGAACTCATCAAAAATCAAAGAATTATAATTAGACAATATATATATATGATTTTCATACTCATTTATAATTGCTTGTGGTACCCTTTCACTACTAAACATAATACTTGCACGACTTCCATCCTTATACGTTATAACAATCGTAATTTCATCAGCTACATTATTTTCAGGATAATCTGTCTCTTTACATCTTATGCTTCGCATTTTCTTTATGAACTGATTCCAGTCTTGAATCGCAATCTCGCCCGCACTACATATTCCGTTATTTCTTTTTTCGATTTTAATACCGGTTATATTTTTAATCTCATAGTCTAAAGGCAATTCTTTTCCTTTAGTCAAATACCATGTAGCCGCGACTGATAAAAGAAACACGAACAAAATAATGCATCCAACGAATATTCTTTCACTTTTTTTCATGACAAATCATCACTCCTCTACCACATTATTTGAGTGAAACAAATGCACAAACAAATTCATATTAAGATTATTTACTGCATAATGATGGCCATTTTCTTTAATCAAATTACTATTAATATCATAATAATCACAAATAATCATCCTAGGGCCAATCGAGACGCAACTATAACTTCCATCTTCATATACAAATTCTATTCTAAAAACATCTCCACCTATAACCCTTGGTCCAAACAATTCTCGCCCACAAGACTTATCAAGAATATCTATACATTTTTCAAATTCATCTTTCCCTAAATAATAAGGTTTTACTTCTTCTGGATTAGGGCATGTCTCGAAATTATAGATTCTTATTTGTGATAGTTTATCAGGCATAATTATCAAAGATATTTTATGGTTATTCTTATAAACAGTTATTCCAAAAAAAATTACTACAATTATAGCAATCACAATACTAAAAATAATAGCTATGCTTTTTTTTGACCAATGCATCATTTATTCTCCCTAGCTATTTGCTGAAATAAACCATCGTCATCAAAGAGTGACTGTCTGCTTCTATCCATAAACCGTTATATCCCCATCCTGCATTCACTATTAAATACTGACCATTTGCAGCATCATCCGAATACCCATGAATAACTACCCAATGCTCTGCTTTAAAATAATCCGCATCTAGCCAAACAATTATAGGCCTACTCTTATTAATCCAGGCTCTAACAGTATAAAAACTATAATCAACTAGATTAGCAGTATTATCAATGCCATAATCCCAAAAATACTGATTAATACCTCTTTTTACCTCATAATCATAAGTTCCACCTGGCCCAACATATCGCAAATCGCGCATTTTATTTAACATTGCTGATTCACTTAAAAACTCCGGTTTAATATAATCACTACTTACATAATCATGATAATACCTCAATGTAATTGCAGCTGCTGTTGCTCCACAAGCGCCATTTCCCGGATTTTTCCACGTAACAAGCTGGCCTTTAAGCTGCCTTTCTATAGGTTTCTTTCTACTTCTTTTAATCTTATTCTTTTTCTTACCTTTAATATAGGCTTCCTTATCCTCAATTCTTTCGCGTTTATAAATATCATTAGCATCTCCAATACTAATCATACTACCATCATTTGTCGAAAACAATAAGCCATCTACCATATAATAATATTTAAGAGGTCCATTATAAACAGGGACTTCAATTTTATCATAGGGGCTACTACTTTCAAAACTAACCTCCGGGATAGATAAATCATTTATATTTACTATTATATAGCCACCGTCTACAATGTCGAATATACATGCTTCTTTTTCTCCCAAAACATTATATAAAATCTTTGGATTTTGTATATCTGAATCTCTTCCGATATTGCTCAAGAATATTTCTGCACAAATCTGAGCATATTCAACATCCTCTTCCCATTCACAAATATCATTTGCTAATTGCAAATTTATACCACTATTCTTAACACTCGCTGCCGACACCTCTACAGTATCAAATATAATTACTAACGCTAAAAGTAATACAAATAATTTAAGTGATCTTTTCATGATAACCTCCATATAATCAAATTATGATATGCTTGCAATTCAACTCAGTATTTTATCCCTCCATTCCGCCATTATATGCATATCTCAGCTTCATTATATGAAAACAAATTATATAATTACATACATTTTACGTTGAGAAAAACGGTTTAGAAATAATTCTAAACCGCTTTAATTAATCTCTTTATTCACTTAAATTACTTAAAATAAGCAACTCCGGCCTCGAAGATTTTCATATCTTTCTCGCCGACGATATTCATCGAGATATGATCTCCCTTACGCTCTACATGCGCCATCTTACCGAATACTCTTCCATCCGGTGATGTAATTCCTTCGATAGCCATATATGAACCGTTTACATTGAATTCTTCATTCGATGTAACGTTTCCGTCAGGATCGCAATACTGTGTTGCAATCTGTCCATTAAGAATAAGCTTTGATAACCACTCATCATTTGCAACGAATCTTCCTTCACCGTGTGATGCAGGAATCGCAAATACGTCTCCGACGTTTACATTGCTAAGCCATGGCGACTTATTCGATGCAACTCTTGTATATACCATCTTAGAAATGTGACGACCAATCGTATTAAACGTAAGTGTAGGTGATGTTGTATCCTGTGTGATTATCTCACCGTAAGGTACAAGTCCTAACTTAACCAATGCCTGGAAACCGTTACATACACCAAGTACAAGTCCGTCACGTTCGTTAAGAAGCTTATGTACTTCTTCCTTTAAAACTTCATTTCTGAATGCTGTAGCAAAGAACTTAGCAGAACCGTCCGGTTCATCACCGCCCGAGAATCCACCCGGGAACATAATAATCTGTGCATCGGCTATACCCTTCTTAAATGCTTCAACAGAATCTTTTATCTCGCTTTCGGTATTGTTTAAAAATACCTTAACTTCGCAATCCGCACCGGCATTCATAAATGCTTTGGCTGAATCATACTCGCAGTTCGTACCCGGGAATACAGGTATAAATACCTTCGGACGGGCTACATTATGCTTACATACATATACGTTCGATTCGTTATGTGCGATTTTCTCAATCTTTTCTGTCTTACCTTCATTAAATTCAGGGAAGACCTTATTTAACGGCTTTCTCCATGCAGCTAAGGCTTCATCCATAGGGATACTCATATCTTCATAGAAGAAGTCTTCTTCCTTACATGTCTCACCTACATGAACTGCCATATTTGAATTAACGATTTCATCAAGGTAATCACCGTCTACTTCAGCGATGATATTGCCGTATCCCGGACCGAATACAGTCTCACGCGCCACTTCTTCATAGATATCTGCACCGATTCTGTTACCGAATCCCATCTTTGATACAGCTGCCGCAAGTCCGTGACCGTCAAGTGCGTATGCAGCCTTAATCTTACCTTCTTTAACGAGCTTATTAAAATAATCATATACCTGCATTGCCTGCTCGTATACAGGAAGATCGTATTCATCTTTCTTTATTCTGAATAAAAGAAGCGCATCGCCCGGCTCTTTAAATTCAGGGCTTACAACATCATTCTCTGTTGCAACATCAACTGCAAATGATATTAACGTCGGTGGAACATCGATATCGTTAAATGTTCCGGACATAGAGTCCTTACCGCCGATAGACGGTAACTTATATCCCATCTGTGCGTTAAATGCACCAAGAAGTGCAGATACCGGCTCTGAGTATCTTTTCGGATCGCCTGTCATTCTCTTGAAATACTCCTGAAATGAGAAACGAATCTTCTTATAATCTCCACCTGTTGCAACTATCTTGGCAATTGAATCTGTTATGGCGTAAATTGCACCGTGGTACGGGCTCCATGATGAAATATAAGGATCAAATCCGTAGCTCATCATAGTTACCGCATCAGTCGTACCGTTAAGTACCGGAACCTTTGCAACCATACTCTGCGTTTCAGTAAGCTGATACTTGCCACCGTAAGGCATAAGCACCGTTCCCGCACCGATTGATGAATCGAATCTCTCAACCAGTCCCTTCTGGGAACATTCATTTAAATCAGACAATGTATCAAGCCAAAGCTTTCTCGCATCGTCATCCACTTTTACCTTGAAATAATTCTTCTTTTCATCAGGCATTGTAACTACTACATCTGTCTCCTGATGTGCACCGTTTGTATCAAGGAAAGCGCGACTTAAATCAACTATTTTCTTACCTCTCCAGTTAAGTACAAGGCGAGGCTCCTTTGTTACAACCGCAACCTTAGTAGCTTCGAGGTTCTCTTCACGTGCATATTCCATGAACTTATCTACATCCTTAGGATCTATGACACAAGCCATACGCTCCTGAGATTCCGAAATAGCAAGTTCCGTACCGTCAAGACCCGCATACTTCTTCGGCACCTTATCAAGGTCGATATCAAGACCATCGGCAAGCTCGCCGATAGCAACAGATACGCCGCCCGCTCCAAAGTCATTACACTTCTTAATTAAAGCAGCTACTTCTTCTCTTCTAAATAATCTCTGTAACTTACGCTCTGTAGGTGCATTACCCTTTTGTACTTCGGCACCGCACTTTGAAAGTGACTCCGAAGTATGAATCTTGGATGATCCTGTAGCACCGCCACAGCCGTCACGTCCTGTCTTACCGCCGAGAAGAACAATAATATCACCCGGATCTGAGTTAAGACGCTTTACGCATCTACGTGGCGAAGCACCCATTACGGCACCTACTTCCATACGCTTTGCAACGTAGTTTTTATGATAAATTTCCTTTACGTATCCTGTAGCAAGACCTATCTGATTACCATATGAGCTATATCCTGCTGCCGCAGATGTTACTATCTTTCTCTGCGGTAGCTTACCCGGTAATGTATCTTTAACATCAACAGTCGGGTCTGCCGCACCTGTAATACGCATTGCCTGATATACATAAGAACGTCCCGAAAGCGGATCTCTTATAGCACCGCCAAGACATGTGGCAGCGCCACCGAAAGGCTCTATTTCTGTAGGATGGTTATGTGTCTCATTCTTAAATGAAATAAGCCACTCTTCCTCCTTACCGTCTACCTTAATCGGTACAACGATAGAGCATGCGTTAATCTCATCAGACTCTTCCTGATCCTTTAAATATCCGTCTTTCTTTAACTTCTTCATCGCCATAAGCGCAATATCCATAAGGCAGACATACTTATCGTCTCTTCCCTTATAGAGCTCACCCATGGTCTTCTTGTAATCTTCAAATGTAGCCTTTATAGGCTTATTGTAAAAGCCCTCTTCAAATTCTATATTTTTTAATTCCGTAGAGAAAGTTGTATGACGGCAGTGATCTGACCAGTATGTATCAAGTACTCTAATCTCCGTCATGGAAGGATCGCGATTCTCGCTCGCAAAATACTTCTTAATGTGTAAGAAATCATTATATGTCATTGCAAGAGATAAAGAATCATATAATTCCTTAAACTCTTTATCAGCCATATCCTTAAAGCCTGTAAATACATGAACGTCATCAGGCTCTTCATATACTTCCTGTAAAGTATCAGGCTTAACAAGATCTGTCTCTCTTGAATCTACAGGGTTAATGCAATGATGCTTAATCGCTTCGAAATTCGCATCACTTATATTGCCATAGATAAGATATGTTGTTGCTGTCTTAATGATTGGATCTGCAGCTGAATCAAGAAGCTTTACGCACTGTACTGCAGAATCGGCTCTTTGATCAAACTGTCCCGGAAGATACTCAACAGAAAAGCATCTCGCATTTTCGATATCGAGTTTCTCTTCAATGACATCATCTACAGGTGGCTCCGAAAATACCGTCTTTAATGCGTTCTTATATGTCTCATCAGATATGTTCTCAATATCATATCTTATAAGAACACGAACATCACTTACATTGGAAATTGCAAGGTAACCCTTAATCTCCGACATAAGTTCCTTTGCAGCTACCGCAAAGGCTTCCTTTTTCTCAACATAGATTCTTCTTACACTCATAATCTTCCTCCGAAATTTATGAATCTTAACTTACCAAAAATAATTCTATCATTATTTTTTTAATTCGTCACTTGCAATTATCCCAAAAATCCTTAACTTTTTCGGCGACATTTTGTACAGTTACTATATCTCGGTTTGTCCACTCATTAGGAAAAAGTTCGAGGTACTGCTTTTCTGTAAACCTGACATCAAGTAAAAGTATCACACCGCAATCCATAGATGTTCGAATCAACCTTCCTGCTGCCTGGCATACCTTATTCATTCCGGGATAAAGATAAGAATAATCAAATCCGTTTATATCCTTATTGTCATAATAAATCTTTAAGATTTCTCGCTCATGAGATACCTGCGGAAGTCCTGTGCCGACTATTATAACACCGATAAGTCTATCTCCCGTAAGGTCTATTCCTTCAGAGAATACTCCGCCCATTACGCAAAAACCAATATTCTCGGAATTATCCGTGAAATTAGATATAAACTCTTCTCGTTCTTCTTCATTCATATCATTTCCCTGGATGACTATACGGTCAAGGACATCGCTATCTTCAATCTCCCCATATATATCATTTAGCATCTTATATGACGGGAAGAATACCAGATAGTTTCCGCGCTTTGCATTAAATGCCTCTTCTATATATGTTGCGAAACGCCTGTATTCTTCCTTATTACGTCTTGTATATTTACTGCTTACATCCTTTCCGATAAGTATTCGTTTTTTATCATCATCAAAAGAGGACTTCGCATATATTGCGTACGGCGCTTTTTTCTCGGTAAGCATGTGCTTGTAATAGTTTATCGGGAGCATGGTCGCTGAGAAAAATACTGAAGACCTTGCCAGATACTCTCGCTGCTGTAATACTCTTGCCGTCTCCACACAAAAAAGATTATATACAAAATTGCCCTTTTCATCGTGCTCGGTATAAGCTATATAATCGTCGTCCGCGATTTCAGCCATATTGTTAAAGTGCCTTAAATTCAGCATGAATTCGTCAAAATCCTTTGCCGGCTTAAACGAAGGCTTTATCTTATAGACAATATCCATCGCAGACACGGCACGCATTACTGCAATATGCACGGCAGATATTGATTCCTGAATCTTTACGTCATCGCACTCTCTTTTTAATCTAAGCAACACATTATTTAAAGAATCAAGAGCCTTAACCATAACCGGGAAATCTTCCGAAACCATGTAACGCTTATAGGTTAAAACATCTTCTTTCACAATCGACGCAGAATACATCTTGCGTCCGCGATCAACCATATTATGCGCTTCATCAACAAGGAAGATATAGTCACTATCAATTCTGTCTTCGAAGAAACGCCTCAAATAGACATTCGGATCGAATACATAATTATAGTCGCATATAATCGCATCGCACCACAAAGATAAATCAAGTGAAAACTCAAACGGGCAAAGATTTCTTTCCTTTGCAAACGCAATTATTTTCTCGCGGTCATAGTTTCCGCAAGTCTTAAGCATCTCATATACCGCATCGTTTACCCTGTCGTAATACCCTTTTGCATATGGGCATTCTATGGGGTTACACTCCATTCGCTCCATGAAACATACTTTTTCTTTAGCGGTAAGCGTCACTATCCTTATCGAAAGACCCCTGTCAATCAACGTATCAAATGCATCCGACGCAGCCTTCCTTATAACAGTTTTTGATGTCAGGTAAAAGATCTTCTCGCCTAAGTTAAAGGAAAGCGCTTTTACCGAAGGGAATATCGTAGATATCGTCTTTCCGACTCCCGTCGGTGCTTCTATAAATAAGTTCTTACGTCTTAAAATCGACCTATATACATCCTTTACGAGATCGCTTTGACCTTCTCTATACTCGAACGGAAAGTCAAGCTCACGTCCGGTATCCGAAAGTTCCTTTTTAGCTTTATTACTAAGTTCTATCCACTTCTTATATTCTTTATAAAGTTTCTTAAACCATTTATTTAATTCTTTGTCAGTGTACTCGCTTCTGAAATATTTAAGGTCGTTTGTCTCAAGATTCGCATAAGTCATCGTAACTCCGACATTTTTTAATTTCTCGTTTTGAGAAATCATATAAGCGTAGCACATTGCCTGTGCAAGGTGTACCGGATCAGGCTCTTCTATATTGTCTAAATCACGAAATACGCCCTTTATCTCGTCTATATATGTAATGCCATCCTCGACAAATATTCCGTCAGCCCTGCCTTCTAACACGAAGTCATAATCTTTTTCTTTTATGCATAATTTTAAGGCAACCTCGGACGCGTATCCTTTCGGATAAGCACTTTGAATCTTACGGTGCATACGGCTTCCCATAAGCATCGCTTCTTCGTCCTTGCGGCTGCCTTTTCTTCTGTTATCTATATCGCCCGTTCTTAAAACATATTCGACAAGA
Source organism: Lachnospiraceae bacterium (assembly GCA_017442585.1). Taxonomy (GTDB): domain Bacteria; phylum Bacillota; class Clostridia; order Lachnospirales; family Lachnospiraceae; genus XBB1006. Next base: position 50,958 of record JAFRZM010000011.1, on the reverse strand, counting down.
TTTCTTACCGATATTCTGATAGTTTGGCGATTGTCACTCATCTTTTAGTCCTCTGAAATCTCGTCCTTCTCGAATGGGTTAGGGATCTCCTGCCATACGGTATTCGTTCCCGACTTTAATAATAGTTTTATCGTGTCTTTTACAATCTTTTTCTTTTCTTCATCCATGTGTGAAAGATCTCTAAGCGCATCATATGCCTTCTTCATAGGCTTGGTCTTAACGTCCTCAAATGACTCCATTCCAAGTTCCCAGATCATGTCAAACATCGTGTCTACCGCAATCTTAAACTTGTCATTCGGAAGACCTTCAAGCCATTCCTTTATAATCTTTTGCACACGTTTGCTTTGCTTTGAAGTATCTTCAAGATATATAAAATGCTTACCCAAAACTTCCCAGGTAAATCCGTTATGCTGCATACCGCCTGAAGCCGTCGAACGCACAACCGTATATTCTTCTTCGTGTTCAAGAAGCATTCCTATTATTGAATCTTCCGGCACAATCGTTCTTACCTTCGGTAAGATATCCTTATATACATCACGCTCTATAAATTCTTTTCTGAATCCCGGGCCGTCATTATTATATACTCTGATGATACGGTTCTTTAATCTCTTATTGCATTCTGTTGCAGCATATACAGCTAAGTTACCGCCTTTTGAATGTCCTCCGATAAAGAACTTTCTCCTCGGATTTTTAATGGCCTCCGCTTTAAAGTAATTTAAAGCCGAAACCTGTGAAGGAATATGCGAACTTATACCTATATAAAAATCTTCCTTCCAACCGACAACAGAATCGTCGGTTCCGCGAAAAGCCACATACATTGCATCCGTCAAAAGGTCGAATGTCACCGCGCTAAACTGCTGCCCTGCTTCATCTGAAAGCACACTCACGTAATCACAGATTATAACATCACGAAATCTCTTAACCTTAGACATAGCGAAAAGAATATTCGCCCCGCGCTTTCTTGATGTCGGCATCTTCTCCACTTCTTCCATTGTATGCTTCGTATAGAAGCGATCCGCTGCTTCAAAAAGTGAAAGGCTCACCGGCAATCCTTTTCTTACATCTTCTTCATTTGCCGCCAATATTCCGTCAAAAGGACAATAGCTTAATATCGAAAAGATAAGATTGTCCACTTCATTAAACATTGACTTCTTAAATATCAGGTCTCCACGCCAGTCTATATAGGAAAAAACGTCAGCCATTTATTCTTCCTCCCCGTATAAAAGCTACTCTGCTCCCGTCATATCAAGCGTTATTCCAAGGCAGTTGCCTTCTTCATCCTTGAATCCTTCCGAAGAATCAGGTGAAAGCACTGCAACCACTGTTTTAAGTATTAATTTTAAATCCAGTAATATTGAGAATTTCTCAATATAAATCATATCCATGATAAGCTTATCACGCGGTGTCGTATTATACTTACCTGCGATCTGCGCATATCCTGTTAAACCTGCCTTTACACGAAGTCTATATTCAAACTCCGGTAACTGCTCGGTATACTTTTCAACATTCTTTACCATTTCAGGGCGCGGTCCCACAAACGACATATCACCCTTTAATACATTATAAATCTGCGGAATCTCATCTATTCTGGTACGTCTAAGCACTTTACCAATCTTGGTAATTCTGTCATCGTTTATCGTTGCCGAATGAGAATTATCATTCTCCTTCATCGTACGAAGTTTATATACGTCAAATATACGACCGTTAATCGTCGCTCTTGCCTGCTTATAAATAATTGATCCTCCGTCTTCGGCTTTAATTAAAATAGCCGCAACGAGAAGTATCGGTGATGCAAGAACAAGCGTTACAACTGAAATGAATATATCAAAAAGTCTTTTTGCGACACGCTGTTCATAGGTAAAAGTTCTTCCCAGGTAATTAACCATTACCGCATCGTCTATCTGATATTCTTTCGAATTCATCTGCATTATATCTTCTATCTCGGGCGTAAGATATACGTTCTTCTGGCATTTATATGCGTAATGCAGGATTGCAGCTCTTTCTCCTGCAGGAACTTCAGATATAAAAAGCGTATCTACATCACGAATAAGTTCCTTCATATCAGGATTCTTAAAATGAACCGCATTTACGATGTTGTACTGCTTTTTAAGCTTTGATACAACCTTTACAACCTCATCGAGATACTTCTGTGATGATGTTATAACAAGACATCTCTCAGGCTCATGCACAAGGAAGAATATATGATTTCCCGCATAGGTAAATATAAGTATCAGTATGAACTGTACAATAACAACGTATAATAAAAGATCCAATCTTCTTAAGGCAAAACCACGAACTGACGCGAAGTTAACCCTCATGATCATGACCTCGATATAGCAGATAATATCCGTAAGCACAGTCGCAAGGAATATCGAAAAAAGAATAGGTTTTGACTTTCTTCTTCCAATATCATATCCGCCGTACGCTTTGATAAACAAAAACTCGAATGCAACGAACGTCGTAACTGCGATACCTAAGGTTCTTGAAAGTCTCGTCAAACCTATATTATCGAATCCGAGTATATAGTTAAACGTAAAAAGAAGCAGCACATATAACGTGGACTTGGTCAAAAACCAGCCCGTAGCCTCAAACTTGTGATACCGCTTTGTCATATGCACTACCTCCCTGATTTATTATTTTTACTGTAATGAAGCCATTACCTTCATCATTTCAACTATAGAATAACCGTAATTCTTTCCTGTTGCCCATCCCTTACCGTTAGGGTTTTCATTTATTCCAAGCCATTCAACGTATTTCGCTGTTCCCGCAATTCCCTTATAGAATCTTGGGTCAACTATCTCGTTCTTATACTGAGGATCCTCGCATGCATAAAGCTTAAGATGCTGTACCTGCGCTCTTATACCTATACGTACATTCGGGAATGAGTTACCCGGGGCTCCGCCACCCGTAGCTCCGATTCCGCCGAAGTTACACTGTTCAGGCTTTACATCTCCGCCAAACTGTAAGAATCCCGTCTCTTTAAATATCTGACAACAAAGAACATCGGCACGTACGCCTTCCATCTCTGCTTCCTGGATCACTATCTTAACGAATTCTTCAATGGTCTTTACATTACCGAATTCTTCGCAAGCATATGTATCCGGGAATTTCTTACCGGATTTATTAAAGTACTTAATCATCTGCTGCATTGTTGCTGCAGAATAACCCATTATAGGTGTAAGTCCTTCTTCACCCGGCTTAACTATTATCGTATCCGCTCTCTCAGGATCCGAAAACGTACCGTACTGTGTTACGGAATTCTGATATCCTAAAGCACGTACTCTGTAATAATAGTGCTCCGAATTTGTTGCTGTCTTGTCCTCAAAATTAGTCTGGTTCGAAACCATTACAAGCTTCGTATACTTTTCTTCTTCTTCAGATCTTCTGTAAATCTCATATCTGTCTGCACCCTCTATCTTAGGCCATGCAATAGTTACGATATGTGAATTACTGTCGTACCATATACGAACATCATTTACCTTTTCAAGTAATGTTACAGCATAGCCATAACTATATCCCGATGTATACTTACCGTCTGTAACAACTATCTTATATTCATACTTCTTACCGAGCTTTACATCTTTATCAAGATACTCCTTTACACCCGGCTTAAAGGTCTTAACTGCAGAATACTTGCCACCGTCAACTCTTCTGTAAAGTGTATACTTTGTGGCACCATCAACATCAACCCATGTTACCTTTATGCTTTCGGTATTCATTCCCTTTATAACAGGAGTGCTTACAGTCGAAATCTTATAGGAGCAATAGCTGCTTCTGCTTACCTGTGATCCGTTTTTAAGTATTGCACGAACTGTGTAATAATACATCTTATTCTTTTCAGCGCTTTCATCAAGAAACTTTAAGGTCTGTGCTCCTTCAACCTCACCTACAAGTTCAAAAGAACCGCTTTTACCTGTTGAAGAACGATAAATTTCGTATCCCGATGCAGCACTTATCTTGGTCCATGCAAGATTTACACCACCGTTTGCGCGCATCGTCGCACCGCTTAATGTAGGTGTATAAAGAGTCTGACATGTAACTACGATAGAATCCTGATCTACCTTCTTACCGTTTTCCTTTATGTAAGTTACAAGCTTATAATCATAAATCTGACCTGCAGCTAAGCTCTTATCCACATACTTTCCTTCGGACTTAGCAATTGTTGCTATCTGAGTATAATTCTTTGCTGTGTGCTTTTTCCTATATATCTTAATTCCGTCATATGTAGCTGACTTAGGCCATGTCATCTCAATTGACTTTGAATCAAGTGCATGTAATCCTGTTAAACCCACACCGCTCATTGCAAGTTCCGAAAGTCCTGTAGAACCTGCCACATCATTCTTATTAAATAATGCCTTTACGTAATAGAAATATGTCGTATCTGCTTCTATTCCGTTTACATCAACATAAGAATTTGTCTTTACGGTATCTATAAGAACACTTTCTTCATTAATATCCTTCGCACGATATATCTCATAAGAAACTGCTCCGCTTACTTCTTTCCATTCAATCTCAATCTTGTTTTCACCGCTCACGCGCTTACACTTTGTGATTGAAGGTGCACCTGCAAGCTTACAACCGATATAACTTACTTCCATCGAAACAAAATTATGTGTGACCGTCTTGCCGTCGGTTGTAACCGAATCACTTCTGTAACCTACTACCTTATAGCAATATGTCGTATTCTTCTTTACGTTTTCATCAAGATACATATCGCTTTCGGCATTCTTTTCGGCTATGAGTTCAAAGTTGCCTTTATAGCCTTCACGTCTGTATATATAATATCCACTGACGTTTTCTTTCTTAACCCATCCTACGGTTATCGCAGAATCTCCGTTTTGTACTGCACCTCTTATCGGTACCGAAGACATTACGAAATCACTCATGGAAGAATAATTTGTCTTTGAATCTGCATTTGTAAATGCACGTACATAATAAAGATAAACCTTATCCTTCGATGCTGTAGTATCGGTATATGTTACATTTGCACCACCGCTTATTGTTGCGAGTTTTTCAATCGCATCGCTTGCTTTCTCTGCTCTGTATAACTGATATCCTTGCGCACCTTCCACTCTGCTCCATGCGATAACTACCGCGCCTGACTGAAGATAGCACTGTGCTTTTGTAATCTTCGGAGTATCAAGTGCTTCACCTGTTTCTATCAATGCGCCTTCGGATTCGATCTCTTCTGAACCTACCTTTATCGTAGCGCACACCATGTATTCGTACTTAACGCCTTCTTTTACAGTCTTATCTACATACTGCGGAAGCCATGATGCTGCGCGCTTTTCAAGGAGTTTATATGTTTTTTCTCCGTAAGCTTTTCTATATACGTTATAACCCTGAACACCTTCAATCGGTGTCCATCCTATCTGTACTTCGGTACCGGACATATATCTTATATATTCCATCTGTGTACCGATCATCTTCGCATTACTTAATCCCGAATACGAAACAGCACCGTTTACAGTAGCATAAGACTGAACCTTATATGCATAAACCTTACCCGCTTCTACCGAAGAGTCTACGTAATTCAAACTCTCCGTTCTTGCTATCTCAGTAAAAGCGCTGTCTCCTGCGGTTGCTCTATATATAACATAACCGTCCATGTTATTAGAACCGGTATAACTTATATATATACCCGTCGAAGATACTCTGGTAATCTCATTCATAATAGGAGTACCGAGGGCCTTTGCAGACATTACGTTACTGAAGATACCTTCTCTGTATCCTGTTATACGATTGATAAACGGCAAAACCTTATAATAATAAAGTACTCCCGGCTCAGCCTTAGGGTCTACTATTGAAGTTTCCGAATTTGTAACCGTTGTAACCTTTGTATATTCACCATACTCTTCTGTTGAACGATAAAGTGCATATCCTGTAGGACGAACTTCAGACTCATAAGTGAACTTAATTTCTATTGAATTCGGACCGTTTGGAGCAGCATCAACTATAGTTGCAGCGCCAAGTTCTCCTTCAGGTTCGCCAAGTCCCAGGAATTCCGCAATTGCATTTGAATCTGCCATACCGAGATTGTTAAGCTTCTCATCTGTTGAAAGGAAGTTTACAAAATCAGTCTGATGATCCATAAACGCATGCTCTATGATAACACTTGTTACACCAAGTTTCTTTGCATATCTATTTATACCGTAATAATCGGCTACCGATCCGTCATCGTACTTTTCACGATCGGCATTCTTTGTTTTGGCACCACGGCTATATAGTCCGAGACTCTGTAAATGCTTACATGCTATTACACCGAATTCCTTTGACCACGCTCCGAGATCCGCTCTATAGTTTGAATTCTGACACCATACTTCCGCACCGTGTGCGTCATGCTTTGTAGAAATATTTAAATGCTGGCTTACAAGGAGTATCGCTCCCGCTTCTGCTGCCATTTCACATCTTGTTCCGACTTCAAGCTTTGTATTTAAATCCCAGTTTCTCGTCATTAAAACAGTTACACCGTTATATGTTGAAAGGGCATCACGTGTAGCCACCGATATTTTATAATTTAATAAGGCTTCCGTAACCTTATACGCATTTGGATTGTTTGACGGTGCGGAAGGGTAAACCGTAGTTCCGTCAAAATATACGCTTGCACCCGGATCTGTTCCGCCGTGTCCCGGGTCAAGCATTACTATAACCTGACCTGCAGCAAGCTTTTCTTCTACAATCTTTGACAAGAGTTTCAAATAACCTGCCGAATTAATATTCTTGTTTTCCGATGCCACAGGCATAAGGAACTCGCTAAAACGTGGATTATTAAACTCGTTTACGAATAATTGTCCTTTATACCCGCTATCATCTTCATTTTCAAGCGTGTTTAACGCATACGCCTTTGTACAAACCAAAAAGGCCACTGCCAAAACCAGCACCGGCAAAAGTTTCTTACCTATTTTCTTAAATACCTTTAACACAACTACTACTCCTTTTTACTAATACCCTTTATATCTCTCACCCAAATACTTGGACAGATTTTCACACATAATACTACATTTAGTATTATACATTATATACATCACAAAGTAAACACTTGCGGAATTTATGTTAGTTATTCATCTTATGCAACTTTCTTAAAGCCTTAATACGCAACTCATCATAGAGCGACACTCGTCCTATCTTTGCGACACGATCAAATGTAAATCCGCCAAACGTCCTTCTTGCCTCAAACATAAGCGCCTGCTCATTCGCTTTAAAAATATTTTCGACATCGGCAACCGTATATTTATATCGTTTCTTCCAGCTATGAAGTTTAACTTCTGTTATAAACGGCGCAAACGAATATCCGCCTCTCGAACCAAAAAATCTAAGTTCCTTAGGCATCTTCTTTATATAAGATTTATTCGAATGAAGCTCACTTGTTTCATAAAACAGGTACAATATGGCATCAGGCTCATGTACCGCATCTCTTATATCTTCGATTTTAAATAACTCTTTATTATCAAGAAGCGAATCGAAGTTTTCCGAGAACACGAGTACCGCACGGTTTTCAAGATAGTCCTTTTTAATCGCTTTTTCCTCGAGTATATCGGAATTCTCCTCACCAAGTATAATATGTCGCATCAACTTATCTGCGGCTTTAGCACAGTCGTGCGGGCAGAACTTTTCCACGAATGCATTATATCCGACGCTCATTCTTCCCTTTTCTTCGTGTATTGCCGTTATAAGCTCCTCCGGCGTTCCAAGGCGCACAAACGGGAGCTCGTCAAGTTCTATATAAACTCCGCGCTCTGCAAAATATTCCTTTTCGTCATATGTAAATAAATATATCGGCTTACGTGTGCATGCATAATCAAAGAACACAGATGAATAATCCGTAATAAGCGCATCACACGCATTCAAAAACTCATATGTTTCGATTCTTTTCGGGAATGGCTTAATATATGAATACTTCGAATAATCAATCTTGTTTTCAAGATACGGATGAAGGTTTACAAACATAACCTCATCATCCGAAAGCATCGCATCCATTCTCGAAAGGTACTCGGATATTTCCTCTTCCTGTGACTTATTAACGGAACGCACATTGCCTCTGTATGTCGGCATATACGCATATGCCTTCTTATTGTCAAACTTGTACTCGCGGCGTACCCTCTCGATATTATCTCTTTCAAAGAATATCTCATTTCTCGGATATCCGTACTCAACCACTGTTCCCTCATATATACCGTCAAGCATATAATCACGCAGCATCTGCTCTTTCATGAATTCGTTCGGATATAAAAGATAGTCCGAGAACAGGAAATTACGCTGTACATTCGCTATATCATAGTAATCATGCGTCGTTGCCCGTCCCAATGTTTTAAGCGGTGTTCCGTGCCATGTATTTATAACTACCTGCTCTTTCTTCTTGACATACCAGTTCGAAAAGCTCGTATCCGTAATAAGATACTTTGAAGTCGCCATCATCATCGCATGATCATTTGTATAAAGAACGGCAATACGTATTCTTGAGTTTAATCCGTAGTGTCCAAAGAACTCTCGCAAAGATAATTCTTTATTCTTTGCAACACCGATAACTATCTCGTAATCATCAAAATCGTGATCGTTGCATAACGCCTTCAATATATAGAAAATATTGCCGCAAGGATTCTGGCCCTGCTGCGATACCATAAATATCCTCTTCTTGTTGACATCAAATCTATAATAAAAATCATAGAAATACTGTCCCGAGAAAGTAAAGTGCTTTTCCCTTACAAATTGTCTACCTTCTACAAGACCGCGCTTTACCACATCCGGTAAGAAAGTTCTCGCATACCAATACTCTTTATTACGGTAGAGGTCCATGTTTTTGCCTTTTGTCTTAAAGTAAATATCGTTATCCAAAAACTCGGAGAAATTGTCTACACCGTACTTAAATGCATCATTTATAAATTTATGCTTCAAATGAAGATTTCCCGCTTTTATACCCTGCTTAAAGACCACATACATATGCTCTTCGTAAATGTACTGGAGTTCTTTTTCAAAATGATAGAAAGAGTCTGCTTTTCTGAATTCACCAATTAAATGGTCAAACGCCTTAAAGAGGTCAAAGCGCTTCTCCGTAAATTTATCGGTAAGGCTTCCACCACGATTTACATAATTATAGAAAGGTTCAGGGACCTGTGACACGCATCTTGCATGAAGAATCATCGTATAGGTAAAAACGAGATCTTCATAGATGCGAAGGTCGTCATAAAAATACGCACCTGCACGGTCTATGAGCTCACGTTTAAATATCTTGTTCCAAAGAAAAGGAACATTATTTAAGAAAAGTGATGAATCCTGCAATGCCTTGGATGGGAAGCAATCCTTCGCTTCCGTCTGCTTTGCATAAAAATGTCCGTCACGTATTCTGTAATAACCGCAAGTTACAATGTCGGCATTATCTTCCTTGGCCTTTTTAAGCATACGCTCATACATAGTAAGGTCAAGATAATCGTCACCGTCAACAAAGCCGATGTAATCGCCGTGCGCCATTGTAAGCGCCACGTTTCTCGCGTTTGCCGCGCCGCCGTTTTCCTTATGTACTATCTTTAAATGCCCCGGATAAAAATCGTCTATTTCATCGATTATTTCCGCAGTTCTGTCCGTACTGCCGTCATCAACAACTATAATCTCGATGTCTTTTTCCGTCTGATTGATAAGCGAAATAAGACATCTTCCGATATAATTTTCAATATTATATGCAGGGACAATAACCGATAATTTCATACATTTATCCTTTCATGATACTATCAATAAAGGTTACTACACGTTTTAAAGAATTGCCGTCTGTTTTCGCAGCATACTTTTCTTTAAAATCTCTTATCTTTTGTCTTTTTATTTCATCAAACTCATATCCTTTTAATACAGATATAAGCTCATCTTTCGTCTTTACTATAGGACCCGGCATCTCGTTTTCGTAATCAAGGAAAAGTCCGGTATCACTTCTGTATTCTTCAATATCCGGCGCAAAAAGCACTATCGGCTTATCAAATACCGAGAAATCAAATATAAGCGCAGAATAATCGGAAATCAAAATATCCGTTACAAAGAAAAGGTCCGTTAAGTCTTCGTGACTTACATTTACCACATTCTTGTTATTCTTATCCAAAAGCACGTAATCTTTCATCAAAGGATGCATTTTGTAAAGAATTACATAATCATCTCCAAGTGCAGTACTTACCGAATCCACATCCAAATACTCTCCCTTAAAGCCTTTCATTAAGCGTCCACGGAATGTCGGTGCATAAAGGATAACCTTTTTACCTTTAATAGGATATGTCATATTAAGACGGTTTATCGCATTATTCTTTCTATTCTCATCAAAGAACTCATCCGTTATCGGAATACCAAGCGACATTACATCATCTTCTTTTACGTTAAATGCCTTTGCGAAAAAAGGCTTAAATGCATCTGCGGCAGATAAAACATAATCATAGTTTTTAACTTTGTAATCTCTGTCCGTCTCATTACCGAACTTCTTAATACATCCACTTGCGTGCCAGAGTTCGAAAACTTTGACCTCAGGGCGCTTATAGTTTGCACAGATATAATTATTAAAATCAATCATGATAAGCGCTGAGCTGTTAACAAGAAATAACTGCTTTATGCAATTAAAGAAGTACTTCGCATACCCTGCGATGTTCTTATTAAATTTTACAAGGTTGAATCTTACGTCGTATTTATTTCTATTGAGGCTGTCCGCTATAAGTTTGAAGTTACCTTCAAGCTTATCGCTTTCCAGGGATATAAAGAGTATACGGTTAGACTTTACCCTTTGCATATAGGCAAAAGGCCTTAAAATACCAAGTATTATATTTAAGATCAGTATTTTACCCTTCATACGTAATTCCCTGTAGTTTTATTCTTTATCGTTCTATTATTCCGGATTACTTTTCAAGCACTATATCAAGCACGCGCTTTGTTGCATTTCCGTCTTCAAGATAAACAAAACGCTTTCTGAATTCATCCATTTTCTCTTTATCAAACTCGTTACGCCTAATCGCATCAATAAGCGAGTTTTCATCCACGTAAATCTTACCCGGAAGGTCTTTATTAATATCGAGATAGAATCCCCGTAAGACATTCTCGTACTCTTTAATATCATACATGTAAAAATAAATCGGACGATTCAGAATCGCATAATCAAAGAATACGGATGAATAATCGGTTACAAGCATATCCGCAACCAGATACAAATCATTTATGTCCTCTGTCGGGTCGATAAACTTAACGAAATCCTTGGTCTCAAGAGTTTCTTTAAAGTCTGTAACTATTAAATAGTGTGGCTTAAAAAGCACCACATAATCGTCGCCAAGAAGCTTTTTCCATTTTTCGAAATCAACTTCAAGCTTAAAAGTATATCCGCTTACATTAAATGCATTATCGCGGAAAGTCGGTGCGTAAAAGATTATCTTTTTATTCGGCGCTATATTAAGGCGCTTCTTTATTGCATCAACGTATTCTTTCGTTGCATTTGAAAGAATATCATTTCTAGGATAGCCCGTCTCTATAAGTTTTTCACGACTAACACCAAATGCAGACTGAAAACAATTCGTACTAAACTCATTCGGCGAAATCATATAATCATACTTTTTAACATCATCGTCGTATGCTTTATTTCTTTTATCTGCAGTTAAACCGCTACGTGATATGAGCTGTCCGTTATCTACAACTATATCGTGACCAAGTCGTTTAAGCGGTGTTCCGTGCCATGTCTGAAGATAAACCTGATTTTTCTTCTTATAAAGAAATGCCGGCATTTTGCAGTTAAAAAACCAATACTTTGATGTCGCAGCCTTTACAAAAAACGGAAGTGATAAATACTTTACCGACCTAACACCATTAACAGGCTTATTTAATACAAAAATAAGCTCATAGCCCTCATATTCCGGGCGCTCTTTCATGTACTCATATATAGCCTTCGGATTATCAAGAACTCCGCGACCGTGGAAAGCCACAAACAGTATTCTATTAGACTTTACCGGTAAGATAAATGCCAATACTCTGTATAATACCGTAATTATGACTTCTGCTATTTTTTTAAGAATTCTAAGTATCTTCACTTTTAAATCCCCACGTTTAAAGACTCTTTCAAAAACTTAAGTCCTTTTTCTTTAAGCTCTTCTTTTTTTTGTCTTAAACTATTGACGTCCCTTATATTAAACGATTCAAGTCCTTTAAATTCGTTCGCGTTATATAAAATATGATCTTCAAGACCTAATTTCTTCAAAAGATCCGTAACTCTAAGCCCCGTCGTCGAATGAAGCATTGAAAGGAACGGCTTCTCGAAGATTGCGGAAAGTGCGGTTCCGTGGAACGAATTTGTAAGCACAAACTCTGCATTTTCTATAACAGACAAAAACTCTGCTGGATCATGCTCGTATAAAAGCTCTGTCTCATTATCAAATATCTTTTCATATGAACGCTGTGCGATAGGAAGCCCTGTTTCTTTTGAAATCTTATTTGCAAGAGCTATAAGCTCTTCATTTTTCTCCATCATGTAAACCAGAATATATCGTCCGTCATTGGTACCCTTAAGTCTGCACGGTTTCTTCAAACCTGCGTAATCGTTTTTTTCTAAAAGAAATGTTGGGTCGGGAACTACTTCGACTTTTTTATCCGTAAGTTCCTGTACCGCAGACGACGCTCCTTCTTCTCTTACAGAGATAGCATCAAAATCACTTAAGTATTTCTTTATTACTTCCTTATCTTCATCACGGAAGCTGTCGCCTCCAAGTGATGCCGCATATGAAAGTTTCGTTCTTTTGTCATGCACAAAATCGAGGAAAAAGGCAGGATCTATACCGTCTGTATGCTCTACATTAAATACCTGATCGGAACCTGTAATAAAGGCATCCAAATCAATATCCGTCATTTGATTTACAGATTTGTAATCACCGTAAAGATTATAATACTCTCTGAAAAAAGACTTATACTTCTTGATTCTTCTTAAATGATACGGCTTTGTAAAGCCCACCTTTACCGTCTTTAGTGCATGTAAAACCGGGTTCTTTTTCCTGATCGGATCGTAGAGTCTGTCTATCACAGGCGAATGATAATTAATGACATAAGGCTCCACGCCCATATTTAATAAAGCTTTTTGTAATGCCATTGTCTGAAGACAGGCACCATAATTTAACGCACTGTGAAATGTTACTACTCCGACTTTCATATTCTATGCCTTAGGTTCCTTTAAATCCTTCTTAATCTTTGTCGATGATATTCCTTCGGTACGAGGAAGATATACAACTTCCACACCTTCGTCTTTAAGGAAGTCAAACTTTCCTTTCCAATCATCGCCCATTACAAATACGTCGATATCATACTTCTTGCAGTCTTTAACCTTCTGATCCCAAGAATCTTCCGGGATTACTTCATCAACGTAACGGATTGCACGAACAATTTCCATACGGTCTTTATCCGTAATCGCACAGACTTTACCTTTTTCCTCAAGATTAAATCTGTCTGTCGATACCGCAACTATTAAGTAATCACCAAGTTCCTTCGCACGACGAAGGAGATTTAAATGTCCTATATGGAAAAGATCAAACGTTCCATAAGTAATTACCTTCTTCACAACCACTACCCCCTGAAAATACTATGTAAACCCTTTCTTTTAACTTCTTCCACTCTTGCATCGAATCGTGACTGATTCTCTTTTTTCTTACCCTCCGGACTAAGGTCCTGATAATAATGTATATAATACGAATAATTATGGCATATTATATCCATAGGTCCCATTCTTCGAACCTTACCGCCGTCAAGCCAAATAGCTGTATCGCAAAATGATCTTGACTGCTGCAATGAATGAGAAATAAAGATTATCGTCTTCTTGCTGTTATTCTTAAGCTCATTCATCTTATCAAGACACTTGTCCGCAAATGCTTTATCACCTACAGATAGTGCCTCATCAATTATGTAAATATCAGGATCAAGCGCGAGCGATATTGAAAATCCGAGACGGCTCTTCATACCGGACGAATACTTTTTAACCGGCTGGTCTAAGAATTCTCCGATTTCGGAAAACTCGCACACAACATCCTTTATCTCTTTAATCTTATTCTTTGAAAGGCCTAAAAGCGCACCCTTATAATCGATATTCTCATATCCCGTAAGCTGTCCGTTTAAACCTGCCTGTATTGCTACCATCTCTTGATGACCGTTAATTGTAACTGTACCTTTAGATGGTGACTGAATACCGGCTAGAATCATCGAAAGCGTCGACTTTCCCGAACCGTTAATTCCTAAAAGTCCACAAACCTCACCCTTCTTAATCTTAAACGACACATCTCTAAGGGCATAGAAATCCCTTGGTGTCTTATGACCTTTATCGTTAAGTCTATATATCTTTGATACGTTGTCGAATATTACCGCATATTCGTTATTGTCGTAAAGTATATCTTCTAACACTTAAATTCTCCTATGTTTAAAGGTTATGTGCTTTTGCCTGGTATTACAAAAGATCTATGAAACGCGTCTTAAATCTATACATAAGCGTACTTCCTATCGCAAAAAGCGTTAAGGTTATTGCAAAGAATAACGCCATCTGCTTGTGATAGAAAAGTATTCCTCTGTGATAGAAGAAGCAATCCCTGTAACCCGTTACGATATAGAATATCGGGTTGCACTTCATGATAAACTGTAAGTTTTTCGGAAGTGTTTTGATATCCCATAAAATCGGAGTCAGATAAAGTAAAAGCCTCATTATCGCGAGAACGAACTTTCTTACGTCTCTCGCAATCATATTTAATACCGACATCACAAGCGCAAGCGATATCGCAAAAAGTATTGCCGCCGCCATGTAATAGATAAGTTCCAACCAGTAAATGCTCGGATAAAAGCCAAAAAGTAAAAGGCCGATTATCGTTATTATCATAAAACATATGTGGTTGAAAAATTCCACGAATATGACCGTCGCAGGCAATATCGACACCGGGAATTTCATCTTGGAGATGACTCCCGCCTTTTGGAATATCGCATTACATCCGTTTGTGATACATGGACTTAGGAAAAACCACACAGCCATACCGGTAAGCATCCACGGAAGATACGGTATATCTCCGACCGCTTTTCTTTGAAATACGATTCCGAATAAGAACCAGTACGTCATAACCTGGATTAAAGGATTTGCGAAATTCCAAAAAAGTCCAAGCTTTGAATCATGTATATCCGCAGTTATCGTATATTTTGATATCGTAAATATTCTGTAAAGATTACCGACATTCTCCGATATTACATACTTGATCGCTTTAAACATATTATTACTCCGTTATTTAAACTCTGTTAATGTTCCGAATCTGTAGCCTTCGCTTAATAAGTAATCTATTACATCAGGCAATGCCTCGACATTCGATTCGGAAATTGCATGCATTAAGATTATCGCACCGTTATGATGGTACTTCTTAATATGCTCCAATACGTAATCGGCACCCGGCTGATTCTCCGTATCATAATCAAGATAAGCTATACTCCAAAAGATTGTCGTATAACCAAGCTCTTTGGTCTTTGCAAGTGAATACTCACTGTATCCACCCTCTGGCGGTCTTAAGAACGAATCGATATGATACGTCGTTCTTTCATAAAGGTAATCATCAAGACCCTGTACTTCCTGTATAAAGCGCTCATCATCCACTTTTGCAAGATTAGGATGATTCATTGTATGATTACCGATTATGTGTCCCTCATCTTTCATTCTGATGCAAAGCTCATAATCGGTCTTAATGAACTGCTTTGTAACAAAGAAAGTTGCGTTAACACATTTATCCTTTAAAATATCAAGTATTGTCTTGGTTAAATGCTTGTATTCATATCCGCAGTCAAAAGTAAGATATATAACCTTGTCACCGGGCTTTACATGCTCATTTCTATAATATGCATCAAACGGCGATATATCAAAAGCCGCATAACTCCCGGACGGCTTATGGTCATTCATTCTCTTAAATGACCAGCCATAAGCTTCATGGCTATATCCGCTTAAATCTTCATCGTCATCATCGTCTGGTGTAGGCGGAATGCTTATCTTGTTTTGCTTAAAGGCAATGAAACGCGCCTTTTCTATCTCTTCATGATAAGACTTTAAAGTCAAAGTATCAGGGTCTTTCTCATGAGATTCTATTGCAAATAAACTAATTATTATAATCGATAAAATGCTTAAAATTGCACTCGCAATCTTCAGTTTCAACTCGCTGCCCCCTTTATTGGCATACCTTTCTTGATTATAGCACAAAAGAAAGAGCAATGCGAGTATTTGCGCTCACATTGCTCATCTTATTATTTATCGTAATTTTATCGTCTGTTGCCTATTTGATTATGCTCTCGGCACACTCTATTGCTTCGTTAATATTAGCCTTAAAGTATTCCTTGCCGACAAGGTCGATAAAACCGTCCTTCTGCATAACTTTCATCGGCTGTGCATTTACATGCGAGAACACAAGACGTATATCACGCTTAACCGCCTTATCATAAAGATCATGGAAATACTTCATTGCAGATGCATCAATTGCAGGTACCGCACGCATTCTTATTATTATAACCTTAGTAAAATGCTTTGCATCGATATCCATAAGTTTATCTGCTGCCGCAAAGAATAGAGGTCCGTTAATCTCGAATACTCTTATGGCCTTGTTTAATTCCATAAGGTTTTCTGTTCCTGCATCTTCTATCGCATCTTCTTCCAAATATCTCCAGCCTGTAACAGTAGCAGTCTCGCTCATGCGCTTCATGAAAAGAAGTGCTGCCATTACAACACCTACCTCGATAGCTACAACAAGGTCGAAGAATACTGTTAAGATAAATGTCACTACAAGCACCAATATATCGCTCTTTGGAGCTGTCTTACAAAGTCTTGCAAATCCCTTCCAGTCAGCCATGTTAGCAGCAACTACAAGAAGCACTGCCGCAAGTGTTGTCATAGGAATAAGTGATGCAAGCGGCATAAGTAAGATTAAAATAAGTGTAAGTGTTATGGAATGAACTATTCCCGCAATCGGTGTTCTACCACCGTTTCTTACGTTAGCTGCAGTACGTGCTATAGCACCTGTTGCAGGGATTCCTCCGAAAAGTCCGGAAAAGATATTACCAAGTCCCTGTCCTACAAGTTCTGCATTTGACTTATGTGTATCACCGATCATACCATCTGATACTACTGCTGATAAAAGTGACTCAATACCTGCAAGAATTGCGATTGTAAGTGCTGGTGAGATGAGTTCCTTTATCATGTCAAATGATACATTCGGAATGTGGAAACTTGGGAATGAACTATTTAATTTACCGAATACGGAACCTATTGTATTTACGTCTAATTTAGCAAAGTAAACTATAAGTGTTGTAACGATAATGGCAATTAAAGATCCCGGAATCTTATCCGTAACCTTAGGCCAGATAAGCATTATGGCTACTGCAAGAAGACCTATTATCGTTGCGGTTATATTAATTGTACCTGCTGCCTTGCCATATGCTATTACTTTATTTAAAAACTCTGCCGGAACACTTTCCATCTTTAACCCAAAGAAGTCTTTAAGCTGACCTACAAAAAGTGTTACCGCGATACCGCAGGTAAAACCTGTTGTTATCGTATACGGAATATACTTAATTAAAGAACCAAATTTAAAGATTCCCATAAGGATTAAGAATATACCGGCCATGATTGTTGCAACTATAAGTCCGTCGACGCCGTTCTTTGTAACAATTCCGTAGATTATAACTACGAATGCCGCGGTCGGACCACCGATCTGTACTCTACTTCCACCGAAAAATGCAATGAAAAAGCCTGCGATTATTGCTGTGTATAAGCCCTGCTCAGGACCTACACCCGATGCAATCGCAAGTGCTATGGAAAGCGGGAGTGCTATAATTGCGACTATGATACCGGAAATGATATCTTTAATTAACTGCTCTTTCTTGTAATCTTTAAGACATTCAAAAAGCTTTGGTGTTAAATACTTCATATGATACTCCGTTCTTAGAATACTTTAATCCGAAAATTTGGCGGTCAATAAATGACCGCCAAATAAGTATACTATAAATTTTTAAGTTTGGCAAAATGCTTAAAGCTTTTACCTATTTAATCTTTCTAGCCTCTACATAGTAGCGCTTCTCACGGGAGTGACCCATTGAGAATGTCTTTCTAGGAAGTGCTCCATCAGCGATAACGCCTCTAAAGAGCTGGCTCTTTTCCATTGCAGGAAGTAAGAATCCGATTGAGTCAGGCTTTGAAGCAAGCTCGATTAATGCGTCATCATCATGGATGTAATCGATCTCGCCGCCGTTCTTCTTTAAGTAATCATCTAACCATACCTGAAGAACGCCTACTGCAAGCTCACCTTTCTTCTTATCAAGGTAGATCTCTGTGCATTCGTTGCCGATGTATACCTTAACTGCAAAACCGTCATTTGCATTACCTACGCAGATTGCCTTCTTACAGTCATCAAGTACCTTATGTCCGTCAACACCGAAGATAACTCTATGGATTGGCTCAAATACCTGAGCCTCATCATGGATGTTCTCGAGTTCTACAAGTGCGTAACGTGCAGGATGATTTGAAAGGTCCTTGCCAGGATTTGCTTTCTTTAATTCTTCATAGCATGTCTTAGCTGTAGCAAGTGAGTGGTTTCCGTCACCTGTAGCAAGGATCATTGGAGTTCCCTTTAATCCTTCATACTTCTTGCCTACGTTAGCTGAATATGTTTCAAATACCTTATCGAATTCAGCTGCGTCAGCGCCGTCTACAAGGTATCCTGTGATATGGTTGCCGCCTTCCATAAGGTCGCAATCATATACTTTCTTTAATGAATTCTTCTTAGCTGTGATTGGCTCGATTAAGCACTTATCATGGTCATCGCAAAGCATGATGATGTGCGGTAATTCGATAGGAGCATCCTTACGAACCTTAACTCTCGGTGGAATTCTCTCCAATACTGTCTTCTCTGTTGCTCTTATATCTGCTGTAGAACCTACATTGAAATCATATGCTTCAAGGTCTACCATACCAACGAGACCTTTACGGATTGTACCGTTCTCCATTGTTCTTTCAACATAGATGTATGAATTCTCATATGTTGTGAATACACCCTTCTCCATGTAGTCAGCCATTGTCTTATTGATTAATGCTGTCTGAGCTTCTTCTTCAGGTGTTCCAAGAAGTGCTTCAGGAAGTACAAGGTTGATTGTTGAAGGTGAACCTTCTGCGTTCTTTCTTACTCTCTTCCAGTATTCATTATCGGATGTGAACTGATCGCATGCGATAACTGCCCATTTCTCCATTGGGGCATCCTTTGGAAGCATAATGTTAGCTGGTTTAAAAATGTTGTTCATGAGTAAACCGTTCCTTTCTTATTTATCCCAATAAATTATATATCCGTCTAAGACAGTGCCCGTAAACTCAGTGCTTTCCGCATCTTAGACGTATTTTGTCCAAGCAATTTAAATTGTATCACAAGGTTTCTTGCAAGTAAATACACCAAATCAAATAAGAGTTCAAGATATGCCGAATATCCTGAACTCTTTATTTTTTCCAAAGTTTATAAAAATTTTATTTGTTTCGAATGTTTGTTCGTGTTATAATATATTTAAGGTGTTACCATACACGGTGGACGGTTGCCCTTCTTAATCGGAGGGCTAAGCCCTCTGACATTCTTGCTTGTATTAACAAGAAGAAAGGAGGGTGATATTTATGCTGACAGTCGAAAGTCTTATCACAGTCCTTGCATTATGCATAACTTGTTTTAGCCTCGGCTACTCTATTGGAACCAATTCCAATAAAAAGCAAAATGACCGCTCCTAGCCATAATGCGGTCATTTTGAGTCGCTAAGGGCAACCGTCTATCGGTAACACCTTTATTTAAGCAAATTATAGTACGTCCCCACAGTTTTGTCAAACGCGATTATGGTCTTAAATCGCATTGGTACTTCGATAAGTCTACTCTGCCGTTTATTACTTCAATGCCTTCGGCCTCGAGTAATTGTTTTTGTCTATCTTTACCACCAAAAGCGAATTCGCCGGAAAGCTCACCCTTAGCATTTACAACTCTAAAGCACGGTATCGATGACGGATCCGGATTCTTATGAAGCGCATTCCCGACTGCGCGTGACATCTTCCTATTGCCTACCGCCTCCGCCACTTGCGAATATGTAGCAACCTTTCCATAAGGTATCCGCTTAACCGCCTCGTATATGCGCTTTGACGTGCTATCAGAAACCAGGTCAAAGCTCTCTGCAATCATGAGTTTAATATCCTTATCAGGGATGCTACCGTCTAAGATAACGGTATTCCAATGCTCTTTATTCTGATGATATCCCGGAATTACCGACTTATAAACGTCTCTCCAAAAATGTGCCTTTATTGGATCCACTTTAAGGTTAAGATTTAAATATCCATCCTTCTCATAAGTCCAAAGAAATGCCTTCTTATTGCCCTTATACCTTACAAGTTGCCAATTGTCGTCATGGAAAGGCGCATCCCGGTACGTATCCGGAAATGATAACCCATATTCTAAAACCTTTTCTCTGGTATTAAACATATTCAACACTACACCCTTTCATCCACTATGATATGCCTTACGTCTTTTTCAGGATTCTTTAATTCTGTACGGAAGAATGATGGATAAATATCTTCCTTCGTATCAAACGGAACCCATTCCATTCGCTCGTTTAAACCACTTTCTGTTACGGATTCGCATACAAAGTTAAATTCCTCCGGCACCTTCATGTAATAATAAAAGCATATTTCATAGAAAAGCTTGCCATCGTATTCACCGAAATCTCCCATAAAGAAGTTCTCATGAACGAATCCAAGTCTATCGATTTCCAAATCAAGGCCAAGTTCTTCTTTGACTTCTCTTTTAATTGCCTGCTCAGAACTTTCTCCAAACTGTATTCTTCCTCCGACAGAATAATAATACGGATCTCTGTCGTTTTTCGCCATTAATACCTTATTATCTTTTATGATTATTGCTCCGACGCGAATATTAACAATTCCGTCATTGCACTTAACCGTAATATCCTTACTCATCTTTTCCCTTTCTTACTTATCACTAGTCAATATCAACCGTCTTAGAATCTCTGCGGCACGCTTAGCGTACTCGGCTTCCTTTTGCTTTTCTTCCTTTATGCGACGCGCTTCTTTTGAGCGGCGTTTCATTTCTTCGGATTCTTCCTTCAACTGCTCCTCGTAGTTTTTCTGAAATCTTGCGTATTCTTGTTTCTTCGCCTTAATCACTGAGAAACTTTCGGGCTTACCGATTATACGGCGTGGAATAACAGGCGCCTCTTCTTTATTAAGGAGCAATTCATACGCAGAACGAATAAGCTCATAGGCTTCCTTTTTGCCCGTAAGCTCATTATCCGGATGGTATTTTTTAGCCAATATATGATATGCGCGCTTTATCTGTGCCTTATCGCTGCCTGCCTTTAATCCCAAGATTTCAAGCGCCTGGCTCTCCGTTATCCTGTACATAAACTGCCTGCTCCTATAAATAATTCATTAGGCAAAAGCTCGAATTGCCTAATTCTATATATAACTATACTCTAAGTTTATGATAATAATCCGCCACGTACTTATATCCGTCATGCTCCCTTACTTCGTCTTTACTTTCCTTATAGGTAAAACCAAGCGACTTAGCAAGTGCTGCTGACGGCTTATTCTCCGTAAAGCATCCATATATAAATTCATTCGCGTTAAAAAAGTTAAACGCCATATCCGTTAGCGCATTTACAACCTGCTTACCGAAACCCCGGCGCTGATACTTACTTGCAACGCAGATTCCACAGTCTTCGTATACTCCCGGCATTTCTTCCTTAATTCCCGCGAATCCTATCGCTTCGTCCGTTTCTTTTAAGCACACGAAATATGCCGGAATCTTGCTTTGATAATTTATCGTACGCTTCATGCGCATAACCGCTTCTTCTTCCGTCTTAGTCGGAACCCAAAGCATAAACCTCGCAATCTCTTCATCCTTCCAGACATTATTCCAGATTGCCTGAAGGTCGGACTCTTTTGCCTTTCTTAAAATGATATCTTCCGCCTCGTAGATATCACACTCTTTATCATAACCCATTATTTATTACCCCTTAATAAAACTATCCAAGCGCCACATCAAGCGCCATCATAAGACTAAATCCCACTGCGAAGAATATAACTCCGACATGTGAATGCTCTCCCTTAGACATCTCAGGGATTAATTCTTCCACAACTACATAAAGCATCGCACCTGCCGCGAATGACAAAAGATACGGCATAAACGGCACAACAAAACTTGCAAGTATTACAGTCAGTGCTCCGAACACCGGCTCAACCGCGCCCGACAATACTCCAAGGAAAAAGGACTTAACCTTGCTTTTACCTTCTGCATATAAAGGCATGGAGATTATTGCACCTTCCGGGAAGTTCTGAATTGCAATTCCCAAAGCCAATGCAAGTGCCGCACCCGCGGTAATCTTAGCAGAACCGCTCATAAATCCCGCATATACAACGCCCACCGCCATACCCTCAGGGATATTATGAAGTGTAACTGCAAGTACAAGCATCACAGTTCTTGTAAATTTGCTTTTCGGTCCTTCAGTCTGATTCTCAACAAAATGCAAATGCGGTATTATATGATCCAATATAAGAAGGAACAATACTCCAAGCCAAAATCCTATAAAAGCAGGCAAAAACGCAAACCTCTCCATATCGGCAGACTGGTCTATTGCAGGCACTATAAGACTCCAAATAGATGCCGCAATCATAACGCCCGCGGCAAAGCCCGTTAAAGCCCTTTGAATTCCTTCCTTAATCTCGTTTTTTAATAGAAATACGCAAAAGGAGCCTAATGCCGTTCCGAGAAACGGTATTAAAAGCCCCATAATAACTGTTCTTATCATTATTCCACCCTCTTCATATACCCGAGTCGCCCGTTCTCAATACAAAGCACATAATCACAGCACATATCTATAAGTTCCGGATCATGTGTTGCCACTAAAACTATCTTACCCGATGAAGCCAAGGTTTTCAAGAGTTCTCCAACCTTTTCCATATGAAGATAATCAAGTTCCGACGTCGGTTCGTCAAAAAGCATTAACTTAGCATTTGCCGCAATCGCAGATGCTATGGCAACTCTCTGCTTCTGCCCTCCTGATAATGCCATCGGGTGCTTGTCCTTATATTCATATATTCCAAGGCTTTTTAAAATATCGTCTGTATGCTTTTCATCTTCCTTTTCCATTGAAAGTAAAACTTCTGCCTTTACACTATCTGTAAAAAGCTGATGATTGACGTCCTGCATAACCATATAACTTAGTTTCAGTCGTTCTCTACCTTTATAGCTTTTACCTCCTGACTCTATGATTCCTTTACAATCATTTTCAAGTCCACACATACATCTTAAAAATGTTGACTTTCCGGTTCCGTTCTTTCCTATGACGCCGATGACCGCACCCTTCGGCAACACCAAGCTTTTGGTGTTTAGAGCAAGCCCTTCGTCATTTTCCGTAAATCGTCTCTTAAAGAAAAGAAACGGTTTTCTATGATACGAAAAGTAGAAATCTCTTAATACCGCACCATCTTTTGACTCCGGCACCGATACAATATTTTTGCACCCGGTTTTTCCATCGCATTCCCTTTTGCAATCATCCGTAAAATAATTTCTAACACATAATGGCCTGAGCTTTAATTCTCTTATTTCTTCGACTGTTTTGGAAAAAAACTCATTTCCGGACCATTCGTTTGCCATTTTACCGTCTTGCATAAATATCACTCTGTCCAAAAGACCATTTAAATACCATAGGCGGTGCTCTGAAATTATTATCGTCTTGCCCTGGCTTTTCCAAACCTCGATTTCTTCTCTAAGCCGCTCTATCGAAACCCTATCAAGATTTGAGGACGGTTCATCAAGCAATATTACATCAGGTAAAAGCGCCGAAACCGAAGCACAGGCGATTGCCTGCTTTTCTCCGCCCGATAACTCAAACAAGCTTCTTCCCAAAAGCTTTTCTATATGCATGTCGCAAACGACCATATCTTTTCGTTCTAGAATTTCATCAGGATCAAGTCCAATGTTTTCAGGTCCGAATACTATTTCCCCATCCGTATCAACAGAGAAAAACTGACTTCTCGGATTTTGAAAAACAGTGCCTACAGTTCCCGCAAGCTCGTATAACTGCGTATTCTTAATATCATATCCTGAAACTGTAACATCTCCGCTTAAATCTCCTTGATAATAATGCGGAATAAGTCCGTTTATCAGTCTTATAACAGTAGTCTTACCGGAGCCTGACTCTCCGGTAAGCAAAACTGTTTCGCCCTTATTTATTGTAAGGCATATATTATTTAATAGGAGATTGTTTGAACCTTTATACTTAAAACTTACATGTTCTATTTTAACTATGCTTTCTTCCACAATACACCTCAAGCCTTAAAGTATTTGGAATAGACAAAACAAATCGTCAATGCACTAAACATCATTATAAGCATCCAGTCATGAACCGTTAATCTTAATTTTTCTATACTGCTTCTTTTAACTGTTCCGCCAAGTCCCCTTGTTATCGCTGCTGCAGAAAGTTCATCTCCGATATTTACGCAAGAGAATAATAACGGTATCATTCTGTATTCCACCATTTTTGCAACGTTCCCGCCGCCAAGCGACAATCCCCTCATCTTCATGGCGTCACATATAGATCCATATTCCTCTTTTATGGTAGGGAAAAATCTCATTACAACCGCAAGCGAAATCGTTATTCCATCAGGAATATGCATTTTCTGCATAGCAGACATGAATTCATCTATCTTAGTCGTTCTTACCACATACCAGGCCACAATAAGTGCAGGCATAAACTGCACCACGATCCCGCTGTATCCTGTAAGAAAAGATTTTAAAAAACCTGATGATTCATCCGTTACCAATACAAATGTCATTATGAGTGCCAATGTATAAGCACCCGTAAATACAAATGCGCTCGTATATCTTTTTTCAACAATAAGAAATGCTATCGGTATAAACGTGATAAAAATCCTTATCGCCCATAAAAACGGTGTTGTCGCACTTAGCATTATAAGAGCGGAAACTATTAGTATCATATAAAGTTTCGTTCTCGGATCCAACTTTACTTTCATTACACTATTCCGGCCTTCTCAAAATGTTTTCTTACAACTGCCTTTCCGATATAAGCACCAATTATACCGAATATAAAGCATAAAACTACCAAAATACCGATTGTCTTATAATTTATAGCTCTAAACAAACTCTCGCTATACTCCGCAGAGAATCCCGCATCAATTAAGTCCTGTCTGTAAGAGTCTGCTGTTACTACAACAGGGAAAAAGTTAGCACAAACCCAGATACAGAAAACACTGTAGCTTAATACTGTCTTCTTAAAGCTCTTATATCCACCGGACTTCGCAATAAAATCTGCTATAATGCCCGAAAGAATCGTTATTGGCGCACCCAGAAATCCCATTCCGGTAACAAACATAATAATAGCGATTAAAACAGACATAATACTTATCATTCCGAACTTTTCAACCTTTGTGTAGAAAAGCATCATCGGAACGGCACCGACTATCGGAAGTATTACTGCATATCCCGCAACAATATAAGGATGAATATATCCAAGCATACCGCATGCAAACTCAACTACGAACCATATCGCTGTAAAAATACCTATTGTTATAAAATCCTTTGCTGTTAATTTCTTTGAATTCATTTTAATTAAACCTCGTCATTATGCTATCTCGACTATCGTCTCGATACATTTCTCATCAAGGCGCCTTTTGTGCAAGCACAAGGCGCTTTGACTCGTTATTATGCTATTTTCCAACTTACAGCCTTACGTCTTCCGGACACGAAATTCCTGTAGATTCCATCCATCGCCATAAGTTCTTCATGCTTACCTTTTTGTACAATCTTACCCTTATCGATAACAATAATCTGATCTGCATTTCTTACGGTCTTAAGTCTATGTGCGATCATTATTATTGTCTTTTCTTTTGTAAGATTCTCAATCGCTTCAGTAAGTTCTTTTTCATTTTCAGGATCGACGTTAGCTGTTGCTTCGTCAAGGATTATTATAGGCGCATCCTTCATAATTGCACGCGCTATCGCGATACGCTGCTTCTCACCACCTGAAAGTGTGGCTCCGCCTTCACCGACTACAGTTTCATAGCCGTTAGGTAACGCTTCAATAAATCCGTGACATCTTGCCTTCTTAGCAGCGGCAATAACCTCATCCATTGAAGCCTCCGGGCGACCGAATCTTATATTATTGGCAATCGTATCCTCGAAAAGATATACACGCTGGAATACAAAACTAAAATTCTCCATAAGAGAATCGAAACTATAATTCTTAACGTTTCTTCCGCCGAGAGTTACACTGCCTTCGTCTACATCCCAGAACCTTGCGATTAACGAAGTAATGGTTGTCTTTCCGCCACCTGATGGTCCAACGATTGCAGTCGTAGTTTTCTCTTTTATATCAAGTGTTACGTCATCAATAATCTTCCTGTTCTCATAGGCAAAAGATACGTGTTCCAAATGTATATCATGATTTGCAGGTGTTATGTTCTCGCCGTTAATATCCATCTGCTCGATGCTTAAAACTTCATTTGCAAGATCTACGCCCTTGCCTATTATCTTTAAAAGTGCCGTATAGATTCCCGCAGAATCAAGCGCTTCGAATATCATAAATGAACACATAAGCATCGTTATAAGATAATTAAGCTCCATCGTTCCGTCAAAGTAAAAGTAAAGTGACGTTCCTGCAATCAAAACTCCGAACAACTTACATAAAAGCATCTGGAAACCGACTGCAGGGATTGCGGTTGTTTCTGCCTTAATATCTGCGTTCTTCTTACGTTCAACGCTTTTACCTACTTTGGAAGCGTTTCTTGAGAAAATGTTATAATTTCTTATCTCTGCTATACCCTGAATGTACTCCAGGATAACGCCTACCATCTCGCGGTCCGCTTCAATCTTCTCGTCCGCAACTGCCGCAACTTTCTTATTGGTTACGGTATTTACAAGCATAAATATCAGAATACATATAACAGATATAAATCCGATACGAACGTCAAAGATAAACATTCCGACACCGATAACTGCTGTCGTGATGCTACCTTGGAGAACCATCATTATCGCGCGCGTTGCGATATCACTCATCTGCTCTAAGGTATTCGTTGTAACAGATGTTATATGACCTAGGCTTGTATCGTTAAAATATCCCATCGGAAGATATCTTAAATGTTCACCTATTTCAATACGTTTTAATGCACATGTATCATATCCGCCTTCCGTCTGCATCATCTGCGAAAAACGGTTAACAACGGTCTTACCTATCGTACTTATAAGCATAAAACCTATAACTTTAATAAAAGCCTCTTTATTAATCTCGTTATTCAGTACGGCCGTTATCGCAAAGAACGCCGCCGGTATCTTCATCGCACCAAAAAGTGCGTCCAAAACTCCAAGCGCTACCGCACCGTAAAACTTATCCCTGTTCCTTTTATTGCAAAAGTCAAAGAACTTCTTTAACATACTAAGCATATGCGTTCTCCTCCTTTGCATTTATCGTTGCCGTCTCACTGTCATCATCCTTAGAGAGGCTATGTGCTTCCCACATATTCTTATAAAGCGTGCACGTATTAAGCAGCTCTTCATGAGTACCATAAGCTTCGACGTTACCGTCCTTTATAACGAAAATCTTATCCGCATCCTTTATTGTTGAAAGACGATGCGCGATAACTATCAAGGTTCGTCCCTTTATAAGCCTGGCAACGCTTTCCTGTACCAATGCTTCATTTTCAGGATCTGTATACGCTGTCGCTTCATCCATTATGATAACCGGCGCATCTTTAAGCATTGCACGTGCTATACAAATTCGCTGTCTTTCGCCGCCCGATAAATGTCCGCCGGCTCCGCCGACCATGGTGTCATATCCGTTTTCCAATCCCAGTATAAACTCATGGCAACCCGTCGCCTTAGCAGCATTTATAACTTCTTCATCCGAAGCGTACGGCTTTCCAAGCCTTATATTCTCTTTTATAGACATATCAAAAAGGTAATTATCCTGAGCAACATATGCGATTTTGTCCATATAATACTCAAGCGGGAACTTTCTTATATCTACGCCGCCATAGGTAATAACACCCGAATCCGGATCCCAAAGGGAATCAATTAAACGAGCGATTGTGCTTTTACCTGAGCCCGAAGGACCGACAATCGCCGTAACTTCGCCTTGCTTAATTTCCATATTGATGCCGTGCAAAACTTCGCTTTCTTTATAAGTAAAGTGCACATCCTTAAGACAGATGTCAGATCCTACAGGCTCAAGGTCAAGTTTTGCCGGACGCTCCATTTCTTTTCTTTCAAGGATTTCAGTAACTTCTCCGAAGATAGTTGTCATCTTCGCAATATCGTCCGAGTAAGAAAAAGCTATAACGAGAGGTGTTATCAAACCCGCCGATAGAATAATACAGGTTATGAAGTCCCCGGTGCTTAAGGATCCATTTTTTACAAGCAACAATCCAATCGGTAAGACACCAAGAAATGTCGCCGGCGTAAAACACATGGCAGAAGAATTCCACCAGATGCATTTTCTCATCCAGTTAATAAAGCAATCCGCACCTTCATGGGCTGCATTTACGAACTTCTCATATGAACTTCCGGTCTTGCCGAAAGCCTTTATTACTTCGATACCGTTAATGTATTCAACCGCGGTATCGTTTAAATACTTTGTCTTTTGTACCGTGTAATCGAATAATCCCTTACTCTTATACATCATGACTGCGGCGCAGATGATGCCGATGACGGCCGAGATGAGGTTGGCCAACCCCATCCGCCAGTCAATCGTGAGAATGTATATGAACATTACTAAAGGAAGTAATATGTTCGCAGTAAATTCCGGAATTATATGAGCAAGTGTAGTTTCCATCGAATCTACTCGCTCAACTATTATGTTCTTATAACTTCCGCTGTTATCATCGAGCACCGATCCGAGCGGAATTCTTGATAACTTATCGCATAACTGCTTTCTGATTCCGCCGAGCACGGTGAAGGTCGCAACGTGCGATAACGTAGTTGATATATTATGAAACAATACTCTAATTACCCAGAATACCGCCATAAGAACCACCCGCAGCAAATAATACTGCGCATCGTTGTTACCTTTTAAAAGATTTGAAACTATGTCTGCGGTAATTATGTACGGTATAAATGATGCCGCAACTCCAAGTATCGCGAGAATTACGCTTCCCGCGTAGTAGAGCTTTTTCCTCCCCGCAAATTCAAGTACCCATGATGTTAGGCTTCTTTTTTTCATAACACCAAACTCCTCTTCAAAAATTAATTCAGTATCTCCCACATCTCATCCTCCGATTTAGTTTTATTTCAAGAATTATATTCTTCTTGCACCTATCATCGTATAGCCTGCAGATGCGACTATTCCGGCAAGTTCCCGCTCCGATATATCACTTTTTACCCGGAGCAAAACTTCCTTTTTCTCAAGATTAACCTTCGCCCACATTCCGGCATTTACATTGAAGGCATTTTCGACATGGCGCGCACAATTTGAGCAGATCATTCCTTCGACATTTAAAGAATATGTATACGGATAATGCGTTTTATCCTTATCTTGTACCTTTACTTTTTTATCTGCAGGTGTACGCTCGCCGCAGCATGACGAACCGTAACGAATACGCCTAACCGTACCGTATACCGCACCCATAACGATTAATACCAGTATTGCGCCAATAACGAAATCACCCATATCTATACTCCTCTTCTTTCATTATCTTCAGGTAAAAGCGCTGTCATGCTCTTTAATCCGAGTACTACAGTCGACGTATTGTGAAGCATAGCCGATGTCGCAGGAGGCAAAAGGCCTGCAATACCAAGTACTATAAGCGATGTATTAAAGCCTACTATCGACCTGTAATTATGCTTTATCCTCTTCATAAGTAATGTACTTAAATCTCTTAACACCACTATGCTTTCAAGATTTGACGAGCTTATCGTTATGTCCGCTATCTGACGCGCAATCTCGGCGCCTTCGCTTATTGCTATACCCGCATCCGCTGCAGATAATGCCGGCGAGTCGTTTATACCGTCACCGACCATAATAACGCGCCGTCCTTCCGCCTTGGCTTGTTCAATATATTTTGCTTTATCCTCAGGTAAAACCTCTGCAAAATATTCGGTAATGCCTGCTTTTAATGCAACTTTCGCGGCCGTCTTCTCACTATCGCCGGTCATCATAACTATGTGCTTGAAGCCTCTTCTTTTAAGTTTCTCTACAATTGCACATACTTCTTCCCGCATAGGATCTTCTATAAGAATGCATGCCGAGAGTTTACCGTTTTTCGCATAATAAAGATGTGAATATTCGTCCGGAAGGAGTTCTAGAAGATGCTTTTTATCTTCCGGTATTACAATACCTTCATCCTCAAATACAAAATGAGAACTTCCGATAACTGCGCGTTCACCTTCAATTTCAGACGCAATTCCATGCGCTACTATATATTCGACCGTTGTATGTAATTCGTCATGTAAAAGGCCCTTTGAAAGTGCAGCATCAACAACTGCTCTCGCAACCGAGTGTGGAAAATGTTCTTCAAGACAAGCTGCCTGACGTAAAAGTTCATCCTCCGTCTCATCACAAAATGAAACCACGCTTACAACCGTAGGCTTTGCCTTTGTAAGTGTTCCCGTTTTATCCAAAACTATGGTATCCGCATCAGCAACGGCTTCAAGATACTTTCCGCCTTTAACCGTTATGTCGTATTCAGAAGCCTCTTTAATGGCTGATAATACCGATATCGGCATAGCCATCTTTAATGCGCATGAATAATCAACCATAAGGACTGATACCGCTTTGGTTATATTACGACTTATAAACCACGTCAGACCCGATGCCAAAAGCGTATACGGCACAAGTTTATCGGCGAAACGCTCAGCTTTACTTTCCAGCGAAGACTTGAGCTTTTCGGACTCTTCTATCATCTTTACAATCTTATCAAATCGTCCGCAACCTTCAGTCTGAGTAACCTTAACCGTAATTTCTCCCTCTTCTACAACAGTTCCGGCAAAAACACTCATTCCGATTCCTTTATGGACCGCAACGGATTCACCTGTCATTGACGACTGATTTACCATAGCTTCTCCTAAAACCACTTCTCCGTCAAAAGGAATCATATTACCGATACGGATAACCACTTTATCACCGCATTCTACCTTTGACGAATCTGTAAGTATCTCTCCCGAATCCGTAACAAGCCAGACTTTGTCGATGTTTAAAGACATACATCTGGCAAGATCATCTACCGAACGCTTATGTGTCCACTCTTCAAGAAGATCACCTATTTTCAAAAGGAACATTACATTTGATGCAGTATTGTAATCACCGGTCTTTACTGCTGCCGCGATTGCGATTGCATCCAAAAGTTCAACCTGAAGGCGCTTATTCTTTAATGTTTTCACTCCGCGCCATACATACTTAACTGTTCTTACCAGAGTGAAAATCCTTCTGATCGGAAGCGGAATTATAAGCATCTTTCCGTAATGAAGTATCACCGAGCTAACTATCTTGTCATAATACATTGACGCCAATTCACGACTCGACGTTTCATTAATGGTCTCCGGAAGTGTGACTTTATCAAAAGAAAAATCCTTTAATATCTCAATCACGTCATTCCTGTCACCGTTATACTTAATTACGGCATCTGCAGTTCTCTCATATACCTTGACTTCCTTTATGTCCTTAAAATTTCTTAAGTAATATTCAAGTGTATCTGCTTCTTTAAATGTCAGGCGAGGCCTTTTAAGATGAACCCTAAGACGATTCTTTATTTCATGTTTTATAATAAAATCCATGATCAATCTTCTTTCTGCATTTTTATTTATGCTTCATCTTCAACCTTAACTTCTGCCTCTTCTTCCTTCTTTGCTCTTTCTGCATTTATGGCCTTAGCTTCTTCATAGATGTCTGTACAATTTTCCTGTAAAGTAGTTACCTGATCCATAACACAATCCTTTGCACGAAGCACACCTGCCGTGCACTTTGAATAAACCTTCTTTGCATCTTTCGAAGAAAGAAGTTTAATTCCTTCCAATCCAAAAAGTGTTCCGAGTGCAAATAATCCTACTTCCTTTAATCCTTTTACTTTCATGTTCTTTTCCTCCATTTTCTTTTTTATATACTGCTCTGCATTTTATGCAGTTGCATTTTTTAATTTATTTACTGCAAGCTGTGAAAGTGTCTTGCCCTTCTTATTCATGTCGCAATAAATCTTTGTGCACTTGTCAAAGCGCTTAAACTTCCTTATTGCCGCATCCTTATCTGAATAAACTTTCCAGCATCCGCAACACTTTACTCCGCTTGACGGATCTTTTATAAAGCCTTCAACATCACCCGGCGGATATCCGAGGAATAAGCCAACCTCGTGCGGAAATCCATCGTTCTTTTTAAGTCGCTCTATAAGCTGTGCTATGCAATACTCGGGATTTATACAGTCATACCCTTTTTCACATAAGATTCCTTTGGCCTTGGGGTCTTCTAAATCTTTCCTTAAATAATCCGGGCGGTAAATATATATAAGTGCATATGAATCCGTTTCTTTAAGCGGTATAACTCGAAGACCTTTTCCTCTTAACATTACGTTAAGGGCCCGTACCTCATCGTTTACTGTTTTTCCGTTCTCTAAATCAACGGTAAACATATTCGCAGTTTTTATTCCCGCAAAAGTAGGTGCGCAATGTCTTATAATAAGTTCATCTGACATACCTTTTTCCTCCCTTCTTAGTTTTTAGGGTTAGCATTGGCTAACCGCCTGCCATTTTTAATGCCTCGTTCTCCGAGGCATTAAATTATATAAATCTTCTAGTCTACGTTCTTTAATGCTACATCCATCGGGATATGCTTAATCCTTATGAAATCTATAACGGATACAAATGCATATCCGATTAAAAGATACAGGATTGATAATCCCATAGACGGAACGCTCATGTAAAAGGCAAAATATCCGTCCATACTAAGCATAAACAGTTTAAAGATCCATACCATGATGTAATAGCCCACGCCAAATCCGATGAGTGAACAGATAACAACCACTATCGCAGTAGGAAGGATATAAAGTCCTCCTATCTCACCGTTTCTAAATCCCAGAATCTTTGCCATGGAAATTGCCTGCTCGTTACGCTCAATTATAATCTTCGCAAGAAGATATATAAGTGCTGCCGTCATTACGATAAGTGCGTATTTAAATACGTTCATCGCGCCACCCATCGAATGCTCGAGCTGGTTTGTTACCTTTGTTACTTCTTCCGATGTGATAATCGCCGCGATATACTTTTCTTCTATATCCGTAATCTCATTATCGGAGAAATATCCCGAAAATTCGTCTTCCTTTTTATCGAAGATTTTATTGAAGTCTTCATTTTTCATGAAAACTGCAATGCCGCCTTCATAATCTATGGTTCCTGCTATCGTAAATTCATAAGACTTATTTTCATACTCTTCATGTAAAGTGATTTTTTCTCCTTCTTTTAAACCAAATTTAGCTTTGAACGAAACTGAAACATACACTTCACCTTCGTTTAATTTCTTATCAAAACTTATATAGCGGCTATCCGGTATTATTCCGTATACAGTTACACCTTCATCGCCACCTGAGCCCATTCCTGCAAATAACTCCGTTTTCTCCTTTGGATATAATAGTTCTTTGGAGCTGAACTTTTCCGCGGTCTTCTCGGCTGTTTTAATGAGTTTTCCCTCATCATCCTTAGTATTCATAAGAACATACTGATAATCCGAGAACATCATGTCAGGCGCTTTTTTCTCATAATGGTAAAGCGAATCCGGAAGTCCGAACGCGAAGCAAAGCATGAGTTCTATAAAGATAACTCCGAATGCAAGCACCACATAGTTTGGCATGTTCTGGAAGAGGATTCTTAATCTAAATCTTCTTATAAATGACCAATTCGGAAGTCTTCTTGCTTTACTGTGCTTTTTCTTTGCAAGGTCGTGACGCAGGAACTTAAGCGGGCTTAACTGTAATTTCTTCACTATGACTATAAGGTTTATTACAAACATAAGGATTAACGGTATTACCGTCGTCTTAACTACAGCGTCTTCGCTAAATACCACGCGGCAGTTCGGCATGCTGTAACTGTTGTAATAAAGTCCTACCGCAATGTCCTTAAAGACGGTATATCCAAGAGCATTGCCGATTATTGCGCCGATTATCGTAACTATTACCGGCATCGTCATATAATGCACTACAAGTTCTTTCTTGCTGTAACCCGAAGCACGAAGCGTTCCGATAACGGATGCTTCTTTGTCAATCGTGTTACTTATTGTTATTGCAAATATAAATGCGATTACCGCAATAAGGATATAGCAAAGAATTGCGGATCCTGCAGAATCCTTTTCGATATCCGATGGTGCAAAGTTACTGCCCTGGCGTAAGTACTCCGGCGTATAGTCGTCAATCTCATTATCATAAACAAGTGTCTGTGTAATAAGTGCTTTTAAAAGATTCTCGGCATATGTCTTCTTCTCTGCCTTATCTGCCGGCGTATCCACATACTTATATGCGTAACTATAGTGCACTCTCGTCTTAAGCCCTTCAAAAGCCTCCGGTGTTACCATAGCAACATCAAATCCGAATGCATCAAACATAAGGTCTGTATTGGATTTATGAAGCGTAAGGTAATTTACGTACGATAAAAGTCCGACTACTTTAAACTCCTCGCCGCCGACTTTAATTGTATCGCCGACCTTTACGCCAACGTTATCGGCGTGCATTCTATCGATTGCGATTTCGTCCTCTTTTTCCGGTGCGCGACCTTCATTAAATGATGCCATATCTATCTTTGAATCCGAGGAAAAAACGCGGACCGTAGCATCTTCTATGCCGTCTTTGTCAAAATCCTCCGATTCGTCATGATAGAAATTCTCATATATCTTAATTTCTGCCGGAGCAAAGTCCTTATTATCTAAATCATATCTTTCTACTACTTTATTCCATTCTTTATCAACCTGTTCCGCAACTACATCGTACGGAAGGTCTATTCCCTGCTCTTTGGCTTCATTTATGCCCTTTTGAATATAATATTCTCTGACATCGGCCATCTTGCCTGTACTCATATCGGTTATAAAAGCATCTGTAGCCTTATTTTTCACCTCAAATGAGCCGTCTTCAAGATTAAGTTCATCTCTGCCTTTATATATCGAATCGAGCATACTGTCATGTCCGACATACATACCGGATATAACACCTATCATCATAACCATAAAGATTATGATAACTATATATTTATGCCAATCTGACTTTAATTCTTTAGGAATTCGTTTGATAAGCGGGTTTCTCATAATAATCCCTCCTTACCAATCAAGCTCTGCTGCCGTGATCTTGTTTTCGTTAAGCTCATCTTTACGTACGACACCGTCACGAAGCTTAATAATATGATCTGACATATTCTTTATCGCCTCATTATGGGTTACCATGATAACAGTATTGCCGTACTTTTTATTACACTCTTCTATAAGACTTAAAATCTCCTTTGAAGTCTTATAATCAAGTGCACCTGTCGGTTCATCACACATCAAAATATCAGGATTTTTAACAACCGCGCGTCCGATTGAAACTCGCTGTTGCTGTCCGCCCGATAACTGATTCGGATATTTATACTTATGTTCCTGAAGTCCGAGTGTTGTAAGGACTTCTTCAACGTTTAACGGATTGTCGGAAAGATACGCTCCGACCTCAATATTTTCTTTTACATTAAGATTTGGAATAAGATTATACATCTGGAATACATATCCAAGATGCTTTCTTCTATAAATGGTAAGCTGCTTTTCATCCATGTCTTTGAGCTTGTCGCCGTTTATGCTGACAAAGCCTGAGTCAGGTGTATCAATGCCTCCTATGATATTAAGAAGCGTTGACTTACCGGAACCTGACGGTCC
This sequence comes from Lachnospiraceae bacterium, assembly GCA_017442585.1. Lineage (GTDB taxonomy): Bacteria > Bacillota > Clostridia > Lachnospirales > Lachnospiraceae > XBB1006. The sequence continues at coordinate 15,057 of JAFRZM010000011.1, read as the reverse complement.
CAAAAGTACACAAAACTCACCCTTCTTCACGGAAAAATTCATGCCGCGTAAAACTTCCTGTCTTGCTTCTCCCGTTCCGAAGCTTTTCTTAAGATCTCTTATTACAAGAAAATCTTCTCTCATAATACGCACCTGCCTTTATCCTTAATTCATACTCCATGTTCTTTATCCTTAAGTCAACTGTAGCTTTATTTTTTGCAGCAGGAGCTGCACGCGTTGCAGTGCGCACAGTTCCCACCACATGAATGCTTGCCGGCTTTTTTATCTTTATAAAGTTTGCGAATTATAAATATCACAATAAGTAGGAGTATGATGGAGGTCACTATTGTCCCTATATTATTCATTAACCATACAAGCATTGCTTTTACCTCATTAAAACTAAACTGTCTTTGTAAGCTTATCTGCTTCCTTATACTTCTTAAATAATAACATATAAATCATAAATGCTAAAACTATTGCTGCAAAAATGATTCCGATAATATTTGCATTGTTTGTAAATATCTGACCAAACTGTGTGATCATAAATGCTATTGCATAGGCAAAACCGCACTGATAAAGAATTGCGAACCATGTCCACTTGCGGTTATTCATTTCTCTCTTAATAGCACCGATAGCTGCGAAGCATGGTGCACAAAGGAGATTGAATACAAGGAATGAATATCCTGTAATTCCGTTAAACGCCTGTGCCAAAGCCTGCCATGCAGTCTGTTCTCCGCCGCCGTAAAGGATACCCATAGTGCCTACTATATTCTCCTTAGCGACAAGTCCTGTGATTGATGCAACAGCTGCCTGCCAGTTACCCCATCCAAGCGGGATGAAGATCCAGGCAATCGCATTACCGATCTTAGCAAGGATTGAAAATTCAAGTTCGTCCTCAGCAAGCATTCTGAATCCATCCTCCGCAAATCCAAAGTAGCTTGTGAACCATACAAATATTGTTGAAAGAAGAATGATTGTTCCGGCCTTCTTAATGAATGACCAGCCGCGCTCCCACATGGAACGAAGAACATTACCGAGTGTCGGCATGTGGTATGCAGGAAGCTCCATAACGAATGGTGCAGGCTCTCCGGCAAACATCTTTGTCTTCTTAAGTATGATTCCCGATACGATAATTGCTGCCATACCGATAAAGTAGGCTGATGTTGAAACCCAAGGGCTTCCACCGAATATCGCACCGGCGATCATTCCGATAAACGGAACTTTAGCACCGCAAGGGATAAACGTTGTTGTCATTATAGTCATTCTTCTGTCGCGTTCATTTTCAATCGTACGGCTTGCCATGACTCCCGGAACGCCACATCCTACACCGATAAGCATCGGGATAAATGACTTTCCGGAAAGTCCGAACCTTCTGAATATACGGTCCAGGACAAAGGCAATGCGGGCCATATATCCGCAGGCTTCCAAAAAGGCAAGCATAAGGAAAAGAACAAGCATCTGAGGTACGAATCCAAGTACTGCACCTACACCGGCAACAATACCATCAAGGATAAGACCCTTAAGCCAGTCTGCTGCATTAATAGCGTCGAGTCCGCTTTCTACAAGTGCCGGAATACCCGGTATCCATACACCGTATTCTGCAGGATCAATCTCGTCGCCGTATTTATCAATAGTCTTAACCGCATCCTCGTAATCTTCAAGTGTTGCAGTTTCTTCCGTAGTTTCAAGTGTTTCTTCGTCTTCTACAGTATATGTAAATTCATCTGTCGGTGCTGTTCCGTTTTCTTCTACATATACATCGTAACCGTCAATTATGGCTGTTGCACCATCGATTTCTTCCTGAATCTCTGCATATCCGTCATCCATTCCGAAAAGATGGAAACCATCACCAAATATATTATCATTTGTAAAATCTGTTGCAGGAGCTCCGACACCTACCATTGCGATCCAATATACAAGGAACATGATAAGTGCGAAAATAGGAAGTCCTAAGAATCTATTGGTAACTATCTTATCAATCTTGTCTGATGTTGTAAGACTTCCCTTGTTTCTCTTAACATAACAAGACTTTATAACTTCTGCTATGTAGATATAACGCTCATTTGTGATAATGCTTTCTGCATCGTCATCAAGCTCCTTTTCGGCCGCCTTGATATCCTCTTCAATATGAGTCATCTTGGCATCCTGTATCTTAAGCTGGTTTAAAACCTTATCATCACGTTCAAAAATCTTAATTGCATACCAACGCTGCTGCTCTTCAGGCATATCATGAACAACTGCTTCCTCGATATGTGCAATTGCGTGCTCTACAGGGCCTGAGAATGTATGAAGCGGAACTGTCTTTGTATTTATTGCCGCATCAATTGCTGCTTCAGCCGCTTCCATAACACCTGTTCCCTTTAATGCAGAGATTGTAACAACCTTACATCCAAGACTTCTTGACAATTCCTTGATGTCAATTTTGTCGCCATTCTTCTCTACAACGTCCATCATGTTAACAGCCACAACAACCGGAATTCCAAGTTCCGTAAGCTGTGTTGTAAGATAGAGGTTACGCTCAAGGTTTGTACCGTCAATGATGTTAAGTATTGCATCGGGACGTTCGTTTATAAGATAATTTCTTGCTACCACTTCTTCCATTGTATAAGGAGAAAGCGAATAAATACCCGGAAGGTCAGTTATCGTTACATTATCATGCTTTTTAAGCTTACCCTCCTTCTTTTCTACAGTAACGCCCGGCCAGTTACCTACAAACTGGTTAGAACCCGTAAGTGCGTTAAAAAGTGTTGTCTTACCACTGTTAGGATTTCCCGCAAGTGCTATTCTGATATTCATGATTCCATATCCTTTCCTTATAATTCACTCTTACTCTACTTCAATCATTTCCGCATCTTCCTTACGAAGCGAAAGCTCGTAATTTCTTACATTAACTTCAATAGGATCACCAAGCGGCGCTACTTTTCGAACAAAGATTTCCGTTCCTTTCGTGATTCCCATGTCCATGATACGGCGTTTTACGGCACCTTCACCGTGAAGCTTTACGACTTTAACAGTCTGCCCTATCGAAACCTCTCTTAATGTCATATTCTTTTCCTCCTATATAAATATTTTTCGTGCAAGTTCGCTCGATATCGCAACTCTTGACTCTTTAACCTTAACGATTATGTTTTCACCAAGTTTGCTTACGACGCTTATCTCGCCACCAACATTAAATCCCAAATCTTCCAAATGTTTTTTTACTTCGGAATTTCCACTTATCTTTTTAACGATTTGTGTTTCTCCCATTTCCGCAAAAGCAAGAGGCATCATGTTTTTCCCTCCTATTTATCAGATATCTTTAATTAGCATCTGCTAACCGTGAGGCTACAAAAAGCGGTTAGCAGACCCTAACCTCGTGAGTAAAAAATTCGGTTAGCCTTCCCTAACCACTAATCATTATAGTTAGTGCATGCTAACTTGTCAATAAGGTTTTTAATATTTTAAAATTTATTTTTTAGTGCTATAATTGGGTTTATAACTTGAAGCGTACCGTTTCTAATGGTAAACTATTACTAACTATTTAATAAGAAAGAGGATTATACTATGCCATTACAAGAATCCGGCGAAATGTATCTTGAAACAATATATGTGCTTTCAAAAGAGTCAAAGAATGTCCGCGCTATTGATGTAGGCGAGCATATGGGTTATTCCAAGCCTTCCGTAAGCCGTGCCATCGGATTACTTAAGGCCGAAGGCTTAGTCGAAACTGACAGCGACGGCTTTTTAAAGCTCACCAAAGTCGGCGAGAAAAAAGCTCATAAGATATTTGAAAGACACACGATCCTTACCAAAGCTCTTATAAGCTTAGGTATAGATGAGAAAACTGCAACAGACGATGCCTGCCGTGTTGAGCATTATATAAGTGACAAAACATTCAATGCTATAAAAAAGCATGTAGAAAAATATGATAAATAATATGTTATAAATAACCGCAGATTCAAGGCTATGATTACCGGTATGATCATAGCAGAATCTGCGGCATATTTATGTTTGAAAAAATTTTTTTAAAAAACTTGAAGACAAATTGAAACGCACTTCGTTATAGTAAGTGAAAGTGCCAAGGGGAGGTGAAAAATACGGATTCAAACCAATTAATTGAAGAACTCATAACTAAATACCAGAATCTCGTATTTTCTATCTGCCTTAAGCACGTTGGCGACTACTTTGTTGCAGAAGACTTAGCACAGGAAACCTTTATAAGCTTCTACACACACCTTGACACTTTCAACGGGGAGAATGCAAAAGCCTATCTTGCAAGAATAGCGAGCAATAAATGTATTGATTATCTAAGAAGTGCCGAACGGCGCTCGATACCGACGGACGACGAGTCGATGCCTGAAGTGGTTGCCGATACGCCGGAGCCTTTAACCGAGTATATGAATTCGGAAGTCTTGAATAATTTAAAAGAAATAATCAAAGACTTGCCGGAAATATATAAGAACATTGGGCTACTCTACTTCTTAGATAACAAGCCGCCAAAAGATATTGCGGCGGTACTGAACATTAACCTTAAGACGGTACAGACGAGAATCTATCGATGTCAGTCACTTCTTAAGGAAAAAGTGCGAAGGGAGGATCTTTTATGAGATATTTAAGTGACGAAGAATTAGAAAAAATGATCGCTGAAATTGAAGAATCCGATATGGTCCCGGCGCCTACTATGATGAAAGACGAAATCTTATCTAAGCTAACCCCGAAAACATCGGACATCCATAAGATTAAATCTTTCACCAAGAAAGACTACCTTAAATATTGTATACAAGTATCGGTTGCAATTGCTGCTACTATTGCTTTAATGATTTTCGTACCCGTTAAGGATTTAAACCCGTCACAAGGTGGCGATAAGATATTTACCGCGATAGGACAGTCACGCCTTATAGACCTGTCTTCATCATATGTTAGCAATTTCTTAGGAGGATTATCAAATGAAAAAAGGTAACAGAAACAAATTTTTAACTTTCTGCTTCTCACTTTTGCCGGGTGGAGCTGAAATGTACATGGGATTCATGAAAAACGGATTCTCACTTCTGGCATGTTTTTTTTGCACGTTCATGATTTTGGGATATATAAGTGCAAGTGACATGTTCATAATTTTGCCAATCATTATATGGTTCTACGGCTTCTTCCATGCAAGAAACCTTGCAAAGTTTACAGAAGAGGAATTACAGGCTCGCCCTGATACTTACATCTGGGAAGAGTTTACAGACGGAAGCTTTACGATTCCATCAAAAACTGTCCGTGTAGTAGGTGCCATAACACTTATACTTATCGGCCTTAGCCTTATATTAGGAGTTATAAGAAACAACACTTACGAGTTTCTTTATATGTTTGGATTAAGTGAAGCACGCATCAATGAAATCAGCTCACTTATTCTTTATGACTTACCAAAATTTGTACTTGCCATCATTCTTATAATTCTTGGCATATTGCTTATACGTGGCAAGAAAAAGCAGATTTCAAGTGATACTATTGAAATGAAATAACTAACACGGGGAGAAATGAATTATGGATAATACTTACATAGAAAACGAAAATGTAACCTCAGGTAAAAGCGAAACTAAAAATGCTGTAACAACCGTTAAAAAGCACCGTGTCGGCACGATAACAACGGGGTTATCGTTAATAGGTTTCGGCACAATGTTTATAGTATCTGAGTTTGCAGGAACTTTTACCTACATTGATATCCTTAAGTTCTGGCCGATAATCATTATAAGTTTAGGCCTTGAAGTATTAGTCGGTGCGGTACTTAATAAAGAGAAATTCATATATGATAAAGGCGGAATCTTTATAACAGCTTTGATGCTCTTTTTTGCAATGGGAATGGGATTCTTCTATGAAACATTAAAGTATATCGCAATAGAGCCGATTATAATAAGATAATACCAAGCATAACAAAACAACGGGCCGAGCGAACAATAAGTTCGCCCGGCCTATTTTTTCCTTTTTCAAGACTTTTCACCTCGAAAGTTCAAAGAAGTGCTCGCAATAAATTGCGAGCACTCCGATGAAAGCTTATTTGTTCTTTAGTTATTATAAGTTAATACCAAGAAGATTAAAGATACCTACTGCTCTTAATAAGAGAACAAAGAGAAGTATCGGTGCGATAAACTTAACCATTACATTGTATAAGCCCTTACGTCCGAACTTGTTACCGCCCTTGCAAATTTCATCCTCGATAGTCTTAGGTCCGCAAACCCAACCGATAAGAATACATTCAGCGATAGCAACGATAGGCATAAGTAAGTTATTTGATAAATAGTCAAGTATATCAAGAATCTGTGCTGCTGCGCCGTTTGGTAATGTAATTTCAAACATAAATACATTATATCCAAGGCATACAACGATTGCAATAACGAGACAGCAGATACTTTCAATGATACATGATTTCTTTCTCTCCCAATGGAACTGATCGTTAAATGATGCAACAACTGCTTCCATGATTGATACGGAACTTGTAAGTGCTGCAAATAGTACCATTGCAAAGAATACGATACCAACTATACGTCCTACAACAGGTCCCATTGCCTGGAATACCTTAGGTAATGCCACGAACATAAGACCAGGGCCTGATGATTCAAGGCCTTCACGTCCAAGGAATGTGAAGATTGCAGGAATAATCATAACGCCGGCGAAGAAAGCAACACCTGTATCGAAGATTTCGATCTGGTTAACTGACTTGCCAAGATTATCTTCGTCCTTAACGTATGAACCGTAAGCGATCATAACGCCCATGGCAACGGAAAGACTGAAGAATAACTGTCCCATCGCATCCATAAGGATGGAGAAGAACTTACCAACAGTAACGCCCTCAAAACTTGGAAGAACATAAATCTTAAGACCTTCAAGACCTGTTCTTGTAACACCTGCATCTGTATGCTTAAGTGTAAGTGAGAATATTGAAACGCAGATTACGATAACGATTAAAGCCGGCATAAGGATCTTTGAAAGCTTTTCAATGCCACCCTCAACTCCCTTAAATACAGCAAATGCTGTAAGCACAAAGAAGATAAGCATGTAGATAATTGGTGCCCACTGTGATGTGATAAATCCACCGAAGTATCCGTCTGCCGTAGCTGCTTCACCGTTACCGATGATGAAATCTACAAAGTATTTAATTACCCATCCACCGATTGCACAATAATACGGTAAGATGATAAACGGAACTATACAAGCGAAAACGCCTGCGAATTTGAATTTCTTACTTAACTGTGAGAATGCTGTCAAAGGACTCTGCTTTGTCTTGCGTCCGATTGCAATCTCTGTTGTAAGCATTGTGAAACCAAATGTGAGTGCAAGAATGATATAGATTACGAGGAATAATCCACCGCCGTTTCTTGCTGCTAAATACGGAAACCTCCACATGTTACCGAGACCAACGGCTGAACCTGCTGCTGCAAGGATAAAACCTATAGATCCCGAGAACGCACCTCTTTTTTTCTCTTCCATAGAAAACCTCCTAATAATTTGTCGATTAAAATCAACTAAGATAATTATACAAAGGTAACATAGTATTTGCAATAAAATATATAAATTTTAGTTATAATTTATAAAAATGCTGTTAACAAAAACGATAAAAATAAATATATAAAAAAGTACATATAAAAATAAGTTTTAGGCTAAAGTTAACCCTCGGTTAGCGTATTTTTGCGCTTCCCGAGGGCTTTGTCTTTCTTAATATTTTAATAACAATATTATTTTTTTATCGATTATTTATCAAGTACTTCTACCTGGATTGCCTTTACCGCATCTTCCATAAGACGAATTTCTTCAGCAGAAAGCTTGATGTCAAGGCACGTTACGGTATCTGACATTGTCTCTTTTCTACGCATTCCGACAAGAAGGCTCATTCTGTCATACTGTGTTAATGCCCATGTCTCAACGAGATTTGAGAAGCTACAGTTATGGTCTTTACATAACGGCTCCCAGATATCGAATGCCTTAAGCAATCCTTTCTTCTTATCTTCTTCTACCCAAGGAATTCTCGAACGAATGTCTGTCTTCTCGAAAGTCTTATTCATAAACTCACGAGATGTAAGGAATCCTTCTTCAAGAACGCCATATGTCTGGAATACCGTATTATACTTCTTGCATACTTCAAAGTAATCGCGGCCGTGGAACGGTGACAATATACTAAAAAACTCCTGCACTACGGAAACTCCGTCAGATATACGTGTCTTTACACCTTTATATTCATCTAAATCGAAAGGCTGACTGTTAGATAATCCATAAGTACGAATCTTGCCTTCTTTTATTAAATCTTCGAGACCTCTTACTGTTTCTTCTACCGGAAAGTCCTTGCATACATAATGAACTATTATAGAATCGATGTAGTCAGTCTGCATTCTTCTCATTGAATCTTCAACGTCTCTTTTAACCGCATCATAACGTGTATCGTTATTAACGGTGTATCCGTCTCTTGAATAATGGAAGTTTCCGCCTTCGTTTCTCCAATTTAAAGAACACTTCGTCTGTAAGATAAACCTTTCACGACGTCCCTTTAAGGCTTTACCAAGTAGCTCCTCACTTACACCTGTACCATATACAGGTGCGGTATCGATATAGTTAATTCCGTACTCTTCGCAAGCATCTAAAAGCTTAATTGCATCAGCTTCCGTAGAATTCTTATCCGACCATACGCTTCCGCCGCCAAGTCCCCATGTGCCGAGCGCCACTGTAGATACCTTTATATCTGTATTACCCAAATTCTGAAATTTCATAATCTTTCCTCCTTAAGCTTTTGCCTTGCCTATCCATTTATCAAACGGGAGCTTCGCAATCACAACCGCAATAAACATTATCGCTGCACCTAAAAACTCTCTTGTACTCATTATCTCGTGTAAGAATATCGCACCGAATATTGCCGCAAATACCGATTCAAGACTCATGATAAGTGATGCAACCGTCGGGTTATAATCACGGCAAGCTTCAATCTGCAATACGTATGCTATACAGCAAGAGAAAATTCCTGCGAATACAAACGGTATGATTACGTCTGTATTATTGAAATTATTAAGCCATGCCGCAAATCCGTCTTTTCTTACCTCCACAAAAAAGATAGGGAAAAGCGAAATCACACCGGTTACAATAAACTCAATTTCCGCAAGACTTAAGCCGTCAACGTGCGGTGAGTAATGATCTACCAATAATATCTGTATCGCAAAGCAGAATGCACATATTATAATAAGAAGATCCGAAAAACTTATACTTAAATCTCCTTCTTTAATGCAAAGAAGGTATAAGCCGACTAATGCTATAAATACCGCAATCCATACATTTACCGGACAGCGTTTCTTTAAGAAGATTGATATAATCGGTATTATCAATATATAAATAGCTGTTAAGAAGCCTGCCTTACCTGCGGATGTTCCCATAGTAAGTCCAAGCTGCTGAACCGTCGATGCTGCGAAAAGCGATACGCCGCATAAGATTCCGCCGGTAAGTAACATCTTACGCTCTTTTGCCTCGATAGGGGCTTTTTTTGTCACTTTGTTACGTATTAAGATAACCGGGGCAAGACACAGAGCACCAAGCAGCATTCTTAAGCCGTTAAATGTGTACGGGCCGACTAAATCGCCGCCGTCTGCCTGCGCTACGAAAGCGTATCCCCAGATTACCGCCATCATAAGTAGCATGACGGTCTTTTTAAAATCCTTCATTTCCTTTATACTCCTATTTCATTGCACTATCGGGCAAAACCCGATGCCGTATGATATACAGTTTATCATTTAAAGTGGCTTATATCAACGGATTATTGCTTTTTAACAGGAACAAACTCGAATTTACTTGATTATAGGTAAAAGTAATGATATTATGCTTTATGCAGGTCGTTAGACTTACGCTTTTAAAGCGTTTTTACAATTAAATATTGACGTCTTGTGAAAGAATTTTTTTAAGGAGGGCTACTTAATTGAGCACATCTAACACAAAAAAATTAAATGTAACAAAACTTGTTGAGACAGCGGTTTTAATCGCGATCGTTCTCGTAATGGGCAACACTATCCTGGGTACCATCCAGACCCCACTCTTAAGTGTATCCTTAGTTACGATCCCTGTAGCTGTAGCAGCAATCGTTGTAGGTCCGATTGGCGGCTTATGCTGTGGCGCTGCATTCGGTATCAATAGTTTCGTCCGCGCCGTAATGGGGCTTGGCGGTATGACAACTATTCTTTTCGGCATCAATCCTGTAGGTATGTTTATCACTGCAGTAGTTATGAGATGCTTAGTCGGCTTACTTGTAGGCTATATTTTTAAGGCTTTAAAAGAAAAAACGCACTTGGGTAAGATTTCTTACTATATCGGTGCTTTATGTGCACCACTTCTTAATACGCTTTTATTTATGACATCGCTTTGTTTATTCTTCTACAACACGGATTATATTCAGGAACTTGCAAGTGGCAAGGGCGCTGCAAATCCTATCATGTTCGTAATAATTCTTGTAGGTATCCAGGGTGTCGTAGAAGCTATCGCAGGTTTAATCATCGGTGGTTCGGTATCACTTGTACTTGATAAGATATCAAAAAATGCGTAAGAGATAATAATTATAATAATGATAAAGAGGATTGCAAAATCGCAATCCTCTTTTTTTTATTGCTTAAATGTATTAATGTACGTAAGCCCCAAGCGGTTTGCTCGTGACACGCTCGTTTTCTACTCCATCAAGCACTACTTTAATATGTTCTTACACTGTCAGTCTAGTGCTTTTTCCTAAAAAAAAAGAACATATCATTTGGCAAGTTAAGTCCACCGGCAGTAGAATTGTAATTCCCTACACGGTAAATGTCAACTTGAAAGAATATAAGATGTTTCATATCGCGATAAACTATGATATGATATATTCATAATAATTGATACCGACGACACTTGTATCAACACTTTTAAGGAGGATTATCATGGAAAAAGTTCTTGAATTTCTTAAAAACGCTGAAACTTATTATCTTGCTACGGTTGACGGAGATCAGCCACGTGTACGTCCTTTCGGAACGATACACATCTTCGAAGGAAGGCTTTATATACAGACAGGCAAGGTAAAGGACGTATCAAAGCAGATTCACAAGAATCCGAAAGTTGAGCTCTGTGCTTTTAAAGATGGTGCATGGCTTCGCCTTGCGGGAACTCTTGTTGAGGATGAAAGAATCGAGGCAAAAGCATCGATGCTTGACGCTTACCCAACTTTAAAGGGTATGTATGCTGCAGATGACGGCAACACTGAAGTATTCTACTTTAAAGATGCTACCGCAACATTTACTGCATTCGGAAAAGAACCGGAAGTAGTTAAATTCTAATTTTTAAATAATAATATAAGGCTCGAAAGCAAATCGCTTTCGAGCCTTTTTTCTTTATGTATATAAGAAATATAAAAGAAACCACGAATAGCGTCTAATTTATTTTCATATATCCAAGGCATTCCTTCATATCCTCACAAATCTCTAAAACCGACCGCCTCAAACGTGCCATCTACATGAACATAACCATATAATGCGGCAGAATAATATATAATAATAGAGAATCCCGGGGGATAAGTATCTCCCGGGATTTATTTATTCTACTCTTGCAAGTTTCTCTTCCACCGCTTCTTCAATAAAACTGTTTAAAGACTGATTATGTGTTATTGCATAAATCGCAGCTTGCCTATGCGTATCTGTCTTTTTAAATCTGACATTAAGGCTTCCTTTATATGCCTGCTCCGGCGCTTTTCCTTCATTTTTGCACTCATCCAAATACTCATCGATAACGTTATGGAAATCTGTAACCAGTTCCTTAGCATTTGTTCCTTCATAAGAGAGTAATGATCTTATGCCCTGCACACTTCCAAAAAACACGCCGTCCGCCTCAGAAAACTCAACACTGCCAATATAACCCTTATACTCCATAGTATTTTTCACAACAATCCCTCCTGTTCTAATTGATTTTTCACTTGCTTTATCTGATATTCAAGCAACACTTTTCTATTATGTGGCTTATGCAACATAATCTTAGTATCACTTTTATCACAGGTAAAGCAAATCCTAGACCCACTTGTTTTTCCCTTATTACTCAAGTAATAACCATACTCATTTAAAAGCGTTTCCAGCTCTTCAAAAGTAAAATCCTTTGGAATGCTCTTAAATCTTTGCTCTAATTTGTCTTTCTGACTCATTCATTATCCTCCTTATAAATTATCATATAATCATTTATAATGCAACTATATTTAGTTGCATCACGTTCTATCATTATAGACACCACCATCTGCTTTTCTCCACGAAAACGGATTCCGACTATGATTCATAGCCACAAAGATACATAGCATTAACTATGTATAAAGAAATCCACGCAGTAATAAGATTTACTGCGTGGATTAAATATAGCAGAAAACAAAATGTTTTACAATACTTTTCTTTGTATGCCCAACTTCGTCTGAATAAAGCGCATTATCGCATAAAATCCGAAAACATAACCCATCAAATAAAACGACAGGTAATACATAAACCATGAATCCGGCTGTGTCAACACCACTATAAGCATCTTGCAAATAATTGATGTACAAAGAAGAAATAACAACCAATCTTTTTTTACTAATTGTCGCAGCCATGCATAAACGATAACTAGCATTGGAATTATTGCATTCCAAATCAATCGCAAAATGATTCCTTTTGGTGAGCCATCCATACGCCTAGCACAAAGCAAACAAATACAATACTTCCTCGCGCTTTTCGATAATGGATTATAATACTTCCATCCTTTATGTTTTACTGCCTTTGCCGCGCTATTTATGTTTTGCGGGTCAAACAATGCATATGTCCTCTCAAAATTAGTAACGGTTTTTCCTGTTATCCCTGCCCCCTCCAAAAATAAATTCCATCTTTCAGCAAATACAATTTCAGGATATTTTAACGATAGTTTTACAAATGCTTTCAAAAATCTATTGAAGTCCTAAAATTAATTTTTTTGATTTATATCCTTCTTCCGATAATTCCAAGCATGTGACACCTCCTGTACTGTAATAAATCTTGTCCACGAGTTATAAGGTTCTTTTCCGTATGTTACAAGAATTACTATTTCTCGTCTTTATTAGCACGCTCTTGCTTAAGCTTCTCATTATTAACCTTTATGCAATAAGCTTAAGCACATAATCCGGCATCGTTCTTCTACCAAGTTCCCACTCCTGCATGGTTCTGTATGGAATTTCAAGCCACTCCGCGAAATCCTTACGATTCATTCCTGACTGTTTTCTAATCGACTTAAAATAGTATGCCATCATACGCTTCTTGCAGCTCTCATCAGCTGATTTCGTATCTTCATATTCAATCTCAATGCCTTCAATGTTAATAGTCTTCTTATTCATAGGATACCTCTGTGTAGTCATTGTGTATATAATTATTATATGTAGTCAATGCGTGCATGTTAGGCAAAAACACTCCTATCATAACAATAATGATAAGAGTATCAAAAATACTTTTATTTTTGCTTTTTAAACCAAATTGTTTGTGTCTGCCCACCTGTACGTTTTATCAGCTCATCCTGACCAATAATCTGAACTAAATTAGCAACTTGCTCTTTTAGACTTTTATTCTCATGATAAAATATTGTAGTTTTAACATTATCATTACATATCAGTTTTTTCAAAATATCTCCATCCGTTTTTCCTAATGAATGTCCGAAAATGTAAAGATTACTATATACATTCACGGATTGCTTTTTTACAAACATTTTTCCTGTACTGAAATTCAATGGTTGTATTTTAGATGCATTTCGCTTATCCCACGCAATTCTTATATCGTCTATCCATGATAAGTACCTATTTCCTGTACCTTTTATAATACGCTGATAATACTTTTTAAACCCTATATGCTCAATTTTCACGTTTTTTTCATCATCTGGCAAATATTCATCAATACCTAAAATGATATTCGTCGTATCTTTTCCATATCTATTATCTCTATCAGCTTTGCCATGAACATAGCATATTTCCACCAATTTTTCAGTAGCATATAATCTTTCATATGTATTGGTATAATTAAATGAAAGCACTTTATCAGCATCAATTTCCTCTATTTCTGGAATTCTTACTTCTATTTCCTCACTGTTAATATAAACTGATACATATATTTCAAACGACCTTATAAGTTTACGTAGATCAACCAACATTCGCTCAAATAAATCCGTATACTTTTCTATTCCTTGTGCGACTTCCTTAAAAGTTCCCTTTGCATCATCATCAGATATATCATATAAAGCTTTATCATATTCCTTTACATCATTTTCTATTAATCTAACAAGCCTTGAAATCTCACTTTCAAAATCGATCCACTTAACCCCAATCTTTCCTGCCTTTTTTGAAAAGTATTTTATCCAAAAATTATCCTTCGTCATATTCCAAAACTCATCTGCATATTCTTCGTTCTCCCAGATAAGATTATCTATATACCTCCACTTAGGTTTTTCAATACAAGCCAATCCTCCGCTCTGCATAATATGCGGTGTCTTCCTAATACTATGAAAGCTTTCTGTAAATTCTAAAAACTCCATATAGCTCGTCTGCAGATGATGTGCTATATCAAATCCATTTCCTATAACTAAAATATTCACTTCTCATTATCTCCTTATGAATAAAGCCTTAACGCACAGTCAAGGCTCCACAACTTCATAACATGCATCAAAAACTAGCGTCTAATTTATTTTCATATATCACGCATCTAATTAAATACCTGTGCCGGACTTAACATTATTAAAGCATTACCTCCATGTACTCTCTGATTTTCTTATCAACACGAAATGCCGTGGCATATTCCATAAGTTTATTCAAATCTTTATCTTTACGACCTACATAAGTTTTCAACGCCGTCTGAAAATCTTGAATTTCAAACCAACTTTTGGACCTTACCAAATCGCAAATCGTTCTCTCTATATCATACACCGGTATTATATGCCATAAGAATTTTCTACAAGCATTTTTCCCAACACCAGAAGATCTTTTTTTAACGTAAAAACCTTAATTCCATCATTGACTAATGCCGCTGTTCCATAGCCTGTATATACCGTAATAGTTTTTTGTATAGGCTCTCTGTCTATCAAGCCATGATAATAAAGTGCCTCATCATG
>JAFRZM010000001.1 GCA_017442585.1 Lachnospiraceae bacterium | reverse complement strand
TGCAAGAATCAAGCATGAATGGCGGTTAGAGATGGCCTGATAGGGGCCGTTTCTGACCACTTTATTATAAAAATCCGCCACAAAAAGACAAAATGGTCTTGAGAGCTATACGCTCAAGACCACTTTGTCTACAGTCTGAAGCAATGCATTATGCATTGCTTATTTTTTAGGAATTTATTTGGTCGTCTTTTCAGTCGCTGTCTTAGTTGTCTTTGCCGTAGTCTTTGCAGTTGCGGTCTTCTTTGTTGCAGTAGTTTTCTTAGCTGTTGCAGTCTTCTTAGCTGTAGTTTTTGATGCAGCCTTTGTTGCTGTTGCCTTTGGAGCATCGGTAAGCTCAAAGAAGTTATTCTGACCCTCGCCGATTTCGTTTAAAAGATCGATTGTCTTATCGGCTTCTTTAATTGTACGGAATTTCTTTGCGTCTTTTATTTCCCAGGTGTTTATGAAATGATTGTCTTCAAGGTCCGCAACGTATCCAAACTCCCCGCTGAACTTGTTAGTCCATTTGATTATCTTCATTAAATATCACTCCCTTCGGAAAATTAAACAAATTATAATATCAAAATAGGAAAAATTCAATATAAAAAACGACAGAATTTACAAAAGCAAAGGTATAAATTTAGTACATTTACACTAAAGCCGTGAAAATTCACATTTATACCATAAGCAAATGTTATAATCCCTATGTTTCTATCGACAAAGTTGTGACAGAGAGATTTTTCGTATGAAAAAAGCTATAGATAGCATAAACGAAACTACACATAAGAATTCTGTCAAGATGTCACTCGCAACACGTATGATTTTAATGGTTGCGGGCGTTGTCTTCTTCATTTTTATAGTTTTCCTTTATTACAGGATGCTATACGGTGTTACCAAAGATAACATTATTAAGAATGGCCGCGTTAACGCGAGTGAATCTGCTGCAGAGATTAATGAAAACATGTTTGCAAGCTTTGATATCTTGCGCCTTGCATCATATAAGTTAGATAACATGATAAAGGATGGCACGCCGAATTCAGAGATTTTGGATTACCTTATAACCGAAACGGATGCTGTGCGCGAATCTTTAATCGAGAATACCACAGGTATATACGGATATTATAACGGCGAGTATCTCGACGGTTCGGGCTGGGTTCCGGATGAGGGATATGATCCGACCATTCGCCCTTGGTATACGGAAGGTAAGGCAGGCGGCGGAGATTTCGTTATTGTTGAGCCTTATATCGATCTTGATACGGGCGACGTAATGATCGCGATAACGAAGCTTTTATCTGATGGTGAAAGTGTGGCCGGTATCGATATCTCAATGGGTAAGCTTCAAGAGACTGTTGAAGAGCATGTAGAAGAAGGACGCTCAAGCGAAGAGTTTATAATAAACGCCACGGGAACCATAATAGTTCATTCAAATAAATACCTTGTAGGAACTGACTATAATGACGATAATTCTCCGATAGATAAGAAGATTGCGGAGAAGATGTCTCTTAAGGAAGCAAGCTACGAGTATATCCAGTATGATAAGCATGACTATATGGTTTACATACTTCCGCTTGATAACGACTGGTTATACGTGTCCGTAATCGATGCGACGAAAGATTTTGCCTCGCTGGTTATGCCGTTATTTATAACGATTATCGTGGCGATTTCAATAACGGGATTATTTATATTTTTTATCATCTTCTCGGATAAGAAATCGCGACAAGCACAGGAAATGCAACTTAAATCCGAGAGTGCGATGGCAGCGTCGGAAGCAAAGTCTTCATTCCTTTCAAGCATGTCTCATGAGATACGTACGCCTATAAATGCGGTCATCGGTATGAATGAGATGATCCTTCGCGAGGCCAAAGATAAGAACCTTATATATTACGCTGAAAATATTAAAACTGCCGGCGCGACACTTCTTGGAATAATAAACGACATTCTTGATTTTTCAAAGATTGAAGCAGGAAAGGTCGAAATTATAGAAGGTGAATACGATCTTTCATCTGTTATAAACGACCTTGTAAATATGATAAAGGTACGTGCCGATGAGAAGGGATTGGAATTACATCTTAATATCGATCGCGAGATTCCGAAGTGCCTATATGGTGATGAAGTTCGTATAAAGCAGATAATCACGAATATCCTTACCAATGCGGTAAAGTATACAGATAAAGGTTCCATAACGTTGACTATGGGATACGTAAAGATTCCTATGGATCTTGATAATGTGCTTTTATCTGTATCCGTAGAAGATACGGGACGCGGTATAAAGGACGAAGATATTGATAAGCTCTTCGGAGAATTTCAGCGTATAGATGAAAAGAACAGTAGACACATAGAAGGAACGGGACTCGGAATGAGCATTACGAGAAGCCTCCTAAACCTTATGGGCTCGGATATAATAGTTACGAGTGAATACGGTAAGGGCTCGAACTTTAGCTTTATCCTGAATCAACGAGTTATTAAGTGGGAGCCTTTAGGTGATTATGAAGCATCCTATAAGGAGCACTTAAATAACATCGAGGTTTACAAGCAGAAATTCACTGCACCTGATGCACATGTACTTATAGTTGACGATACGCCGATGAATATCACGGTATTCAAGGCACTTATAAAAGAATCGAAGATAGCGATTGACTGTGCGCGTGACGGTGACACCGCGATAAACTTGGCAGCAAAGAATAAGTACGACATAATGTTCATCGATCACATGATGCCGGGTAAGGACGGAATCGTAACGCTCCACGAGATTAAATCGTTTAACGATGCGCTTAATTTCGAAACTCCTGCAATCTGCCTTACCGCGAATGCGATACAAGGCGCCCGTGAAATGTACATAGAAGCAGGATTTAACGATTACCTGACCAAGCCTATAGAAACGTCGGAATTAGACCGCATGCTTATGGAGTACATTCCTAAGGAAAAAGTTCATATAAACGAATAAGTTGATTGTATTATTTGCCCTTTTGCGATATCATTAATTGATGGATATAGTGAAAGGGCATTTATTATGGCTGAGAAAAGAATCACGTATTTTAAAGAAATCATAGATAGACTCGAAAAAGAAAAGAATCTTTCCGACGACGAGTTTAAAGCACTTTTAGAGACGGAAGATGAAGAGGTACTTGAATACCTATATGCGGCAGCGCGTCGCGTACGAGAAGGTATATATGGCAAGGATGTATATCTTCGAGGCCTCATAGAGTTTACGAATTTTTGTAAGAATAACTGCAAGTATTGCGGTATCAGAAACGGCAATAAGAATTGCGAGAGATATCGTTTAACGTTTGAGCAGATAATAGATTGCTGTAATATAGGATACGAGCTTGGATTTAGGACTTTCGTTCTTCAGGGTGGCGAAGATATGTATTACACGGATGAGAAAATGGAAATGATAATCCGTGAGATTAAGCGTCTTCATCCCGATTGTGCGATAACGCTTTCTATCGGCGAGAAAGAACGTGAGAGCTTCAGGCGATTCTTTGAAGCAGGTGCGGATAGATACTTACTCCGCCACGAAACTGCAGACAAAGCGCATTACGAGATGCTTCATCCTTCTGATATGTCGTTCGAACACAGAATGCAGAGCTTAAAGGATTTAAAGGAAATCGGATACCAGGTAGGTTGCGGTATGATGGTGGGTTCACCGTATCAGACTATAGACCATATGGTTAAAGACCTTCGATTCTTACAGGATTTTAGACCGCAGATGGTTGGTATGGGACCGTTTATTCCGCATCATGATACAGAATTTAAAGATGAAAAAGCCGGAACGGTTTTAATGACATTAAAGCTTCTTGCTATTGTGCGATTACTTTTACCGGATGTGTTACTTCCTGCAACGACGGCTTTAGGTACGCTTGATCCAAAGGGTAGAGAAAAAGGAATCTTAGCCGGCGCGAATGTTGTGATGCCGAATCTTTCGCCGACTGATGTCAGAGGTAAGTACCTTTTATATGATAATAAAATCTGTACGGGTGATGAGGCGGCAGAGTGCATACGTTGTATGACAGGTCGTGTAGAGACAACAGGATATAAGGTTGTTTCGAGCCGCGGAGATCACGTGAATTTCGTATAAATTAAAACAAAAAGGAGAGCGGTTATTCGCTCTCCTTATAGTTGTCTATTTTCTTATTTTATATCCCATAGAAGGTCTGCCGCCTGTCTCATAATTCATAACGCCTGTAACGTCGCCTTCTTCGGTTAGGTGGTTCATGTAGCGGCGGACTGTTACGGAAGAAAGTCCAGTGCGTTTCGCGATTTCGTCGCCGGTAAGATATCCATCTACGCCTGCAAGGCAAGAAAGAATGGTGTCTTTTGTTTTATCCTGTATGCCTTTTGGTGTTTCGTGAGTTGCGTGACCTTCTGATGCACCGAGAAGTTTGTCTATATTATGCTGATTAAGCGCTTTGCCCTCATGGATCATGGATTCTTTCTCTTTAAAGCGGATTAGAGCCTGGTTAAATCGCTCGTACGCAAAAGGTTTTACCAGATAGTCTATGGCACCTAAGGTCATTGCTTCTTCGAAAGTCTTGCCATCGTTTGCGGCGGTTACCATTATGACTGCGGCATTTATATTTCTTGCGCGTATTTCACGTAATGTTTCGATACCGCTTAATCTTGGCATGTATACGTCCATGATGATAAGATCTACGGTGTTTTTCTCAAGATATTTAAGTGCTTCTTCGCCGTTTCCGGTCTTTTCTACAACGCGAAAAGCCTCATTTTTCTCTATATATTGTTCGTTTATCA
This sequence comes from Lachnospiraceae bacterium, assembly GCA_017442585.1. Taxonomy (GTDB): domain Bacteria; phylum Bacillota; class Clostridia; order Lachnospirales; family Lachnospiraceae; genus XBB1006. The sequence continues at coordinate 3,284 of JAFRZM010000001.1, read as the reverse complement.
TGGCGACCATTGGGTCGTCTTCAACTATCAGTACTTTGTACATAGTGTAAATCCTCTTATTTTGTAAAGCTTACTGTAAAGGAAGTGCCGCTTTCTTCTTCCGATTCTACGGAAATGGTGCCTTTATATGCTTCGATTTGATTCTTGATTTGATATAGTCCTGTTCCGTGTCCATGACCCTTAGTTGAAAAACCGTTCTCAAATATTTTATCAAGGTTTTCAGAACTTATGCCGATGCCCGTATCGTCGACGGTTATAAGGAGCGCGTCTTCTTTTGAAAAGATTCCGACGTAAAGCTCTTTCTCGCCGGTCTTTTCATTCATGGAGTCAAGTGCGTTATCTATAAGGTTACCGATAACGGTTATAAGTACATCATCAGGAATGCAGAATTCTTCCGGATTGTAGTAGCTTTCTTTATTGAACTTAAATCGCACATTGAGCTCTGAGGCGCGGGCGGTTTTGCCTATTAAAAGCGCAGCAACCGAAGGGGACAATACTTTATGCATTATCTCGCTTATAAGCTCGCGTTCGACCATGGTGATGTCTTCTATGTAATGCATTGCTTCGTCGTAATTTTCCATCTGTAAGAGGCCTAATATTACGTGAAGCTTATTCGTAAAGTCGTGGTTATTCGCACGCATGGAGTCAACGAGGAACTTCGTGCCTGCCAGGTCTTCCGCAAGGCGTGTGTATTCGGTTCTGTTATGCAAGATTCCTATCGCACCGATGGTTTTGGAATCGTTTTTAACAGGAATCCTGTCGATTATTATATCTGCACCGTCAAAGGTGTTTATAGGTCTTGAGAATTCTTTTTCGCCGGTCTCGAGTGTATAGTTTAAAAGCTTTGCGGCATCGCTTTTATCAATCATTGAAAGCGCGGCTTTATTTATGTATTCTATATCGCATTTCTCATTTACCGCAATGATTCCTTCTTCCAAAGACTCAAGGATATTATCTCTTATCTTATACATTGAAGAAAAGGCATCAGGTTCGTATCCCATTAACGCATCGCGGACGCGCTTACCTACTCTTAGGGAAAAGAGAAACTCGACAATTATCGCGAGAATCATGGTTGCGGCAAAGATTACGATGGTACGAAGTCTTTTCGCGCGGATATTTTGCATAAGCATGATTGTCATCAAAAATCCTGTGACTTCGCCGTTATCATTTCTTATTGCGGCATACGTTCTTCGCTGGATTCCGGAAGGACCTGATTCGTTTACGGAATAATAGTCGCCGTTAGTTGTAAAGTCAGGTTTAGTTCCGTCAAAGGTTGTTCCGATAAGGTCTTTATTCGTATGATAAAGTCTTATATCGCTATGGCCGACTACAGAGATTACATCTATATCGGTAAGTGTTTTTTCTATTGTTTTTAAGTATTCCTTTAAAATAAGTGTATTGTCTGATTCTATAGCTTCTTTTACCGTGTCGGAATGCGCGATTGTTTCAGCGACGTTTATAAGGTTTTTGTCGCGGTTTACCGCTTCTTCGTGAAGGTTTACGAAGATTCCGACGGTTCCTAAGATAAGCGAAAGAATTACTATCATTATTAGCTGGTTTTTAAATATGTATTGTTGCAAGTGGAGAGTGTTCTTGTTTGGTGCTTTCATTGACGACTCCGTTTCGAATTTTTGCCTATTGGGTTCTAGGGTTATAATAACAAAAATAATTTTCAAAAGCACCCTTTTGAAAGTAAAAAAAGTGTGTTCACGGGTTTTTATGTTTGTATCTTTCGTATGATTGTAAGAAAAAAGGCTTGGGTGTACGATTCGAGTAAAAGAAGGGGCTATCGAATGGCCTACGGTTTATTTTAAGGAAAAGAGGATATATAAATGGGTTTAGTATTTGAAACAGTTATGTTGGTATGCTTCGGTCTTTCATGGCCGCTTAATGTGATCAAGGCTTTTAAGGCAAGAACGGCAAAGGGTACAAGCCTTCCGTTTTTATTACTTATAATTACAGGATATTTGGGCGGAATCGCTGCGAAGGTTATCTCGGGCCAGATTAATTACGTTTTAATCGTATACCTTATAAACTTAGGTATCGTGCTTCTTAATCTCGCCGTATATGTAAGAAATGTGGCGCTTGATAACCGTGCGGTTGCTGCAGAAGCTTAAGTTCAGGCAAAAGTTCATTATTAGGTTGTTACTTGAAATTTCTGAAGGAGGTATTGGTTATGGAAAGAAATTTTACTACTGAAGAAAAGAAAAAGGCTTTGGAATTTGCTTATAGCATGGGGTTAGAGCGTCCGGAAGCTGAAAAGTGCGAAGATATCGATTTTGCACATGCAATGGGCCTTTGGGATAAGGAACCTATTAAGGAAGAAATGCCGAAGCGCGTTGCACTTGCGTAAAGAGTATGGGGATTGAGTTATTTTATTTAAAAGGGGTTACGTGAGAAAGCGTCGGGTTAAAGTCCCGGCGCTTTTTTTGGTTGTGTAATCCGCGCTTTTACCTATGATATTTTTTAATTATACGTTTACACTAAAGGCGGTTAGATGGTATCATAAGAATATACTTAATCAAATAAGTAAGAGAGGGTTTATAATGAAAAAGTTATACGGTCAGATTATTTCTTACATTCTGATCGCTGTCGGTGCACTTATGGCGAGTTTTTCGGTAGTCTGTATCCTTATTCCAAACGATGCTATAGACTACGGAACAGCCGGTATAGCGATCATTATCAATATGATTACGGGAATAAAGCTTTCGCTTTGTGTGGCAATAGTATTTTTGCCGTTCTTAATTGCGGGAGCGATAGTCCTCGGACACCAATTCGGTATAAGAGCGATCCTTGGATCTGCTGTTTATACGATAGGTATTCCAATCTTTGAGAAAATCCCATTTGAACTTAATACGGAGCATTTCCTTGCGGTAGTATTCGGCGGAGCAATCCTTGGTGCGGGATTATCTTTAATCCTTACTAATGGCGGATGCATCGACGGTTCGGAGATTTTGGCCAATATCATAGTAAAAAAGATTTCCGATAAGACGGGCAAGAACCTTCCGATGACGTATATACTCTTAGGATTTAATCTTTGCGTATATATCGCGGTATTTGTCCTTATTAATAGAAATGCGGCTTTAATGAGCCTTCTCGTATATGTTGTTGCGACATCTATCATTAACCACTTTACAGACCACTTTGAGTCGATAAAGCAGGTTACGATAATTACGAAAAAGCCGGACGACCTTATTAAGGCAATTAAAGACGAACTTAATAAGACCTGCACGATGATGGATTCATACGGTGCGATAGCAGGCGAAAATAAGACTTTAATATGT
>JAFRZM010000010.1 GCA_017442585.1 Lachnospiraceae bacterium | reverse complement strand
TGCAAGAATCAAGCATGAATGGCGGTTAGAGATGGCCTGATAGGGGCCGTTTCTGACCACTTTATTATAAAAATCCGCCACAAAAAGACAAAATGGTCTTGAGAGCTATACGCTCAAGACCACTTTGTCTACAGTCTGAAGGGACGGGATTATTCCCGTCCCTTTTTGTAATCTTTATTGTAAGAAGCTACCGCCTGTGATAGTATAGTAATATGAACATTATCCTTAATCTAATGAAAGAAGGACTCTTATGATAAAGATTTTTACTGACAGTACTGCAGATCTTTCGAAAGAATTACTTGAGCGATATAACATAACGGTCGTGCCGCTTCATATATGTCTTTTTGATAAAGAATATCGTGATGGGCTTGAAATCACCCCGGAAGAAATATATAAATGGGCTGATGAGAATAATACAACTCCTAAGACATCTGCTATCTCGCCGGAAGATTGCGAGAAACTTTTTAAACCTGTAATTGATGCAGGCGATGAGATCATAGTTTTCTCAATATCGTCCCAGATGTCCACAACTAATAACGTAATGAAGCTTGTGGCGGCTAATCTTAATTCTGAAGATAAGATTTCGGTTATCGATTCTGAGAACCTTTCAACAGGTATAGGTCTTCTTGTTATAGAAGCCGCAGTTCTTGCATCTCGTGGTGAAAGCCGCGCTGACATAGTACGTCGTATCGAAGAACTTCGCCCTATGGTTCGTGCAAGCTTCGTAGTAGATACATTAGTCTACCTTCACCGCGGCGGACGTTGCAGTTCGGTTGCAGCAATGATGGGCAGCATGCTTAAACTCCATCCGCGTATAGTGGTTAAAGACGGTGCAATGCTTGCGGATAAAAAGTATCGCGGCAAGATTTCAACCGTTATCATGGATTACGCAAAAGACCTAGAGCCTTTGATGCTTAATTCATATAAGGATAGAGTATTTATCACCCATTCGGGCGCATCCGATGAAGACGTTGCTAAGGTCAAAGCATATCTTGAAAGCCTTGACTACTTCAAGGAGATTTATATAACAAGAGCCGGCAGCGTAGTATCGTCGCATTGCGGCCCGGGAACGCTCGGAGTTCTCTTTATCGCAAAAGGTTAAAAGCAATATATCAAGCACGTAGAAATTTTCTACGTGCTTTTTTAAGTTTCACTATTGACACCTAAGCAAGTGCGTATTATAATAAGCAATAGTTAAAATGACATAGCAAAAGTTTATGCCGCCGTATCGGGCGACAACACAAGTTTTTCTGATTTAAAAAGGAGTATGAACATGACAAATCGCGAAAAACAAATCTACATGATCATCAAAGAAGATCCGCTTATTTCACAGGAGGAACTCGCCGATAAGTTAGGCCTTACAAGGTCTTCTGTAGCGGTACATATTTCCAACCTTATGAAGAAAGGATATATAATCGGTAAGGGTTATATAACTCAGGAGCCTACATATATTACAGTACTCGGTGCTGCAAATATCGATATAGGCGGTTCGCCGAACGGAGTATTGCTCTCGCATGACTCAAATCCTGGAACAATCCGAACATCACATGGCGGTGTAGGTAGAAATATCGCACATAACTTAAGTCTTCTCGGTAACTCGGTAAAATTCATCACAGCCCTTGGCGATGACGAATACGGTCACAAGATTATCGAGACAATGAACCGCCTGGCGGTTGATGTCCATGAGTCACTTATTACTCGCGAGAATCAGACTTCAATCTATCTTTATATAAATGACGGCGCAGGCGATATGAACGTTGCTATAAACGATATGGCAATCTACGAGAAGATAACACCGGCGTTCTTGCAGTCAAAGCTTGAAACGCTTCGTCACAGCGCAGCGGTAGTCTTGGATGCAAACCTTTCCGAGGATGCGATAAATTATGTCGTTGATAACGTAAACGTACCGTTCTTCGCAGACCCTGTATCGTGCGTTAAGGCAGTTAAATTTAAAAAGCTTTTGCCTAAGCTTGAACTTATAACACCTAACGCGTTGGAGGCAGAAGTTTTATCCGACAGAAAGATTGATAAATATGATGACGCATCTATCAAGGCTGCAGCAGACGAGATTTTAGCGCGTGGCGCTAAGAACGTAATTATCACATTGGGCGCTCGCGGAGCATATCTTGCAAATAAGAACATGCATATGATACTTCCTGTTGTAAGCGCGAAATCCGTTAATACGACAGGCGCCGGAGACGCACTTCTTTCGGGAGTTGTAACCGGATTTGTAAACGGCTTTTCAGCAGAGGATTCATTAAGACTCGGACAGGCCGCAGCAGCAATCACGACTGAAAGTCTTGAAACAAATAATCCGCTTCTTACATTCACAGCAGTTAAGAAGCGCGCAGAACTCGCGTAATGAACTTTTACCTGATAAATTGATTTCATAGGAGGATATGATAATGGGAATCGAAAAGTATTTAGATGTAGCACCTGAAGTTTTGGAAGCAGTTAAGAACAACAAGCCTGTAGTAGCGCTTGAATCAACAATTATTTCACACGGAATGCCTTATCCGAAGAATGTGGAGACAGCTTTGGAAGTTGAAAAGATTATCCGTGATAACGGTGCAGTTCCTGCAACAATCGCAATTATAAACGGCCGTTTAAAGGCAGGTCTTTCAAAGGATGAGATTGAATATTTAGGAAAAAGTGGCCATAACGTAACTAAGGTTTCACGCCGTGACCTTCCTATCATCGTAGCTAAGAAGATGGACGGAGCTACAACAGTTGCAACAACAATGATTATTGCAGCAATGGCAGGCATCAAGATCTTCGCTACAGGCGGTATCGGCGGAGTTCACCGCGGTGCTCAGAAGACATTCGATATCTCTGCAGACCTTGACGAACTTTCTATGACACCTGTAACAGTAGTTTGCGCAGGAGCAAAGGCAATCCTTGATCTTCCTTTAACACTCGAGTACTTAGAGACAAAGGGTGTTCCGGTAATTGGATTTAAGACAAAGGAACTTCCTGCATTCTACACAAGAAAGAGCGGACTTGGCGTGGATTATGAAATTGATACTGAGAAAGAACTTGCTGAAGCAATATATGTTAAGAGCGAGCTTGGTATGAAGGGCGGAATGCTTGTAACAAACCCAATCCCTGAAGAGTATTCAATGGATGAAAAGGTTATAAACAAGGCTATCGATGAAGCAATCGCTGAGGCAGAAGCTAAGGGCATTAAGGGTAAAGAGACAACACCTTTCTTACTTGCCAAGGTTAAAGATATTACAGGCGGCGATTCTCTTGAATCAAATATCCGTCTCGTATATAATAACGCAGCAGTTGCAGCAAGAACAGCTGTTGAGTTATCAAAATTAGGTTAAAGTGCCAAAAGCATTTTAATAAATCACGTGAATACATAGAGCAAAGAAGCACCGGTTTCCCGGTGCTTCTTTGTATGGTTAGATTTTCTTTTAAACTTCCTGATTAATATTATTTATCAAGGTTTGTAGGAATCGGATTGTTATTGATACCGCTTATCTCGATTCCAATCTTGTGGTCGCCTGTTGAATCGGTGAAGGAGAAACCGAAATTCGGGAAAACATCACCGAAAGTTACTGTAAGAACCAACGGGCAGTCAGGTGTGATGTTTGCAGCGGTTGTAACGTCTTTGAAGTTGAAATTTGCTTTTCCGTCGCTGTTAAAGTCTAAGAACTCAACGCTGAAAATCTTGATGTTGCTTAATTCTTCATCTGCAGTGATAAGAATCTTTACTGCATCTTTGTCGTTTGTTGCAGAACACTCAGTGTAGTTTGCGTAATCCTTTAATGTTTCGTCTGTTGCATAAGCAAAATGGAATGTATATGGATATGTGTCTTCTTCCTCTTCGGCGTTGCCGGATGCGGAATCCTTAAGGCCTTCTGCAAGGTCATTTACAACGGAATCCTCTTTTGCATCGTCATCTTTTTTATCGTCATTATTGCATGCAACAAGCATTGTCATGGAAAGCGCGAAAATAAGCATAAGCGCTAAAAACTTCTTTTTCATATTAAAAAGTCCCCTTTATATAAAAAATTTACAACGCTTATTATGGCAGAAAAACGCGAAAAATGCAAGGGATTTTGACGGATTGAATCGTTTGTTTGATAAGGTGAAATGTGTACTTAAAATGCGCGGTATGGTATAATAAACTCAAGTGTCGGTAAGTTTTATAAAGGAGGGTGTGAAGAATGAATATTAAAGAGATTGTCGAAAGACAGCGTGAATATTTTAATTCCGGAATCACGAAGTCTTATGCTTTCAGAATGCAGCAGCTTACGAAGTTGGAAGAAGCTATAAAAAGAAATGAGAAGGCGCTTTTAAAGGCCTTGTACGATGATTTGAGAAAAACTCCTTATGAAGGATACATGACGGAAGTCGGTATCGCTTTGGAGGAGATCAGATATCATAAGAAGCATTTAAAGAAGTGGATGGCACGTCGCATGGTATCGGCTAATCCTACACATTTGCCGGGCGTGGGTTATATATGCCCGGAGCCTTACGGTGTAGCTTTGATTGTTTCTCCGTGGAACTATCCGATAAACCTTTGCTTCCAGGCATTAATCGGTGCGATATCCGCAGGAAACTGTGCTGTAGTTAAACCGTCTGCGTATGCCACGAACACTTCGCATGAGATTAAAAGGATTCTTCTTGAGACCTTCCCGCCTGAGTACGTGGCAGTAGTAGAGGGTGGTCGCGCAGAGAATCAAGAGCTTTTTAATCAGAGATTTGATTATATCTTCTTTACAGGTTCGGTTTCTGTAGGTAAGGTTGTTATGGAGGCCGCAGCGAAGAATCTTACTCCTATAACCCTTGAATTAGGAGGTAAAAGCCCTGTCATTGTGGACGAGACGGCAAATATTCGTCTTGCTGCTAAACGTCTGGTTTTCGGCAAGGCTTTAAATGCGGGACAGACATGCATCGCACCTGATTACCTTTTGATACATGAATCCAGGTTAGAAGAATTCATTATAGAATTTGAAAAGGCTGTAAAGAAGGCATTCCCGAACGGCGATTATTCCGAAATGCCGGTTATTATAAATGAAAAGCATTTTAGGCGTTTGGAGAATCTTTTGACACAGGGTACAATACGCGTTGGAGGTACCGTATCTGAGTCGGAGCGTTTTATCGAGCCTACGCTTTTAACGGACGTGGATCCTCAATCCGAACTTATGCAGGATGAAATATTCGGACCGCTTTTACCTGTTATAACTTATAGCGAATTAGATGAAGTAATTGATTTCGTGAGAAACAGAGAAAAGCCGTTGGCACTTTATTTATTCACGAGACGTAAGTCGGTGGTTAACCGCATTCTTCATTCGTTATCGTTTGGCGGCGGCTGCGTGAACGATGTGATTATGCATATCGTATCGCCGAAGATGCCGTTTGGTGGTGTTGGTAATTCCGGTATGGGCAATTATCACGGAAAGAAATCGTTTGAGACGTTCACACATAGAAGAAGCGTGCTTATGAATTTCTCGGATATGGATCCGGCGCTTCGTTATCATCCGTATACAAAGACGAAAAAAGAGATTATTGCGCGTTTTATGGGACGCGAAAAGTGGCAGAAATAGTTATTTAAAGAGGTATGTGAGAGATGAAAAAAATAAGAGTTTTACTTATAGTGGGTTTGATTTTAAGCATGGTTCTTATTGGATGTGCTAAGCATGATGATAATAAGAGCAACGCAGGAAATACAGATAATACCAATACAGAAGCAGGCGACAATACCGATAACAATAAAGAATCCAAAGAGCCTGAGAACAATAAGCTTTTGGAAAAGTTTATAAACGGTGAAGTCAGCGCGCTTGCAAATGACGGTATAGAAGGCCTTACAAAGGACAAAGCATACACCATAAATGAAATGGCGGAAGCTTTTGCCTCAAGTGAAGGTGAATACTATATGCCGGGTATTCTCGACAAGATTCAGTATGGTGCAATCGATGCGGGCGGGGATGGCGAAGCCGAGCTTGCGCTTAAGTTTGTATATACAAACGAGGATAAAAATGATTTCGCAGAGATAATGGCGGTAGTTAAGAATTTTAACGGAACACTCCGCGTTATCTTAAGAACGGATAGTTACTACAGAGGTTATTCCGATATTTTGATAAACGGTATCGTGATTTCGGGTGGTTCAAACAGCGCGTTTGAGCATGTGACAGAGTATCGCTATATTGATGCTGCAGGCAATGTTAACTTTATCGTGTCGGTGGATACAGCGCTCGGACTTAGAGCATGTATTATTCCTGCGGGATATCTTCCGGAAGTAATCGATTCTACAGAATTTCCGACTGTGCCTGAGCTTTGCACAGAAGAAGATGAAGAGAACGCATACAGCCTTGAGATGATAAAGACTGCAGAGTACGACTGGGAGAATTATGATGCGATGGAGTATTATGAGTTCTCAAAGAAACATATGTATTTTATCTTTGCGGATTCAAAGGATGAATTTAAAGAAGCAGATCCGGAATATGCTGAGTACTATAAGAATAAGCAGGTTAATGTAGTTGCACCGGATAAGGCAGGAACGTTCCTTGAGAGTGTTTTTGCACAGTACGGCTTTGATAATACGGATACTGACTATCCGGTTGTTGAATGGAAGGATATTGACGCAAAGGAAGAATAGATTCCTGTAAATTTATAAAAAATGAGAGGGTTTTATGGCAAAGTTATATTTTAAATACGGCGCGATGGGATCAAGTAAATCCGCGCAGGCCTTAATTACAAAGTTTAATTACGAAGAATTAAAGATGACGGTCTGGCTTATAAAGCCGTCGACAGATACGAGAGACGGTGCCTCGCTTGTTAAGAGCAGGATTGGTCTCGTGGAAGAAGCAGACGTTATTAAACCGACGGATAGCATCATCGGGGAACTTGATAAGAAGGGCAATTTCGATGTTATTATCGCTGACGAAGCGCAGTTTTTGACGCCGGAGCAGATTGATGAATTAAGGACCATCGTAGATACACGTGATATCCCTGTTTTGTGCTTTGGCCTAAGGACGGACTTTTTAACGCATTTCTTCCCGGGATCTAAGCGTCTTATGGAGATTGCGGATTCGTTGACGGAGATTAAGACGGTCTGTGCCTGCGGTTCAAAGGCAACGGTTAACGCACGTATCGATTCCAAGGGCCGTATCATTACCAAGGGTGACCAGGTCATGCTCGGCGGTAACGACAGCTATATAGCTATGTGCCATAGATGTTGGAAGTTAAAACAGATGGAAGGTTAGACGTATGTCATTGGAGAAAGATTTGGCCTGTTACAGAGCCTTGATGGAGAAAATATATGACTATGAGCATGTACTGGCTCTTTTAAAGTTTGACAGTATGACTGTTATGCCGCCGGAAGGTGCATATCGCCGCAATCGTGCGATAGCGACTATTTCCGAGCAGCTTTATGCAATGCAGACCGGTGATGAGCTTTACGAAGTTACGAATTCGTTATATGAGAGTCTTAAGGATGATTCTAAGCTTCCGTCATATCTTGCGTATTCCATTAAGGAGACAAAGCGTGAATTCGACGAGCTTAAAGACGTCCCGAAGGAACTGTTCCTGGATCTTGAAAGTGTCAAGATGGAGGCGGACGCGAGCTGGAAGAAGGCAAGAGCAGCCGAGGATTACAGCATTTTTAAGGATGATTTATACAAAATTGCAAATCTTACCGCGCAGGTTCAATCCTGCAAGAAGTCATTAAAACCAGGCGATGATGGCATCTTTGATTCCCTTCTTTCCGATTGCGAACCGGGAATGGATACCGCAACATACGACAGACTTTTTAATGATATAAAACAAGAGCTTATCCCGCTTATAAAAGAAATCATGACTAAAAAGCGCATGCGTATGGGACAGCTTGCGATATACGGAAGAAATAAAATAGACAGGTTGTCGACTAATCATACAAAACATCAGGAAGAAGAAGCTCAAAACTATTTATTAAAGTACATTGGATTTGACTTTAATAAAGGAACTACATCGCAGGGATTACATCCTTTTACAATGGGGTTTTCTCACGGTGATGCGAGATTTTTAAATAATTTCCATGAAGATGACTGTATCCGTTCTATGTTCTCGTCTATTCATGAGGGCGGTCATGCAATCTTCTGGCAAAATGTCAATCCGGAATTTGACTCGCTTCCTGCAGATGGCTGTAAATATGCGGCATTAAACGAGAGCCAGTCGAGGTTTTTTGAAAACATTCTGGCGCATAATATAGCGTTCTGGGAGCCGATATATGATGATATATCAGATATCCTTCCGGGATTAAAAGCGATTACACTTGATGAATTTAATAACATTATTAATAACGTCAAACCTACATATATAAGGACGAGTGCGGACGAGCTTACATATTGTCTTCATATAATTTTGAGATATGAAATTGAAAAGGAAATCTTTGTAAACCACGCTTGCGTAAATGATCTTGAAGATATGTGGAATGAGAAGACAAAGGAGTATTTGGGAATAGTTCCGCCTAAACCATCTCTCGGAATCTTGCAGGATATGCATTGGGGCAACGGATTATTCGGCTACTTCCCGACATATCTTTTGGGTAATGTCTATGATGGTATGCTTCTTAGTGCTATCGAGCGTGATTTGGGTCCGGTTGATGATATTTTGCGTAATAAAGAGATTGGAAAAATTACGAAATACTTAGACGAGAACATCCACTATTACGGAAATACAAAACTTCCGAAAGACACTTTAAAAGACGTCTGTCACGAAGATTTAACAGCTAAACAATTGATAAACTACTACAAAAAGAAGTATAATAAATTATACGATTTAAATGTTTAAAGAGCGAGGAATATTCGCATCTTTAACTTTATCAGAGAAGAAGAAAGGCACCATATGATTTTTAGAATCTATGACGATCTGTCATTGCCGAAAATCGCAGATTCGGGACAGGCTTTTCGTGTGGACGGAACCGGCGAATATTATCGCTTCCTCTACAAGAATAACGTCATCTACATCAAAGAGATAATTCCTACGATGTATGAGATAAGCGCCCAGACCCACTTTGTGGATCAGTCTGTGCCTGTAAATAAGCTTAAAGCGCCGCGTAAAAAGAACGAAGACGCTCCGCTTTTCTATGCAAGTCCGAAGTTTTTCGATGAAGTGGTAGTGCCTTACTTTGACCTTGATCGTAACTACGAAGAATTAAGAAAAAATGCCAAAGGTCATTCAAAATTCCTTGATGATGCGCTTGAATTCGGTAAAGGTATAAGAATCTTAAAGCAAGATCCGTTAGAGACTCTTATATCCTTTATAATTTCACAGCGCAAGTCCATTCCTGCGATAAAGACCAGTGTCGAGCTTTTTGCTGAAAAATTCGGATCAAAGATTAAGTATCCTGATCTTTATTTCTTCCCGACATTACAGCAGCTTGCCGATATCGAGCCTGTAGATTTAATTGATATGAAGCTTGGCTATAGGGACGATTATATATATAACACGGTCAAAGTGCTTCTTAAAAAGCCTAAGCTTTTGGATGATATGAATAAGCTTTCTGACGTCGATCTTCTTATGAAGTTGCAGGAGTTCGACGGTGTAGGGCTTAAAGTGGCTTCGTGCGTAGCCCTTTTTGCCTACGGAAGGACAGCAATAGCGCCTATCGATACATGGATAGGCAAGGTTATAGATAGATTTTTTGAAGGTAAAAGTCCATTTTCGGAATTCGGTGACGAAGCCGGTATAATCCAGCAGTACATCTTCTACTACATTACGCATAATAAGAATCTTTTGGACTAGATATTTATGAAAAAGACAGTAAATAAAAAATCGTTTTTTTTGATCCTGGTATTCTCTTTCGTGCTCATAGTCAGTGCGCTCTTTTTTATGGCGGATTACTATGTTACAAAGAATTTCGAGGATTCGATAATAACGAGTATGGCGGACGAGTCGACGGCAAAAGCCGCTGCCATCCGAGAATATATGTCACAGCATGATTTTAAGACCGGTGTTTCGAGTGCCGGAAGTCTTAAGCGCCTGCTTAAAAGCATGTCTACAAAAGAACAAGAAGGCAAAAGCTATTACATTTTAGATATCGGAAACAACGAATACGTTATCTCGGATGATTCAAATGATGCCGGGGAAAAGGTTGAGTCCGCGCTTTTGCTTGATGTCATCGCAAGAATCAAAGAAAAAGGTTCCGCAAAATCCATAAGCTATAACGCAAAAGACAACGAAGGTCGCCAGGTTATAGTTTTATACAATTATATCAGTAAATACCACTGGGCTCTTGTCACGGTCTATGACAAGAGTATTATTCTTGCGGCTGCAGCACGTCCACGTGCAATGATAATCGCAGTCGGCCTTGTTTCCATTATAATATTTACATTGGTGATAGTGTTGCTTTATAGGCGCCTGGATAAAGCTATTTTTAAAGAGACAGAGGCTTCAAAGGAGAACCGTGCGAAGTCGTCCTTCCTTGCAAATATGTCGCATGAGATAAGAACGCCTATGAACGCGGTAGTCGGAATGACGGATCTTCTTCTTGATACCGAGCTTAATGCCGCACAGAAAAAATATGTCGAGTGCATCAAGGATTCAGGAGAATCATTGGTTACGCTTATTAATGATATATTGGATTATTCAAAGATTGATTCCGGTAATATGACGCTTATTCCGAGAAACTACGACGTTACTGCAATGCTTCATAATGTCAGAATGATATTAGAAGCAAGAGTCGGGGATAAGGATATACGTCTTGTCGGCGGCATCGATGAGTCTGTACCAAAGGCACTGTATGGTGATGATATAAGAGTTAAGCAGATTTTGATAAACCTTTTGACAAACGCCGTAAAATACACTGACAAGGGAAGTGTTTCTTTGAGCGTTTCGTCGCGCGACATAAATGATGAAACGAAAGAGATAACATTCGTCGTTAAAGACACCGGAATGGGTATAGAGCCGGAGCATCTGGAGAGGATATTCGATTCGTTTAAACAGTTTGATACAAGAAAGAATCGCGAGAAGGAAGGAACAGGTCTCGGACTTGCAATCGCGCGTCAGCTCGCACACTTAATGGGCGGCGACATAACGGTTGAAAGTGAATACGGAATCGGAAGCACTTTTACCTGTAAGATCAAACAAGGCGTCGTAAAAGAAAACGTCGAAACTATGACGACGGAGGATATGAGCAATGTCGTTGCACCGAAACGTAAATTTACCGCGCCGAATGTCGATATACTTATTGTAGATGATAATAATACGAATCTGCTTGTAACGCGTGGACTTCTAAACGCCTTCGAGGTCAAAGCGGATACCGCGCGTAGCGGTGAAGACGCGATATTTATGGCGCGCCGTAAAAAGTACGATGTGATTTTGATGGATCACATGATGCCGAAGATGGACGGAATCGAGGCAATCCGCTATATCAGAGAACTTCAGGAATTCGAAGGCTATTATAAGGACGCCAGAATGGTTGCATTTACTGCAAACGCGATGAATGAAGCCTTGGAGCTTTTCAAGGAAGTAGGAGTTACGCACTTCCTCGTAAAGCCTGTGGATATGGAGAAGTTGGGTAATTTATTGGAAGATGTTCTCGATGTAAGCGAGATAGTTTATGAGGAGTAAAGTTTTATGAAAGTAGTAATCTTAGCAGGTGGTAGAGGTACCAGAATATCCGAAGAATCCGATTACATGCCAAAGCCGATGATCGAGATTGATGACAAACCAATCATCTGGCATATCATGAAGGAGTACTCACACTACGGTTTTAATGAGTTTGTTATTTGCTGCGGTTATAAGCAGTACATGATAAAGGAATGGTTTAACGATTATTTCCTTCATAACTGTGATGTAACTTTTGAGTTTAAGGGCGGAAAACGTAAAGTTATAGTTAACGAAGCCAATATCGAGCCGTGGAGCGTAACCTGCGTAGATACGGGACTTGATACAATGACGGGTGGCCGTCTTAAACGTGTGCAGAAGTATATAGGTAATGAGACATTTATGCTTACATACGGCGACGGTGTCTGCGACGTTGATATTGCAAAACTTGTCGAATTTCATAAGAGTCACGGAAAGAAAGCGACAATTACAGCCGTAACTCAAAAGCAGGATAAGGGCGTATTGGATATCAACTATCTCGGCGCAGTACGTTCCTTCCGTGAAAAGCAATCAAATGCGGAAGTTTCTATAAACGCGGGATATATGGTACTTGAGCCTGCGATATTTGATTATCTTAAAGACGATACTACAATCTTAGAGCGCGAGCCGCTTGAGACACTGGCCAAAGAAGGCGAACTTATGAGTTATCGTCATAAAGGTTTCTGGCAGTGCATGGATTCACTTCATGAGAAGCGCATTTTGGAAGAATTAATAGCACAAAATGCCGCACCGTGGAAGGTTTGGTAGAGCGCGGAACGTTGGAGCGCATAAAACAAGAAGGTTTAAGGAGAAAGTTAAATGAACAATAATCATGTCTTTGTAACTGCAGAAATCGGAATTAATCATAACGGAGATCTAAATATAGCTAAAAAGCTTATTGATGCGGCGGTAGTTGCCGGATGCGATGCAGTTAAATTCCAGAAAAGAACAGTAGATAAAGTATATACAAAAGAATATCTGGACGGACCGCGTCAAAGCCCTTGGGGCACAACTCAGCGAGAGCAGAAGGAAGGCCTCGAGTTCGGTGAAAAAGAGTACGACGAGATTGACAGATATTGCAAAGAAAAAGGTATAGAGTGGTTTGCATCCGCATGGGATGTGGATTCACAGCTTTTCTTACGTAAATATAATTTAAAATATAATAAAGTTGCATCAGCGATGCTTGTGCGTGACGACCTTTTGGAGGAAATCGCATCTGAAAAGCGATATACGTTTATCGGTACGGGAATGAGTACGTTAGATGAGATAGATCATGCGGTTGAGATATTTAAGAAGCATGATTGCCCGTTTGAACTTATGCATTGCAACAGCACATATCCGATGCCGAAGGAAGACGCAAATCTTAATCTTATACATACATTGGCTGAAAAGTACGGTTGCAAAGTCGGTTACAGCGGACACGAGGCAGGAATTCTTATAAGTGCTTTGGCGGTAGCAATGGGTGCAACATCTATAGAGAGACATATCACATTGGATAAAACGATGTACGGTTCGGACCAGAAAGCATCGATAGAGCCGTACGAATTATGCGAACTTGTAAAGAATATTCGTGATACGGAAAAGATAATGGGAGACGGAAAGAAAGTTCTTTCGCCTGCAGAAGAAGAAACCAAGAAAAAGCTAAGAGGATAGGCCATGGAGAAAATCGAACTCATTGTATTTGATATTGACGGCGTTATAACTGACGGATCTATGATAATTGATTCCGAAGGTCATGAGCAAAAGCAGATTAACTTAAAAGATGTCGATGCGATATTTGAGCTTCATCGTCGCGGATATAAGATTGCTGCGATAACCGGTGAAGATACGGACATAGTTGATTATTTCGAAAAAAGATTTCCGTGGGAGTATTTCTATAGAGGCAGCAAGACGAAAAAGGATGCAATGCTTCAGATAGAAGAAGGAACCGGAATTTCGCGAGAACATATCTGCTACGTCGGTGACGGTAAGTACGACGTTGAGCCTTTGACTTTCGCGGGACTTGGCGTATGTCCGAGAAATGCAATTGATAAGGCCAAGGCAGCAGCCAAGATGATTCTTCAAAACGACGGTGGTAAAGGCTGTATTTGGGAGCTTTTAACTATTCTCGAAGAATATAACGATGAGTTTTCTTCTCACAATTATTTTTACAAGAGATTGCAGGAGCATACAGATATTTTCAAAACTCTTGCGACGGATAGAGCAGTCACCGATGCGGTAACGGCAATAGGCGATAAACTTATAGAACTTTTTAAAAACGGAAATCGCCTTTTTACCTGCGGTAACGGCGGAAGCGCGGCAGATGCGCAGCATATCGCGACAGAATTTGTAAGCCGTTTCTATAAGGAACGTCCGGGGTTAAATGCCGAAGCGTTATCTGTAAACACATCAACAATAACAGCAATCGGCAACGACTACAGTTTCGAGCGAATCTTCGCTCGACAGCTTGAGGCCAAAGCGAAATCGGGCGACATGCTTATCGGTATTTCAACAAGCGGTACATCGAAGGATGTAGTCGAAGCACTTCGATATGCAAAAGGGAACGGTATTATAACGGTCCTTTTAACCGGTAACAATGAAGATCCGATGATAAATACATATGCGGAATATATAATAAGAGTCCCGTCAAGAATAACACCTCGAATTCAGGAGGCACATATTTTTATCGGTCATGTAATTGCAGAATACGTAGAATGGAGAATGTTTGGCTAGATGATTAAACTGTCTGATTACGTTTTTAAATTTTTAAAAGAAAAAGGTGTTCGCCATGCGTTTATGCTTCCGGGCGGAGGCGCTATGCATTTGGTAGATTCACTCGGTAAATCGGGAATCGGGTATATCCCGTTTTTACATGAGCAGGGAGCGTCGGTTGCAGCGGAAGCGTATGGCCAGCATACAAATACGCCGGGACTTTGCGTAGTTACATCGGGTCCGGGTGCTACTAATGCCATAACCGCGGTTACGGCAGGCTGGATTGATTCGACACCGATGTTTATAATATCCGGACAGGCAAAGCGCGCGGATCTTGTAGGTGATAAAAACGTGCGCCAGATCGGATCGCAGGAAGTACAGATTGTTCCTATGGTTACTCCGATTACGAAGTTCGCGGTGCAGGTACTTGAACCTGAAAGAATAAAGTATTACCTTGAAAAAGCATGGAGTGAAGCGACAACCGGCCGTCAGGGACCGGTATGGCTTGATGTGCCGCTTGATGTTCAGGGCACGATGATTGATGAAGATAGTTTGGAAGGATATACACCTTCCGATGAAAATAAGCCGGATTTGACAGAAGTCATTAAGACGACGGTTGATTTAATAAAAGAATCTAAAAAACCGCTTCTTTTAGCCGGTAACGGAATAAAGCTTTCGGGCGGAGTTTCTGAATTAAAGGAATTATTGTCAAAGGTTAAAATTCCGGTGCAGACAACATGGAAGACGATAGACATGTTCGCGGAGGATGATGAACTTTACGTCGGACATCCGGGCATCATGGGAGATAGAGGCGCGAACCTTATTTTACAAGAGGCAGACCTTTTAATCTCTGTAGGCTCAAGAATTGATACAAGTATTACAGCGTTTAATGACGAGCATTTTGCGTTTAATGCTAAAAAAGTCATTATCGATATTGATGAAAATGAGCTTAAACGCATGGGCATGAGCGCAGAAATAAAGAAGGCCTGCGATGCAAAAGAGTTTATAGTAGCACTTAATGAAAAAATATGCACTGAAGGCATAGAGTTTAGCTGGCAGGAGTGGCTTGATTTCTGTAAAGAAAAGCGCCGCAAGTTCCCTGCAGTTACATCTGCACATAAAGAGGTTAAAGATTTCGTTTCGGCATACTATTTCACGGATAGATTATGTGAACTTTTAAGAAACGATGATGTAATTGTTCCTGAAAGTTCCGGAGGCGCGGGCGAGATTACGTATCAGGCTTTTAGGATTAAAGATGGTCAGAAGATGAAAAATGCTGCAGGACTCGGTTCTATGGGATTCGGACTTCCGTATTCTATCGGTGCCTGCGTTGCAAATAATAAGAGAAGAACAATTCTTATAAACGGTGACGGCGCGTTCCAGCTTAATATCCAGGAATTAGAAACGATGCATCGCCTTAATCTTCCGGTAAAGATGTTTATTTGGAGTAACGGCGGATATGCTAGTATCCGTAATATGCAGCGTAATAACTTCGAAGGACATTATGTAGGAAGTAGTGAGGACAGCGGTCATACGATTCCGAACATGATAAAAGTGGCAGGAGCTTATGGGTTTGAAACCTTAGAAATTAAGAATAATACTGAATTGGATGAGCTTTTACCTAATATTATGAAGGACGACAAGCCTATACTTGTAATGCTTCATATGGATCCGACAGAAACAGTATCGCCGCGTGTTAAAGCATATGTCGGCGAGAACGGACAGATGAAGTCGGGATTATTGGAAGACATGTGGCCGAAGTTATAAGAGGAAATATATATGGACAATTTTACGAGACATTTTTTCCCTGTATTAACACAATTACCGATTGTATTATCAAGAGGCGAAGGTTCATGGGTATATGATACCTCCGGAAATAAATATCTTGATTTAAACTCCGGACAGTTTTGCGCGATTTTGGGACATTCGAATAAGGATATTGCAAAGATAGTAGCGGACAGTTCCTTGAAGATTCAAAACACGGGAACTTTAGCATTGTCCGAGGACGCGGTAAAAGCAGCTGATTATTTACATGATATATGTCCGGAAATGAATGCCAGAGTGGTTATATTATCTACAGGCGCCGAAGCAAATGAGGCTTGCCTTAGATATTTAAAGTTTTTAAATAATAAGCCCGGAGTCATTTGCTTTGACAGAGCATATCATGGCCTTACGCATGGTACGGAAAGCTATTCTATGGCAGGAAGACATGTAAGACCTGCTGTTCCTGATACATATGTGGTTCCGGTTCCGAAGAATAATTCAGAAGATGAAATAGATAAGTGTCTTGAGGTGCTTGAGACTACTGTGCAGACATATAAAGATAGGATTGCATGCGCGTTCTTTGAACCGATTGTATCGTCGGGAGGACTTATTATTCCTTATGAGCGTTATTTTGTTGAAACACAAAGAATCCTTAAAAGTAATGGAATATTCCTTGCTTTTGATGAGGCACAGACCGGAATGGGAAGAACCGGCTTTTGGTTTTGCTGTCAAAGATACGGAGTTGTGCCTGATGCAATTACATTATCAAAAGGACTCGGTGCGGGATACCCTGTTTCAGCAGTTTTGTTTAACGGTAATTCTTTTAATGAAGATTCATATGTTATGCATATGTATTCTTCGCATCAGAACGATCCGTTTGCCTCTGCGATTATTTGCGGAGTAATTGATACAATTAAAAAGGGCGGATTATTGGAAAGTAATGTAAAGAAAGGCGAATTGTTACTTTCAAAGCTTAAAGAATTAGAAAAGAAATATCCGGATAGAATAAGAAACGCGCGTGGATGCGGACTTATGTGCGGCTTTGACATATCGGATGAAAGCATTTCCGATAAGGAAGCAGCCATAAAAGGTTCGAGCTTTGTCCTGAATGCGTTGAAGCAGAATTTGCTTTTGCAGGACTGCAATTCGGGAAGAACGATAAGGTTATTGCCGAATTATTATTTAACGGAAGAGGAATTTGATTATCTTATAAACGGGATTGAAAAAATGTTCAAAGAAGGAGAATAGGTTGCGAATGTATAATTTTATCGATGAAATTCTTGCAAAACCTTCGGATTATGATTGGATATTGTTTGGAGCGGGAGTAAAAAGCGCGGAGTTTTATAATAAGTATTTAGCTTCCGGTGTACTTCCGATGCCTAAGTATGTTGTTGATAATAATCCAGAAAAATGGGGCACAAAGTGGCTTGGAAATTTAACCATTGAAGATCCGAAAAAAGTTATGAGCGAGGATTATAAAAAGACGGTTATTATTATTGCAACCCATTGGCTGGCGATAGTAGATCAGCTCCGCCATATGGGTGCATATTATTTCATGACGATAACCGTAAAATCCATCGATGATTATATATTTATAAAGGATAACAAGGATAGGATTGACAGAGTAGAGTCATGGTTATCGGATGACCTTTCGAAAGAATTATTCAGAACGAAGATAGAAGATTATAGACGTGGCGTTATATATGCGCCGTCTTGTATCTCTTTTAATCCGTATTACGGAAACGATGTGATTCCTAACCTAAACGATAATGATGTGATTATCGCGGGAGGATGTTATAACTGCGAGCATATCGATAGGGCACTTATGATTAACCCTAAGATAAAATGTTATGCTTTTGAACCTAATGCAAAATATGCCGACTTGTTGCGCGATAAGTATAAGGATAATCCTAATATAGTAGTTCGCGAAAATGGCTTGTTTAATGAGAATGTCACGCTTTTGCTTGATAATTCGGTTGACTTATCGGCGCATGTTGTAGCGGTAAGAGAAAACGAGCCTATAAACGAAAACGCCGAAACAATTAAGGCGGTGAAACTCGACGATGCAGATGTAAACGATGCGACTTTAATCTGGATGGATATAGAGGGAAGCGAGGTCTTGGCATTAAAGGGAGCGGAAAATCTTATTAAGAAAAATAGGCCAAAGCTCGCGATTTGCGTGTATCACTTGATTGAGCATTACGTGGAAGTTGCTGAATGTATCAAAGAGTTTAATCCTGATTACAAGCTGTATTTCAGACATCATACAACGATGGATCTTGATTCGGTATTATATGCAATATAAATTGAGAAGAATATGAAGAGGTTTCTATGAGCGTAAAGGAAGATGTAGCAAGAATAATTGAAGAATGTTTTGAAACTGCGAAAGAAGCGGTAAAGAATAATAGCCGGGCAGAATACTTTAAAGAACTGAGAAATAAGTACAAGTATATTTGTATATTCGGAATGGGCTCGTTGGGTGGAGAAATGCTTCGTATGATGGGTAGGTTCGGTGTGCCTGTTGATTTCGTTTGCGATAATAATTATGAATCGGTAAAGGCAACGTATAAAGGAGAAGCCAAGCTTATAACATTCGATGAATTGTGTAAGTATAAGGACGAATGTCTTGTTTTTGTAAGTCCTTCCAATGGGGTAAGAAAGATCAATGATGCTATAAACGGTCAGCTGAATGATGCCGGTTTTAAAAATGTGGTAAGAGGACCGTTATGGAAGAATATGGCATACATGATTCAGGAAATCGTGGAAATAGATAAGGACGACTTTTTGAAAAACATAATGACGATGTTGGATTATGCTGAAGATGCTGAGTCTAAGGAATTGATACGTGACTATGTGGAAGTGTTGTTAAAAGACTATAGAGATATAGATGCGGATAATATTATCGAAAAATGGTTTGAGCCTAAGCATTATTTCCCGGATTTCTTAAAGCCTAGAAAAGATGAATGCTTTGTCGATGGCGGTGCGTTTTGCGGAGACACCTTTGTTACGTATAACGATTGGACAAATGGGGAATACGAAAAATACTACGGTTTCGAACTCGAAGATGTTAATAGGTCAAGGCTCGAAGCTCAGATAAAAAAAGTTGAAAAAGACGCAGATAAGTATCGAGTTTATCCGTATGGTTTGTATGATAAGTATGAGAAAGTTGAGATTGTAGCACAAAACGACGGAAGTCATATTTCTGATACGGTAGAGGCAAATAATGAAGAGTGCCTTTTTGCGGAAGTTAATGCTTTGGACGAATGTTTAAAAGGCAAAAAAGTTACCTTTATAAAGATGGATATCGAGAATAGCGAAATCCCTGCAATACATGGTGCTGAACATATAATAAAGGAACAAAAGCCGCTTTGCGCAATTTCTATGTATCATGGCTTAAAGCAGTTTATGGAGATTCCGATTCTTTTAAAGAAACTAAATCCGGATTACAGAATCCGGTATAGAGTGCATAGCTCCGTCGGCCATGACGTCGTATGCTATGCAGTAGACAAAAATGATGTTGAGCATTTAAGGTAATGCGCTTGATTTAAAAAAGGTGGTTTAAGTTTTATGACTATAAAAGACCTTGAAAAAGCGGCTCTTGAGATTAGAATCAATCTGCTTACATTGTGTAATCGCGAAAGCATTCATATCGGCGGCGATTTGTCGGTGGCAGATGTAATGACGGTGCTTTGGCTTAAGTATATGAATTACGATCCGAAAAATATTAACGCGGAAGACCGTGACAGATTCGTCCTTTCAAAGGGCCATGCATCTGCTGTTACAAGTTTTTGCCAGGCGATGATAGGATGCTTTTTGGCAGAAGATGTTATAAATGAATATGCGACTGATGAAGGCAGGTTTTCTATGCATTCCTGCAATCTTGTTAATCCTTATGTTGAGGTATCTACAGGAAGCTTAGGACATGGTATGCCTGTGGCTTGCGGTATGGCAGCAGCGCTTCGGCTTAAGGGTAATAAGAAAAGTCGCGTATATACCGTAATGGGTGACGGCGAGCAGTCCGAGGGTTCGATATATGAAGCTGCGATAAATGCCGTAAACTATAAGCTCGGTAATCTTGTTGCGATAGTTGATAATAACGGTTTAGAGGCAGATGGGAAAATAGAAGACATAACAGGCCTTGGCAATATAGCTGATAAGTATCGTACTTTTGGCTGGAATGTCATCGAGATAGACGGTAACAATATAGAAGAAATTGTGGGCGCGTTTGATGCGCTCCCGGGTGCGGATTCGGATGTTCCGACGTGCATAGTGTCTCATACCGTCAAGGGCAAGGGCGTATCCTTTATGGAGAATAATCCATGTTACCATGCGGGTAAGGTAAGCGACGACGAGCTTAAAGAGGCAATTTCCGCGCTTAAAGATCAGTATGTAAAGAGGTGGGGTCATGAGTAAGAGTTTCCTTAGAAATGTTATCGGTGAATACATGACAACCCTTGGTGATAAAGAGGCCAAAGTGCTTCTCGTTAATGCCGACCTCGCCGGAACATGCAGAAATAAAAGCTTCATCGAGAAGTATCCAAATCGTTCTTTTAATGTTGGAATCGCTGAGCAGAATATGGTATCTTTTGCGGCAGGTATGGCAACGGAAGGTTTTATTCCGTATACGTTTTCGATGGCTCCGTTTTTGTCGATGAGAGCATTGGAACAGGTCAGAACCGATGTTGCATATGGAAATAGGAACGTGCGACTTATAAGTGTATATGCAGGTGTGTCAGGCGGAATATCTGGCGCTACGCATTGGGGAATAGAAGACGTGGGCATTATGACTTCGATTCCGAATATTGCAGTCTTTGAAGTAAGCGATGCGGTACTTGCAAGGAAGGTCATGGATTATTCGCTTATTCATGAAGGCCCGATGTATGTGAGATGTACGGTTGAACCTGTGGATGATATATATGATGAGAATATAGATGTAAGGCCGGGCGGCTCGATAGAAGCTGTGAAGGGTGATGACGGTGCGATTCTTTGCACGGGCGTCACAGTACAATATGCTATAGAAGCTGTACATAAGATAAAAGAAGACTGTGGCAAGGATATAAGAGTTATCGATCTTTATTCTGTTAAACCTATAGATAGGGAAGCTGTAATAAGCGCATCAAAAACGGGCAAAGTGGTAGTCGTACAAGATCATAATGTATCGGGTGGACTTGGAAGCATCGTAGGAACTGTAATTGCAGAAGAAGGAATAAGCACGAAGCTTAAAATACTTGGCGTGAAAGATGAGTTTGTTCCGATGGCACATGCGCCTTATCTTTATCATGAATTTAAGATGGATGCGGACGGAATATATGAAACGATGAAGTCGATGCTTTAAAGGAAAGGAATAGTTTATGCGAGTAATAGTAACCGGTGCAGCCGGATTTTTGGGTTATAACTTAACAAAGGCATTGTCGGACCGTGGAGATAGGGTCTTTGCTTTAGTGTACCCGGGATCGATGCATAACGAATTGCTTAAGGGTATGCCTAATGTAGAGATGATAGAAGTTGACCTTATGGGTGACTTTTTATTACCGGACAAGGTAAAAGATGCAGATGTAGCCTTCCATCTTGCGTGGGCGGGCAAACGCAATGATTTCGAATCACAGAAGAAGAACGTCGATGCGGCTATTAAGCTTATAAAGGAACTAAAAAGGCTTAATTGCAAGCGCATTATAACCACGGGCTCGCAGGCTGAATATGGTGCAACACGTGAAATTGAAACAGAAGACTTAACACCGAATCCTTTCTGTGCATATGGAGCTGCGAAAGTTGCGACACTTTATCTTTCAAGAAAACTTGCATCCGACCTTGATTTAGATTGGATTTGGGCGAGAATTTTTAGTCTATATGGAGTGCAGGAACCTGAAAACCGAATGTTACCTGCGTTACTTAAAGCGTTAAAAGAGGATAAGGAGTTTGCTTTGTCCTCGTGTAATCAAAATTGGGATTATCTCGATGCAAGGGATGCTGCGAATGCTTTAATTGCGCTTGTAGAAAGAGGTAAAAGCGGTGAAATCTATAACGTGGCAGCAGGCGACTACAGACCGCTAAAGGAATATGTAAAGATAATGGAAGATATAACCGGAACGCATGGTAAGGTATCGTATGGCGAAGATCCAAATCCATACGTTTCCCTAAGCCCTGATATATCGAAACTTAAAGCGGACACCGATTGGAAGCCGTGCATCACCTTTGAACAAGGCGTGAGAGATTCGCTAAGTAATTTGTAAAAATCGTAACAAGATAATAGATTAAACTTTGATTATAAACATTGCGTAGAAAGGGGTAAATCCTATGAGCGTATACATTATCGCGGAAGCGGGAGTGAATCATAACGGCAAGCTAGAGATTGCGAAAAAGCTTGTTGACTCGGCGAAGGCTGCAGGAGCGGATTGCGTAAAGTTCCAGACCTTTAAGGCAGAAAAGCTTGTCTCGAAAAATGCCGTAAAGGCTGAGTACCAGAAAGAAACCACAGGTGACAGTTCTCAGCAGGAAATGCTTAAAAAGTTAGAGCTTTCGTATGACGAATTCATAGAATTGAAAAAGTATTGCGACAAGGTCGGTATAACATTCCTTTCAACGCCTTTCGATTCGGAAAGCGTGGATTTTTTGAATTCACTTGATATGCCGTTTTGGAAGATTCCGTCAGGTGAGGTTACGAATTATCCGTATCTTGTAAAGCTTGCGAAAACTCATAAGCCCGTCATTATGTCCACCGGTATGTGCGATTTGAACGAGATAGATGCCGCGATAAATGTTTTAAAAGAAAACGGAGCAGGCGAGATTACGATTCTTCATTGCAACACAGAGTATCCGACACCGTTTACAGATGTAAATCTTAAGGCAATGGTTTCAATGAAAGAAACGTTTGACGTAAAGGTGGGCTATTCCGATCATACAAAGGGCATCGAAGTTCCGATAGCTGCGGTGGCACTCGGCGCGACTGTTATAGAGAAGCACTTTACCCTGGATAAAAACATGGAAGGGCCGGACCACAAGGCGAGCCTTGAACCATATGAGTTAAAAGCCATGGTAGATGCGATAAGAAATATCGAAAAAGCGCTCGGTACGGGCAAGAAGGCACCGACTGAGTCAGAGCTTAAAAACAAAGCCGTTGCAAGAAAGAGCATAGTTGCCGCGTGTGATATTAAGAAGGGCCAGACCTTTACGGAAGAAAACCTAACCGTTAAACGCCCGGGAACAGGGCTTTCGCCTATGTTCTGGAACGAGATAATAGGAACGACAGCAAAAAGAGATTATTCTCTAGACGAAATGATTGATATCTGATAAAATTTACTGTGTATGTGTTTTTTACGTGCACAGTAATTTTTTTAATTTCTAGGAGGCAATTATGTCTGACAAAGAGCGACTTCGCGTCATTAACAAAACTACCATGATAGTTCTTACGATAATCGACCTTTGTATTATCGTGGGATATTTCAAGGAGATTATTAACGGTACGGTTGATACTTTATTCGGTATCATTATTGAAGTTGAAGTTTTCGCTTCACTTATTATTAACGTCATCACTCTTATTCGTGATAAGTCATCTGATCGCTTCAGATACTACGCGATAACGGGTGCGACGATAATGCTCGGTCTTTCAATTTTCAACACGCATAATGACCTTTTGTTCATCCAGCTTATGCCTGTTATGTTGTGCTTCCTTCTTTATTATGACTTTAAGCTTATGTGCACATTCTCGGTTATCACAATGGTAATCAACATCGTGTACATCTTGAAATATTATATAATCGCCAAAGAAATGCCGTCAGGCGGAGAGGTTAATACCTCCGCACTTCTTATCCATTTCGCGGGCGTAGCAATTTTCCTTACACTTTTAACCCTTCTTACACATCTTGCTGATAAGATTAACAAGGAAAAAGTTCGTGTCATCGAAGAGCAAAACGATGCTTCAAAGGAAATGCTTGATGATGTATTAAAGGTTGCTAAGACTATAAGCGATAACGCATCTGCTATCGAAGGCATCATGAACGATTTAAACGATGCTACATCACAGACAGCAGATATCCTGGCAGACATTGCAAATTCCAATGAAGATAATGTTAGAAGTATAGAGAAACAGACTACTGAGACAGAAGGTATTCAGGCGCGTATTACAACGACAAAGGCTAAGGCAGAAGAAATGGCGACACTTGCCAATACAGCTTTAGAGTCAGTTAGATCCGGCCATTCTTCAATGGAAGAACTTCAGTCACAGACAAAGAAGATGCAGGATGCCAATAAGGCTGCCGAAGAATACATGGAACTCTTGAACAGCAACGCTGTGGATGTTAACAAGATGATGCAGGAGATTGCAGAGGTTTCAAGTCAGACAAACCTTCTTGCGTTAAACGCATCTATCGAGTCCGCACGTGCCGGTGAAGCAGGACGTGGCTTCGCGGTCGTAGCAGAGCAGGTACGTATCCTTTCAGAGCAGACAAACGCTTTGACAGAGAAGATTAAAGTTGTAGTTGAATCCTTAATGGATAACGCAGCTAAGACAAAAGATACTTTAGGCGTTGTAGTAACAGTTACAGAGGAAGAAGAAGAAATCGTTAAGAGTACTGTTGATGCATTTGAAAGCATCAGAGAAAATGTCGAGAACCTTTCCGGTAACGTAAACGAAGTAACAGAGAATGTCGGCAACCTTCTCGACGCAAACAATGTTATCGTTGAAAGTATCAATCAGATTTCGGAAGTATCCGAAGAAGTTGCACAGAGTACGGATAATGCGGTATCATTCAGTGAGTCTTCTAAGAACAAAGCAGCTGAAGCGGTAAGCCGCGTAAGAGAACTCGGTGATGCTTCAAAAGAATTGGAGAAATACTTATAAGTAATTTGTTTTATGATATAAGGAGGTGTCGGTATGTCCGGAATGGATAGAAATGCGCTTATTAAGCAGCTTGCGAATATCCCTGAAAAGAAATACAAGGGTAAGGATATAGGCACTGAAGAATTAAAGGGCCGCCTTAAGGCAGGCGCGATATTCGGTAAGACCGAGAAGGAAATGAAGGCTTACGGCCTTACGGAAGATGACTATAACGTAATGGCAATCCGTGTATCACTCGGTGAAGAAGCAACGGAAGTTTTTGCGGATATGGTTGCAAAGAAAAGATTTAATAATTAATTTTAAGGAGGAGAATGTTATGAATAAGAGACTTAAAAAATCAAGAGACAAAAAGATCGCAGGTGTATGCGGCGGTATCGGTGAGTATTTAGGAACAGATCCGACACTCATCCGTCTTGCATGGGTATTATTTTGCCTTGCAGGTGGAAGCGGCATCATTGCCTATATCATCGCAGCTTTAATTATGCCTGAAGATGATGGAATAATCGATCAGTAGGAGAAAGTATGGTTTTTAATTCGATTGACTTTCTTATATTCTTTCCGATAGTATGCCTTGTCTACTTCGTAATACCGAAGAAGGTAAGATATATATGGTTACTTGTTGCAAGCTATTATTTCTACATGAGCTGGAATCCAAGCTACGCGGCTTTGATTGCAATCTCTACGGTAATAACCTATCTTAGCGGAATCTTTATAGAAAAGTCGGACACAAAGACAAAAAAGAATGCCTGTGTGGCGTTAAGTTTTATCATTAACATCGGAATACTCGCGGTATTTAAGTATGGTAACTTTTTCCTGGAAAATGTTTACTCACTTACGAAAGCATTGGGTATTACGGTGAGAGAAGCGCATTTAGACCTTCTTTTGCCGGTTGGTATATCGTTTTATACCTTCCAGGCTTTAAGCTATACAATGGACGTATATAGGAAAAGGATCAAACCGGAGCGTAATATCTTACGATATGCGCTCTTTGTGTCGTTCTTTCCTCAGCTTGTTGCGGGGCCTATAGAGCGTTCGGAGAATCTTTTGACACAGGTACAGAATGTAGAAAACATTGAGCTTTTTGATAAAGACAGAATCCGTGACGGCTTTATGATAATGTTTTACGGATTCTTCCAGAAGCTTGTAATTGCAGACCGCGCATCTATTGTTGTGCGTCAGGTTTATCAGCATTATACAAATTACGGAGCGGTAGAGATAATTCTTGCCTCCGTCTTATTTGCGTTTCAGATTTACTGTGACTTTGGAGGATATTCCAATATTGCACGAGGTGCAGCTAAAGTTATGGGCTTTGACCTCATGCATAACTTTAAGACGCCTTATATGGCAACGTCCATTAAGGAATTTTGGAGAAGATGGCATATATCGCTTACATCCTGGTTTACGGATTATCTTTACATTCCGCTTGGCGGAAACCGTAAGGGCCAGATAAGAAAGTACATCAACATCCTTATCGTATTCGGCGTAAGCGGTCTCTGGCACGGTGCAAGTTATAACTTTATCGCCTGGGGTCTTATCCATGCGATATTCCAGATTGCGGGAGACATCAAGAACCGTTATATTATAAAGAATCGTCATGATAATGAGGTATTAAGAATCTTACGCATCATCGGCACCTTTATTTTAACCGATTTTGCCTGGATATTCTTTGCGTCGGATCGCTTTATGCATGCTATTCATGTAATTGGCCAGATGTTTACAGGCGTTAAAAAGGCAAGCCTTTTAAGCCTCGGCCTTGATGAAAAGATGTGGGGAGTGCTTATAGTGGCGCTTATCCTTCTTGTAATTGTAGATATCCTGCATGACCACAAGGTTTCGCTTATGAAATTCTTTAGAAAGCAAAATGTGGTTGTGCGTTACGCGATGGCAATCGTACTTTGCTATCTTACGGTACTTTTCGGTGTATACGGCGTAGGCTATGACGCAAGTACATTTATTTATTTCCAGTTCTAGGAGAGATTATGAAGTTTTTAAGTAATGCCAAGGTTAAAGTTATATTGATGATTCTTATTTTCATCGTGCTTTTTGCGGCCGTAAACTTAGGCCTTGGATTTTTGACAAATGATGATACTCTTTATTTTTCAAGGGTTTCAATAAATGAAATGTACGAGGACAAAGATATCGACACGATATTCTTAGGAAGTTCTGTATGTTTTTATGCGTTTAACCCGGAGTATATAGATGAAAAATTAGGAACTCATTCCTTTAACCTTGCAACGATGCATCAGGGAATGGACGGTTCGTATGCTCTTTTAAAAGAAGCAGGTAAAAGCCATGAATTAAAGACGGTTTATCTTGATTTATTCTGTTCGATACCGACGCTTTATGAAAATAAGAAAAGGGTTGATCTTACAAGCACGTATCTTATTTCCGATTACATGAAGCCTTCAATTGATCGTGTTAAGTATTGTATAGATGCAAGTAACAGAAAGCATTATTTTAATACATTTCTTCTGTCGAGAAGAAATGCCAATATGCTTTTAGAACCTGCTGCGGTAACCGATCTTTTAAAGAAAAAACTTACAAAGACATATCTTTCGGGCGGACTTATTTATAAGGATACTAAGCCTAACGAGTATGCATCCAAAGGTTATGTCTATAATTACAAAGCGCTTAAGACCGAAGGTAACCTTATGCGCTTTGGCGATCATAATCCGATAAACGTAGATAAGTTAAGCAAGGACTGGATTAAGGCTTTTGACGGAATTGTAGAGTACTGCGAAGAACATAATATAAAGCTTGTTTTGGTTGCAACTCCGCTTTCAAATTTCAGAATCTGTAATGTCGGTAATTACGATGAGTATATAGATTTTATAAATGAGCGTATAAAGGGCAAAGATGTAGAATATTACGATTTTAACCTTTTGAAAGATGATGTTTTTGCGGATACAACGACTTATTATTCCGACGACCATCATTTAAGTCTTAAGGGCACAAAAGCTTTTCAGAGTATCTTTACGGATCTTATGTCGGGAAAAGTGTCACGTTCTGACGTAATGTACGATACCATTAAGGAAAAGCTTGAAAAGATGACGCCTAATGTTTTCGGTCTTATAGTGAATAAGCGTGATGAAGCGCAGCTTACATTTAAGCCTGTAACGAATATCACATCCGGTAAGTTCTACTACGAAGTTATCGTTATGGATGGAGATCAGAATGAACTTTGGACTTTTGATAGTCGTGAGGATGATATCATCTTAGGTGACGGTGTAACGGGTGAGATTACATATTGTGACAGCGGTCGTTGCATAGTTAAGATAATTACTTACGTAGACGGAGAATTAAAGGCGACGACGATAGTCGATGTAAAGAATGAATAATTCTTTCGGATAACATAATTTTTAAAGCGGAATCGTTTATTAAAAGGAGGGAAAATCATGGTTAAACACATCATCCTTTGGAACTTGAAAGACGAGCTCGAAGGTGTAAAAAAAGAAGAAGTTAAAAAGGGCATTAAGAATGCTCTTGAGTCTTTGCAGGGCAAGGTTCCGGGATTAGTTGAGATTAAGGTAGAAACCAATCCTCTTCCTTCTTCAAACTGTGATGTTATGCTTTACTCCGTACTTGAATCCGAGGAAGCGCTTAAGGGTTACGCTGTACATCCCGATCACGTAGAAGCAGCAAATACATTTGTACGCCCATTTACGAAAACCCGTACTTGTATGGATTTCGAGGTAAAATAGATGACATTAAAGGAACTTAAAGTCGGGTATTCTGCGATAATAGAAGAGGTTGGAGGTTCCGGTGAACTTCGTCAGCACTTTCTTGATATGGGAGTTATTCCGGGAGCACAGATAAGTCTTATTAAGTTTGCACCTATGGGCGATCCGATGGAACTTAGAATCCATGGTTATGAGCTTACGCTTCGTCTTGCGGATGCAGACAAGATTAAGATTGCCGCGGTATCAAGCGAGAAAATAGAAGATATAGCTTCAGCTGATATAAATACCGATAAAAAAGGAAAAGTCGCAAAACCTATTAAGCCTGCACCTGAAAAGACAGAGCATCCGGGACTTGGTGAAGGCGGAAGATTCCATGATCATAAGACAGAAAACGAACTTCCGGCAGGAACTATTCTTACATTTGCGTTGGCAGGAAATCAAAACTGCGGAAAGACTACGCTTTTTAATCAGCTTACGGGATCCAATCAGCACGTAGGTAACTTCCCGGGCGTAACGGTAGACAGAAAAAGCGGTGCTATAAGGAAGCATCCGGACACGGAAGTAACCGATCTTCCGGGTATTTATTCGCTTTCTCCTTACACAAGCGAGGAAGTTGTATCAAGAAATTTCATATTGGATGAAAAGCCAAAAGGCATTATTAATATAGTTGATGCGACAAATATCGAGCGCAATATGTATCTTACGATGCAGCTTATGGAACTTAATGTTCCTATGGTTTTGGCGCTTAATATGATGGACGAAATGACGGGTAACGGCGGTGCAGTTAAGATTAACTTAATGGAGCAACGCTTAGGAATTCCTGTTATTCCGATATCGGCCGCTAAAAATGAAGGTATAAATGAACTTATAAATCATGCGGTTCACGTTGCGAAGTACCAGGAAGCTCCTGAACGACAGGATTTCTGTCCTGAGACTGAGCGTGGTGGTGCAATGCATAGAAGTATACATTCTATTATGCATTTGATAGAAGATCATGCAAGAACTGCTGAGATTCCGATAAGATTTGCTGCGACAAAGCTTATAGAGGGTGACAGTCAGATAGTTGAGCGCCTCAAACTTTCTCAAAACGAGAAAGAAACAATAGAGCATATCATATGCCAGATGGAAGAAGAAAGCGGTCTTGACCGTGCAGCTGCGATAGCAGATATGAGATATGCATTTATACGTAATCTTGTATCTGAGTGCGTTATAAAGCCGCATGAGTCGAAGGAACGTGAAAGAAGCCGCGTTATAGATAAGGTGTTGACCGGTAAGTATACTGCGATTCCGTGCTTTTTCCTCATTATGGCAGCAGTGTTCTTCTTAACGTTTAATGTGATAGGTGCGTTTTTACAGGACTTATTACAAACAGGAATTGACAGTTTGTCCGAATGGGTGGATGCATTGCTTACAAATGCTAATGTCAACGATGTTTTGCATTCGCTTATAACAGACGGTATATTTACGGGTGTAGGCTCGGTATTGTCGTTCTTGCCGATAATTGTAATCTTGTTCTTCTTCTTATCATTACTTGAAGATACGGGTTATATGGCGAGAGTTGCGTTCATTATGGATAAGTTGCTTCGTCGTATCGGTTTATCGGGACGATCGATTGTTCCTATGCTTATAGGATTCGGATGTTCCGTACCGGGTATTATGGCGTCACGTACGCTTCCGTCAGAGCGAGACAGAAAGATTACCATAATGATGATACCGTTTATGAGCTGTACCGCGAAATTGCCGATTTACGGTTACTTCGCGCAGGTTTTCTTCCCTGAGATTTCGGGACTTTTGATGGTAATCCTGTATTTTATGGGAATAGGAACGGGAATTTTGGCTGCACACGTTGCGAAGAATACGGTATTTAAGGGTGAGGCGGTGCCGTTTGTAATGGAACTTCCAAACTACAGAATGCCGGGTATTAAAAACGTAGGACTCCTTCTTTGGGATAAGGCAAAGGATTTTTTACAGCGCGCATTTACGATAATTTTTATGGCGTCTATCGTCATATGGTTCTTACAGACATTTAACTTTAACCTTGCGATGGTATCTGATTCGAAGGACAGTATGTTATCTACGATAGCGGGAATCCTGGCGGTTATTAATAAACCGCTTGGTTTCGGAGATTTCAGAGTTACGACTGCTTTAATCAGTGGCTTTATCGCAAAAGAAAGTGTGGTATCTACTCTATCCGTGCTTTTTGGATCGGCTTCGGAATTAAAGGCATTCCTTACGCCGGTTGCCGCATTTGCACTTTTGACATTCTGCCTTCTTTATACGCCTTGCGTAGCCGCTATAAGTGCGGTAAAGCGCGAGCTTGGAAGAAAATGGGCTTGCGTCATGATATTGCTACAGTGCGCGATTGCATGGATAGGTGCATATATAGTTACTTTAATCGGTAACGTGATCTTTTAATTTTCGGGAGGAAAGAGAAATGAAAAAAAGAGTATTAAGTTTATTACTCGTAATGATTCTTGTCATCGGTGTATTTGCAGGATGTGGCAAGAAGGAAAACGCACCTGCAGGAAACGATACAAATAAAACTGCAGACGCAAACAATGATAACAATGACGACACTAACGCTGATGTAGAAGAAGAAGTAAAACTCCTTCATGTTTACAAGGAAAAGTATAGCGACAGTGAGGGTGCGGTTGTAAACGATAATTGGTTGAACTATGCTCGTATGTACTACGAGAAGCTTAAGCTTACAAAAGAAGATGCAGAAAAGTATGCAGCACTTGCAAAAGGTCTTGAAGACTATGGCAATGAAATAGGCGGTCTTGTAGAAGAAACATATAATGACTGCAAGGAATTTGCAAAGGATGATATGGCACAGGGCGCTACACTCGAGTATGGTGAGTACTTTATTGAGCGTTATATGAATGTATGCCGTGCGGATGAACATGTTCTTTCAGCACATTCAACATTTAGTTCCTATACGGGCGGAGCTCATGGCTATGGCGCTGACTACCCTGTAAACTTCGATGTTGAAACAGGTAAAAGATTAGAGTTTAAGGATGTTGTAAAAGATCTTGACGCAATGTATAAGCTTGTTGAAGAAAAGGTAAGAGAGCAGTATGCAGACAGCCTCGACATGTTTTTTAACTTTGAATCGGAAGATCCGTTCGCAGATTTCAAGAGCGGTGAATATGAGCAGGCTTTTTTAATTGATTATGACGGAATAAATGTAATTTATAATCCATATGATATTGCAGCATATGCAGCAGGCCAGCAGGTTATAAAGATTCCGTTTAAGGGTAATGAAAATCTTTTTGAAGAGAAGTACTTTACAGATGTTCCTGAAAGCTATGTAATAGAAATTTCCGAAAACGGCGATTTCACTATAGACCTTGATGGAGACGGTACTGAAGAAACCGTAAGCCTTTGGTCAGAATATGATATGGATTCTTATCAGCTTAATGCAATCTGTTTCTATATAAATAACAATGAGTATAAATTTGAAAACGATACTACAGAAGAATACCTTGATTCATTTGAAGGAAGAGTATTTATCTTTAAGACTAAAGAAGGTAAAGTATTCTGCTATTATCTTGGAAGAGGCTGCAATGATTACGAAACAATAGCAGTTTTCGAGATTAAGAAAGATGGAATAAGTGCTCCGAAGTTCTTCTACGGCGGACTTAAGTATCCGGATGTAATAGAAGACGGTTCCGATAATATCGTATGGGCAGAAGGATGCATTACAGATATGGAGCATATGGAATTTGATACGAGAACCGATATCTTCGGCACAACATCAGTATATAAGACATATCATTTGGGTGCAGACGGTATGCCTGAGACAAATGATGAATATTGGGCATTTGTATCGAAGGTTTCTTATAAGGTATTAAAGTCAATCAAGGTTGAGATAATTGACGAAGCCGGTAACAAGACAGGTGAAAGAGAACTTGCTGCAGGTGAGGAAGTAACACCTTATAGAACTGACAATGAAAGCATATTAGACATGAAAGATAAGGATGGCAACATCTTAAGAGTAAAGGTTACAAATGAGTGGCCGTATGAAATCGACGGTGTCGAAATGCAGGAGATATTTGAAAATATTATTTACGCAGGCTAGGGAGATTTAAAATGCTTTGGTTTGATTGCGATTATAATAAAGGCTGTGCGGATGAAATCATGGAACGTATAAGTGCCATGAATGATGAACGCTATATAGGATACGGAGAAGATGAAATCTGCGAGAAAGCGGCAGAAAAGATAAGACAGGCGGTAGGTTTACCGGATGCTTATGTAAAGTTTCTGGTCGGTGGAACACAGACGAATCTGGTTGCGATAACTGCATCTCTTCGACTTACAGAAGGTGTTATCGCGGCAAAAACCGGTCATATCTATGTCCATGAGTGCGGCGCCATAGAGCACGCGGGACATAAGGTTATAGACCTTCCGTCACATAACGGTAAGTTAGATCCGGAAGAAGTTGCGGAATACATGAAGCACTTCTATGCGGATTCGACATACCCTCATATGGTTAAGCCTGCCATGGTTTATATATCGCACCCGACTGAATACGGTTCGTTATATACCAAAGATGAATTAAAAAGGTTACATGAAATCTGCGAAACCTACAAAATGAAGCTCTACGTAGACGGCGCGAGACTTGGGTACGCACTTGGTGCAAAAAATTGTGATGTCACTCTAAAAACTCTGGGTGAATATACCGATATGTTTTATATCGGAGGCACAAAGATGGGAGCCCTCTTCGGAGAGGCTTTGGTAATCAAGGATAAAACGCTTTTGCCTGATTTCTTCTCTATTATGAAGCAATCAGGTGCGGTTTTGGCCAAAGGATGGCTACTCGGCGCACAGTTTGACGTACTTTTTACCGATGGGTTATATGAGAAAATAGGTAGAAGGGCAGTAGAGCTTGCACTTACGATGAAAAAGGGATTTATCGAAAAGGGTTACAGAACTTACATGGATTCTGAAACCAACCAGCAGTTTTTCATAATCGAAAAGAAAAAACTCCCGGAACTTGAAAAAAATGTCTCGTTCTCTGCCTGGGAAGATTTCGACGATGATAACAAGATAGTGCGTTTTGCAACATCCTTTGCAACAACATCTTCCGATGTAGAAGAGCTTCTAAAATTAATATAATTTTTTTCAAAAAAACACTAAAGTTTTAGTCGCTCGCTCCGATATATTAAATAGAACCTGTATATGACATTCATATACGGAGAATAAGAAAGGAGATGCCTAATATGCGTATTGATGCTTACAACCAAGTTGGCCAGATCATGAAGGCCGGAAAATTATCAAAAGCCAAAAATGCTTACGATAAGATGAATGTTGCATCTAATAAAGATCAGCTTCAGATTTCTCAACTTGGAAAGGATTATCAAATTGCAAAACAGGCAGTCGCAGGAGCTTCGGATATCAGGGAAGATAGAGTTGCCCAGTTGAAGGAGAGAATAGCTAACGGTAGCTATAATGTGGACACTGAAGATTTTGCAAACAAGTTATTAGAGAAATTCGCAGGGATCATTTAAGCGAGGTAAGTTAAGTGGCTAGTATCATGGACGAGTTCATCTCGATTTTGGAAGAAGAGAATAAAGCCTACGAAGACTTAAGCTTCATATCGAGAAAGAAGACCGAAACGATTATCTATGCAAAGATCGATGAGCTCATGAAGATCACCGAGCAGGAGCAGGAGATAATGGGAAAAATCTTAAATCTCGATAAGAGAAGGGTGAAGGTCCGTGAAGAAATGGCAGGGATCTTAAAGGTTCCGGCAAAAAGCCTGACACTGCTTAACATGGCAACAATCCTGGACAAACGTCCTGAGGAAAAAGAACGGATACTTAAACTTCGTGAAGATATCCGATTAACTCTTATCGAAGTTGCCAGAATCAATAAGGAGAATGAGATGCTCCTTAAGCAATCGCTAGAGATGCTTGAATATGACATGAATCTTATACGAAGTACACGTCAAGCCCCAACAACGGCCAATTACGACAAGAATGCGGCAAGTACCGAAACAATTCTGCCGGGCAGCGGGTTTAACGTAACACAGTAACAATTTAAAAAAAGAAAAAATTCCGTCGGGAGTCGTTAAGTTTTCTTAGCGTACTCCCGATAGATATTCTAGGGGACTTTTCGAATTTTATATGAAGGGTCTGCTAAAAACACTAAAGGTCGAAGAAAGGGTGAGAACATGGCTAACGGATTCGGAAGTTTATATGTAGGACGCTCAGGATTACAGGGAGCACAAAACGCTATCAACGTTACGGCGAATAACTTATCTAACCTTAATACTCAGGGCTATGTTCGTGAGCAGGTAATATTTACCGATACTCAGTATAGCACGCTTTCTCCTGCTAAAGTCAACTACGTAACAGATCAGTCCATAAACATGAAGCAGTCTGGACTCGGTGTTCAGATAGGTGACGTAGTACATAACAGAGATATCTTCCTTGATCAGTATTATCGTTCGGAAGTCGGTAGAAGAACATTCTACGAAACAAGCTACGGTACGACAAGAGAGATAGAGGAGTTATTACAGGAAACAGAAGGCGAAGCCTTCCAGGAAGTTTTGGCAGATTTAAATGAAGCAATCCAGGAGCTTGCCAAGGACCCGGGAACTTCAATTAACCAGAACTTAGTAGTTCAGAAAGCAACACTTTTTATAGAAAGATCTGTTGCTTTATATGACAGCTTAAAGGAATATCAGCTTAACCTTAATACACAGATTGAGGATAAGATTAAAAGAATAAATGAGATTGGTAAAGAGCTTGTAGAGTTAAATGAAATCGTTCGAACAGTCGAAGCAGGTCATGTGGAGACCGCAATGGAAGTTCGAGATAGACGTGATAATCTTTTGGATGAACTTGGCTCTTTGGGAAAGATTACTTATAAAGAGCGCGAAGACGGTGTCGTAACAGTAAGATTTGAGGGCGTTGAATTTGTAGACAAGTTCGCATGTCACGAGATTACAACAAGAGAAGATACCATTACAGGATTTAAGACTCCTGTATGGAAGGATTTATCAGATCTTGATAAAGAAGAATGGGTTGATGTATACGACTTTAACGTAGATATATCAACAGAGTTAAATACAGATATCGGAGAGCTTAAGGCAATCGTTATGTGCCGTGGTACAGAATATGCCGACTTCCTTGATATAGAAGGCAAAAGCGCAAAAGAGTTTTCCGATACGACGCAGCTTTCACCTTTGGAAGCTGCCGAAGCACAGCTTGATCATCTTGTACATACATTGGTTACAACACTTAACAATCTTTTCTCACCGTTAAAGGAAGAAACAATAACGGTAAACGGCAGACAGATTACATGTCAGGTCTGGAATGAAGAAAACGGTACTGTCGGTGCAAACGGCAAGGGACCGGGAACGGAGCTTTTCTCAAGAAGAAGTTATGACAGATATAAAGAAGTAAAAGACGACAACGGTAAGATCTGGTACGTATATAATGAGGAAGACACCGGTGAGCAGAAGTACGATGACAACGGTAAAGCAATTCCGAGAGATACGGCAACTTACTATAACATGGTTAACCTTATTATAAATAAGGACCTTGTTGCGGATGAGACACTTCTTCCGACATTCAGACAGAACGGTGAAATAGATCACAGTTTATCCGATAAGCTTGCAAATATCTTTGATAAAGAGCTTACAGAGCTTACACCGGATGCGCCGCTTCTTTCGTTTAAGAATTATTACGATAACATGGTAGGATATACTGCTAATGCAGGTTCTGTATTCTCAAGTGTATCCAATACGCTTTCTTCATCGGTAGCGTCGATAGACCATCAGCGTTCGGCAGTTATAAATGTATCTTCTGACGAAGAATTAAGTAACATGATCAGATTCCAAAGTGCATATAACGCAGCAAGCCGTTTCATCACGACAATAGATGAGATGATAGAGCATATGATAATGCAGCTTGGAAGATAAGCGCTTTTACCTAAAAAGGCAGTGGTTTTTTAGAGATGAGGTGACAATATGCCATCACAATTTTTTGGATTAAAAATAGCAGAAAGCGGACTCGTATCATATCAGGCATCTGTCAATACGACAGCACACAATATCGCCAATGTTGATACTGAAGGCTTTACAAGACAGAAAGCAAACCTTAATACAATGCAGGCCATAAGAATCAATACCAAGTATGGTTCGATGGGTGCCGGTGTTGAAGTAGATAAGATCGAGCAGCTTAGAAATGAATACTATGACCTTAAGTACTGGAGCAATGAAACTAAGCTCGGTGAAATGCAGACCAAGCAGGATTATCTTTCTCAGATAGAATTAAACTTCGTTGATGATGAAAAGATTAAAGGCTTTACTACAATCTTCAGCGATTACTTCAAGGCTATGGATACGATGAAGACCGATGCATATTCACTCACTTCAAGAAATGCATATATCGGCCAAGCCAAGACTTTATGCGAGTACTTTAATAGTATCAACGAGAAGTTATCCGATCTTCAGGACGAGATTAATAACGTTATAGAGACACGTGTTGCGGACATTAACGGTATCGCACAAAAGATTGCGAATTTAAATAAACAGATTAACATCATCGAGCAGCAGCAGGGTTCTGCAGCAGAGCTTCGTGACCAGAGAAACTTACTCGTGGATCAGTTGGCTAAGATAGTGCCGGTTGAAATTTCTGAGAGACCTATCGTAAACTCCAACTTCCCGGATGTTTATACAGGCGCTACAGAGTACCGTGTTAAGATTGACGGACAGCTTCTTGTAGATAATTATGATTACAATAAGCTCGTATGTGTCGCAAGAGATTTAAACCATCAGGTTAATGAATCCGATGTTGACGGATTATTTGATATCTACTGGACAGTTAACCCTTACACTGACGAAGTTTCATCCCGTAAGCTTGAAGTTAACTCAAAAACAATGGGCGGCGAGTTAAAAGCTCTCTTCGCAGTACGTGACGGTAACAATAACCAGGGATTTAGCGGAACGATAAAGGATGTGCCGCTTGACAGATCAAAGTATCCACTTACGGTAACGATTTCCGATCCTTCAATAACAGATCCTAAGAAGGCTTCAATGCCGGAGCACGGAACTATCAGATTAGGTAATAAGAATTTTAGATATGAGAGCTATACTTTAAACGAGATAGTAGATAAAAACACAGGCGAAAGCACTTATGAGTATGTATTTGAAATTCGTTACGAAGAAGATGGTTCACCGATAAGCCTTGACGACCTTAGAGGTTTGACAGGCAAGGAAGCGACGATCGGTGAGAGTATCGATTACATGGGAATAGCTTATTATCAGCAGCAGATTAACGAATTCGTACGTAATTTTGCTCTTGAATATAATAAGATTTCAATGGCAGGTGTAGACGAGAGCGGAGAAATGAGCAGTGCGTTTTTCATAGCTGACGATCTTTATAACGGCGGCGAGTACGGATATACCGACGCAGCCCATGTTATGAAAGAATCTGTTGATGAAAACGGTAATACGATTCACTCATATAAGGGTAGTTATTACTATACTTACCTTACAGCAAAAAATTTCACAATTTCCGCTGAAGCCATGAAAAATGCGGGTTCTATCGCTACAGCGACTCCGGATGCATTTATGAATGGTGTCGATTCGTACGATATAGTAGATAAGCTCCTTGAATTAAAAGACGGTGTCAAGATGTTCAGGGGCGGTGTAGCAGGAGAGTTCTTACAGTGCTTACTTTCGGATATCTCGGTAGATACACAAAAGACCAAGATCTTCACGAATAACTACGAGAACCTCCAGGAAGCAATTTTAAGACAAAGACAGAGCGTTTCATCAGTTGATAAAGATGAGGAAGCATTGGATCTCGTTAAATTCCAGAATGCTTATAATCTTTCGTCGAAGATGATATCGGTATTACAGGAAATGTATAATCAGTTAATCCTTAATACCGGCGTATAATAGGAGGTAACCTATGGGAATGCGAATTACAAGTGCGATGATCAATAATCGCAGCAAGACTAATATATTCGGTACAAAGACGCTTACAGATAAATATAACGAGCAGATGACATCACAAAAGAAGATAGAAAAGCCGTCGGATGACCCGGTAGTAGCGATTAGATCTTTAAGACTTCGCGATTCGCTTCATGAGGTTGAGCAGTATACGGATAAGAATATTCCGGATGCATCAAGCTGGCTTTCAGTTACAGAAACTTCTTTAAATAACGTATCGAACGTATTAAAAGAGATTTACGGTATGTGCGTTAACGGTTCAACCGGAACACTTACAACAGACGATCGTAATACTATATTAAGTAACCTTTCTGCTTATGTGGATCAGATTTATTCCGAAGGCAATACAGAATACGCAGGAAGAACAATCTTTACGGGATTTAAAACCAATAAGACTTTAACTTTCCAGGAAGCAACACCGAATCTTCGCTACAGCATAGATCAGAAGTTGTCTTTCGAAAACATAGAGACAGGAACATATTCAAAGAACTTACTTGCATTCCCTATGAGTGCGCAGGATATGCTTAATAACGTTCCTAAAATCGAGGATGAATATGAGAGCGTTCATATTGACAGAATCCGTTTGGCATATAAAGAGATTGATTCAGCAACCGCACCGACCATAAAGCTTCTGAATAAAGACACAGGCGAGCTTATGGATATTGATTTAAGCGTAGTTTGTGTTACAACAAACGATTTAGAGGCAGCAGGATATGATCTTGATGCTTTAGCTGCTCCACTTTATCCTGATGACGATACAAAGGATCCTTATGCAGCAGATGCAGCGGATAGACCGGGCGGAAATATAATCTTAAATACCGAAACAGGCGAGTTGCTTTTACCTGATGCGGAATATTTTAAGAAGAATAACATTCAGATTCAGATAGCTTATGATAAGACAGGATTTGACGACGGCGAAGTAAGACCGGAAATGTTATTCGATTGCCGTGAGTACGACGAGTTTGACGTAGTTAAGAATACATTTAAGCGTGAAGCTCAGGATATCAACTATACCGTAGCGGGCAATCAGTTATTAAACGTTAATACACAGGCTTCACAGGACGGTGTATTTACAACTACGATAAGACGTGATG
Source organism: Lachnospiraceae bacterium (assembly GCA_017442585.1). Taxonomy (GTDB): domain Bacteria; phylum Bacillota; class Clostridia; order Lachnospirales; family Lachnospiraceae; genus XBB1006. The sequence continues at coordinate 4,863 of JAFRZM010000010.1, read as the reverse complement.
TCGAAGAACTCATGAATGCGGTTACGGCAGCACAGAAAGCCAACGAAAAAGTTGATTACATAAAGACACTTTTAGAGAATCCGATGTATGCGGATGAAGATAGCCAGTCAAAGTTTAAAACATGGCTTACCGCAGCAGAAAAGGAAGTTACATATACAACAGAGAATTTGAAAGACATTTTCTCTAAAGGAATTACAAAGTTCCAGGATTATAAGCAGACCGTAGATCTTGCAAAGACAGATGTCGGATCCAGGGAAAAGCGCCTGGAACTTACAAAGACAAGAATGACGGCTCAGAAATCTTCGTTACAGAACCTTATTCATACTAATGAAGACAGAGAAATGTCCGATATACTTATTGACTTCGAAACTGCATATCAGGCATACGAAGCTTCTTTGAAAGCTGCAAGCGAAGTAAATAAGATGTCTTTACTTAACTTCTTATAAATAAGTAGAAGTAGTGAGAAGAGTTCGTACTTATAACACATAATTTATGGTATAATAGATGTATCGCGATTTAAAAGAGAAAGGAGAGCAGGTTATCCTGCGAAGAGGCTATGCAAGTAAATACTAAGATATTTGGCCAGATCGATATCGACGACGCGAAGATTGTAACATTTGAAAATGGAATTATCGGTTTCCCGGAATTAAAACATTTCGCGGTTGTCTATGATGAGGAAAAGAAAGGGAATAATCGTATCTCTTACCTTCAGAGCATTGAGAACGGAGAATTTGCTCTTCCGGTTATGAATCCGATACTTATTCAGCCGGATTACAATCCTTTCTTTGACGATGAGCTTTTAAAGCCACTCGGTAATTTAAACGAGACAAACCTTTGCGTACTTGTTACAGTTAAGGTTCCATCAAATATTGAGCAGATAAGCGTTAATCTTAAGGCTCCTATCATCATTAACGTTGATGAGAAGGCCGGAGCACAGGTAATTGTAGAAGATGATTGTCCTGTACGCTTCCCTATCTACGAAATTTTAAAGAAAATGAAGGAAGAGGGGGGCAAATAAATGTTAGCATTAACCAGAAAAAAGGGTGAAGCCCTCGTTATAGGTAATAATATAGAAATAACAGTACTTGAAGTTAAAGGTGATCAGGTTAAGATAGGAATCAACGCACCTAAGGAAGTTTCTATCTACCGTAAGGAGATCTATCTCCAGATTCAGCAGGAAAATGCTGAGGCAATGAAGAATGAAGGCCTTGATAAGTTAGGCGAGCTTTTCTAAGCTTATAATACTTATCAGTAAAGTTCACACAATATTAACAAAGAAAGGGTTAAGAATGTTATTTGCTTGGTCGATATACGGATTAACAAGATGTTAGTCCAACGGAATGGACCGTCATAAAAGTAAGTAATATTCACACGGAGGTGAAAAGACTTATGTCAATTGAGAAAATTAATCAGTCAGCAGCAACATATTCAAATAATGCATCAATCCAGGTTAAACCCAATGTAGAACCGGAAAGAGTATCAGTTGAAAAAGCCGATACTTCTGATAAGTATTCTTCAAAAGCAGTTGAAATAACCGATAAGTCTCGCGAGCAGTCACAAGACGATTCAATTATGGATGCAAAGGCAGCAGATGCAATTAAGAAGGCTGTAGAAGAGATTAACAAGCAGAACATGAATAAGACTGTTCAGTTCGGTATTCATGAAAAAACAGGTCGTATGACAATTAAGATCCTTAATAAGGATACAAAAGAAGTTATAAAGGAATTTCCGGCAGAGAAAACATTAGATTTAATCGCAAAGGCATGGGAGATGGCCGGAATGATGGTAGACGAAAAGAGGTAAGGAGGTGCTACTATGTCAATAAGATTAACAGGTATGGCGTCAGGTCTTGATACTGATTCCATGGTAAAAGAACTTGTAAGCGCATATAGCACTAAGCTTACATCATATGAAAAACAGAAGACCAAGCTCGAGTGGAAACAGGAAGCATGGCAGGAACTTAATACTAAGGTATACGGTTTTTATTCAGGTTCCCTTGATTCCTTAAGAAGAGCATCCGCTTTTACAAGCAAGAGGAATGTTACGGTATCTGATTCCACAAAGGCAAAGATATCCGCAGGTTCCGGTGCCGCAGCAGGTATCCAGACAGTAGAGATTAAATCTCTTGCGAAGGCGGCTTACCTTACAGGCGATGAGATCCATATGTCAAAGGTTGGAGCTAAGGCAGATTCCTCAACTACAATGGGAGAACTTGGAATTAGCGGTACTAAGACATTAACATTCAGTATAGGAAAGAATACGGAAGATCATCTTGTAGTTCCTAAGGATGTAGAGATTAAGGATACAGACAAGATATCTGATGTACTTGAAAAAATTAAAAATGAAACCGGACTTTCGGCTTCATTTGATAAAGGAACACAGCGCTTTATCCTCCATGCGGAAACCGGTGAGAAGAATGACTTCTCAGTTAGTGGTGACGCAGCAGACATCATGGGACTTGATGTAGCTAACGGAGCTCAAAAGCAGGATGGTTCCGATTCGAAGATAATCGTTAATGGTGCAACTTTCATATCAGACAGTAACACCCTTAACATTGGCGGACTTACAATTGATGCTTTAGGTGTAACGGATACCGCTTTAACAATCAATGTATCAAGCGATACAGACGGTATCTATAATATGGTTAAGTCCTTCTTTAAAGATTATAACGAGCTCATCAATACGATGACTAAGGGTTATAACGCAGAATCCGCTAAGGATTACGAACCGCTTACCGACGAAGAGAAAGACGAAATGTCCGACACCGAAGTCGAAAAGTGGGAGAAGAAGATTAAGGATTCTCTCTTTAGAAGAGATGAGCAGATACAGTCGATCATGAGTGTTCTTTCAAACTCAATTATGAGCGGTATTGAAATAGACGGTAAGACATATCACTTATCAGATTTTGGTATCGAGAGCATGGGTATTACATACTCGGCAGAAAACGAGCAGAATGCTTACCATATCGACGGCGACGCAGAAGACAAGCTTACATCAAGTAAGGCAGATAAGTTAAAAGAACTTATCAATACGAATCCTGATCTTGTACAGAAGTTCTTTAACAAACTTGCTGACAAGGTACACGATTCATTACATACAAAGATGACATCGACTTCACTTCGTTCAGCTTATACGGTTTATAACGATAAGGAAATGAAGAACGAGATGAAGAACATCAAGCAGAACATTACCGACTGGGAGAAGAAAGTAAAGAATTACGAAGACAAGTGGTATGACAAGTTCGCTCAGATGGAAAAGGCGATGACGCAGTTACAAGCTAAAACACAATCGCTTACATCATTACTCGGTGGAAGCAATTAAGGAGGGATAGATATGGCAGTAGCACAGAACTCTTACGCAGCTTATAACAACAATAAGATATTGACGGCTACACCGGCTGAACTTACATTAATGCTTTACGACGGAGCCATTAAGTTTTGCAACATAGCAATTATGGCTATCGAACAGAATGATGTAGAGAAGGCGTATCTTAATATTACAAAGACAAAAAACATTATTACCGAATTTATCATCACATTGGATCATAAATATCCGGTAGCTCAGGACTTCGAGAACGTATACAAATATTTAAAGCAGCGTCTCCACGAAGCCAATATGACAAAGGATAAGGAAATCTTAGAGGAAGTGCTTGGACACTTAAGAACCATGCGTGATACATGGAAGCAGGTAATGGAACTTAACAGAAACCAGGCAAAGGCACAGTAAACATGGAAGAACGAGAGTACGTTAAAGCTTTGGTTCAGGGTCTCGAGAAAAAGATCGATGTCCTGGAACTTATTAAAGCCAAAAACGAAGAACAAAAGACACTTCTTTCAGAAGAAGATCCGGACATTGACAAATGGGATTCGCTGACCGACAGTAAAGGAAAACTCATAGATGAGCTTAATTTACTGGATGATGGATTCGAAGAAGTATATCAACATGTGAAAGATGTGTTAACTACTAAAGTTAATGAATATTCATCCGATATACAATACATAAAGAAGTTGATTCGCCGCTTAACAGATCTCTCAATGGACATCCAGGCAGGAGAAGCAAGGAACAAAGAGATGGCGGAATATCACTTCGCAAGACTTAAAAAAAGAGGCAAGACGATTACTCAGTCGAACCGGGCAGCAAAGCTCTATAAGGACACAATGCAAAGAGTAAACATGGTAGATCCGCAATTCTTTAATGAAAAGCATTGATCTAAACTTAAGGTTAAAAGGAGCAATCCTTTAACATATATCGAATCGGACGTGCACCATGCGCAAGGTGCATGACACCGAATCGAACGTAACTAAAGTTAATAATTTTTCTTAAGGGGTGATAGCCTTAAGAACCATATCTTATAACGGCAAGGATGCCGGATAAAAATTAAATTTCAAGGAGGAAAATATTATGAGTATGGTAGTACAGCACAATTTATCAGCAATGAACACAAATAGACAGTTAGGTATCTCTACAGGTGCACTGTCTAAATCAACAGAGAAGTTATCAAGTGGATATAGAATCAACCGTGCAGGCGATGACGCTGCAGGACTTAAGATATCCGAGAAGATGAGAAGCCAGATTCGTGGTCTTGACCAGGCATCTGACAACGCAGAGAATGGTATCTCTTTAATCCAGACAGCTGAAGGTGCTCTTAACGAGACACACGCAATACTTCAGAGAATGAATCAGTTAGCAGTTCAGGGTGCTAACGATACAAACGAAGATATCGACCGTGATGCAATCAACGACGAACTTCGTGCACTTACATTTGAAATCGACAGAATTTCTTCAACAACACAATTCAACCGCAAGAACTTACTTGACGGTACATTGGAAGATAACAGACTTCAGATTGGTGCTAACGTAGGT
>JAFRZM010000009.1 GCA_017442585.1 Lachnospiraceae bacterium | reverse complement strand
TATAATAATAGTACGAGGTTATGGCTTATGATGACACAGGAAAACGAAAAAGTTAGAAAACAGATGCAGATTGTCTGCATAGATGATCTTGTTCCGCAGGACCATCTTTTAAGAATTATTGACAAGGCGATTGACTGGAAGTTTATATATGAACTTGTTGAGGATAAGTATTCTCCTGACATGGGACGCCCCAGTCTCGACCCGGTTACACTTATAAAGATTCCGCTGATTCAGTATCTGTACGGAATAAAGAGTATGCGCCAGACAATAAAGGAAATAGAGGTAAACATGGCGTACCGCTGGTTTCTCGGCCTTGAATTGTATGATGACGTACCTCACTTTACGACCTTCGGGAAAAACTATACCAGAAGATTTAAAGATACCGATCTGTTTGAACAGATTTTCCAGCATATCCTTGAAGAGTGTTATCGTTTCAGACTTGTCGATCCCTCGGAAATATTTGTAGATGCCACGCACGTCAAAGCCAGAGCCAACAACAAAAAGATGCAAAAGCGCATAGCTCATGAAGAAACGCTCTTCTATGAGCAGATGCTCAGAAAAGAGATAGATTCCGACCGCGAGGCGCATGGAAAGAAGCCGCTAAAAGATAAAGATGATGATGACTATAAGCCGGGCGGCGGTTCTTCGGACAAGTTTGAAGATTATACGGATGATGTTCCGCTTGATGATAAAACAGTTAAATATAGCACCACGGACCCTGAAAGCGGATGGTTCCATAAGGGCGAGCATAAGAATGTTTTTGCCTATGCCATAGAAACAGCCTGTGACAAGAACGGATGGATTCTTGATTTTACCGTTAACAGAGGAAATGAACACGACAGCAGAACATTTAAAGGTTTATATGACAAGATAAAAGATACAGATGTTTCAACGATAGTAATGGACGCAGGGTATAAAAACCCTGCAATAGCGAAGCTTTTGATTGATGACGGCATCAAACCGTTGTTTCCATACAGACGTCCGATGACCAAGGACGGTTTTTTCAAAAAAGAGGACTATGTGTACGATGAGTACAATGACTGCTACATATGTCCAAACGATAAGATACTTCGCTATAGTACCACCAACCGTGAAGGATATCGTGAGTACAAAAGCTGCGGACATATATGCGCCGCATGTCCTTATTTATCCCAGTGCACAGCAAGCAAAAATCATGTAAAACTTGTAACACGTCATGTATGGGAAGATTACATGGAGATGTGTGAGGATATAAGATACACCGAAGGAATGCGGGAAGTTTATTCTCACCGAAAAGAAACGATAGAAAGAATCTTTGGAACGGCAAAAGAGAACCATGGATTCAGATATACACAGATGTATGGAAAAGCGCGGATGCAGATGAAAGTCGCGCTTACTTATGCGTGCATGAATTTAAAAAAGTTAGCAAGAATAAAGGAAGAATGGGGATTGGAGATGGCCTGAATACAGGCAGTAATCCTTTCAAAAGAAGAAAAAAACGATTATAACGGTAAAAAAGGTGGCGGAAGCTCTGCTTCCGCCACTACTTTGTCTTCAGTCTGAAGCATGTGCAATGCACATGCTTTTTTCTTTATCTTGCGGCCTTAGCTTTAATCCAGAGTTCTGAAAGTCTTTTTCTTAAAAACTCATTATCGTTAAAAACTTCGTCTTTTTCATAACCTGTTCTTGGAAGGTATGCTTCGTTTCCGTCATATAATCCGCCGGGGGCTGTTACTGTTTTAAGTACATCTTCATTTACCGATGCATAACCTACGGCTTCGGTATTATCCAAAGCTACATCATAGCTTATTACATAATCAATAAACTTATGAGCCAAATCAGGATTTGAAGCGTTCTTAGGAATAACCATGGCATCTACCCATACATTTGTGCCGCATGAGGGTGTGTAATAGCTCATATCTTCGTTTTCCGAAAGAACATACGCAGCATCACCGCTATATACAATTGCCAAGTCTTTTCTTCCCTGAGCCATACCATCAATTACATCATCGGTAACGGTTATGGGATCCATTGTTGTGTTTACATCAACAAGCCAATTATATGCTTCCATAATTTCATCTTCATTTGAAGTATTCATTGAATAGCCCAAAGACTTAAAAGGAATCATAAAAGCATCTCTTTCGCTGTCGTAAAAATAAATCTTTCCGGCAAAGTCTGTGTCTCTGAAGATTTCAAATTCTTCGCTTTGAACCTTTTCAAAAGGAACATTCTTTGTGTTGTAAATAATTCCCACCGTACCCCAGAAATAAGGAACAGAATAAGAATTGTCAGGGTCAAATAAATTATAAGGTGCTTCTTTTAATGCAGGTGTAATGCTTGAAAAGTTTGTAATCTTAGAAATATCAATCTTTTGAAGATAATCTTCTTTGATAAGTCTCTCAATCATATAATCTGAGGGGATTAAAACATCATATGTATCTCCTGCCATGATTTTTGTGTACATCATTTCGTTTGAATCAAACAATTCAACATCAACTTTTACATCGTAAAGCTTTTCAAAATTCGGAACCAAATCATCACTCATATATTCACCGGGAAGGTAAATCTTCAATTTTTCTTTGCTTCCGCAGCCACATAAACTTAATGCCGAAAGCACAAAAAGCATTAAGACAAGTGCCAATCCTTTCTTTTTCATTTATATATCCTCCTATTCAATATTTTCTTCTTTAATTGATTCAACTTTGCTTTTCTTCTTTGAAGCCAAAGAAGGAATAATATTAACCAAAAGCAATGCAATGGTAATTATCACAACAATAATTGTGGATAACGCATTGATTGACGGATTAATTCTCCTTGACTCTGTGTAAACCAAAATAGAAATATTGCTTACCCCGTTTCCGGTAACGAAATAAGAAATAACAAAGTCATCAAATGACATTGTAAATGCTATTAAAGCACCTGAAATAATTCCGGGCATACACTCGGGGACAATTACCTTGGTTAAGGCCTGCCAGGGAGTGGCTCCCAAATCCATTGCAGCTTCCGCAAGATTTGGATTAAGTGTACGAAGCTTAGGCATTACACTTAGTATCACATAAGGAATACAAAACATGATATGGGCAAGTAACATAGTAAAGAAGCCCTTCTCAAAGTGAATAAAGCTAAACAGCATAAGTAATCCTATAGCTGTTACTATTTCAGGATTCATTATGGGAAGTTGATTTACCTGCTCAACAACATTTTTAATGGCCCTTCTTGATTTAGACAAGCCGATTGCCGTAACAGTTCCCACAAGAGTTGATATAATGGTTGCCAAAATTGCAACGATAATTGTATAAAAAAGAGCTTCCATCATAGTGTCATTTGAAAACATCTTTTCATACCATTTAAAAGAGAACCCCGAAAACTTTGTAAGTGATTTTCCCTCATTAAAGGAAAAAACCATTGTAT
>JAFRZM010000008.1 GCA_017442585.1 Lachnospiraceae bacterium | reverse complement strand
TAAATCGCAAACGCATGATATTATATTAGGTGAGGTGGTAGGACTAATTCACGCAGATGAATTAATGGGTACGGAGGAGCTTGAGAATCTTCCTTTATATGCATATGAATTTACGGAACAAAAAGAGGCGTTAAGTTTCCTTGTTTCAGATAATAAGCTGACACAGGATAACATAATGGATGTGATTGTTGATTTTTTACATGAAATATCTTTCTTTGGGTATGATCAGGAAAGCCTTGAAGAAGAAAAGAAACAACTCGATGAATCGATTAAGGAATGTGAGGAACATCCGGAACGATTGATTACATTTAATCATGAGGAATTCTGTAGAGAATACGGAATTCCAATTACGGAAGAATACCCAGAGGAGAACGAAAAGAAAAGAGCATTCTATGATGCGGGGATGGAATATATGCGGTATTGTAAAGCAATAGAACTTCAAAGGATAAAGGATTCGTTTGAAAAATAGAGTGGATAGATTTGGAAAAGATGCAATATGGGAAGTATGGCTGACGCAGGCGCAGATGCAGATGGCAGAGTTGTTTAATACAACAAAGCAAAATGTGAGCTTACATGCATTACAAAAGACAGTAGATATCCAAACGCGAATGCCGGCGGATGCGCTAAATGTCGAAGAAAAGGATATCATGGTTAAGCTGGTGATGAATTTACTAGATATGAAATAGACTAGCAACTAAATATTTGCTATAATGGTCATACTTACTCGACGGAGAGGAAAGAACCGGCAGGTATCACAAGATAAGAATTATGATATCTTTTCACTTGATAACTGAGCATTATTTATGAGTAATGCAAGAGGTTAGCAGGTGAGGTTTCAGCAAAGACTAAAACAGTCATATTCCGAAAAGTATAAAAAGAACATGGAGCGATGGTAAGTATGACGCACTATATGAATTTATGGGATGACTCTTTTCCGGCAATCAGGGATGGCTGGAAAACGGTCGAAATGCGCTTAAATGACGAGAAAAGATCGATTATAAGTGACAGCGTAGGTGAAAAAGAGGAGTTTTGATTATGGAATACAATTGTGGTTTTACGGATGATAATCGCTGGTTCCGATACCGTGCTGCAGCAATTATAGTTGAAGATGGATGTGTATTATTTGCCGGTAACGAAAAGGATGATTATTACTATTCCATAGGTGGTGCGGTCCATATGGGCGAGACTGCTGAGGATGCAGTTAAAAGAGAAGTCTTTGAGGAAACGGGTGTACAATATGAAATTGATCACCTTGCAGTAATTCATGAGAACTTCTTTAATGACAATATGGGTGCACTAAAGAATATGGATTGTCATGAGATTGCTCTTTATTTTTTGATGAAGTCTAGGGGTACCAAGGAGCTGAACAGTAACAGTTTTACCCAGGGTGTGAGAGAGAATATGCATTGGATTCCAATTTCGGAGCTTAATAAATTCAAGGCATTCCCTACGTTCATGAAGGAATACTTACAATCTGAACATATGGGTGTCGAGCATATTGTTTCGGATGAGAGGAACATTAAAATAAGTCTCTATACTCCAAAACTTGATGAGTTATGGTTTCGTGAAGAATTTATGTCAGACCCGGACACAATGTCATATAATAACGCCTGGGGAGGTACGATACCCTTCCCAAAAGAAGACTGGGAAGCTTGGTATAATAATTGGGTAGTGGCTGATGATGACAAGCATTTTTATAGATACATTAAAAATGCAAATGGCGAGTTTGTCGGCGAGGTCGCTTATCATGTCAAAGGCGAGCGTAAAATGTGTATGGCAGACGTAATCATAGAATCTAAATATCGTGGAAAGGGATATGGCAAAGCTGCTTTATTGCTTCTTTGCGAACAGGCAAGAGAAAACGGAGTCGATTGCATATATGACAACATTGCCATAGATAACAGTGCAGTTAAGCTTTTTCGGGATGTTGGTTTTATAGAAGAATACAGGACAGAGGAGTTTATACTTTTGAAAAAGCAACTAAATAATAAATATGTTATGGCGTTTTGATAATACTACCGTGATAACATTAGCTGTTACAGACCATGCGATATGGACAGCTGAAATCAAGTGAAGTTAAATCGTAACAGATAACCCTAACAAAATGTTTAAGACACAGGTTTAGTTAGGTAGATGAAATAATAACGAGTGGTTTGCATATAAAATATAGGCAATCCGCAGGGTTTCTGCGGGTTGCCTTTTGTGTTATAATTCCTTAGTAGAAAAGTAGGATTTATTTCGTTTATTAAAGGGAGTAAGAGATGCAAAAAGTTATAATCGTAGGGCCTTGCGGTAGCGGAAAGAGTACGTTGGCCGGGAAATTACATACATTAACGAGACTTCCGTTATATTACCCGGATAATATATTCTGGAAGCAGGATAGAACACATATGCATAATGGCAGAAGGAGGACTTTAAATGATTACATACAAAGAAATAGATTCAACGTATTTAGAGAGAATTAAGGAAATATTCGAAGCAGAAGGATGGATGGCGTATCTTAATAATGATGATAAGTTAAAGAGTGCGCTTGATCATTCGCTTTATATTCTCGGGGCTTTTGAAGATGATAAACTTGTTGGATTTATAAGATGCCTGGGTGACGGCGAGCATGCCGTTACGATTCAGGATCTTATTATAGATAAGGAACATCAGAGAAAGAAGATCGGAACGACATTAATGAATAAGATGTTCGAGAAATATTCGACTGTAAGATTCATACAGGTTAATACCGACCTTGATGATGAGCGAGATAACGCATTTTATAAAGCAATAGGAATGCGCACATTGGAAAGCGTCCATATGATCTCATATTGCAGGTAAGTGTATGAACAACAAAGATTACAAGATTTCCTTCGCACCGATGGAAGGAATTACGGGGCAGACCTTTAGACGCGTGCATGCAAAGCTGTATGGTGGAGTGGATACATATTACACCCCATTTCTTGCGGCCAATAAGAATCATGCCTTTAAACACCGTGAGACACGCGAATTTATTCCTTATGATCCGAATCTGATTCCGCAGGTAATTGCATCGAATCCAAAGGATTTCGTCTGGGCAGTAGGTGTTTTAAAGGACGCGGGATACGAGCAAGTTAATCTTAACATAGGATGCCCTATGCCAACCGTCGTAACCAAAAAGAAAGGCGCAGGGCTTTTACGTGATTTAGAAGCACTCGACCGCTTTCTTTATGGGATATTTGAAGAAGACAATCTTCCCGATATTTCAATTAAAACTCGAACCGGATTTGAGAATAATGATAATGCGGCAGCTATCGGTAAGATATACGCGAAGTACCCATTATGTGAAGTTGTCATTCATCCGAGAGCACGCGAAGAGTATTATAACGGGACGCCTGATATCAGCGCTTTTATTAACATGAAGAACGAGCTTTCCTGCCCGGTGTGCTATAATGGCGATATAAGAACCGTGCAGGATTTTGACCGGTTAAAAAACGATTATAAAGACGTTAATCACTTTATGATAGGCCGCGGGCTTCTTGCTAATCCCGGTCTGGCCCTCGCCATAAAAGGAGTAGACGAAAAGCAGGATAAGAGGGCACTGTATGACTACTTGACAGTCCTTTGGGACGAATACTCGAAGGAACTTTCGGGTGAAAAGGCGATTTTATTCAAGATGAAGGAATTATGGTATTATCTTGAATGGCAGTACCCGGATATGGAAAAAGAGATTAAAGC
>JAFRZM010000055.1 GCA_017442585.1 Lachnospiraceae bacterium | reverse complement strand
CATATCTATAACTCGGTTAACCGGGACATCTTCGAGCAATACCTCTGGCGAGTTGCTGATCGCGTCGTAGCAATGTTCGGAGAGACCGCCTTTAAAGATAGGACCATCTCCGACTATGATAAAGAAGTTATCACCGCATTTTACAGATGCCAGTGCTTCGGCGTTGCCATAAACTGGCTGCAAAACGGCGTACATGACGACATTCAGGATAGAATTCGTAGAATCTGCGAACTCCAAAAAGGAATGATTGAAGAAATGATTAACCGTTGTGCTATTTAATTTCTTAATCTTGAACAAATTATTAAAGTACTAGACAATTTTAACCCCGTGCCTAAAATTTGGGCACGGGGTCTTATTTTGTCCATTGAGAAGCCTAAAAAAATGCGGTATTCTTTTTCACGGTTAAGGGATGAGACCTGAACACCCTTAAGCCAAATTACATTATGAAAGGACGGTTGAATATGCAATTTTCAAAATCCGTTGTAAAATATCGTATTCCAATTTTGATCCTCTCACTTTTACTTCTTATTCCTTCTTTCATAGGAATAGCAAACACAAGAGTTAACTACGATATGCTTAACTACTTGCCGAAGAACAGCGAGACGGTCATCGGTCAGGACGCTTTAAAGGACGACTTCGGCAAAGGAGCTTTTTCCTTTATAGTCGTTAAGAACATGAGCGTTCATGATGTGGCAGAACTTAGAAACAAAATAGAGAAAGTCGATCACGTAGCGACAGCTTTATGGTTTACTTCTCTTGCAGACGAAAAGATTCCGATGGAAATCTTACCTGACGAAATCTACGAAGCATTCAACACAGAAGATGCAACACTTATGGCAGTCTTCTTCGACAGTGCGACATCGGAAGACGTAACCATGGATGCCATCCGCGAAATCAGAAAGATTTGTGGAAAGCAGTGCTTCGTTTCAGGTATGTCGGCACTTGTTACAGACCTTAAGGATCTTTGCGAAAAGGAAGAGCCTTTATACGTAGCAATTGCAGTTATCTGCGCTCTCCTTTCAATGTTCCTTCTTCTTGATGGTTTCCTGGTACCGCTCGTATTCCTTGCAAGTATCGGAATCGCCATCGCATATAACTTAGGTACAAACGTATTTTTAGGAGAAATCTCCTACATTACAAAAGCTATCTCCGCTGTATTACAGCTTGCCGTAACAATGGACTACTCAATCTTCTTGTGGCACAGCTACAACGAAAAGCGCGAGACTGCAACCGACAGATATGAAGCTATGGCATTTGCCATTAAAGATACTTTAACCGCAGTTATCGGAAGCTCGATTACAACAATCGCAGGTTTCATCGCACTTTGCTTCATGAGCTTTACCCTCGGCAAGGACCTTGGAATCGTTATGGCAAAAGGTGTAATCTTCGGTGTTATCTGCTGCGTAACGGTTTTACCTTCAATGATCCTTATTCTTGATAAGCCGTTACAGGTTACAAAACACAAGTCACTTATTCCTAACTGCGAAGGTTTATCAAAGAAGATAGTAAAGATCTTCCCGGTATTCGTAATAATCTTCCTCGTTCTTATCCTACCGGCACTTTTCGGTTACAAGAAGACACAGAGCGAAGTTTACTACGACCTCGGCAACTGTATCCCGAAAGATATGGAATGCCTCATCGCAAATACAGAATTAAAGAACGAATTCGATATCTCATCGACTCATATGCTTTTGGTTGATACAGATACGCCATCTTCAGACATCAGAAAGATGTTAAAAGAAATCAAAGAAGTAGACGGTGTTAAATACGTCTTGGGACTTGAATCCGTTGTAGGTTCAAAGATTCCTGAGGAAATGGTTCCTGAATCAATTATGAACTTACTTAAGTCAGACAGATATAAACTTTACCTTATAAATTCATCAAACGTTGTTGCATCAGATGCAGTTAACGCTGAACTCGATAAGATAAATGCAATACTTAAAAAGTATGATAAGACGGGAATGCTTATCGGCGAAGCTCCTTGTACAAAGGACATGATTGAAACTACAGATTACGACTTCAAGGTTGTAAATATCGTTTCGATTGCAGCTATTTTCGTAATCATAGCACTTGTTGAGAAGAGCTTTTCCCTCCCATTCATACTTATCGCAGTAATCGAGCTTGCAATCTTTATCAACTTAGGATTACCGCATTACCTTGGAAAAACACTTCCATTCATCGCTCCGATCTGTATAAGTACTATCCAGCTTGGTGCGACAGTCGATTACGCAATCCTTATGACAACACGTTATAAGAAAGAGCGTATCGAGAATCACGATAAGAAAGAATCCGTCATCACCGCATTAAAGACTTCTATCCCATCGATTTTAGTCAGTGGCTTCGGACTCTTCGCCGCAACAGTCGGTGTTGCTTTCTACTCCAACATCGATATCATAAGCTCAATGTGTATGCTTATGGCCAGAGGCGCTATTGTAAGTATGCTCCTTGTAATCTTCGCTTTACCGGCATTGCTTATGCTTTGCGACAAGGTAATATGCAAGACTACATTAAAGATGAATCATATTAATTGGTAATGGAGGAATTGATTATGAAAAAGACTACTAAAGTAATCTTAAGCCTTGCAGTATGCTTAACACTTGTTCTTTCATCAGTAGGCATCACTGCTTATGCAATGAACAATAAAGAGAATAACAATAATGAAAATACAGTAACTACAACAACATCTTTCAACAAAGATAACCTTATAACACCGATCGACGAATCCAATTCCGAGACAGTATACGTTATCGCAAACGCCAAGGGCGAGGCTTCTCAGGTTATAGTTGATGAGCCTGATTCAGATGCTTTAAACTATCACGACAACGCAGAAAACCTTCCTATAAACGTTAAGGTTACATACACTCTTGACGGTGCCGAAATCGAACCTTCAGAATTAGTAGGCAAAAACGGCCACATTGTAATCAGATTCGATTATGAAAACCTTCTTAAGGAAAAAGCAGTTATCGAAGGCTTTGAAGAAGATCTTTACGTACCATTCGCAGCAATCACAGGCGTTATTCTTAATGACGACAAGTTCACAAACGTAGAAGTTAAGAACGGTCGTTTAATGGACGACGGCGACAGAACAACTGTTGTAGGTATCGCATTCCCTGGACTCCAGGAAGACCTTCAGATTTCTTCTGATAAATTTGAAGTGCCTAGCTACGTAGAAATCGAAGCTGAAGTAACTGATTTCGAACTTGAAGCGACATACACAATCGTTTCTAACAGCATCTTCTCAGCATTTAACTTAGACGCTGAAGGAATCGGTTCATTCGATGATATTCAGGATAGCGCAACAAAGTTAAGCGATGCAATGACCGCACTTATCACAGGTTCAGATGAACTTCATAACGGTCTCGGCCAGCTTTTATCAGGTGCTAACCAGTTAGTTGCAGGTATCGATACATTAAATACAGGACTTAACACATTATCAAAGTCAAGCGCTACATTAAACGGTGGTGCAAAGCAGGTATTTGATTCACTTCTTGCTCAGGCAACTGCTTCTTTAAAGGCAGGCGGTGCTGAAGTTCCTGCACTTACAATCGATAACTACTACACAGTATTAAAGGCTGTACTTGCAAAGATGGGCGTTGACATCGACAATCCGGGCCCTGCAGCAGCAAACGAAACAGTCAAGGCAATCCTTACTCTTAAGGCTCAGCTTGATGCATATAACCAGTTCTACCAGGGTGTTAAAGCTTACACAGCAGGTGTTGATCAGGCAGCCGCAGGATGCGGTAAGTTAAACGCATCAGCTCCACAACTTGTAGGCGGTATTAAGAAGCTTGAAGCAGGTTCTAAGGAATTACATGACGGACTTGTACAGTTCAACAACGAAGGTATCAAGAAGATAATCGATGTACTTAACGGCGACCTCGCTGAGGTTTCACACCGTATCGCTCCTATCCTTGATGTTGCAAATAAGTACACAACATACGAAGGAACATCAGATACAGTTAAGTTCATCTATAAGACTGATGCAATTAATAAATAAGCAATCCAGCTAATGAGTAGTCAGGCAGCTACTCGAAGATACTCCTAAAAAAGCCGTGGGTCAAATCCCACGGCTTTTTAAATTACTTATAAATTATGTGATTACTATATTGGTTTACTCTAATTACCTGATATACCGTCGTGTATCGCATCTACGATAAGATTCATATTGTTGACGTCTATCTGTCCGATTGTGCCTCTGTTAAAGCCTTCCGCAAATGCTATTTCTGAGCCTATAAATTCGGCCACAACACGAGATATCGTTCCCATGTCACCCATTGCATGTGTAATTAAATGCGTGTCAGGATAGGTCTTTTTAAAGACCGTAACGGCACTCAAAAGATTATAAACATCATCTTCGCATGTCGGGCTTATTACGTACTTTATATAATCCGCATCGAAACTCTTAAGGTTCTTAAGTTTTTCTACGATAGTCTCTCTTCTGAAATCATCCGAATAATCATGACACGAAATTATAACCTTACGTCCATTGCTCATTATCTGACGTATTATCGCACGCTTCTTCTCTGCTATCTCTTTCTCGACATCGATTATATCAATTTCATCAAATGATGCCGCAGATAAAAGTGTATTCCTTATATCATCCGCAGGGTACTGGCACATTCCGCCATGACGGCGAGAACGCATGGTGAACATAACTTTGACCTCAGGGAACGATTTTCTGATCATCCCGACGATTTCTTTTATGTCGTCAAGTATTGCTCCCACATAAAAATCCGCACGGATTTCGATTATATCGAAGCGCTTATGCTTTAAAACTATAAGCTCGTCCTTTATACCGATGATATTGCCCGCTTTAAGCGACACACAGATTAACGGTTTATTTGTAGCACTATCACTAATTCTTCTCATCTTTTGTAAGATATGCATCCTTTCCTTCAGGTAAGATAAGTGCAAGGATTATACCAAGGATTGCTGCAAGAGCAAGTCCTGAGATTGTAACTGTACCTGCAATCGGGATCTCGCTGCATCCAATGCCTACTACAAGGATAAGTGCTGCAATCATAAGGTTACGGCTGTTTGCAAGATTGATTCTCTTGTCGATTAAGATTCTTACACCGACAGCTGAAATCATACCGTAAAGCACGATACTTATAGCACCCGTTACAGGGCCCGGAATTGATGTGATAACTCCGCCGATCTTACCGAAAATACCAAGGATAATTGAAAATACTGCTGCGATTCTTATGATTGAAGGATCGTAGTTTTTAGTAACTGCTAAAACGCCTGTGTTCTCTGAATATGTTGTGTTTGCAGGACCACCGAGAAGACCTGCAAATGCTGTTGCAAGACCGTCTCCTAAGATTGTTCTATGTACGCCCGGATCTTCAAGGAAGTTCTGTCCTACAACTCCACCGTTTGTTGTGATATCGCCTACGTGCTCAACGAGCGTTACAAGTGCAATCGGAGCGATTGCTAAGATTGCGTCTGCCTTGAAACTAGGTAAAAGCAATACCTGCGCAAGGATATCTTTATCTGTAAATGCTAACCAGTCAGCGCTTGATACTGCACTAAAGTCTGTAAATCCTAAGATACCGCATACGATGTAACCTGCGATGATACCAAAAAGAATCGGCATAAGGTTAAGAATACCTTTTGCAAATACTGAAAAACCGATAACTACGCAAAGTACTACGCCTGTAATGATAAGGCATCTTGGATCAAACTGGCCGTTCCAGTTAAATGCGCTTGATACACCTGTAGCACTAAGTCTAAGTCCGATTACTATGATGATCGGTCCTGTTACAATCGGAGGCAAAATCCTGCTTACCTTATCGTATCCGATAAGCTTAATTAATGCTGCGAATACTACGTATACAAGACCTGCTACTATTAATGCGCCCTTAACTGCTGCAAGCTTATCAAGATAATCTGCATCGCCCATACGTGAGCTTCCGATTATCGCCGATATACCACCCATAAATGCGAATGAAGAACCCAAAAATACAGGTACTTTTCTCTTTGTTACAGCGTGGAATATTAAAGTTCCCACACCTGCACAGAAAAGCGTAATCGATGTATTAAGTCCCGTTAATGCAGGAACCAATACCGTCGCGCCAAACATCGCAAGTACGTGCTGCAAGCCTAAGATGATTTTTTGTGTTGTTGTTTTCTCGTTCATACTTCCCTTACTCCTTCTATTCTTATCTAAAAGAAAGCACCCGATAAATCGAGTGCTTCATCTTTTACAATTTTAAAATCTTATCGTATGCATCCTTAAGATAAGGAATATCCAATTCAAAGAATAAACCACAATCAGCCTTCTCTGCGAAAGAAGGATCAAGCGGAAGTCTTCCAAGTACAGGAAGATTAGATTCTTTGGCTGTTTTTTCAATGTGGCTTTCGCCGAAAATTTTAATTTCTTTACCGCAATCAGGACACTTGATGTAGCTGTAATTTTCTACGAGTCCTAATATCGGAACGTTCATCATATTGGCCATGTTAACGGCCTTCTTAACGATCATTGAAACTAACTCCTGCGGAGATGTAACAACGATAATACCGTCAACAGGAAGTGACTGAAATACTGTCAAAGGTACGTCACCTGTTCCCGGTGGCATATCTACGAACATGTAATCAACATCGCCCCAGAATACGTCATGCCAGAACTGCTTAACAGTACCTGCAAGAACAGGTCCACGCCAAACAACCGGTGACTCCTCGTCATCAACGAGAAGATTAAGGCTCATGATCTTTGTACCGTCAGCTGCTTCAACAGGTAAGATTCCCATCTCATTTCCCATTGTAGGACCCTTAACGCCAAACATTTTAGGGATGGAAGGTCCTGTTATATCAGCGTCTAAAATACCGACACTTTTGCCTTCTTTTCTTAAACGTGCTGCAAGAGCCGCAGTCACGAATGACTTACCAACGCCGCCCTTACCACTAACGATTCCTATAACCTTTTTAACGGATGAATATGAATTAAGCTCCTCTTTAAAAGATGCAGCAGCGCCACTTGCATGCTCACATCCTTCGCATGATTCCTTACCGCAGGAACCTGCTGAAGGGCACTTATTTTCTTCTGCCATATTCGTTCCCTCCTTTATATCCATTCTTATATATTTAATCAAATAAGAATAGAAAAAGCAAGGTAAAGTTAGATTTAATTTTTAATAAATCAGATGCCTTTTAACCTTCGAGTTTGCCCTTTAAACGGTTAAGCTGATTTGTAAGATGTTCGTCTGCAACGAACTGCTCCAACGTGCTTTCATCAACCTCGATACGGTTATCCATTGTACGCATAACATCTACTATCTGATGCGTGCTGGCGATTATAGGATTGCTTAAATCAAGGAGTCTATTATCCTTAAATTGAAGCACTACAGGCGCCATGAAGTTTGCAGGGTTTGCTTTTATAACCATTCCCTTTTCGCCGTTTGAAAGCTCTACGCAACATCCTTCAGGAATTATTCTTATGCACTCTGTGAGAGCCATTACTACACGAGGCTCAAAGTAATCCGGATACTCTGCCAAATATCTAAACGATGCAATTGCCGATACCGGCTCATGCTGAAGACTCATAGCCGTCAAGTTATCGAATGCATTTGCAACCTGGAGTATTCTTGAATTTAATGACCACTTTACATTCTCATCAACAGGGAAACGCGGCGAATAATAGAATCTGCTTGTCTGCTGAAGCATTCTTAATGTAATGTCCGGAAGATCAAAGGCATTAGTCGATGGCTGTAACAACTGATATCCGGTATGAAGACAGTTTGCTATAGTCTTTAAATCGTTCTCATCAAAATCAGCTTCGTCCTTTTCCATAACTGCCTTAGGAACAGAAAGCATACCTACGTCATGAAGTATCGCACCTGCAACAACCGCACGACGTGCTTCCATACCGAGTTCAAGCTTTGATGTTATCATCGCGCAAAGAATCGCTACGTTTAACGAATGCTTGTAATGATAATCTTCAGGGGTACGAAGGTTCTGATTAAACGCGAATTTATGATCAAGCGAACCGTATCTTTTAAGTATCGTATCTACAAGAAGAGTAAGGCTTTCAGGCTGCTTTCCGCCCAAAACCGCATCCATTATATCTTTAATACGGAACATATAGATAGTCTGGAATCTTTCAAATTCGATTTCTTCATCTGTGATAGGCGGTGCCGGCTCCGCAGGCTCAAGGATATATAATCCTATAAGTCCGAAGTTCTTAACCGATTCAACGCCTTGCTCAGTCAATGGACTTTCTCTATCATAAAGAAGTACACCTAATTTATTGTATATAGGCTTAGCCACTCGCATTCCCGGCTTTAAGTCATCTGTTCTAACAAAAATCATGGTAGGCTCTCCTCCTTTTTCAGATTATTTATGCAAATAATAATCTGAAAATTTATGCTTTCTTATGAAAATAGTAACATAACGGCACATCAACTTCAATACGTAAAAAAAAGAAAAAGACCATACGGATATGGTCTTTTTCCTCATATATATGAACATTCTCTATTTATTAGTTGTTCTTTGACTTCATAAGGTACCAGATGTTACCTGTTAAGCATACAGATGAGAATCCACCCGCTACGATACCTACCATAAGAGGTAATGCAAACTCTCTTATAGATGTAACACCCATGATGAATAAGAAGAATACCATTATGAATGTTGTAAGGGATGTATTGATTGATCTTGAAAGAGTCTGTGTAACTGAGTTGTTAACGATCTCTTTAAGTCTTGCTGCATCCTTTGTTGACGAGCCCGCGAGATTCTCACGGATTCTGTCGAAGATAACGATTGTCGCGTTGATGGAGTAACCTACGATTGTAAGCATAACTGCGATAAATGTATTACCAACAGCTACACGTACAACTGCGTAGCTTCCAAGAACGATAATAACGTCGTGTACAAGTGCGATAACGGCACTTGCTGAATATCTGAAGTCCTTAAATCTGAACCAGATATAGATAAGCATAAGTACGAGTGCGATAAGAACGGCCTTTAATGCGTCTGCTCTCATTTCGTTACTTACTGTCTCACTGATTGATTCAAATTCTACTTTCTTCTCATCAAGGTTGAACTTCTCAACTAATGCCTGCTTTAATGCATCACGTTCTTCCTCGTTTAATACGCGAGTCTTAAGAACAATCTCGTTTGTACCGGATACCCTCTGGTGCTGTACCTGGCCCTTACCGATTGCATCATTTACAACAGGGATGATTGTATCTTCAATCTCTTCTGCTGTGTAATCCTTGCCATAATCAGCTGTAACTGATGTACCACCAATAAAGTCAAGGCTGTAGTTTAATTCGTTCTTACCTGCTGCCTTGTTAACGCCCATTGTAATGAAGCCGATAGCTGCAACAAGTACTGCGATACCGATGAGTACCCATCTTCTTCCAACGAAGTCGAGTGCCTTGTACTCTTTAGCCTTACCGTAAAGTTTCTCGTTTGTAAGTCCCATTGCATATAAGCCCTGCATTAAGTACTTAACTACTACAAGTGCAGTGAACATAGATACAACGATACCGATACCGAATGTATAAGCAAATCCCTTAACTGTACCTGAACCGAAGATACCAAGGACGATAGCTGCGATAAGTGTTGTAATGTTACCGTCAAGGACTGCTGAAAGAGCTTTCTTGTAACCGCTCTTCATAGCTGACTGTACGCTCTTACCTGCTGCGATGTCTTCTCTGATACGTGCAAATACGACTACGTTAGCATCTACGGCCATACCCATTGAAAGGATGATACCTGCGATACCAGGAAGTGTAAGCGTAATTCCGAATGCCTTAAGGCAAAGCATTGTAAGTCCTGTGTAAATTGCAAGACCGATACTTGCTGCAAAACCAGGTACAAGGTACATAACGATCATGAATAACATAACTACAAGAAGACCGATACCTGCTGCCTTAATTGACTTTGCAAGTGCTGAGCTACCAAGTGTAGCTGATACTTCCTGTGAACGAAGTTCTTTAAGTTCAAGATCAAGTGTACCGATACGGATATAAGATGCAAGGTTCTCTGCCTCTTCCTTATTAGCCATACCTTCTACAACTGCTTCTCCGCCGGAGATACCTGCGTTGATCTTCGGATCTGAAATAAGCTCATCATTATAGTAAATGGAAAGTTTCTTTC
Organism: Lachnospiraceae bacterium; assembly: GCA_017442585.1. Classification (GTDB taxonomy): domain Bacteria; phylum Bacillota; class Clostridia; order Lachnospirales; family Lachnospiraceae; genus XBB1006. Next base: position 3,242 of record JAFRZM010000055.1, on the reverse strand, counting down.
CTACATTAGCGCTTGTATATGTATAAAATCTTTCAGCTGCTTCTTCTGTAAAGGTAAGAAGTACAACGTTCTGAACAGCGCCTGTTGTCTTGTCCTGATTTGTTGTGGCTGAAGCTGTCTTTATATCATCACCTGTAAACTGAACTTCACCGTTCTCATCGCGGAATTCAAGCTTACCAGGAGCCTTAAGCTCTTTGAAAAGTGCTGAACTTCCGCCAGGGATATCTACAGTGATTCTCTTGTCGCCTTCTGCATAAACCTGTGCTTCTGTGATACTTCCGTCAGATGTCTGAGTAACACGCTGCTGTAACTTGAAAATAGTATCGTTTAACTTATCCTTACTAGGAGTCTCGCCTACTACTTCATATGTGATGCTGACACCACCGGCAAGGTCAAGACCAAGTCCGAGTGCATCACCGCTTGCGCTTTTAACGCCTGCTGTGCCCCTAACTATCTTCATTCCGTAAAAGCTTGATACTCCAAGGAGTACAAGGCACAAAATGATGATAAGGGCGCCTCTGCTCTTCTTCATTTCTTTTCTACCTCACTTATTTTCTCATTCCTTAAAAATAGAGAATAAATTTATTGAACTTTGTAACGTAAGATTTGACCGCCCGAGGCTCTCGAGCGGCCAATCTTACAAAAATTCTTCATAATTATATCACAAGTACGTGTATGTGACAAGGATTAATTAAAACCCTCGCCGTGTACGAATTTAACTAAGCTTGATACTTAGTTAAATCCTACTACCTTCTGCGATATCTTATAGGCCGCAACAGATATCTTTCTGCCTGCCCTGCCGGGGAGATTCATAACTCTTCCCATAATACCGTTTCTTAACTTATGGAAAAGTCTTATATCATAATCTTTAAGATATGTCCAAAGCTCACGCTTTTTCTCCAAGTTCTCCTCGGTACCCGATCTTATAAGCATTATCGTTGAAATAACGGTTATTATCTCAAGATAATTGAACATGTATCTTTGAAGTTTCTTATTCTTGATACGGAAAAGATCTACTGCCTCGACCATAATCTTATTTACTCTAATCTGCTGGTCGATTCTCTTTATCATTACGGCTTCGTTAACCGACTGATCGTCTCTTCCTATAAAGTAGCGATAAAAATCAACATCAAGGTAATACATCTTCTTTACGTACGGAAGCGGCACATATACGAAGATATTATCTACATAGAATGTGTGCTTAGGAAGCACAAGTCCGCACTCGCGTAAAAGCGATGTTCTATAGATTACGGAATGCATTAAAATGTATTGGCCTTTTTTAAAGTTTTTAGCGTCATCCCAGGTAAAAACTTTTCTTACCGGGATTACATCATCATACTTCATAACCTTCTTATGCTTCTGGCCTTCTTTTTCATACACATAGTTGGCTATAAGCATATCAACCTTATCTGGTCCGTCGACAAGCATTCTTAATGTTGAAAGTACTTCTCTGTAGGCTTCTTCATCTACCCAGTCATCCGAGTCCACTACCTTAAAATAAAGTCCTGTGGCATTTTTTAAGCCGGTGTTTACAGCTTCGCCGTGACCACCGTTTTCCTGATGGACTGCTTTTACTATCGTAGGATATTTTTCCTCATAAGACTTCGCGATTTCAAGCGTATTGTCTTTTGTAGATCCGTCATCGACAACTATTATCTCGACATCATCTCGACCGATAAGTAAACTTTCGATTGCGTGCGACATATAAGCCGCTGAGTTGTAGCAAGGTATTGCCACACTTAAAAGTTTCATTTCTCATTTCCCCCGTTAATCAATTGTTTTTGCAATGCTTAATGCTCTTTCGGCAATCGCATCGATATTATAATACTTATATTCCGCAAGGCGCCCTATAAGATAAAGGTTCTTATATGCATCTGCTGTTTCTTTATATTTTTCATATAAAGCATTGTTTTCGTCATTTGCTATAGAGTAATACGGAATCTCACCTTCACGGCCCTTATATTCGAAAGGATATTCCTTTACTATGGTCGTACCTTCTGCATCTTCCTGTCCCGTCAAATGCTTAAATTCAGTGATTCTCGTGAACTCTTCGGATACAGTGTAGTTTACTACGCTATGTCCCTGGAAATCATCTTTGTCATAATGCTCGAATTTAAAATTCAACGATCTATAAGGCAAGCGTCCGAATTTCAGGTCAAAGAGCTCATCTATAGGGCCTGTGTAAATTACCTTTCCGTTAAACGGACTTCCTTCATAAAGAATCTTTCCATCGTCGGCAAAGCTTAATACATCCTTGCAATCTGTATTAAGGTCAATATCAATATTCTCGTGATCAAGCATATGCTCTATCATCTTTGTAAATCCGTCTGCAGGCACTCCCTGATACTTATCGTTAAAGTATCCGTCATCATTTGATATAAGAATCGGTACTCTTGCAGTTACGGCTTCAGATATTTCTTCAGGCTTCTTTCCCCACTGCTTCATCGTATAATGTAAGAATATATTCTCATATACATAATCCGCAATCTTTCTTACACGCTTATCAGCATTCTTTCTAAGTTCCATTATCGGAACTCTTGCGCCCATGCCATAGTCCTCTACCAGGCGTGCCTCGATATCCTTGGCCTCTTCTTCAGGATATATCATATGAAGAGTATTTAAATTAAACGGTACCGGCATCATACGGCCGTTAATATTGGCAACAACTTTATGTCTGAATGGATACCAATCTGTAAATCTCGAGAAATAATTATAAACCTCTTCTATATTGGTATGGAAAATATGTGGTCCGTAGACATGTATAAGGACACCTGACTCATCATATTTATCGTAACAGTTACCTGCTATATGATTTCTTTTTTCAAGAATCAATACCTTTTTATCCTTTTCTTCCGCAAGATATCTTGCGGCTACAGCGCCGGCTATTCCACTTCCGACTACAATAATATCATACATTTTTAACCCCCCATGTTAATGCTGTTCTTCACAGCAATACTAATTATATCAAAGCCGATAGGCAAAGTAAACATTCCGCGTTTTTGCCGTAATTACGGCGCTTTTCTATTTGTTAACAAAATAATTTACGTTCAAACATTATTGATATTAACTTTATCGAAGATTTACAGTTCTTCCACTCCCATTTCAAATAATACATATATCATAATAATATCTTTTTCATGACTAGTTGGAAGTGGATTAAACCACTCCTTCTGGTTCCTCCAATTTTATATTTTTTTGTTTTGTTTATTACATATATTAAGGCATTCGTAAAACGAATGCCT
>JAFRZM010000054.1 GCA_017442585.1 Lachnospiraceae bacterium | reverse complement strand
TTCTTTGCATCTTCTGCCGCATTTTGCATTGCAACTCCAAGTCCTGCCTTTTCTATCATCGTAAGATCGTTTCTTTCGTCGCCTATTGCAATCGTATCCTTAATATCAAAGTGTAAAAGCTCTGCCATCTTAATTATTCCATCGCCTTTTGATATTCCGTCCGGCATATACTCAAGATATTCAAGACAGGAAAAAAATGAATGCATTTTATCATTTTCAAGTTCAGGATGCGTTTCCTTAAACTTAACCAGTTTTTCGTTGTCAAATGAAATCAAAAGCATTTTTAAAGAAGGCTTGGATAAAGTCTCCGGGAAGTTATCCCTCAACTCATATTCCATCTGTCCGTGTCTTGCATAGAACTTAATCTCATCATCATCTTCTTCGCATATAACCTTACCCTTGTCATATGCCTGCACATGTATGCCTGCCTCTTTGGCGCTTTTATACAATGCTCTTATATTGTCCATATCAAGACTTGCTTCATATATGACTTTCTCTTCGGTACAGTCGAATATCATGCCTCCGTTATAACACAGGATATAACAGCCTTTTCTGTATAATCCCGCGTGCTTTGCACCAATAACCGCAGCAGGTAACGGACGACCGGTTGCAACAATAATCTGATGTCCTTTGGATAAAGCTTCTTCTATCGCTGATTTATTCTCGGCACATACTTCTTTGTTATCATCAAGAAGTGTTCCGTCAAGATCGGTAAAAATATATTTTCTGTTCATACTGTCTCCTTTTTCTTGAACATAGCTAATACATTCTTTATAATAATAACAAAGAGGTGTAAAGATGTTAGTTCAAAATATCAAAACTTTTATTATAAAACGACTTAAAATAGTGTTCGTCGTAATTATTGCCTTGGTTGTTGCGATTATTATAATCGTTAACCGCATTAATTCCGTTATTCATTATAACGACAGTTACGTTAACGGCAATACTGCCGGCAATCTCTATAACGGCGGCTATTTCTGTGAAAAAGACGGAATTATATACTTTGCCAATCCCGATGACGATATGTCACTCTACTCAATTACCAGGGCAGGCACAGATCTTAAGAAAATCACATCGGATTACGTAACTTATATCAATGTTGACGATAATTACATATATTATGCACGTAACAATAAACTCAACGGCTCTTCTTTCTCATTCCTCGTAGTAGATAGATGCGCCCTTTGCCGGGTTAAGAAGAACGGACAACAGAAAACTACTCTTGTCCATGATCCTTCCATGCAGGTTGCTCTTATAGGCAATTATCTCTATTACATAAAATATACAGATAAATATGCATCTACTTTTAGCCGTATTAAGATTGACGGCAGTGAAGACAGCATGATTATGCGTGAACCCGTTACCGCCCTCGTTACCGACGAAAGGTACCTTTACTATGTGGGTTATGAAAGAGACCACGCTTTATACAGAATCGATACAAGCGATAATTCTGTTATACAGGTATCATCAGAGAACTTTTATAATCCAATAATCGACGGAAAATGCGTCTACTATTTGGATCCTGACAATGATTTCCATGTAACCTGTTATAACCTTAATTCCGGCGAGAAATTCGATATTTCTCAAGAACGTGTGGATTGCTTTAATATGTATGGTAACTTCATCTTCTATCAGAGAAGTTCCGCCGAATCTCCGGCTCTTTTACGTATAAGACTTGACGGAAGCGAGCTCACCAAAATCTCAGACGGAGTATTCTGTAATATCAATGTTACAAGCCAATACGTATACTTCGCAAGTTATGAAAATCCGGAGACATTTTTCATGACTCCTACTACCGGCAAAGTATACGTACAGCTATTTAATCCGGGTAAAGCAAAATAACTACATAAGATCAAACAATGATATCTGGTTGCTCTCAGGAAGATCGATAATTCCGAGAGAGCTTAAAAGATCTGTCGCTGATGTACCAACCTTGGCCCTGCTCTTAAAGTCATCCTTTGAGAGGAACGGGCCATTTTTTGCAGCCTCAACTATAGAATCCGCAGCAACTTCGCCAAGGCCCGATATACTTGAAAGTGGTGGCATA
>JAFRZM010000053.1 GCA_017442585.1 Lachnospiraceae bacterium | reverse complement strand
AGAATATTGCAGCATCCTCTTTGACTACAGTCGGAGACACTGAACTCTGCCCGGTATCTTCCACTTTCTTACTCACTCTTTGGCTGATACAGCATAAACGTCACTGTGCCGTCGTCGTTGAGCGTAAATGTCTCAATCAGCATATCATCAACACCGTTTTCAGAACATATGCACCCAAACGCACCTGACATGCCTGTCGCTCCGTCAGGGAAAAGCTCGCTCACAGGCAGTTTACACGACCCTTCAAATGCTTCATATGCATAGCTGTAAGAGATCATGCCCTGTGTATCCGGAGTAAGCGTCTGTTTGGTCTCTTCGATTGGCTCTGCATATTCACTTATGTTCTCGACTGTGAGCTTACTGATAAATTCATCTACCTTCTTTTCGGATTCCGTTCTTGTTTCGCCCGATGTTTCGGTCGTGGTCTCACTGATGCTTTTGATGATCTCTGCAGCTTTGTCAGAATCGGCTTTTGTCTCATCAACAGGCAAGGTAAATAGCGCATTCACTCCGTCAAATGACTCATTCCTGCTATATGCTCCGGTCGACTTGTCATATACGTAAGCTGCTTCACCGTTTGCATCCGTATCAAACAGACCCCCACTTAATACCGCCAGATAAATCGTATGATCCGCAAACGGCTCGACATTATCCATATCAATGATGCTGTAGCATATTTTGTTATCCTCCGTATAATAGGACATGCAGCCACCACAAAGAGTGTAAATATTAAGTTCAGACTGATCATATCCGCTAATCAGAGGCGTTGTAAATAACGAATCTTCCCCAAGCACGCTCCCGTCAGTTTTTGAAACTGCCGTCACCACATAGGTCCGGTCATCCTTAAGTTCACCCGTTTCCTCTTCCATAACATAATCCGACAAATCCTCTCCGGAAACTATGCCCAAAAGATTGATCTGATACCCGTCAATTTCTACCGCCTCATTTAATGTCACAGCATCCGGCGAATCAAACGCCGCTTCGAGCGTTTGATCGCCCAGTTCATGTGCGACCTGACTCGAAGTCAGATATTGTACAGCTGCATATGCCGACACCGATGTTACCAGTACCAACGCGATTGATGCTGCAGCTACCGCAGGCCGTCTAAAAAATCTACCCTTATCCATTTTTGTTTTCATCGTTTGCTCTTCATCCTTTCCGCGAACCCTAAGATCGCTCTCATCAATTTCAGGAGTAAGGGCGTGCTTTAAGATCTGATCGAGTTTCTCATCTGTCATATCCTACCGCCTCCAATTCTTGTTTTAATCGCTTTCTCGCCTTATGCATACGGCTTTTTACGGTACCTTTTGGTATACCTGTTATTTCTGCAATTTCATCAAGTCCCATATCAGCTGAGTAATAAAGATAAATCAGTATCCGGTATTTTTCCGGCAGGCCGGCAACAATCCGTCTGACTGTATCTTCTTCATCCTTTTGCAATGCGATTTCTTCCGGCGAAGCCGCTTTATCCGCAATATCAATCTGTCCTCCGGCATCTGTGATTGCCTCAATACTATTGATCTTCACAATACGCGAACGCACCGCATATTTTTTCTTTCTATTCTTCCACAAAAGCAATGCAACAGACAGCGCATAACTCTTCGTTTTACTTGTAACAGACAGATTCTGTTTTTTCTCCAGGAGCTTTAGCATCGTATCCTGATACAGTTCGTTTCCGGACTCTTTCGATCCGGCTGTCATCCTGCAAAATCGCATGATATCCGTTCCGAACGTATGCACAAACCACTCAAATTCATCGTGATCCATCGCTGTTTTTCTCCCGCCTTCCTTATAGTCGACTTGTAAGGAATTGCCCTTACACTTATATAATATCCCGAACTTCGAAACAGTTCACTTTTTTCTACAAAAAAAATGGTCCCTCTCCATAGGAACCATCTTTTCAAATGATGGAAGCTTTGCCACATACGCTCCCTTTGATTTATCTCAATTTCCAAAAGCACCTCTTAAAAGAACTCAGTATATCAGATTTGTTCCCGTAACAGATGTGCCTAGATCCGGATCCTCCCCTGTCAGCTCAAGATGTGAACTAAACAGCTCCATCGCGGCCTTTACAAGATAAACAGTATTCCGCGCGCCGCAGGTCTCATACGCTGAATGCATGGCAAGCAGATTGCTTTGACCCCCGAATATACACACTGTAAATCATCAAGTCTTCCGGAAGATAAAAACTCCGCATGTCCGCCTGTCAACGTCGCCTTCATGCGATTATATAAAAACAGATCAAAGCCTTGAAAATACTTGATTTGTTATACCGGCCTCTAAACCACTTCGGGTCTACTCAAGTTCTATCGTAGCAGGTGGCTTGCTTGTGCAATCGTAAAGTACTCTGTTTACGCCTTTTACTTCGTTTACAATGCGGTTTGCGGTCTTCTGGAGTACTTCCCACGGAATCTGCGCACAGTCTGCAGTCATGAAGTCTGCGGTATGTACTGCACGAAGTGCAACTGCATAGTCATATGTACGGAAGTCTCCCATTACACCTACGGAACGCATATTTGTAAGCGCCGCAAAGTACTGACCAAGTTCTTTATCTATACCTGCTTTTGCAACTTCCTCACGGAAGATAAAATCTGCATCCTGAACGATTTTAACTTTTTCCTCGGTGACATCACCGATTATACGGATTCCGAGTCCCGGTCCCGGGAACGGCTGACGGAATACGAGCTTTTCAGGTATTCCAAGCTCGAGTCCTGCTTTACGAACTTCGTCCTTAAATAACATACGAAGCGGCTCTATGATTTCTTTAAAGTCTACACAATCAGGAAGTCCGCCTACGTTATGATGTGACTTAATAACTGCGGATTTTCCGAGTCCCGACTCTATAACATCAGGATAAATCGTTCCCTGTACAAGGAAATCAACCGCACCGATCTTCTTTGCTTCTTCTTCGAATACACGAATAAATTCTTCGCCTATTATCTTACGCTTCTTTTCAGGCTCTGTAACACCTGCAAGCTTAGCATAGAATCTGTCCTTTGCATCGACACGGATAAAGTTAAGATCGTAAGGACCGTTTGGTCCGAATACTTCTTCAACTTCGTCTCCCTCGTTCTTACGTAAAAGGCCGTGATCTACGAATACGCAAGTTAACTGCTTACCTATAGCTTTACTCATTAAAACTGCCGCAACTGAAGAATCAACACCGCCCGAAAGTGCGCATAAAGCCTTACCGTTTCCGACCTTTTCCCTGATTTCTTTTATTGTCTTTTCAACGAAAGAATCCATCTTCCATTCGCCCTTGCATCCGCAAACATCATATACGAACGCTGAAAGCATCTTCATACCTTCTACGGAATGCATAACTTCCGGATGGAACTGAACCGCATAAATCTTCTCTGCAGCATTTTCCATAGCTGCAATAGGACATACCGGTGTATTACCCGTAATCTTAAATCCTTCCGGAGCTTTCTCTATATAATCCGTATGGCTCATCCATACTGTCGTAGTCTTTGAAACGTCTTTAAAAAGACCGCTGTCCTTTTCTACGTTAACTTCTGTCTTACCGTACTCGGATACAGGCGCTGTTGCAACCTTTCCGCCAAGTTCATGCGCTATAAGCTGTGAACCGTAGCAAATTCCCAAAATCGGAATTCCGAGTTTGAAAATTTCTTTATCAATCTGTGGAGAATCAGCCGCGTAGACACTCTGCGGACCACCCGTAAAAATGATACCCGATGGATTGATTTCCTTAATTTTGTCCAATCCCAAGGTAAAGCTGTGTACCTCCGCGTAGACATGGCACTCTCTTACACGTCTTGCGATAAGCTGATTATACTGTCCGCCAAAGTCTAAGACTATTATTTTCTCCATTTCTTACTCCTTCAAAACTCTATTGTAAATAATTTAATTATTCTCTTTAGTATCTTATTCTGCCCTCGAAATATGACCGTCCGTATCAATTTTCGTCTTAAACTTCTCGCTGTAAGACTCGATCATACGTAAAATCTTATCTCCTTCTTCACCCGTACGGATTGTCGGCTGGAAGTCATTCTTCGAACTTACGGAGCTTAAAGTACAAGGGATTATCCATGCATCAAGACCGTCCTGCAACACTCCGTCTACGAACGTGAATTTCTGCTGATAAATCATTGTCTCCTTGATTGACGGATTTCTGTTTCCACCAAAGCAGAAGTTTCCCATTGAGTAAACTATAGGCTTACCGTTATAAATCTCTACACCCTGCAGTACATGCGGATGTGCACCAAGTACAAGATCATATCCCATATCAATCATCTTATGTGCAAGGTCTTCCTGCGTAGAATTTGATATATGGTCGCCTTCAATTCCCCAGTGTGCGAAGGCAATTGTTACCGCGCAGCCTTCATTCTTTAAATACTCATAGCCGTTTGTAAGGTAATCCATAACACCCGACATATTTAAAGCATTAACTGCAACATAACCGATTTTAACACCCTTAACTTCATAAATCGCATATGTATCATTAACCGCATAGGTTATATTGTTTTCTTTGAATAATTCGATTGTATCATTCGCGCCCTTTTCGTAATAATCAAGCCTGTGATTATTCGCAAATCCTACGCATTCAATCGAGGACAAAGGAAGTATCTTTATAAACTCCGGCCTGCCTTTCATGTTAAAAGCTTTCTCCGGATGATCCGTTGCTTCCGTTAAAACACCCTCGAAATTTACAAGTGTCATATCATCTGCCGAAAATACAGGTAAAACGCCCTTAAAGAAATATTCAGGTCCCTGATTGTCATACATCTCAATAAAGGATCTTTCATATCCCTGCAACTGTGTATTACCGAGCGTACAGTCACCTGCCGCTGAAAGTGTTATTTCCACTATCTCAGGCTCCGGCTCAGGTTCAGGCTCCGGATCTTTCTCATCCTCTTTTTCTTTGTCCGTATCATCTTCAACGATATTAATCGGTTCCTCGGTATTCATACCGCCTTTAATAACTGCTGCAACTAAAATTCCCGTTGCCACAAGTACCAGCACGATTAGGAGTGTAAGAAATCTTCTCACTCCGGCATTTTTTCTTTTCTTACTCACTTTAATCCCTCTATATATTTATTTGCTTCCATAGCTGCTATGGCACCGTCTGCCGCTGCCGTAACAACCTGTCTTAAGCTCTTTCTTCTCACATCTCCGACCGCATATACGCCCGGTATGTTTGTATGCATATCTTCATCCGTTACAACGTAACCGTTGTCTAACGTAATCTGATCTTTAAATAAGTCGCTTCTAGGTGAAAATCCTATAAATCCGAATACTCCAAAAAATCCGTCTGCAGGATCTGCCTTTATTGAACGAAGCTCACCTGTCTTTGTATCCTTAAGAACAATCTCGTTTAATACATCATCACCTTTAAGCTCGTCAACCACGCTATTCCATGCGAAGTCGATTTTCTCGTTCTTGAAAACTTTGTCCTGAATGGACTTGGCTGCGCGAAGTTCGTCACGTCTATGTATTATAGTAACCTTCTTTGCAAACTTTGTAAGATATATTGCCTCTTCACATGCGGAATCACCGCCGCCTACAACGAATACCTGAAGCCCCGAGAAAAATGCTCCGTCACATGTTGCGCAAAAAGAAAGACCGCGGCCCAAAAATTCAGCCTCGCCCTTACATCCTATAGGCTTTGGAAACGCACCTGTAGAAAGGATTACTGTCTTTGCTTCATATGTACCTTTCTTACCGTGGAGTTTCTTTATATCTCCCGTAAGTTCTACGCTTCCAATGCTGTCCTTTATTCTTTCAACACCGAAACGCTCTGCCTGAGACGCCATACGATCCGCAAGAGATATACCGCTTTCACCGTCCAAAACCTGTCCCGGATAATTTTCTATATCCGCAGTAAGCGCGATCTGTCCACCGTCTTGTCCCTGTTCTATTATTGCTGTCTTAAGCTTATTCCGTCCTGCGTATATACCGGCACTCAAGCCTCCCGGACCCGCACCAATTATCAAACAATCATATATCATTCTAGTATCCTCGCTCTCTTTTCGTAATTACAAAACTATTCTTACCGTTATTCTTAATCTCATACAAAAGATTATCTGCTTCTTCAATAGTTTTTTGCAGTTCATCTCCAATTGAAGGATAATAATGATACCACCCTTGAGATACCGTAAGATACGGATATGGAACATTATCACCGGCAAGAAGTTTTAACGCTGCTATCTTCTTACTGATTCCGTCTGCTATCTTAAATCCTTCTTCATACGGACTGTTTGCGATAACAATTAAAAATTCGTCGCCGCCATATCTATATATCTTACAAAGGTCCGACAAATACAATTTAAAGACGTCGGAAAGCTTCTTTAATGCTTCATCACCCGTGAGGTGCCCATATGTATCATTGTAGTTTTTGAAATAATCAACATCTATCATTCCGACAAGAAGCGGAGCTCTGTCGTTTGCACACATTGAAACGATTTTCTGCCAATCCTTCGCAAGACAACTTCTGTTCCTTAACCCTGTAAGCTGATCTTCCTCTGCAATTCTTTTAGCTTCCATAGCTTCTGCTTCTGTTTTTTCCATCGTAAGCTTCATGTCCAACGCCATGACGCTTTCTTCAGCGTTAATTTTTCTTACCTGAAGATAATAATTCGCATGATCGACGCATGCTTTTTTGTAGTTCTCACTGTCACCTATACATTCGTAATAATCCATCTTATGCTTTTGAAGTTCAAGATGTACAAATGGCATATCATATTCTTTTGCAATTTCTTCAAAGTTCTCTAAAACGAACTTCATCGAATCATATTCTTTAAGCTTTTTAAGGAGATACAACAACTCTTCCGCATCCTGTATGTATTCCTGAATTGTCTCCTCACCGGATGTAAGGTATACCATAAGCTCATCTATCTTTTTCCTGGCTTTTTCAAAATTACCGATTGAGGCATTTATATTTGCGGACATTATACGCATCGCAAAATCATGCATATGCGCATTGTATTCCTCTGCAATACTCTCAGCCTTAAACAAATAAAGCTCTGCATTGGTATAATCCTTAACGTGCCAATAAGAAATTGCAAGATTAAGATAACAACCGATATACCATAATGCATTGGTCTCATTTACAGGTCCGCCTGCAACAAGATCGACTTCAGCCTTTAAAAAATACTTTATAGACGTATGGAAATCCTTAAGCTCCTGATATCTGGAGCCCAAATTATTATAAAATAAATGCGATAATCCCACTGCCTTGTTTCTTTTTGCAAGGCTTAAACCCTGCATATAGCACTCTACGGCTATAACTTCATTGCCGGATTCTGCATAAGAAACACCCAGTGCATTAAGACATCTTGAAAATCCCGGAACATTGCCCTGTTCTTCGCAGATGTCTTTTGCACGCTGAAAAGCGATTATCGCATTCTGAAATTTACCTTTTTTTAAAAAATCACTGCCCTGATCAAAGAATTCCTTTGCATTGCCGCTGATTTCCATGCGCTTCTCCTCTTAATACGATTTAAACGCGGTTTACTTTCCCGGATAGCATACAACTGATGCTATGTCATATCCCTTAAGTGCTTCTCTACCGTTAAGTCCTGCAAGTTCCATAAGGAATACAAGCTTTACAACATCACCGCCAAGTTTTTCAACAAGCGAAATTGTAGCGCCTACAGTACCGCCTGTAGCGATAAGGTCATCAATGATTACAACCTTCTGTCCCGGCTTAATTGAATCCTTATGCATCTCGATAGTTGCTGTGCCATACTCTAATGCATATTCCTGAGATACTGTCTCACAAGGAAGCTTACCCTTCTTACGGCAAAGAATAAGTGGTTTATGAAGCTTGTATGCAAGTGGTGCACCAAAGATAAAACCTCTTGACTCCGCGCCTACTATAACATCAAAGTCTACTCCTTCGAGAAGCTTTAACATTTCATCTACCGCAAGCTGAAATCCGTCCGCATCTTGTAATACGCTCGTAACATCACGGAACATGATTCCCTTCTCCGGAAAGTCCGGTATACTTCTTACGTAATCTTCTACTCTTTTCATATTGGTAATCCTCTATTCTTTATTTCTATATATTTATTCTACGCTCTGACTCGGGAAGACGCACGTTTTAAATCGCCTTCGGCGATGGGTGCGTCGTGATAAGAAGAGCACTTCCCGCTTCGCAGGCCCTTCTTCTTATAATTTATAAGACTCTTCGTATTGTTATAATCCTTCTGTAACGCGGATTACTCGTGATTCCGATTCCCGCGCGCTCATTTCTTGCATGAAGTATCTGTCCGTCACCCGCATAAAGTGCAACATGTCCGGAATAACAAATTATATCTCCGACCTTCATATTTGAATAACTTACTCTCTTACCGCAACTACGCTGCTCATAAGAAGTTCGCGGTATTCTTATTCCAAAATGCGCATATACATACTGAATAAATCCACTGCAATCAGCTCCGGTATGCGGATCCGTTCCGCCCCACACATATGGATTGCCGACAAAAGTCTTTGCGTAAGCAATTAAGTCCGACGGGCTGACATTTGTCGAATATCCCGGATCTGCGCTGTCATCTCCGTCATCATCATCATCTCCCGACGGATCATCATCGTCATCGTCTTCCTCAGCTTCTATCTGCGCAATTATCGCAGCCTGCTGACTTATAATGCTCTTGTACTGATCTGCAGCATTAAGGGCCGCCTGGAGCTGTGCAGCATAATCACTGTTTTCAGATTCGAGACGCGCCATTACCTTCTGTAACGCAGCCTCTTCTCCCTCAAGCGATTCCTTCATCTCGTTAAGCTCCACAAGCTCAGTTTCAACATCGTCCTTAAGTTCCTGTGTCTTAATCTTTGTCTCCTGATAGCTTATAAGAAGCTTTCTGTCATAGCTGTACATTTCTTCAAAGTATTCAACCTGATTCAAAAGATCAGCCATGCTTGTCGCGCCTAAGATTGCTTCAACTAACGCAGTATCTCCACGCTCATACATATATTTAATACGGAGCTTCATCGCCTCGTACTGTCTGTTTTCTGTTTCTATTGCAACTTCAAGTTCAACCTTAAGTCTTGCAAGTTCATCCTCGGCGGAAGAAATCTCGTCTTTTATCGCATCGATAGAAGCAACAAGTTCTATTATCTCAGCTTGGACGTCATTCATCTGTCCCAGGATTCCGGCCTGCTCGGTCTTAAGCTTTTTCATCTGTTCTTCCAGTTGCTTAAGCTTGGCTTCCGCTTCCTGTTTCTTACGCTGCGCATCTTCTTTTGACGCATTTACAGGCGCTGCGCTGAAAAAACATGTAAGCACCAATGTCGCAACCAGCAACACCGATAAAAGTCTCTTTTTCAATTCCCTTCCTCCTTCCCAAAGATACTATTATTTTACCAAATTACGCGCTTTATTTCAACTAAGACGGTCTTTTTTCATTTTTTGGAAAAGAAAAGGCTTCATGCATTCCATGAAGCCCTCTTCCTATCCCTTATTAAGTTTTAGCTTGCTTCGCATAATTTCATGCGAATAACTTTAGTTACGATATCACTGTAACTATACGACAACACCTGCTCTTCGCCCGGTGTTCTGCCGTCCACAACAACCGTGAACACGCTCGGATATGCGCCCTGTAAAACGCCCTCTCGAATGCTTGATCTGTGACGACCTTCATCCTGCTTAATCTTCACTCTGCTTCCGATCTGCATTGTGACTGAAGCGCGGATCTTATCAATAACATCCTGTTCCATTGCCATGTAATATACCTCGTTCTTTCTTAAACTAGGTAAAAGCGTGATATCTTGCGCTTTTTCTTGTGTTTACAGTATACTACACATTTTGTGCTTTTGTCAAGTGATAGATTTAAGTCAACACAATATATTGTGTTATTATCAGTTTTAGCAAGGCATTTATCCACAATGTCGACCCACAAGATATAGTGTTATCCACAGCTATGCATCCTGCTATTACATCGTATCAAGAAGTCTCTGCACTTTTTCATGACAGTAATCTGCCAAATGCTTTTTATTCTCCTCATCGAGCTCGTCAATTATTATCGGCTCACCAAATTTAACCTTTACATTGCCCTTCTTTAAAAACGGGAAATGATCTTCAAGTACAGGTCTGGTTCCTTTTATCGCAACAGGAACAATAGGGCAGCCCGTCTTTGATGCCATCTTTACGGCACCTGACTTAAACTCAGCCACTTCATTTAAATTGTCCCTGTTTCTCGTACCTTCAGGGAATATAAAGATAGAAATGCCTTCCTTTATTTTCTCGATAGAATACAAAATCATATCAAGACCGGCACGCTTACTCTTTCTATCCAGGAAAAAGCAATAAAGTTTACTCATCCAGATATTTAAAAGCGGCACCTTCTTTAAGTTATCCTTCGCAATAAAGCCTGTGCGGTCTATCATCATTGGATATGTAACCGTAACATCAAGGATGCTTTGATGGTTTGCTACAAAAAGACATGCCGTATCTTTCGGGATATTCTCAATTCCCTCTTTTTCAATCTTCATGCCGGCAAGGCGATTGACCCAGCCAAACGCCCAACAGACATTATGAAGCGATATTCTATCCGCTTTTTCCTTATTAAAGCATCTAAGCACCGTTACATAAAGCATCAAAGGTGTCGACAATATAAGATAAAAAGCCACAAAAAGGACTGTTACAATACTTCTTAACATTTCCTCATCTCCAAACACATAGTCAAATTACTTAACGACTATATTTATAATTCTTCCCGGAACATAAATTTCCTTAACGATAGTGCCTGTAAGCTTATTGCCAAGTGCTTCTTTACCGGAAGCAATAGCTGTATCCTTATCGCAGTCTTTTGCGATATTAACGGTTGTCTTTGTCTTACCGTTAACCTGTACAGCGATTTCTACCGTATCGTCTACTATTGCAGCAGGCTCAAATGTCGGCCACTTCTCGTATGCAATAGTATCGTTATGACCCATAATCTGCCATATTTCCTCGCCTACGTGAGGGCAGATACACGAAAGCATCTTGATTAAGCCTTCTGCATATTCACGTGAGCACTTACCTACTTTATATACATCGTTTACGAAAATCATCATCTGGCTTATGGCTGTGTTATATGCCAACTGCTCGTAATCTTCCGTAACCTTCTTAACCGTCTGATGGTATACCTTCTTAAGCTCAGGTACTTCGCCGTCTACAATATGCTCAGGATCCGTAAAGAAATTCCATACACGGATAATGAAACGCTTAGCGCCCATTACGTTATCTTTCTTCCAAGGTTTTGAAACCTCGAGCGGTCCCATGAACATTTCATACAATCTCATGGTATCTGCGCCGTATTCATTTACGACATCAGTCGGGTTTACAACAAATTCAGGGAATCTCTTACCCATCTTGATTCCGTTTTCGCCTAAGATCATACCCTGATGCACAAGCTTTTTAAACGGCTCCTTAACAGGGGATAATCCCTCGTTGTAAAGGAAGCGGTTCCAGATTCTTGAATACATAAGGTGTCCTACCGCATGCTCAGGTCCTCCGACATAAAGGTCTACAGGAAGCCAGTGCTTTAAGAGTTCATAATTTGCAAACTCTTTATCGTTATGCGGATCGATATATCTGAAGTAATACCATGATGATCCCGCAGAACCCGGCATTGTAGACGTTTCACGAACACCCTTTACGCCGTTTCTATCATATTTCTTCCATTCTGTTGCATTTTCAAGCGGAGCCTTACCATTCTTGCCCTTGTAATCTTCAAGTTCCGGAAGGATTAACGGCAACTCTTCATCAGGGATAAAGTAAATCTTACCGTCTTCTGTATATACGCAAGGAACAGGCTCGCCCCAATAACGCTGACGTGCAAAGATCCACTCACGGAATCTGTAGTTTACAGTTCTTCTCGCAACGCCCATCTTCTCTAATTTAACGGTTATAGCTTCTTTCGCTTCTTCTGCCGTCATACCGTTAAACTCTTCGGAATTCATAAGCTTGCAGCCCTTACCAAGATAATCATGCTTTTCAAATGCACATTCAGAAACATCTGCGCCGTCAATTACCTGAATCATCGGGATGTTATGCGCAATCGCATATTCAAAGTCTCTTTGATCGTGTGACGGAACCGCCATAACGGCACCTGTACCGTATGATGCAAGTACGAAATCACCGATAAATATCGGCACTTCCTTACCGTTAACAGGGTTTATCGCATATACACCCTTTAACGGGCATCCGCTTTTACCTTTATTTAATTCTGTACGATCCATGTCGCTCTTTGTAGCTGTTTCAGCGATATATGCTTCAACTTCAGCACGGTTTTCAACTCTGTCAAGTAAGCTTGCTGTTAAATCTCCGTCCGGAGCAAGTACCATAAATGTGATACCGTAAATTGTCTCTATACATGTTGTAAAGATTGAGAAATCTCCGCCGCCGACAATCTTAAAATCAACTTCGACACCGGTACTTCTGCCAATCCAGTTTCTCTGCATTTCTTTTGTAGATTCAGGCCAGTCAATCTCGTCCAGGCCTTCAAGAAGTTCCTCTGCAAAAGCCTGCTGGTCGATAACCCACTGCTTCATATTCTTACGAACAACAGGGTATCCGCCACGCTCCGACTTGCCGTCTACAATTTCATCGTTGGATAAAACCGTACCGAGTTCTTCGCACCAGTTAACCGGCATATCGATATACTTCGCATATCCCTTTTCATAGAGACGCTTAAAGATCCACTGTGTCCACTTGTAGTATGAAGGATCGCTTGTTGCAAATGTCTTTGACCAATCAAAGTCAAATCCAAGTTCCTTAAGCTGTCCACTAAAAGTCTCAATATTCTTCGCTGTGAATCCTGCAGGATGGTTACCTGTCTGTATCGCATACTGCTCAGCCGGAAGACCGAATGAATCGTATCCCATAGGATGAAGGACGTTATAGCCCTGCATTCTCTTCATTCTGCTCATGATATCCGTAGCCGTATAACCTTCCGGATGTCCTACATGAAGACCTACTCCCGAAGGGTATGGGAACATATCAAGCGCATAATATTTCGGTTTTGAGAAGTCGTAAACATCTGTCTTAAATGTCTCGTGCTCTTCCCAGTATTTCTGCCATTTTTTCTCAATTACTTTAGGATTGTAGCTTTCCATATATCAATTACCTTTCAAATTAATATACAATTTACTTATAAAATCTTAGTAAATTAGTTCTTTCTTCTCTTTCTGAATAAGTACTCATCAAGTTCTTTCTTGATATTTTCAGGTATCTCACGTGACACCGGGATGCACGCGCTGTTAGCCATTCTGTCTACGAACTTTGCAACAAACTCAGAATCTGCCAAAAGCTGCTTCATTGATAAAAGTGCCATTGTATCGTATCTGCTATGGAATGAAGAAACATCCCCTGCTGCCATTCTCGCAAATGAAAGTGACGGTACTCCCGCATCCGCAAACGGTGTAGAATCAGATGAATATACACCTGTCTTAGATCTTATCGGGAATCCTACTTCAGCGCCCATGTATGAAATGTAGTGAGCAAGCTTATCTTCCGCAGATACACATGCAAGGAATGCACCCATGATAGAACCTACCATATCTACGTTTACGTTTAACGCAAACTTCTCAAGCTCTTTCTCGTGCTTTTTCACAAATGCCTTAGAACCGAGTAAGCCGCGCTCTTCACTTCCGCAGAATACGAATTTCAAACCGTAGTTAGGCTTTTTACCTGCGAACTTCTCCATGATATGAAGAAGTGTCGCGCATCCTGTCATGTTATCGTATGCGCCGTGTGAAAGTGATGTTGTATCGTAATGTGCTGTTAAAACAACATACTCATCGCGCTTACCTTCTATTGTAGCAACTACGTTATGTGATTTGCCCTTGTATTCTTCCTGCTTAACCTTTAATGTAACTGTCTTATTTCCTGCTTTTACAAGTTTAATTGCATCGCGTGAATTAATCATCGCGCAAAGAAGCTTCTTGGAATCTCCTACAACTGCTGCACGAAGATCTCTTACATCGATGTCATCATTTCTGTAATACACGTTACCGTATCTAAATAAAATTGCTTTTGCTCCTGCTTTTACAAGATCCTGATAAGGGAAATATCCGATTCCGGAAGTATCCATTAAAACAATCTTGTCCTTTGCACCTGCGATTGAAACAGGATCTGTTGCAGGCATATAATAAACTTCACCGGTAACTTCACCGCTACCGCAGCAGTTAAATGCCTCACACATTATCTCCTTGCCGTCGCATGTGAGAATGAAGTCTTCCATCTTAGCCATATCAACTTCAAAGCTTTCAAGCGAAGCCTTAACACCAAGATCCTTGCAGCGGTCTCTTAAATATTCCGCAACTTCCTTTTCTTCTCTGGAACCGCTCATATGTACAAAGTCGGTGTCCTTAAAAATCTTCTCAAACTCTTTAACTTTCATAATACCCTCCGTTTTCTAGCCTTTCTTGTATGCCTTTTTTAATTCTTCAACAACCGTATCATACTTCATAAAATGTGAAGCTTTGATAAGGATAGTATCACCTTTTTCTATTATGTCAAGAAGAGCCTTACGCATCTCTTCGACATCATCAAAATGCATTACTGTCTGCATTGGATTAACCGTTAACGCGCCTTCCGCAATCTTTCTTGAAAGCTTGCCTGACAAAACTATTAAATCAAGTCCTGCCGTTCCTGCTGCCTCACCTACGTAATAGTGTAATTCTTCTTCAGTAGGTCCAAGCTCACCCATATCGCCAAGCACTGCAATCTTACGGCCTTTGGCCTTGGATAATACAGAAATCGCGGCCTTCATTGACATCGGATTCGCATTATAGCAATCGTCAAATACCGTAATGCCGTCGAGTTCAAGTCTATTATTTCTTCCACTTAAAACTTCGACAGACTCAATACCTTCCTTTATGGAGTCAATATCCATATTCATCATGAATCCGACTGACGCTGCTGCCATTGCGTTATACACGTTATGGATTCCCGCCATCGGAATAGTTACTTTACAATCTTTACCGTTTACGGAAAGAGTTGCTGCAATTCCTGTTGTATCGATGCTTTCGATATCACACGCGGTCGTTAACGCACCCTCCGTGTTATCAACTGCATATCGCACGACTTCTATTCTATCTTCATTTATGGTCTTTAAATATTCATCATCGTTATTTATTACCAAAAAACCGCCGTCTTTTATAAACGGTATGACTTCCGACTTGGCTTTCAAAACTCCCGCACGGTCGTGAAGGTTTTCAAGATGGCAGTCACCGATGTTAGTCATTACGACTGCATCAGGGCGAGCAATCTTAGCTAAGCGAGTCATCTCGTCGAACCCCGAGATTCCCATCTCTACTACCGCAACTTCATGCTCGTCTCTGATATCTAATATCGTAAGCGGCAATCCAATCTCGTTATTGAAATTACCCTTGGTCTTTGTAACTTTAAACTTTTTCGACAAAACTGCCGCAACCATCTCTTTCGTGGATGTCTTACCGACCGAACCGACGATTCCGATGATTTTCGTATCAAGCTTGCTTCTGTAATATGCGGCGATATCCTTTAACGCCTGTTCTGTCGATTCCACCTTTATATACGGCACGTCGATTTGAAGCTCACGCATAGAAAGCGTGATAAGCGCTTTCTTTTCAAACACCTGCGCTATAAAGGCGTGTCCGTCCGCGCGCTCTCCTACGAATGGTAAGTATAAATACCCCTCTTCAATCTCGCGGCTGTCTTTCGATACTCCGGTGATCTCCTTAGGTAAAAGCGCATCACTACCATGATATTCTCCGTTTGTAGCTTTAATTAACTCTTCAACCGTTAATCTCATAATCTTCCTATCTAATACTTCGCAAGTGATATCTTAATAATATACTCGCATAATTCATCGTAACCCATGCCTAAGACTGCAGCTTCTTGAGGAAGGAGTGATGTCGGTGTCATTCCCGGAAGCGTATTGGCTTCAAGGCATACCATGCGTCCATCCTCTGAAAGAAGGAAGTCCATTCTCGCATAAGTCTTATATCTTAAACATTCAAAAGCTTTCTCTGCGTATTCCTGCATCTTCTTTGCGATATCATCAGGGATATCTGCAGGGCATGTTTCAACCGCAGATCCTGCTTTATATTTATTCTTGTAATCGTAGAAGCCTTCCTTAGGCGCAATCTCTATTACCGGATATGCTTTGCCCTCAATAACTCCTACAGAAAACTCTCTACTCTTTATGAATTCCTCGACCATTGCACGATCTTCGTACTTAAAGGCTTCGTTTAACGCTGCCTCATAATCTTTTTCGTCTTTAACAATATTTGTGCCGACCGACGATCCTCCACAGCAAGGCTTAACGATAACAGGTATTGTAAGTCCCGTTTCTTTAAAGTTAAGATACTTCTTTCCTTTTTCCGCAACTACGCCCTTCGGTACAGGGATTCCCGCACGTGTAAAGAACTCTTTTGTAATTTCCTTATCCATCGCGATTCCTGCACTTAAGTGGTCTGTTCCCGTGTACTTAATTCCGAGAAGGTCGAATGTTGCCTGTACTCTTCCGTCTTCACCGGACGCTCCGTGAAGTCCGATAAATACGATATCCGCCATCTGGCAAATCTTGATTACATTAGGTCCGAAAAGTGCATCCGACTTATCTTCACGCATCGCTTTTACCTTTTCAAGATCAGGTGCGTCTGTCGGAATCGCGCTTATATGCTGATCTAACGCCTCAGGGTTATCGAAAACCTTTGATATATCGTCTCCTTCTTTTCCGAATCCGAAAAAGAGATCGACCAAAACTACGTTATGCCCTTTTCTTCTTAATGCATCACGGATTCCACGTCCCGACACGAGTGATACGTCGCGTTCTGTACTTAATCCGCCTGCTACAACTACTATATTCATATATTCTATCCTTTCCCCACGCTTTTCTTTAGGAAAAAGCTAATTATTCTTAACTGTATCTAACAGCGCCTTTCTTCCATACACCCTTTAAATAAAGGATTCCGATAATCGTAGCCTTTGTGACATTTTCTGCTATCATGCACGACCATACGGCAACAAGGCCCAGGTGGAATACATGTATACAAATGTACGTCATAAGGACGCGCACTATCCACATCGTGGTAACGCCTACGATAAATGTAGTCTTGGTGTTACCTACTCCGTTAAAGATACCTTCCATCATTATAAGTGCACCGTATATCGGCTCTGATACCGCAACCATTCTTAAAACTACGATACCGTTTCTTATAACTTCGGCATCCTTTGTAAAGATACTCATTACCTGTCCCGGGAACGCAAATAAAAGGCCTCCCGTTATTGTCATTATGCCGACAGTAATAAGTATGAGCATCTTCGAAAGTCTGTCCAACTTCTTCTCATCACCCGCACCCATCGCGTTACCGATAAGTGTAGCTCCCGCATCCTGCATGCCGAATCCCGGTATGTAGACCATTTCTTCCGCGGTTATCGCGATTGAGTGTGCTGCAAGAAGCACTGTTCCAAGGTCTGCAACTTCTGCCACGAATACCACGTATCCCGTAAATACAACGATACGCTGTAACGCAAGCGGCACGCCGACTCTTACACACTGATACATTATGTGACGGTCGACTCTTTTTGATTCTCCGTGAGGCGAAAGCTTATCATTCTTCCAAAGTACGATAAGCATTACGATACCGCCGAAAAGCGCCGAAACCGTAGTTCCTAAGGCTGCTCCCGCAACGCCGTATCCTGCACCGAACACTTTAAAAGAAATAGTGCCGATTGTAATGTATCTTGTCTCATATATAAAGAAAAAGTTGCCGATGATGTTAACTATGTTCATTAAAAGGTTTACTATCATCGGTGTTCTTGTATCTCCGACTCCTCTTATGGTACATCCTATTACCATGTCTAGAGATCTAAATAAAAAGCCTGCTCCGGTTATTAAAAGATACTTACCCGCATCTCTTGCGACATTGCCTTCGCCACCCATCCAGTACGGAAGGTTAGAGCTTAATCCCATCATGACGATTCCTATGATAAGACCTACTATAATACTTAAGTATATGCCCTGAACTGATGCTTTCTTTAAATCTTTGTAGTCTCCTGCGCCGTTCTTCCTTGCTATAAATGCCATAACTCCGATGCCTAAGGAAAAGGCCGGGGCGTTTGTGAGCCAGGTAACGGGTGTAATTAAGCCTACCGCGGCGGATGCTTCTTTACCGAGTGCGCCTACCATTGCGGTATCTGCGTAAACAACTATTGTTTGCAAGAGTTGTTCTAATATAGTCGGCCAGGCAAGAGTCGCGATTAACACTATCATGGCACGCTTGCCGTTAACTTTAGATATATCCATATGTTTCTCCCTAAATATCCAATCCCGTAACCAGATTATTGTATCACTATTTATAAGTATTTTCAAATATCACGAATCGACGAAACAATGCAGTTCGCGGACGTTCGCACTCAATCTTGTAACGTCGCGTTACTAAGCTCGCATAACTGCTCGCCAAGTAACGACGTTCCAAATTGCCGCTCATCTGCATTATTTTCGCCGATTCTGTAGTCTACGGAAAAATCCAAGTATAAAAGAATCGAGTGACACTTGCGGAAGATTTCGCCACTTCGAGTGCAGAGCCGAGACGTTGGAGGCGATGTCCGAAGCTGCGAAGCAGCAAGTTCCGCCGGAGACGTCTCTATAGGGTGGAGCGCGAGAAGCAGAAATCCCGCAGTCACGAGAACTTTTATACTTGGATTTTTCATATTACTATAGTTCACTCAAAAACTGTTCAACAATATCCTTATATCGTTTACGATCAGAAACATAACTTTCAGCGTGGTTGGCCTTAGGGAATAACACGAGTTGCTTCTTGGATTTACATGCTGCAAAGAAGGCTTCGGCGTGGGTTTTAGGAATAAAGGTATCGTCTTCGCCGTGGATAAATAGGCACGGGGTTGTCGTGTTTACGGCTAATGAATCGATTGGGCGTATCTTATCTAAACGGAACTGATGCAAGATTACGCACACGATTACCGGAAACGTAAAGAACCACTTTGGCAGATGCATCCAGGATGACGCAAGATACTGTGCCAAGCTCTTAAAGTCACTGAATCCGCAATCTGCGACAACGAAATTTGCATCTTTTATATCCTTTAACGCCATTATCGTAGATGCTGCGCCAAGGCTTTCTCCGTGAAGTCCGATTTCCACTTCTGATCCGAACTTTTGCCTGAAATGATTATATACTTCAACCACATCACGGCTCTCGTTTCTGCCCATCGAGCAATACATCTTCTTATTGTAACCGTGATGTCTTATGTCATACATATATATGTTATAGCCCAATGCGCGGAATACTTGTGCATACTTTATGCTTCCCTCATAGTTGTACGTATAGCCGTGAGTTATAATGACATACTTATTGCTACCTTCGTAAGGTATGTATACGCCGTGAAGTACGTACCCGTCGGACATGGTAAGGTTTAATTCCTGCTTTTCCCAGTCATCATATCCGACCGTAAAGTCTTTACTGTCTTCAATTTTACGCGCCTCTTCATGGCTTACGAGCTTCGGATGTGTTATGAATATATAAAATCCTACCGCGCCCAAGATTATAAGTACAATTATTACTGCTATAACGATTAATGCTATCTTCATAAAACCTAACGCCTTTCTTATTCTACCCCTTCTAACTTTTGCCTCAAAAAGAAAAGCCGAGGACATAACGCCCTCGGCTCTTTTAAAATTCTTATTTGAATTCCGGTTCGATAAGTCCGTATGTGTTGCCTTTACGCTTGTAAACTACGTTAACCTCTTCGGTCTCTGCATTAAGGAACATGAAGAAGTTATGTCCCAAAAGCTCCATCTGAAGGCATGCATCTTCAGGATACATCGGCTTCATACCGAAATGCTTCTCACGCTCGATCTTGATTACTTCTTCATCCGGCTCATTTGTGTCCTTGAAGAAATCTGAATTGAATTCGTCTTCGCCGTGCTTTTTAGCGATGAATTTCTTTCTGTAGCGATTAAGCTGGCGCTCGATAATCTCTTCTACCATATCGATAGATGCGTACATATCGGAGCTTACCTGCTCTGCTCTTATAATATTGCCCTTTACAGGGATTGTTACTTCAATTTTCTGTCTAAGCTTGTCTACAGATAAAGTAACCGAAGCATCCGTCTCCTTGTTGAAGTACTTGTCCAGCTTGTTGAGTTTGTCTTCTACAGCACTTCTTAATCCGTCTGTTACGTCTATGTTCTTGCCTGTGATTGTTATTCTCATGCTAAGGACCCCCTTTATCTAATGTGGTAATACGATTATATCATCTTAGGAATTATCTGTAAATAAAGGCGAAAAGAATTCACGATTAAGACATCTTTATCTCACTTTCACAAAAATTTCCCCAAGAATCGCGTATTTACACGCAGTTACCTATATACGTTTAGGAAAAATTGTACTAAAATAGAGTTATAAGAAAGTTAGAAAGGCGGTGTTATCAAGTGAAAACTGTATGTATCACAGGTGCGGCCGGTGGAATCGGACGTGCAATTGCATTAAAATTTGCCCTTTCCGGCTACAATTTAATTCTTACCACAGGTAAGAATATAGAAAGCTTAAACTCGCTTTGCGATGAGATTAAAAACCTCACAAAAAAAAGTGACAATGTCTGGGCCGCAGTCGGTGACATTAGTGACCCCGAATTTGTCGCATCTCTTATAAATGTCGGCAGGGAAAAGTTCGGCACGATAGATGTTCTAATAAATAACGCCGGAATCTCATACATCGGTCTTATATCAGATATGTCTTACGAAGACTGGCGCCACGTTATAGATACAAATCTTACATCAATGTTTTTAACGGTAAAAGAAATTTTACCGTCGATGCTTCACGACAAAAGCGGTGTCATTCTTAACATATCTTCCATGTGGGGAGTTGTCGGTGCATCGTGTGAAGTGGCTTACTCCGCATCTAAGGGTGGTGTAAACGCTTACACGAAAGCGCTCGCAAAGGAGCTTGCACCAAGTAACATCCGTGTAAACGCTTTGGCATTGGGATGTATAGATACCAAGATGAATGGTAACTTAAGTCAAGAGGAGCGCGACGCTCTTCAGTACGAGATTCCTGTCGGAAGATTCGCTTCGCCTTCAGAGGTTGCTGAAATGGCATATAACGTTGCAACAGGCCCTACTTATCTTACAGGTTCCGTTATAAGCTTTGACGGTGGATGGATATAAGATAAAAACCCGAAATCGGCACAACCGACTTCGGGTTTCTTTGTTTTTAAGTTTTATAATTCCTGCATAAAATGATCTTTATATCCGTATCCGAATACATCGGATGCACCGGTTACGATGAAGAATGCATTCTTGTCTTCTTCTCGCACGATAACGCGAATCTTCGGATATACAACAGGTTTTGCAACAATCATTACAATCTTTTTCTTTTCGCCTGTGTATGCGCCTTCGCCTTCGATAAAGGTTACGCCTATATCAACTTCCTTCATTACACGGTCTGCAACCGCTTCTGCCTTGTCTGTAATAACATATAAAAGCTTTGCTCCATCGTTCTTGTAAAGGAAGAAGTCGAGGATTGTATTATTTGTTACGATTGCGATTATCGCATATAAACCAACCTTAACGTTTCCGAATGCGAGCATCGATAAAAAGATTATAAACGAGTCACACATAAGGAACATGCTGCCGGTCTTTAAATATGGGAACTTTTGCCTCAATGCCTTAACGATTACGTCGATACCGCCTGTAGTTGCGCCGTTTTTAAAAATAAGTGCCATACCTGTACCAAGAAGTGCTCCGCCGACAAGTGCCGACATAATCATGTCTCCGTCTGTAGGAACGCCTGTTACAGGCAAAATATACGTCGTAATACCATTCATTATCGCAGATGAAAGGGTTGTAACGTAAAGCGTCAATCCCATTATTTTCCAGCCGAATTTGATAAGACCGAAAATCATAATCGGTATCTGTAACATGTAGATTGCAGTACCGGTCTTAAGATGTGTAAAATGCGCCAAGATCATACCAAGACCAGTAACGCCACCGGGCGCCATATTATATGGGTCAAGGAACATGGCAATTGAAAACGAATATATTACCGTGCCGATCGTGATCAATAGAAGGTTAATTAAAAATTTGGTCGTCTTATTCTTCATGATACACACTCCTTTGGTTTCAAAAGCCCCGCGTTTTAAAGGCGGGGCTTAAAATTATTCAATAACCGATGTCTTGTGCTCTATCTCCTGCATTCGGTAGTCTACCGATGTAATGATATCCGCACATTCTTTTAATTCTCGGGCTATTTCTTCAGGATTCTCGACGTTCTTCTTATACTTAACCTTGTGCTCAAGGCTTGCCCAGAAGTCCATCGCGATTGTTCTAAACTGGATTTCAACCTTCATATTGCGCTTTTCGTTCGCAAGGAATATTGGAACCGCAACGATTAAATGTAATGATCTGTAGCCGTTTTCTTTAGGCTTTGCGATATAATCCTTAATTTCTAAGATTATAATATCGTCCTGCTCCGTTATAAGTCTTGCAACGGCGTAGATGTCTTCCGGGAACGAGCATATGACTCTTACGCCCGCGATATCACTTAAATGCTGCTCCATCGCTTCTATTGTCATGTCATATCCCTTTCTTGACATCTTCTCGTATATCGAGGCAGGTGACTTGATTCTTGATTTAATTGATTCTATCGGGTTACGCTGCGTACGAAGGGAGAATTCTTCGTTTAAAATTTTAATCTTCGTTTCAATCTCCATCGCTGCGCATTCGTAACGCATCATCATATCCTGAAATTCTTTTGCGGATTCAAAAATCTCTTTGTTGTTGCCGAGCTTTTGAACAAGTTCCGCAATATTATATTCAGTTGGCATCTACACGCCTCCTTTAGGAAAAAGCGGATTCCGAACGATTATTCATATAATCCCGGCTTCTCGCCTCTTAAAACTCTTAACGCTCCAAGAGCAAGTGAATCCATTTCAGCTTCGCCCGGAAGTATTATAAACGGAGCAATCTTGCCGCAGTAGCTCTTGATTTCTTCGTCAAACTCTTCAGAGAATGCCATACCGCCTGTTAATACGATGGCATCTACATCCATATGTAAAACGGCTGCCATAGCGCCGATATCTTTTGCATGCTGATAAGCAAGTGCCTTGTAGATGAGTAAGAACTTCTCATCATGCTGAACAAGTGCCTTGTCGCAGATTTCCTTAAAGTCCTTTGTTCCAAGGTATGAATAAACACCTGCTTCGGAACCAAACATCTTCTTAACTTCTGCCTTTGTCTTACCTGAGAAGCATACGTTAATAATCGCGTTTGTAGGAAGTGAACCGCCACGGTCAAGTGAGAATGAGCCTTCGTCTTTTACGTTATATACGTCGATAACGCGGCCCTTCTGATGTGCTGCAACAGATACGCCTCCGCCCATATGTACAACTATTAAGTTTAATTCTTCGTAAGGCTTACCGAGCTTTTCTGCTGCACGACGAGCCATACCCTTCTGATTTAAAGCATGGAAGAAACTCTGACGCTCCATTCCTTCAAAACCGCTGATACGTGCGATGTCTGTCATCTCATCAACACATACAGGGTCTACGATATATGCCTTAATTCCTACAGAATCTGCAAGTGACTTTGAAATAATCGCACCGAGATTTGCTGCATGCTCACCGTATGGCGGATCTTCGATATCACGAATCATTGCATCGTTAACTTCATATGTACCTGACGGAATATGCTTTAAAAGTCCTCCGCGTCCGCAAACTGCTGCGAAGTCTTTCATTTCAAATCCGTTTTCTTTTAATGTATTTAAAACAAGATCTCTACGAAATTCAAACTGATCTACAATCTTTGCAAAAGGCTTTAATTCTTCGATGCTGTGATCGATGCCTGTCTTAAAGATTTGCTTCTCATCTTCGTAAACCGCAATCTTAGTGCTTGTAGCACCCGGATTAATAACCAATATCTTCATATTAACTTCTCCTTTTATAAGTAAGTAGTTTTACCCCGCTAAAGTATATCATAAAAAACGACCTCAGGCAAACTTTGAATATCACCTATAAAAGTGTCGTTGAAACTATCAAAAGTACAGCCAAATAATAGGATGCAAGATTCAATATATGGCATGCACCCTTAGATTTCCTGTTTCTTATATGACCGAAATAAAGGAATAGCAGGATAAAGTCCGAAACGAAAAACAGTATTCCGCCAAGTGCCATTATAAGATTAGCCTTTGCGAGGGGATTATTCATGACAAGCATCATTATAGACTTTGTCATAAAGGATGTTACAAGAACGGAATAAATAAGCGTCGGTATAAGCATCCTTCCGGTTTTAAGGTCAAAGCCTTTAATTAACCCTATCGTTACACCGAATAAAACTACCGGCACTATAATCTGCGCAATCGAAAACTTCGAATCGCCCATATAAAGATATGTTAAAAGCAACATATGCGCCAATCCAAAGGATATCATTCCGGAAAGTAAGAATCTCTTCTTCCACTTTTTTTGATAAAAGCCGAGAAGCACATCACCCGTCATGCAAAACGCTATCGCCGCAAGCATGAAGTAATGCGCGTGCTCCATCTTCTCTGCAAAATACATAAAATATATGCAGCCAAATACAAACATCGCACTTACGAAGGTTTTTATCGGCACATAATAATTTCTTTTTTTATCGATATGCACATCTATGAGTAATACTATAAGACATGCGATATACGTCGGGAAAAACCACGTTACGCTATTCATTTAAATTTCTCCCAAATCTTCTTTCATTCTTTTTATATAATCGCGAACAAACTGCTGCTTGTCCTCGAAGAGATCATGTGCAAGAGGTGTTACCATCGGATTGTACTGCGGATTAAAATATTTCTCCGTACGGTTTAAGCTTTCTTTAAAGCTTTTAACTCCGATGACACCTGCTGCCATGTTATCCCAAGCGACTCTCATCGCACCTTCCTCGTCCATTATGTCAGCTTCCATGATTAAGATAAGCTCGTCTTTTTCGCCACGACGAAGAAGGTCTTTTTTATTATGATTTCTTATTAAGTACTCTATTAAGTCTTGTTTTTCAGGAAAAAGCGCGTTTTTGAGCGCATACTCTTTAAAAATATCCGCAGAAACAGCAGCATGTCCGGCATTTTCACCTTTGACATACCCTACGTCATGAAATATTATGGCAAGTTCCATAGCTACCAAGTCTACCGCACCCACATCATCAAGCAAACGATGTAACCACCTGTAGACTCTTTTTGTATGTTCAAATCGCGATCTGAACGGATAATCGCATATTGAACCGCCGCCAAACGTATCCTTTCCGCTTTCTTTAAAAAGCTTCTCGACATATTCCCACTCTTTTTCGTGGGAATTTAAAACTTTTTCTTCGCCTGTCCCCTCAACCATGACTGATTAACCCTCCACGAGTTTCATTGCCGCACTGCAACCGAGTCTGTCGGTTCCGAGTGCAAGATATCCTTCCATATCCTCTCTCGTTCTTATACCGCCTGCTGCCTTCATCTTAACATCAGGACCTATATGCTCCTTAAAGAGCTTAATATCTTCCATCGTAGCACCTGCAGTACCAAAGCCTGTTGAAGTCTTAATATAATCTGCCTTAACGCGCGTTACGATTTCGCACATTTTAATCTTTTCTTCTTCGGTTAAGTAGCATGTCTCGATTATAACCTTTAAAATCTTGCCCTTTGTAGCTTCACGGATTGCAAGAAGCTCTTTTTCAACAGCATCAAAGTTACCGTTTTTAACATCGCAGATATTGATAACAGTATCAATCTCAGATGCACCGTCTTCAATAGCCTTCTTAGCTTCGCATACCTTTGCCTCAGTAACCGAATATCCTAAAGGGAATCCGATAACTGTACAAATATTAACCTTACCGTTAAATTCGTCGTTGATTCTCTTGATATATGTAGGCGGAACGCATACCGATGCGGTACCGTACTTTAATGACTCCTCACAGAGTTTCTTTATCTGCTCCCATGTAGCAAATGCCTTAAGTTCTGTATGATCTACGTGTGATAATATTTCTTTTACTTCCATTTTTCTAATACCTTTCTATGTTGTCATGTGTAACTCTTGCAAATATAAGCGGATCTACCTTGCTGTCCTTATCCTCTATTGTAACACTCTTTAAGAATCTTGCCTTTGCATTTTCTACGAGTTTCTCATCAGATGTATAAAGTATTGCAATAGTATCGCCTTTACTTACCTTATCATGTGTCTTCTTTACAAGCTTTATACCTGCTCCAAAGTCGATAACACTTTCCTTTGTTTCACGACCTGCGCCGAGCATAGTTGACGAAATACCGATTCCCTCAGCATCCATGTGTGAAATAAAACCATCTTTTTCCGCTTTTACCTCAACCTTTACCGGTGCAATTGTAAACTTCTCCGGATGAAGAATGTATTCAGGATCTCCGCCCTGGGCCTTTGCCATCTTTGCAAGTACCTGTAAAGCTTCGCCACTTTCGATTTTATCTTTAACCATCTTACGGCATTTATCAATATCGCCCATCTTTGCCATGTAAAGCATGTTTGCGGCAAGTTCGATACAAACTTCCGTTAAGTCCTTAGGACCCTGTCCCTTTAATGTTTCAATTGCTTCTATAACTTCCAACGCGTTACCGATGTTATCTCCGAGTGGAATATCCATATCGGTGATTAACGCTACAACCTTTCTGCCGCAGTTTGTACCGATATCAACCATTGTCTTTGCAAGCTCGATTGAATCGTCAACTGTCTTCATAAAGGCACCGCTTCCGGTCTTTACGTCAAGTAAGATGCAATCGGATCCAGCGGCGAGTTTCTTACTCATGATTGATATAGCGATTAACGGAATCGAATCAACCGTTCCCGTGACATCTCTAAGCGCGTAGCACTTCTTATCTGCAGGTGTTAAGTTACCCGACTGTCCGATAACGCTTACACCGATTTCATTTACTATCTCGAAGAATCTGTCCTTATCGATAGTTGTATTAAATCCCGGAATAGCCTCAAGCTTATCAATTGTACCGCCTGTGTGACCGAGTCCACGACCGGACATCTTCGCAACCTTAACGCCACATGATGCAACGATTGGTGCGATAACAAGCGTAGTCTTATCACCGACACCGCCTGTCGAGTGCTTATCAACTTTAATGCCCTTTATTGCGGAAAGATCTACCATATCTCCCGAATGCGCAAAAGCATCGGTAAATATAGCCGTCTCTTCCTTCGTCATTCCTTTAAAGCATACTGCCATAAGGAATGCCGACATCTGATAATCAGGGATTTCACCGTTTACGAAATTGGTTACGACAAAGTCGATTTCCTCTTTCGTAAGGGCTTCTCCCCTCTTTTTCTTTAAAATCAAATCTACCATTCTCATGATACATTACCCCTTTATACAACACTTTTATGGGCTTTTATATCCCCTTATAACAAATTCTCCGGTTCAAAGCTACAAGGTAAAAGCTCTTCCAACGTAAAGCTCTTAAAATGATCTTCTCCGGATGCCACGATAATTCTAAACTCCTTAGGATTAACGAATTCGCGCATTACCTGACGACATACACCGCAAGGATATGCGTATTCTTCCAAGCCAGGAGTTACTCCATCTTTAAATCCCACGATAGCTATCGCCGTAAAATGTCTTTCACCTTCCGATACCGCTTTAAATATTGCGGTACGTTCAGCGCAGTTAGTCGCACCGTAAGAAGAATTCTCGATATTACATCCTCTGTACACTTTACCGTCTTTTGTCAAAAGTGCGGCACCTACTTTAAATTCCGAATACGGAGAATAAGAATTCTTCCTCGCTTCAAACGCTTCTTTTACAAGTTCTATATCTGTCATTTTTAAACCTCTATTTTAATATCATATCCTTAAAGCTTGTTCCGTCGGTATTATTCGGAACGTTAAATATATCAAGGATTGTTGCGGCGATATCGGAGAATGTCGTTCTCGTACCGATATTTACACCTTCCTTGATATCCTTACCGTATACAAGAAGTGGAATATACTCTCTTGTATGGTCTGTTCCCGTAAATCCCGGATCGCATCCGTGATCTGCAGTTATCATAAGGATATCTTCATCACGCATCTTGCCGATGAATTCTGTAATCTCTTTATCGAATGTTGTAAGAGCCTTTGCATAGCCGTCGATATCACGTCTATGTCCGTAAACCATATCGAAATCAACAAGGTTTACAAAGCATAAACCGTTAAAGTCCCAACCCTGGCGCTCCAAGGTTTTAACCATACCATCAGAGTTATTCTGAATACGTACAGTATCCTGAATTCCCGCACCTGCAAAGATATCATAAATCTTACCTACGCCAAGTGTCTTGTAACCTGCATTGATAAGTGCCTCAAGCATTGTATCCTTCGGCGGTGTAAGAGAATAATCATGTCTTCTTGAAGTTCTCTCAAATGCACCCGGCTTACCGATAAACGGACGTGCAATAACACGACCTACACCGACATCACCTTTAAGCATGTTACGCGCAATCTCACAATATCTATAAAGCTCTTCAATCGGAACAATGTCCTCGTGTGCAGCTATCTGGAATACGGAGTCTGCAGACGTATAAACGATTAAAGCACCTGTCTTCATATGCTCTTCGCCGTAATCTGCGATAACCTGTGTTCCCGAATACGGTTTATTACATAATACTTTACGTCCTGTTTTCTCTTCGAATTCTTTTATTGTCTTTTCCGGGAATCCGTCAGGGAATGTAGGAAGCGGCTTAGGGGATACGATACCTGCAATCTCCCAGTGTCCTATGGTTGTATCTTTTCCCATGGAACGTTCCTGTAAACGGCCGTAAGAACCTATAGGTGCAGCACACTTTTCTCCACCTTCAACGCCGTCGATATTGAATAATCCCATCTTGCCCATGGTCTTTGTATCGAATTCTTTGGATGTCATGCAAGACTTAATTGTATTTGCTCCGACATCACCGAACTTATCGGCATCAGGCTCGTAACCTATACCGAAGCTGTCCAGAACTATTAAGAATACTCGTCTATTCATATCTTACCTCAAATTATCCAATTATGATTATTCGTATGAGATTGCTGTTTCAAGCGCAATCTTCATCATATCTTTAAATGCCACCTGTCTCTTATCTGCGTCAATCTCTGTCTTTGTAACGAATGAATCAGAGATAGTAAGAAGACAAGCTGCTCTTTTACCTAATACGTTAGCATTATGGAAGAGGGCGAAGCTTTCCATCTCTACGCAATCTGTCTTTGTTCTTTCGCGAATTTCTTCAAAAGACTCCAATGAATCTTCTACGTAGAATACGTCTGCGGAATGAACTGCTGCTTCTTTACACTCGATACCGAGCTCTTTGGCCTTATCCAAAATTCTCTCATTTAATTCCTTTGAAGGATAAAGTGTATGAGCGCTCTCGCCGCTTTGCATCTTTGCGAATGTAGAATCCGAATATGCATACTTTGCAAGACATACGTCAAGTACGTCAAGATCCTTTGTGTATGAACCCGAAGATCCGATTCTTATGATGTTATCAACATCGTAGAATTTATAAAGTTCGTAAGAATAGATACCGATACTTGGCATTCCCATACCGCTCGCCATAACGGATACCTTCTTACCCTTATATGTTCCCGTGAAACCAAGCATATTTCTTACATCGTTTACCAAAACTACATTCTCCATAAATGTATCTGCGATAAATTTTGCGCGGAGCGGATCGCCCGGCATTAAAACTGTTTTTGCAAATGCGCCTTTCTCAGCTCTGTTATGTGGTGTTGCCATAATATTTATCTCCTTTTCTTTTAATTCTACTAATCCAACACGCGATGCATCGCCTGTATCAGTTCCTTTGAGCTTATAGGCTTTGCGATATGATCGTTCATACCTGCATTTAACGCTTCGCGTTTATCCTCCTCAAAGGCATTGGCAGTCATCGCAATAATCGGCACGCCTGCCTTATCCTTATCGGACATCTTTCTTATAAACCGCGTCGCCTCGTATCCATTCATCTTTGGCATCTGAATGTCCATCAAAACGAGGTCAAAGCTACATCTTCTAGATTCATTAAGAACTTTGATTGCTTCTTCACCGTTTTCGGCATAACGCACCTTCATCTTGAACTTACGAAGAATATTCTCCATGATTTCGCGATTTAAAGAATTATCTTCAACAAGAAGAACTCGTTTATCTTTAAATGAATCAACTGTCAAAGATTCCTCTACCTGTTTATTATATTCCTTCTCAGTCTTTTGCGCTATCCTAAAATCAAAACATATCGTAACTGTCGTACCAAAACTTTCCTTACTCTTTATATCAATGGTACCGTTCAATATATCGACAAGTCTCTTAACGATAGCCATTCCGAGGCCCGTGCCCTTTGCTTTAACAATGGCGGAATTGTCGGCTCGCTCAAACTGATTATAAATTTTCGACAGGAATTCTTCGCTCATACCGATACCGTTATCCTTTATGATAAAACAATATCTTGCATATCCTTCTTTTTCGGACGGTTCCTCTTTTATCGTAAAAGATACCGTTCCTTTGTCGTAAGAATACTTAAAAGAATTGGTTAAAACATTTATCAATATCTGCCTTACACGAAGTTTATCTTCCCATATATTATAATGCTTTACTCCGGAAATATCGAATCCAAACTTAAGATCCTTTTCTTCCGCCATCGGTTTTAAGATACTTACAATCTCCGTTACGTTGGTTCTTATGTCAGAAATTGTCTCTTCAACCTTAAGTTTGCCGGCTTCGATACGTGCCATATCAAGTACATCATCAAGCAACGACATGAGATATTCATTTGCTTCTCGCACCTTACCTAAATATCCTTTTACAGCTTCAGGGTCTGTCGCTTTTTCCTCAGCAAGCTCTGTAAAGCCCATTATCGCATTCATAGGCGTTCTTATGTCATGCGACATGTTGAAAAGGAATCTTGACTTTGCTTCGTTTGCGGCTTCCGCCTGCTTTCTTGCTTCCTCAAGGCGTTCTTGATTTTGACGCTCGCTTTCAACAATCGCAGTATTATCAATCTCGCAAATAACCGCTACGGTTCCTTCATCATTAGCTTTAATAAACTTAAACGCTATCTGCTGGCCGGTGTTTGAAAGATAAGGCACTTCTACCGTATCCGTGTTTTTAAACTGTTCCATAATGTAATGCGGATTAAGCATTACGCTACATCTGTCGCTATTACTCGGTGCTATGATATTTGCAATATAGTCACGAATAAACATCGAGTATCTTCTGCTTTCCGCAATACTTTCCTTTAATCGGTCATCCGTCTTATACGCACAGACATAATCTGTAATAAAGTCTGCATAATATACCGACTGGAAGTTTTGATAAATGTGTTCCGATACGACGTGCTCTTCGTCGGTCTGTTTACGGCGTAAGATCTCACTATACGCAAGAATCGCATTAATCTTCATTACATGGAAATCTTCCAGATGTTCTTTTGCATTATCGACACCGATAAATCCAACCGGCACACCGTCCGACATAAACGGCGTAACCATTATGCTTTCAATCCCATGTGCAGTAAAGCGCTTATACATAGCCGTTCGTTTATCCATGCCATTAGGAATCGATTTTATAACAATATCCGAATTTTTCTCAAAAGCCGAAAGCCATTTTGAAAAATACCTCATCGGCATCCTTTGGGACTCTTGTTTTAGGCGCCTTACACCTTTTTTACACCATTCATAAGTAAGCGATGCATATTCCCCATCTTTACTGAACTCATATATTCTGGTTCTATCAGCTTTATAATAATCCAAGATGGTTAAAAGTATACGTCTTAATGCCTCATCCGGATTAGTAACCTGGAAAAGAGTCTCAACGCTTTGCTTTATTGCATTTTCTCGCTCCTCAACCTCGCGGAGAGCCTTAAACTGATCGGTAACGTTATATACTACGATCATGGCATAAATATCACCGTCTTCTTCAAACTCGGAAAGATATGCAAGAAAACGCCTATACAGTACCTTGCCCTCAAACAAAATCTTTACCGTTATCTCAGGCATTGTATATCCATCTTCATATGCCGCAGTTAAACCGTCCTTACCCATCGCTTCGATAAAGCCTCTACGCTCTGCTTTATCAACATAATCATATGCATATGAAGACAATGCTCCGTCATAATCGTCAAGTTTGTCGTCATATATGCCTTTCTTCCTTTCAAATGTCGCTTCCCTTCCTAATACAGGTTGCGTTACGGTCTTATTCTTCGAAACATTCACCTTCCAGTATGTATCCGCATGCAAAAGAACGGCCTGTCTGTAAAGCTCCGCATCTCGTATAAGTTCTGCCTTTTCCCTCTTTTCTACCGCAATTTCCGCCTGACGTTCTCTGTCTGCTCGTACCGTATCGTCAATATCAAGGAAAGAAACGCCTATATGCCCTTCATCCATTCCTCTGGTTATCTGGATAAGGTTGTGGAACGGTGTTCCTGTCGAAAGGTCCTGGTAAGACTCTGCAATAGTTTCTTTTTCCTTAAGACCTTTAAGTATATTTTTCTTATTTACGAATTTAAGTATTCGTGCGCGGTCTTCTTTAGCCGAAAATTCCTTAAGATATTCTTCTAGACGCTCAAAGAAATTGCCTTTTTTTAACGGTTGGTCGCCAAGTGTCCTATTTATACGCACAAATTCCGTTGAGCCGTCTTCTATATTTACATACATAATTGATATGTACTTTTTCGCAAGAAGGTTAGTTACGGCTGTGTATTCATTTAATTCCTTATAAGTATTGCTTAACTCCTTTTTAACCGCGACTTCGCTTCTATCCTGTATCTTATCAGCATTAAGGAGTGACAAAAGAACCATATTATCTGAGAATGTGCGACCCGTTATAAACTCCGCATGCATTACTTCCATTACGGCTTTTAAAAATGTATTGCATGCTTTAAAATCAAACTTTTTATCGTTTTCTCCATCAACAAAGAATCTGGTATCCTTAAATCCTGCCGACAAAAGCTTCATTACACGTTCCGGAATATCTTTCCCAACAAGAACCGCGTAAAGAAACTCAAACATATCTCGCTTATAATAACCAATGTCCTTAAGCGCGGTAATAAGCCCGTCCAATATCTCGTGAAGAGTTGCTCCTTCACGCACCGGGAATATAAGATTTTCGTCTACTACGCGCAAAGAGGCCCGCAAAAGCTCTTCCTTCGAACCAAAGTGTGCGGAAATAAGTCCGTAAGACACATTCGCACGCTTTGCAATATCCGAAAGTTTCGCATTCGTGTAGCCTCTTTCTCCGAATTCTTTTATTGCAGCGTTAAGGATTCTAGTCCTGCTGCCGGTATTCTTTCTTTTGTTTTCCAATGTTTTGCCCTCATGAAAAGAAAACAGCTCAATATTGATTTTAAAATCAGTATAGGGGAAAAATGTTGCACCCGCAAGCGCTTTCACGATTAAATCACAAAAAAAGGACAACCACTAATGGTTGCCTTTTAGGAGAAGGTATTTTTACTATGGGGTTAGCAAAAATTATATAATGTATTGGGGGTTTACGTCTATTATAATACCATACGTATCGCTGTAACGTTTACCAAAATTTACAGCTTGCGAAAACGTTTTTTGTGATATATGCACAAACGAAATTCATTTTCGTAAACTTTAAGGTGAATTGTCTTCATCTAACGACAATTTAAACAATTATAAGTGCTGCCTTTACCTAAAAACAAAACTGCGGCAAGTTTCTGCCGCAGTTTACTCTATACATATTAAGCTTCAAATAATGCTTCAAACTCTTCTTTTGTAATCTTTTCTTTCTCAAGAAGAAGATCGGCTGTCTTATGAAGAACATCAATGTTCTCATTGATAAGCTTTCTGGCTTTTTCATGGCACTCATCGATAATCTTTTTAACTTCCTTATCTACGGCGCCTGCAACATCTTCACCGTACGGTCTTGTATGTGCAATATCACGTCCGATGTAAACTTCGGAATCGTCATTATCAAGACTCATAAGTCCGATATTCTCTGACATACCATATTTCATTATCATGGCACGGGCTGCTTTTGTTGCAACCTTTATATCCTGTGAAGCTCCGGTTGTTATATCGTCAAATATAAGTTCCTCGGCCACACGTCCACCAAGCGATACTATAATATCCTGAAGCATCTCGCCCTTTGTATGGAACATATCATCATTATCGTCCAAAGGCATTGTATATCCTGCCGCGGATGCACCTGTAGGGATAATGGATACCGTATATACAGGTCCGACATCAGGAAGTACATGGAAGAGAATTGCATGTCCCGCTTCATGGTACGCAGTAATCTTGCGCTCTTTCTCGCTTACGACACGGCTCTTCTTTTCTGTACCGATACCTGTCTTAATAAAGCTCTTTCTTATATCTTCCATCACGATGTATTTACGATCATCTCGCGCGGCAGCTATTGCTGCTTCATTCATAAGGTTTTCAAGATCGGCACCGACAAATCCGGATGTTGTCTTTGCTACCTTATCAAGATCTACATCATCGCCTAATGGTTTATTCTTTACATGAACATCTAAGATCTCACGGCGGGCCTTAAGATCAGGCTTTCCTACATAAACCTTTCTGTCGAATCTTCCCGGACGCATAATAGCGTGGTCTAAGATATCAACACGGTTTGTAGCCGCCATAACAATTATACCCTGGTTATTGGCAAATCCGTCCATTTCAACAAGGAGCTGGTTTAATGTCTGCTCTCTTTCATCATGTCCGCCGCCAAGACCCGAACCTCTATGACGCGCTACCGCATCAATCTCATCGATGAATACGATGCACGGTGCATTCTTTTTAGCTTCAGCAAAAAGGTCTCTTACACGAGCCGCACCGACACCGACATAAAGCTCTACGAAATCGGAACCCGATATCGAGAAGAACGGTACGCCTGCTTCACCGGCTACTGCTTTTGCAAGAAGTGTCTTACCTGTTCCCGGAGGGCCTACCAAGATAAGTCCCTTAGGAATTCTTGCGCCAAGATCTGTATACTTTTGCGGAGCCTTTAAGAAATCGACGATCTCTGCAAGTTCCTCTTTTTCCTCCTGTAAGCCCGCTACATTTGTAAAGTTAACGTCAATATTATCTTTCTCGTGAAGGTGCGCATGGCTTCTTACGAAATCATTTCTGACTCCGCCGCCACCGCCCGATGCTGCGTTTTGTCTTCCTATCACTATCATGAAAAGGATAAACATCGCCGCAAATACGAGGAGTAACGGTAAAAGATCCTTAAGGAAACTTTCCTGCGGAACCTCCGTCAGTTTATATTTTGTAAAATCAAGTGATTCCAGAAGCTTAACCGTGTCAGATACATCTGATGTAGCCATAACCTTGATCTCGGAACCGCCGTTACTGTTAATCTTAACCTTTAAGATACCGGTCGGCACTTCTCTCGCCTGCTCAATCGTTATCTCGCTTACCTTTCCAGCCTTTATATCTTCGGCAAGATTGGTCTTATTGTAATTATCGTCAACGATAGACATTCTGTCGAAGAATATCCACACTCCGATAACCACAAGAATGAGTAAGAAATATAAAAATATCCCTCTTCTTCCGTTTTTCAATTATTCGTCCTCTCGTTTCTACAGGTTCTAGTCTAATTCAAC
Source organism: Lachnospiraceae bacterium (assembly GCA_017442585.1). Taxonomy (GTDB): domain Bacteria; phylum Bacillota; class Clostridia; order Lachnospirales; family Lachnospiraceae; genus XBB1006. The sequence goes on along the minus strand of JAFRZM010000053.1, from coordinate 64,418 downwards.
CACTCCGATATACGGAAGGTTTCTGTATTTTTGAGCATAGTCAAGTCCGTAACCTACAACGAACTTATCTTCAATCTCAAAGCCCGTATAATCAACGTGTACTTCTGCAACACGTCTGTCAGGCTTGTCTAAAAGAGTACAAAGCTTAAGGCTATTCGGTTTTCTGCTCTTTAATGTCTCCAAAAGATAACTTAATGTTCTTCCGGAATCGATGATATCCTCAACTACAAGGACATCCTTACCTTCTATCATATCATCAAGATCCTTTACGATCTTGACTATACCGCTTGATACTGTACCGTTGCCGTAACTTGATACAGACATGAAGTCCATTGTAACCGGCACGGAAATTCTCTTTGCAAGCTCGCACATAAAGAATACGCCGCCCTTAAGCACACAGATCATGTGAACCGTCTTGCCTTCGTAATCACGACTAATTAACTCTCCAAGTTCCTTAATTCTTGCATCTACCTTGCTTTCGTCGATCATTACGGATATTTTCTCGCTCATTACTCTACCTCCACTTTATCTTCTATTTTAATCTCTGTGATATTTTTAGTATCGGGCGTAATCTTTGCATCTTCGCCCATTCTTATTCCGATGACCCAATATACATGATTGCCGGTAGCTAAAACATATACGTCTGTCCTTTCATCAAAAGGTACCTTCATATCTTTAAGTAAATCCGATACCTTCTTGCTTCCACCGTTCTTTAATACTACGATAACGTCATCGTCTCTAACTTTTCTAATTTCAAAGTTATCCTTTATTATATCATAATCAAACCATTTGGTATATGTTTTTTGCGGAAAATCGGCACTTCCGTCGTAGGCAAAAGTTCGGACTTTATAATTTATCTCTGACTTATTGCTTTTTTCTGTGGCTTCGTCTGCCTCATCGGCGCTTAATCTCACCGAAACGCCGTCATATTCACGTCTTGCAATCATGCTGTATGGAAGATTTATAATTCTTCCGACTTGCTTATCAAAAAGTGCGAGCACTTCATCTACGTGGATATTGGCAATGTCTTTCATACGTCCGCAGGTTTCAACAAGCGCGTTATGAATAATACTCTTTTTTATATAGGATTTCTCGTTTACTGCTTCGTTTAAAATTACAACCCTATCATTTTCACGCCTTAAAAGCGTACTTTCGGCAGTTTTTACGACGTCATCTAAGATTTCTGTTGCTTCATCGATAAATGATGCTGTCTTAACCATATGCTCTGTCGTTTTATCATTTAATTTTGATAAACGAGGCATTATCTCGTTTCTTATATAATTTCTGGAATAGTCGTTATCGTTATTAGTCGCGTCTTCGCAGTATGTTTCGTTATTTCTTAAAAGATACTCTTTTATCTCTTCTTTTGTGACGTTTAAAAGCGGGCGGATTGTATTACCATTTTTTACTTTTATAGGAGAAAGTCCTTTAAGCAACGTGCCTCTTGTCAAAAATAAAAGCATCGTCTCCGCAAGATCATCTGCATGATGTGCTGTTGCAAGAAGATTAATGTCATGCTCTTTCATGCATTCGTTAAATGCTTTATATCTAAGAATCCTTCCGGCTTCTTCTGTTGTAGTCCCTGTTTCTTTAGCATACTCAATTACATCTTCTTTGTAAAAGTAAAACGGCACATTAAGGCGCTTGCATAAATCTTCTACAAAGGCTGCGTCCTTATCTGCTTCGGTTCTTATCATGTGATGAAAATGGAGAACCGAGATATCAAACTTAAACTCTTCCTTTAAACCATTTAATATCAAAAGAAGGCATACGGAATCAGCGCCGCCCGATACTCCGATAAGTACACGGTCGCCGCTATTTATAAGGTTGTTTTTTTTAATAGTCTCTTTAACCTTATCGATAAATTCCATCCTTTAAAACGCTCCGTTATGATTTAACTTCTGCTACAGCTTTACCGCCGTATGAAAAAAAGCGTCATGCGACGCTATTTCTCCTTAAATATTATTTCATTACCAAAGACAAGGCCGAGCTTCTCCCTGGCAATCTTTTCAACAAACTCTATAGTCTTAGTAAATTTCTCGTATTCCGTAAGCGATTCGTACCTGTCTTCTTCGTCTTCTATCTGCTTATTAAGATACTCTTCCCTTGCTTCAAGCGCACGGTTCTTGCTGTATAACTTCACCATATTAAAGCCCAGTACTATCAAAAGCAGCACTAAGGTTATCGTCACAAGATAAGATTTTCTTTGCTTTTTCCTTCTAGCAGACATATATACCTTCCTTACCATTAAAAGAATACATAAGAAATTTTAACCTATGTATCTTTTAAATTCAAGACAGTTCACTTTAAAATTATAGATTAAAGATACCTGAAAAGTTCCTTTGCATCTTCTTTCTTTGTTGTCTCCTGTACGTCCAGGACTTCTGCCTTTACAGGATTATTACCGAATGCGATCTCGATTATGTCGCCGACCTTTACTTCCGTGCCGGCCTTTGCAACTTTACCGTTTATTGTAACTCTTCCTGCATCACATGCTTCGTTTGCAACAGTACGACGCTTAATTAATCTTGATACTTTTAAATATTTATCTAATCTCATTTTATTACCCCTTCTTCACAAACTTTATTTTTAAGAAAGAACTTGAACTTATTATAGCCCAATCAATTTAATCAAGTAAAAAGGGACGTGCGAAGCACGTCCCCATAATTCTTGTTATAGTAAATAAATTACTTACCAGAATTAACGATATCCTTTAAAGCCTTACCTGGTTTAAACTTAGGAGCCTTTGATGCCGGAATCTTCATATCCTTACCTGTCTGAGGGTTTCTACCTGTTCTAGCTGCTCTCTTAACAACTTCGAATGTACCGAAACCTACTAACTGAATCTTCTGGCCCTTCTTTAATTCAACACCAACTGTCTCTGTGAAAGCCTTTAAAGCGATCTCTGCCTGCTTCTTTGTGATGCCAGCCTTATCTGACATAACTGCTACTAATTCTGCTTTGTTCATTATTAAGTTCCTCCTTGTATTCAATAATACGGGATATTTTTTTGTCTGAGATTTCTCTCACCCTTTAGTTATACTTGCTTTTTTAACATTTGTCAATAAAAAAATGCCCATTTTCCGCGATTTTTATGCATTTTTTTGTATTTAAACCGCGCAGTTCCGCATTTTGTGTATTTTTGACCGCTTTACCACTATATAAAGCGAACTCAAATCGGGCACATTTGTTAATTTCCCTCGTCTCCGGAGACGGTTCCCGAGTCATCATCGTCGTCATTACTAATGACTGTTTTATCGAGGTTAATATCGATGTATGCCGTCTTCGAATTAACTATGATGTATCTCACCCACTCGTCATATCCGTCCGCAGTACATACAACCTTATATACACCGTACTTAAGCGATATCGGATTTGAATAATCTATCTTTTTACCGTTTATTGTAAGCTTCGCACCGTTAACCGATACCATAAAGGTTACTTCGCCGCGCTTCTCCGTCTTCTTTACGAACGAAGAAAGGTTGATAAATGCTGTCTTTCCGTCCTCTATCGTAACCTGCATGCTACCGCTCATGCCGTTTGCGGATACCATTAAAAGATACGTTCCGCACTTTACGTTCATACGAAGATCTTTCGTAATCTCCGCCGCCGCGACATTTCCGAGAACGAAATATCCACCCTCATAGTCATCCGTATGCGTAAAAGCAAGCGTTCCGTGTCCCGTCGTTATAACTACAGAAATAATCGTCTTATCATATCCGTATAAAGCTATCGATTCATTTCCTGTAAGGTCGTTTACCGTAAGTGCTTCATTTCCTTTATATACCGGCACATTTTCCGTTATATAATACTTGTTGCTTCCGACCGTCAGCATGTTCTTACTCATATTGATATCGTATTTATCGATATCGTCAAAGAGCCATACATGGTCTGAGACCTTAACTTCAAGGCATAACTGCTCAGACTCTTTTATCTTAAGCTCTACTACATCGCCCGGATTAAGCCCGTCAACCGTCATATACGAACCGTAACGCGTAACAAATGCCGTCTGTCCCGAATAAGAATAAATAAATTCCCTATTCGAACCACCAATCTTCATGAAACTTAAAAGATTCGCAGATTTGTTTACATTTTCAAATATATAAAGTGTCGGAAGGTCTTCTTCCGTATACTCCTCGTCGTCTCCCTCGCCCTTAGGCTTTAAGATATTACTGCCGTTGCCATACTCGACACGCGGGCCGTTGTTTCCGCACGCACAAACAAGCATAGCTATAGTAAGCATTATTAAGAGCAATACATTTTTCATGCTTCTTTGCTTCATACGGCACCACCTTTACTTAAATAATATCTCTTTAAAATCTGACGAACGCTTGATTATTTTAACTTCTACCTCGCCGGATCTTACGCACGTTTCCTTTAATTCGTTGTTGACGCGCATATCTCCATTGTCCATAAGAAGGATTACCGGTTTAAGCGTACGCTCGAGGCAAAAGCTTGCCATTTCGGAGAGCATCTCGCCCATTTCTTTAACATCTTTCTCGTTATACGCTACGTTACTTAATAACGCGCGGTCTTTCTTATACATTCCCATCATCTTAAACGTACGCATAAAAAGATAGGAAAAAGTGTATCCCGGGAAGAATATTACCGGATACTTGTTTCTTAATTTTCTCGGCTTTTCCTGACGTTCAAGGAAGATATGCGGATGTATTATTTCAAAATCCGCCGGAGTACGTAAATCCTTATACTTCTTAAAGTCGCCGTAATCTGCGTAAATATAGGCTGTTCCGCCATCCTTTACGTGAGAAAAGTACGTCTTTAAAGCCGCAAAATCCATATCAAGCGACCTTCTGTGGGTCGTGCAGATATAAATCTTTTGCTGATTACGTCTCGGATATAAATACTTAAATACCGCGCCGTTTCCGACTATTATTCCTTCTACATTACGATATCTTAAATCCTTAAAATAGCTTGTCGGCTTATCGTGACGCAAAAACTTAAAATACGCTTTGTTTGAAAGCCAAAGGAAAAGCGCAATCAAAATAAGCACAGCCAATATGATAACTGCTATTATTAAACCTCTCATATCGCGCCTCCTTAATATCCCGGACAGCATCTTGACTCTAAGAACATCTTAAAGTGTCTGTCGAGTAAGGATATCGTCTTCATATCATCTTCTTCTATAGTAAAGTTAAATATGTCTGTATTCTCTGATACGCGCTTAGGGCTTGATGTCTTAACTATCGGCACAAGTCCTCGCTGTGTATGGAAACGAAGCATAAGCTGTGCTACAGATACACCGTACTTTATTGCTAAAATATTAAGCGTTGCGTCATTTTTAATCTCAGGTATCATACGACAAAGCGGACTATACGCCTGAACGACTATATTCTTTTCCTTGCAGTATGAAACGAGTTCTTCTTCCGTATTAAACGGATGAATCTCGTTTTGTGCAACGTGCGGTGTAATTGTCGCACCGCCCTCTATAAGCTTATTAAAATGGCGTACCTTAAGATTACAAACACCGATTGACTTAACCATGCCTTCTTCGTAAAGCTTTTCCATACAAAGATATGTCTGTACGAGGTATTCAGGCTGTGGCCAGTGGATTAAAAGAAGGTCTAAATATGAGAGCTTTGTCCTCTCAAGTACATCTTCTACGTACTTTCTTATATCGCCTTTGCCTTCCATCATCATCCACGAATCGATCTTTGATCCTATGAATAAATCTTCTCTTTTTACATCGGTGTGCTTTGAAAGAGCCTTATGTACGGCTCTCGCAAGCGACTCCTCTGTTTTATAACTAGGTGACGTATCGAATCCGTAAACGCCTTTGCTAATCGCTTCTTCAACTACGGCTTCCATATCGGATTCTTTATTCATCTGGAATGAACCAAGCATCACCTTCGGTATATTTTTACCGTTACTTAACGAAATGGATTCCATTTTTTAACCGCTTTCTCTACTTTATTTTCAACCTTTTCCATAGTAGACTTCTGTGGCTTAAAGGTTGCATAGAATGCCTTCAAGATATCCGCATCCTTATCTTTTTCCGTAAAGATTTCGAATACCTGCGGACAATCTGCATCAGGATTTATAAATGCGTCAAGGTTCGCATCAAATTCCTCTTTGTTATGAGCGCTGAAGTAATTAAAGTGTCTGCTCTTAACCCAGCCTTCCGCATCCGTTGAATGCTCGGCAGCAATATGCCAGTTAATTGTAGGTATGAGCTTTTGTCCCATGAAGTAATGGAACTCAGCTGCTCCGTGGTTATTGATAAGGAAAATTCTCGCGTTTTTACCTACGTGCTTAATCTGTAATGCATTCATATCATAGAAGAAGCTTAAGTCTCCTATTACAAGGAATGCGAGCTTATCAGGGCTTGCAACTGCCTGACCCATAAATGTCGACATGGATCCGTCGATACCAAATGCTCCGACATTGCTGTAAGAAATCTGGTTTGGCGCAACGATACAGCTCGACATGATACGTGTCGCATTTAAAATTCCAAGGTGCATCAAAGAATTAGCCGGCATCTTTTCTGCAAGCTTCTTAATTGCATATGAGTTTGAATACTCAAGATCCGGAAACTTAGTAAATTCAACATACTCAGCCCACTTCTTGAAGTACATAAGGTCATTTCCTACACCTTCGCCGTCATCTTCGCCGAAGTATTTAAAGAAGTCATACGGTGTACATTCAAATACAGTTGTAAGGCTCTTAAATACGTCGCAGATAACTCCGTCTTCCGCAACCGACCAGTGCTCGAACTTACCGCATCTTGCGCGAAGAAGGTCCTTTATACGTGATACGAAGTTTCCGCCGATTGTAATTACTATATCAGGAATGAATTCATCGAATTTTTCAAGCGGCATAACCTGTGCTGCGCCAAAGATATTAAGACTTCCTTCAACCTCTACGTTTGAAATTCGCTCTGTCGCGATAACGCAGTCGTACTTTTTCGCAAACTGCTCCATGTAACCGTATTCTTCTGCAGTTACAGGAGTTCTCTGTCCGCATACAACCATGATACGCTTAGCTTCGCGAAGTTTATTCTTTCTATCTTCCCAAGCGTTATCATCACGCATATACTCAAGACGCTCAATCTTTGTAACAGGCGGCAACGGCTCTTCCTGGAACATACCGATACCGCCTGATATCGGAACGTTTATCTGTACAGGTCCCATGCCGTGATGCTTTACTTCAAGAATTGCCTCATTTACGAGACGCTGGCAATACCAGTCATCTTCAGGTGCTTCGATTAAAGGAAGATTTACGCACTTCTTGCAGAAGTTTTTGAACATATCTACCTGATCGATCATCTGATTTTCCATCTGTCCGAGAAGTCTCGGGTTTCTGTCGCAAGTAATTACAAGAAGCGGCACCTTTAAGTAGAACGCTTCCGTTATACCCGGCATATAGTTTGACGCTGCAACAGACGATGTACAAACTATCGCAACTATCTCATTTCCAAGCTGCTGAGAAAGTCCGATTGCAAAGTATGCTGCAGAACGCTCATCAACTACGGAATAACATTTAAAGAAAGGATCCTCCTCTACAGAGTGAGAGATCGGTATATCTCTTGCGCCCGGGGATAACACCATATGGTGAACTCCGTGCTCTTTCAATAACTGAACCAGAAACTGGACGTTTTTAATCTTCGAATACATTTCCTTCCTCCTACTTTTCTATTATAGTTTCAAGGTACTTCAACGATTTCTTTCGCAATTCTTCTAATCTTTCATTTGCACTGTCGAAGTCTATCGACTCGTCTATCGTAAGTCCGTCGTTTACATTACGTACAGGCTCCAAGATTCTGCGGCTTATTCCAAGCTCCGTCAAAAGGTCGTAAACTCTGTTATTGAATCCGCCCTTTGTCGTAAGCTCCGACAAAAACTGCTTTCTAAAGATTATCGAGAATACCGTTCCGTGGAACGAATTCGTAATAACATACGAAGCATTATGTATAAGTGTCAAAAAGTCTTCTGGTGTCACGTGCGTAAGCATTGTAACATCCTTAAACTTAAGATCCATCTTAATGCGGTTATGAAGGTAGATGACCTTCATGTTCTTTTCTTTTGCAAGCTTTTTCGCATACTCAATCATGTGGTTTTGCGGATGAACAGAGTAGATAAAAATGTAGTCACCCTTCACCGGGCCTTCTTTTCCTACGAGCTCTTCCCATTTTTCCTGATTGAGCAAAAGTGTCGGATCGATATCAACATGCACATCATCACGACCCGTGAGGCTCTTTACGTATGCCGCACTTGCAGGCTCACGAAGTGAGATTCTTTCAAAGCCCTTTATGTCGTTTACGTCTTTCTCGCTTAATTTATATGTTCCGAGTGATACGGCGTAGGAATTTTTCTTTTTCGAATCCTTAAGGCTCTCCAATAAGAAATTCCTGTCGTTTCCGCTTATATCCATGTTCCAAACCTGATCGGAACCTGTGATTATCTCGTCGAAATCATTCTCGATTTGTTTTACATCGCTTGCGTTGTAGACTTTCGAAAGGTCTAAGTGTTTTGAGGCAAAAGCCCTAAACATTTGGTTTTTCTCTTTTACCTTGCTCATTCCTTTGAAGGTTACGATGTAACTTTTAAGTTTCTTCTTATTAAGGCCCCATGTTAAGCGATATGCTTTTTCAACGAAAGGACATCTGTAGTCTATTACTTTTGCGTTTTGTCCTAAGCCTTTTAACGCTTCCTGAAGGCCGTACGCCTGGAGAAGCGCACCGTAATTTATCGCACGATGGAATGTTAAGATTCCGATCGTCTTACGATTATCCGACATTATTTCACCCTTTTCTCTTTTTATCGATTTTCTTCGTGACTTTAACAGCCATTCTGACTAACTTTCTATTAAGTAATCCCGCATCCTTCGGCACGTTGTTAAGGAGTGCCGCATATTTTTTTGCAAGTGATGCCGGGCATTTTCCGTCATTCAATTCTATAAGATTATTAAATACAGCCTCTATAAACTCAGGGGCCTTCTCAGGCGCACCGTCAATATGAGACAGGAAAAAGCTATTGCACACTTCTTTATGAAGGTCGGCCATTTCCTTGTTGTAAGCTTCCACGATTTTAACCATTTTAACGTGAGCGCTCTCAGACCCAAGGCGTGTCTTGAAATACTTCTCCTTGGTATTCATTACAGAATCAGGGTTTTGATAGTAATGATAATAAGGTGTCTTATTGAATACGCCTTTCTTGAAGTTCTTTGCGGCTTCTACAAGCCATAATCCGTCTTCCGCAATGTTTACATCAGTAGGGAAAAGCACGAAGTTACCGTTACAATCCTTTAATGATGCTTTCTTATATATCTTATTCCATACGTAGTTTCCGTAGCTTACATAGCCGCCGCCCACACCTACGAGTGAAAGCATATATTTTAATATCTCGCTTTGGCCTCCGACTCCTGTAAAGCCTTCCTTGGACTGAACGAATGCGGTCTTATAGACATTGTCCTTTGACCATCCGAAATACGCTACGTCTGCGTCTTCTTTGACCATGAGCGATATCATATCTTCATAGCAGGTCTTATCAAGCCAGTCGTCGGAATCTATGAAATGAATGTACTCGCCTGTAGACGCAACGATTCCGTCGTTTCTCGCAGCGGATACGCCGCCGTTTTCTTTATGAATTACCACTACTCGAGGATCTTTACTCTTTATCTCATCCAAAAGTGCAGGCGATTCGTCCTTTGAACCGTCGTCCACAAGGATAAGCTCGAGGTTTGTATATGTCTGATTTAATATGGAGTCAACGCAGGTTTGAACATACTTTGCAGCATTGTAAACCGGAACGATGACGCTTATCTTCTTATCTTCCATCTTACAAAAATTCCTTCTTTACTATCGAAGTTAATGTATCTTTATTGTTTAATGAAGGGTCTTGTAACACCCTATCAAATAATGCTTCTAAAACTGTTCCTACTCTTGTGCCTTTTTCAACGCCTAAAGTTATTACGTCGTTTCCTGTAACCGCAAGGGTTTTAAGGGTTATGCAGTCGTTGTTTTTAAGTATTGTGTCTATTCGCTCTAGAACTTCTTTGCACTTGGTGCTTTCTTTTTCTCCGATTGAAGAAATAAGTGCAAGCACACGCTTTGTCATATCAAGGCCGTTATCCGCAAGATATCTTCTGACCTCATAATCAGTTGTTGGAAGTTCTTTCTCGGATAAGTTTACGAGTTTTTCTACGCCTTCAAAAGTATCTCTGTCTGTTTTAAGGCGCTTTAATACGGTCTTCGGTGAGAACTTTTTCTTTTTATTAGCTTCCGAAAACATTATTCCAAGGCGAAGTATGTGGTCTTTATCGACTTGTTTCATCCTTCTAAAGGCTTCGTTTAAAGCTTCTTCGTCTTTAAAAAGCGGAGACACTTCATCGAGGAATAACGGTAAAAGGCCTGTTTCGTAGGCCACTTTTAGGTTATCCGGATTATCGCTAAGTACGGTCTTTATAAATTCAACGTAGATTCGCTCGGACGATACGGCTTTTAAGTTCTCGTGCAATTCGTTTATAGCATTAAGTGTATCTTTTTCTATTGAAAATCCAAGTTTTGCGGAAAATCTTACCGCGCGAAGCATTCTTAACGCGTCCTCGGAGAATCTTTTTATCGGATCTCCGACACAACGGATAACTCTTTTTTCAAGGTCTTCCTTACCGTTAAATAAATCGATAAGGCCGTCTTTCTCGTTATATGCCATCGCGTTTATTGTGAAATCGCGTCTTGAAAGGTCGTCTTTTAAGTTTCTCGTGAATGTCACTTCTTTAGGGTGGCGCATGTCTTCATATTCGCCATCTACTCTGTAGGTCGTAACTTCATATGTGCCTCCCGGCATAAGTACGGTTACCGTGCCGTGCTTTATTCCGGTATCGAAAGTTCTTTTGAAGAGCGCTTTTACCTCAAATGGTAATGCAGATGTTGTCATATCATAGTCTCCGGGCTCTTCGTTAAGCAAGCTGTCACGAACGCAGCCGCCTACGGCATATGCTTCGTAGCCGGCTTGTTCCAGACGCTCTATGATATTTTTAACATCTATCGGCAAGTGCATTCGCGTTCTCTCACAAAATCATTATCGTTATTTTAAAATACGCCTAAAATGGCACTCTCTATTTTACTATAAAGGGGGACAAATATCAATTCATTGACAATTATTGAAATATGCACTATAATCTAGTAAACAAAAGGTGCTACCGATAAACGGTTGCCCTCGGTGGTTAGCTAAGTAACACACTTTTGAGCGGGCGGTTACTTAGCTTTTTTGTTGTCCTTATTGCCAATTGCAAAACCACAAGCACGTCCTAATTAAATTTTTCTAAAATCGGCCTATTTTCGGGCTTTTAACTCGAACGAATTATAAAATTTTTATAAAATGGAACAAATATAGAATCGGCAGGAAAGAAAAGTTTACTCGTGACACGCTCGTTCTCTGTGGCTCGCGCTCGCCAATTGCGGCAAGTCGCCCAAACTCGCTTCGCTCAAACAGTGGGCTTGGTTGCCGCGCATCGCACTGCGCCACGACGCTCACTTCGCTATGGTCACTTCGTTAAACTTTTCTTCCCCGCCGATTTATACCTACATCAACTATCCCTTTATTCGAATGCAAAGACCGCAGGCACCTCCTAACAGTCTTCTCTTTCAAAACCATTTTATTTACCTAATACTTTCAGGAAATTATTAAACTCTAATTCGCTCATCCCCCTAGAATAAAAAGATGCCTTTCGCCTATACCTATGCGAAAGGCACCTTATTTGTATATTATCTACGCTTAACAGATTCCGTCTTTATCTTTAATTCCCTCTTCACAAACTGAGGATGTGTCTTTGCTTTTTCGATAAACCGGATTGTTGCGATTCTGTTTTTTACTCTCATCATTCTCGCCTCTTTCATTATAACAATCGTTTTTAATAATCTCGAATAGCTTAATTGGCTCTATCATCTGAACTTCTTTATTTTTGCTCTTTCTATTTTCAAAGAAATACCTACCCGCTCTATAACATCCATAACAGGCTCCCTCAAACAAAAGCAACTCTGCTGCTCCTCTTAGATGTCCACTATTAAAACCCGCCTTGAAATTATTTCTTGCTATTGAATTTAAATAGTTAACCGGTCCGCCATTGGCACTTGCTACCTTTGCAAAATTTGCATAAATCCAATCTTTTGCCATTTTTATTCCTCCTTAATGAAAGTTTCTTCGGCTGCACCGTTTTTAGGTGCCGCCATTCAATCCCTTATTCGTCGACCTCGATTATTTCACAATCCGGGAGTTCAAAATTATCTTCGTCATACTCATAATCGCCCATATTGCTCATGTTAAGTGTTTCTGCACCTGTTTGGTAGCAGCTTACTAAATAATCCGAGTAATCAACTGCCTCATCATAAGTATCACAAAGCGTATCGTCAATTATTTCTTCACCATCTGCAAATATTAATTTTACCTGATACTTCATAGTCTGTTCCTCCATTAAATAGTTTTCTTAAAACAACTGTTGCTAAGTTTAACCTCCTTCTCTTAGAACTTGTCTACATTATATATTTGAATTCCCTCTTCTGTGTCCACACTTCGTGGATTTTTGTTCTATTCGTTTTCGGATTCGTTTTATAATGTATTCCTTGTTCTTTATGCTTTAATAATAATCCCTTTCATTCATAAACAACATGATTACATCAGCAACTATCCTTTGTTATCTCTCCGATTTTAGCAAAATAAAAAAGTGCTCTTCCTAAATAGTGAAAAAGCGCTCGTATACCACACCTTACATATTCTTTTCTTTGCGTCTATCCTCATACTTCTCTTGATTAATTACACCATCCGCAAGCATCTGCTCCGACCATAACTGTAATGCCTCTACAGAAATAGAAATCTTCTCAAGTTCATCCTGTATATCTACGAAGTCATCAATCTCATCATCACTTACCACTCCATCAGCAGTTATATTAATAAGCCTATTTTTCTTTTCCTGCACACAGTTTAAAGAATCAACCATCTTTAATATAATCTGAGATAAGTCATGTATTTTGACTTCCGGCACATACTGTAAGCCAATCGGGCACTGCGTCGAACAATAATAGTTACATAGTTCCGGTGCCTTATACTTATCCGCCATAATTAATACTTCTTCCGGATGCGGCTCCAAACGTTCATTTTCAATCTTTTCAATACGCTCCGGTGGAATTGATTCCAAGAGCTCGCTCGCCTGATCACGGGTAAGCTTCAGTTCCTCACGTCGTAAAAAATATGCATTTTTGTTTTCTTTTGTGGATACCTTTGGCATAATAACATTCTCCGTATTCCGTATAACTAACTTTTCCCTTTTACTTTAGTAAAAACCATTATACTACCTGTAATTCCCTTTACTCCTTCAAAAATGGAGTCAGTACGCATAATAAACATAGAAATTGCAAGTAATAGTGATACCAGCATATACTATTTCTTTTTAAACAATCTTGATATTAGCTTGCCATTTTCTTCAATCAGTTCCTCAGTATTTGGTCCCACATAATCATTTACACTATGCCATCTGTTTTTAAATTTAAAGCATTCTACTCCATCAAGCATTTTGGTCTCGCATGTATATCTAGAACCATGCGTTGTTATTTGAACCCAATTCGTCACCGCGTTTTTTACTAAAACTAGCGCATCCAATTTTTCATTCATTTTAACATTCCCTCCTAATAACGCTTAATCTCGAATTCTACCTTTATGCTATCAAATAAAACCCTTTATTGTCCATACATATTTCTGTTGTCCCATTATATATCTGCATTAAGTTTTCCATTTCATTCAAAAGTACTCTTGTTTTAGGGTCTCCCGCTTCTGCGAAAGCCTCGACAATCTTCCTGTTTCCGTCTTCAGCAAACTTCTGAATCTGCTTTCCTTTTTCCTGAAGCGAGTCACCAATTTTCTCGCCATTCATATTCGGAATCTTCTGAACAAGCTTACCCATGGCATTTGCAGCTATTCCAACACCTTTATATGCATAAGCTTCCAAAGCTTCTCCCGACCTTTCCTCCAAAAATTCCGAACTTTTACCAAAGAGTTCTCTATACTCATTAGAGTACTTTCTTATTTCACTAATAGCCGCTTCAATACTTTCTTCCGTAAATCTACCTTCAAGCATAATCTCTGACATTGATGCTAGCGAAAAAATGTAAAGTGAAAGTCGATAATATCTATATTTATTAAGCAAATCATTAAGTATTGAATTTGTATGACCTTGCAATACTAGAATTTTCTTATCTTTCATCAACTCTTCAGTTTCACGTTGATATGATAATATATTCTTTCGAGCTTCACGCTTAATATCGCACACTAATTGATGATTGCTTGACATCCAAAGTTCATTATTCCAATTATCCTTATACTTACTAACGATGTCATCAAGAGTAATCACATCAGCCTCAATCTGAGACTCTTTCTCAATTTGCAAAAATGACAAGATTTGCTTAGTCGTGCTCTTAATCTCATCGAGATTTTTATTTATATCATACAAAGCCACTGCTATCATAATCATTGCCGGATCTATACAAGATGCCGCATCAGAAATATCTGCCTCTTCAAGCTTTGCAAGAATTTTCTCATTACCCTTTCTAAGCGAAGGCCAGTTTCCTCCTCCTTTAGCTTTTGCCAGTTCGAATCCCTTCTTGGCATTAGTTATTCTATAAAGTTTTCCATCATTTATTTTTGATAACACTTCTACTGCCGGAGCAAATGCTGCCATTGCAGTGCCAAGTGATCCAATCTCTGCAAACGGAAGGCTTATAGCTCTTTCCGTCGGGATTAGCTCCTTTCTGACATCCATTAAAAACTCTTCCGTCATATTTGCAACACTATTATTTGTCTTGACAACTTCGTTTTCAAGCATTTTAAATTCTCCTAGACTTAATAATATAGTTTTTATCCCCGTATCTTCTTAAATATCCTGTAAACTTCTCGAGCGACGCCTTCATAAACTCATTAACATAAACCTCATATCTAGCATCATAAAAACCACTACCGATTTAAGAACAAAAGCCCTTACCTTGCGTTTAGTTTTTCATTTAATCTCTAGAAGAATCCTTCGATCAAAACTTCTCAAAACAAGTCGGCCAGAGAAAAACCGTCGCACTATCGACTAAGTAAGCGCAATCCTTCCTTAAATTTAATTATTAATCGTTTTTTCCTTACCCAAACAGCCGAGCGGCATAAAAATCTGTTTAAGTGACTCCGACTTTAACCACTCTACCTTTGATACGAAAGCTCCAAAAGAACGCATTGCATTTTCCGGATTTCTAACGCTGAAAAACGTTCCAACAACAGCCTTATTATATTTATTAATTTTACATAATTCCGGAACCAAATCATTCTTTACATTATCTATAAAGTCAATTACCTCTTGCATAAGTTCTTTTTCTTCCGGTATATCCTTCAATGCATTAATGATTACACTTTCCAATGCACCATTTTCATTTTCTGGGATAATTAGCAAGTAAGTATTAACCAACTTATCCTGGCCATAGCCATCCGCTATCTTATTTTTCACCCATTTTCCTGCTTCGAATGTTATATTTTCAAATACTGCATTAATTCTTCTTGTCATCTTTAGATTGCTTTCTTTATCTCTATCCGTCACAACCATAAATGATGCTATTTCTTTTTCAATAATCATTGCATTTATACGGTGTTTTTCCACAAACGACGCAAATTTACTATTTCCTCCAACACCGCATAACACAAGTTCATTATCACCTTTTGTTAAATTTTCTATATGTTCATGCGCATCCAATACCGTTATTCCAAGTATATTTTCATTAACATGCTTCCACTCATATACGCTCTGCATATAGTAACTTATCAGCTGAACATCTGATACGCCTTCTACAAGTACTAATTCAATCATAGACGCACCTCATATTCAAACACTTTTCTATTTTCGTATACATAATTACCTGTAACGTTTCTAGCAACTATGTTGCTTCCTTTACCGGTTTTTGATTCAATTTTCTTTAATGTAATGACTTTAATCGGATCCTTCTCTTCTTTCTTATTGTCGTAATCTCCGTATTTAAGTATAGCATCTATCGCCTCAATACTATGTGTTGCAATAAACAATTGAACATTCAACTTACTAGCTAAAGCAAATATTACAGGGAACAACATATCATAATATTTCTTATGGAGCCCCGTCTCAATTTCATCAATCAGCAGTATTGAATCTGCGGAATCAAAAAGCTTATTAAGTATATACAAAATCTTCTTAATACCATCGCCATATACCGAAAGCGGCATATTTATCCCACTCGTAGCTACAATCGTTTCTAAATAAGAGCCATCATCTGCCTTGGTATAACATATATCCTCTATTTCTGTTTCAAATTGTCCAAGAATATCAACTGCCAGCTTTTTATATTCCGGATTACCTACAATATTCTGTAAAAGATCATATCTAAGATGTCCAAATGCCGAAATATACAGAATTTCCTTCTTTAAAGAAGCCCCCGGAAGCCCACTATCTAAAGATGTACTTCTTACTTCCTGCTGTGAAATTTCTTCTCCAGTTTGTGCGACTACATTCCCTATAAATACTTTTGCCTTTTCCGGCAATATAATCGAATTCCTTTTATACTGCATTTTTTCTCGCTGAGATAAAGCAGACATTTGAAGTGCTTCTTCACCCGAAACACTGCCTTCTCGCCCCATAAAACGAAACTGTAGGATTCCACTATTACTTTCTGCAGAAATCTCAAAGTCCATCGAATCCGGTCTTTGCTCCTTGTTGAACATTTTTGTGAGCGAAACATAAAAACTACTCTTGTCAGGATTAAGTACAGTTCGTTGATTTATAATATTTTTCAAAGTTCCCAGTTGAGTACCGGCAAACAATAATTGAATGGCCTCTAGAAAAGAGGTTTTTCCACTATTGTTGTCTCCCACAACTATATTAATATTTGAAAAATCTGAAACTGATAATGCTTTTATTCCTCTGTAACTTTTTATTTCTATTGAATTAATATGTGCCATATTTAATCCCCTTAATCATTACTTTCAAAACTTATCACTAATTTTGTATGTGTTGATTCCGCTATCTTTTGTAATGTATCTATCCTTGGCGCCACTTTGCCGTTAAGTATCTTACTTATATTAGATTGTGACATACCCGTTATTCTACACAAATCCTCTTGCGTAAAACCGTTTTCATCCAATATTCTTTGTATTTCCGACGAAATCTCGTTTAGAACACTACGCGATATACCATTTGTTTTAGCGGCCGGTAAAGCTTCTTGCTCTGAATTAGGTTTATTTAATTTATCTATCTGCTCAAATATTTTATCAATCTTATTAGCACTCATATTTATCGCCTCCAATATGTTAAGTATAACATATTATCCCGTAAATTCAAACAAAATTGTCATTAATAACATATTGCATCAAAATATGTTATTAATGACATAACTCCCGCTCATTTTTTACCAAACGCCCACATACCGCAACCCTGTAAACAAGTTATATCCAATTTTTAAAGCAATCTTTTCATTAAAAATTTGCGGCTATCCGCATTTTTTCTCTGCAGACATTTCGGCCGTCCCTCACAGCTTCTTCAATACCGCAATCATATCATCTTCAAGTCTATTTAAAACTTCCTTCCGGTACTCCTCCGGTACGCCATAGAAGCCTTCCGCTATCGAAGCTGCGATGCAGGTAAGCGTATCGCAGTCGCCACCGAGTGATACTGCGTTTCTTACGACGTCTTCAAAATCATTGCCCTCTAAGAATGCTGTAATTGCTTCGGGGACTGTTTCCTGACAGCTTTCGACATGATGATAGTTCGGGCGGATTTCGTCTAAGGTTCTTGAAAGATTATAACCAAATTCCGAAACGATATAATCCTTAATCTCTTTCTTTGACTTACCGGTACGTGCCATATATATTGCAGATGCTGTAGCTTCTGCTCCCTTAATTCCTTCCGGATGATTATGCGTTACTTCCGCGGTAAATCTTGCGACTTCGCGCGTGCGCTCCAACGAATCATATAACCAGCCTACAGCAGAAACTCTCATAGCCGATCCGTTGCCCCAGCTACCGTATGGGCCATAGCCTTCCCGCGAAAGCCATTGGCGGAACTTTCCGCCATAACCTGCATTGGGATATTTTCTTCCCCAAGCTCTCATTGATTTGATAACTTCGTTTTTAATTGTTTCATCATCTGCGCCACGACTCACATTCATCAATGCTTCGGCAACTGCAATTGTCATTACGGAATCATCTGTGTACGTTGATTCTTTTATAAATAATGGGCCAAAATCTTTTACCTTCGCACCCCTATCAAATTCATATGGGCTACCAACCATATCGCCAAGAATAGCTCCAATCATTTCAACTCACCTTCTCCCCAAACTTTTTCCTGTCTATACTTCTCAGCCATGAACTCGCTTAGTGCTGCCAAATACTGCAAATACACCTGGTACTTTACATCAGGGCCGGGGCAGACAAGCCACGCATTGCTCGTACGTTCCTTTTCGAATGCCACACTCTCAATAGCCTTAATTTCCTTGTAAAGTCTCTCGCGTTCCTTTACTAATTTCTCAAATGACGCCTTCCTGAACTCATCGACATAAGACCTTGGATCTAACATCATAAAAGCCACCTCCGATTCAAAATAATCAAATAGCCTTAATCACGCTACATCCTAAGCCTAACTCAAGGTCAGTCCATTAATTCATACAGTTACCCTTATGTTCTTATGTTCTATTTCTTAAGCGGCATTACGCACTCTTTGAAAAACTTCTCTGCACCTTCTTTGCCGAAGACTTTTTCCAATATGCTTGAAGACGGATTGCCTTCGTTTATCATTCTGTCTCTAAATGCTGAAAGGCCCGGGATGTTAGTATCGCTTAATCCCGACGCTTTTATCTCTTTTATGTATGCATCGACGGAATCACATATCATATCGCAAAAGCTCTTCCCTTCTTCTTTTACGCCACACTTTATCAAGGAATACGGTGTGCGCATCGGTACGTACCACTTTGGCTTTTCATCGTATTCCGTAAGATGATCGTATCTTTCTTTAATTCTTAAAAGTTCATCTTTAGGGGCTTTTTCCTCCGTACAGTCGTAATACTCTACGAATACGGTTATCTTCTTGCCTACTGTCATCATATCGATAAGAAGATACGGCACGTTTCCGCCTTCATACGGCATAAACGACATTGTAAGGAGTCTCATCCCGAAAGGGCCTTTGGTACGCATGCTCATAATATGACCGAAGCCTTCTACTTTATGCCTTATCGTATCAAATTTCATCATCTTTATTAACTTCGGATATGAAAACGAAGAATACTCGTCTTCCTTAATTTTCTCACACGTGAACTCATTTACGAATTTTTCTGCTACTTCCGCTCTAATCTTATCAATATCCATTTCGATACCCCCTTTATACAATTGCTATATTACTCACTGCAAGCACGAACAAGGTGATTCTCTTAACTCAATCTTGTAAATCTATCCAATATCTTTCTAAGTTTACGCCTTCGCCGGGTTCGTAAACTGTGGATTCATATACTCCGCCATTCTTAAGGATTGTCCTTCTACTACCTACGTTATCGTCGATGCAGGATATAAGTACTTTATGAATCCCCAGGTCTTTACATTTCGTTAAGCCGATCTCGAGCATTTTTGTGGCATAACCTTTACGGCGTTCGCTCGGCGCAACGGAATATCCTATATGGCCGGCATACTTTTCCAAAAACTCGTTAAGGTAATGCCTTATCTGAAGCATTCCGACTATTTTATTGTCGCTTTCGCGAACGAAAATATACTGCGTTGCAGGAACTCTTCCTTCCGGCTGTGTATCCTTTTTCTTACCCTTAATGCAGTACTCAATCCACTCTTTAGGGTCTTCCATACGCCTAAGTGCTCCCGTGCCATCCATGGAACTGCCTGCATCCAAGAGTTCCTGTCTATATGCGCGCACCTGCTCCGCATATTCAAATGTGGGTTCTATAAATTTCATGTTTTCCATATTTAATATTCCTCAGTTAACACAATCACATTTACAAACTTATTAGCTCACTTTTTCAAGCACAACCTCATCATACTGCTTACCGTTGACCGTATATGCATCTTTTCTGCGCAGCACTTCTTTAAAGCCTAACTTTTTTGCACAGCCGAGCATCCGTGTATTCCCTGTCCACGTTTCTAGGATAAAGCGATGCTCACCGAAATCACGATAATAATCCATAACACAGGTCAATGCCTTTGCGCCAAGTCCTTTTCCCCAATAATCCATCTCGCATATCTCGATTCCAAGCGCACGAACTGCGTGATTTTCTTCCGCGTTCTTACTGTAATCAATCTTTTCATATGGCATTGACTCAAAGTCTTCGCTCAGATAATAAGATGACATTGTTCCTATATGACGCCCCACCACCTCTATTTCAAAGCGCATCCGTATCTTATCTTCCGTCATTTCAGAAATAACTTCTGCCATATCTGCACGTAGCTCTTGTGGATCCACCGGCGTCATTTCCATCCAAGGGGTAGTCGTACAAAACCACGCAGTGTCTACATTTGTCCACCGGACTTCATCTTCTACATCAGAAAGTCGATAATCACGAAGAATAATCTCATCCAAAGCAAGTTCCATCAATACTGTCTCCCTATATAGTTATATCTCTTATAAAAAATAGTATTTTCTTATTCAATGTGCTGTGCAAAGTGCTGTTCAATGTGTCGTTTTTCCCCGCCATATATGCATATGGCGATTCTTGCGTTCATTTCAACACGCTCTACCAATTTCCCGACCTCGGGAAAATAGTCTAAACTCTGCATTTCTCTGAACTTTTTCCTGTCCACACTTCTCGACCATAAACTCACTATGTTCCAACGTTAATAATCAAAAATCTCATTCTCAACGCGAATGGTCGTCATCAGTTTTTCGCCCTCGTAAGGTTTTCTAATTTCCAGCATATTCAAAACGGTATAACCCTTTGTGCGAAGGAATTGAATCATATTTTCATTATTCGGATGAACAAAATTATATACGGTATCTTCTCCCATAGAAGCCGCAATTTCTTCCGCCTTATTAAAAAGCAACGTCGCGACACCTCTTCTTCGATACTCTTCCTTTACAAAAATATGCTCAACCCACAAACATGGCTCATCAATCCTACATACTATGTATCCAGCAAAAACGCCATTATCTTTTACGGCATAAACCGGAAAATCCGAATCCAGAAACTCAAGCAACTCTTCCTTTCCTGCTTCATTATCCGGCTCAGATTTAATCCCTTTATATAACTTTAACTGCATTCTAAATAATGCCACTAGAGGCGCTATCGCATCCACATTTTCTCTGCTTACCCTAACTAATTCCATATTTAAACAACCTTCCCAGGCAAAAGCGCCCGTCTTCACAAACTCAAAATTATCGAGCATTACCCTCACAATCAAACCTTTTTGATAAAGCATACTCTGTTGGAATTATCGCTCCAATAAGCAAAATCAACTGCACGAAATTAACGATTCCTCCAACACTACCGACAATCCCAGGTTCTTTCCCCACTACAAGAATCATTGGAATTACCGAGACGGGGAGTAATACCAAACCGCTGATATACCATATCTTACCAAAATACTTATGTGCAAAAATCCACGTATCCATATTCTTCATCGAACGTTTAGTCCGATAACCATAAGCAAAATTAATTGTGCTCGGCGGTCTTTTCATAAAAACTTTTCCAAATGCAACCATAATAATCGGAATAAGTAATTCCATTATCATCATAAAAATCCAGAATCCCATTTTATATTCTCCACACCTCCCAATTTATCACGTCATCATTTTTATGATATCACACCCAATTACCCAAAGTAAACGGCTTCGTTACTTCCGAGTGTCACGGGAATCATTTCATCCACCGAGACTAATTGAAAAACAAAAGCAGGATTGATTTTCCAATCCTGCTCTTTTAAAAATCATTATTTTAATATGCCTTACCCCAGATTACCAAGTGCTTAGCCGGTTTACCGCAGCATACGCACTTATCGGAGATATTCTTTGCATCAAACGGCATGCAACGGCTTGTTGCTGTCGTATCTTCTTTAATCTTGATTTCGCAAGCCTCATCGCCGCACCACATAGCGCGTACGAATCCAGGCTTCTCATCTATAGTCTTCTTGAACTCTTCGTAATCCGTAGCTTCATACATGCTTGAATCTCTGTGTGCTTTTGCACGCTCAAACATATCATGCTGGATTGCATCCAAAAGTCCAGGAATTACATTTACCAATTCATCGATCGCAACAGTCTGCTTCTCGTGTGTATCACGGCGAGCAACGATACATGTACCGTTCTCGATATCCTTCGGCCCGATTTCGATACGTACCGGAATACCGCGCATTTCCTGATCGGAGAACTTCCATCCGGGACTCTTCTCGGAATCATCAATCTTCACGCGAAGACCTGCTGCCTTTAACGCATCCTTAATTCCATTAGCCTTATCAAGAACGCCTTCGCTATCCTGTCTTATCGGAATAACCATAACCTGTGTCGGAGCAACGTAAGGCGGGAGAACCAGACCTTCATCATCACCATGAACCATGATGATTGCACCGATAAGTCTTGTTGATAATCCCCAAGATGTCTGGTTTACATAGTGGAGCTGATTGTCCTTATCTGTAAACTGGATACCGAATGCCTTAGCGAAGCCGTCACCGAAGTTATGGCTTGTACCTGACTGCAATGCCTTACCGTCATGCATCATAGCTTCTATAGTATAAGTTGCCTCTGCTCCGGCAAACTTTTCTTTATCTGTCTTTCTACCCTTGATTACCGGGATTGCCAAAAACTCTTCAACAAAGTCAGCATATACATTAAGCATCTGAACTGTTCTTGCTTCAGCATCCTCTGCTGTTGCATGTGCCGTATGGCCTTCCTGCCATAAGAACTCTCTTGAACGAAGGAAAGGACGTGTTGTCTTCTCCCATCTTACAACTGAGCACCACTGGTTATAAACCTTTGGGAGGTCTCTGTATGACTGAATTGCATCTTTATAAAAATCACAGAATAAAGTCTCTGATGTAGGGCGTACGCAAAGACGCTCCTGCAACGGTTCAAGCCCACCATGTGTAACCCACGCAACTTCAGGAGCGAATCCTTCAACGTGATCTTTTTCCTTCTGAAGAAGTGACTCAGGTATAAACATCGGCATGTAAACATTTTCTACGCCTGTTTCTTTAAATCTCTTATCAAGTTCATGCTGGATGTTCTCCCAGATTGCGTAACCGTAAGGCTTAATTACCATACAACCCTTAACGCTTGTATAATCCGTTAATTCAGCATTCTTTACAACGTCTGTGTACCACTGCGCAAAATCGACATCCATAGATGTGATCGATTCTACCATTTTCTTATCTCTTGCCATATCTATCTCATCCTTTACTTATAATATTCATCCTTAAATCTGATGGAACAATCTTTCTTTCTCATACTGCCTGTTAAATCTTAAAGGTTCCGTCTTTGCAAAGCACTCGCCTTCAATATATACGCAGGCCTTGCCGTTTTCTTTGGCAGTATACAACTGCTTATCCGCATCATTTCTCAATTCCCAAAACTCCTTGCCGGGGACTACAGGCGATGCAAAGCTTAATCCCGTACTTATACTTACGTACGGAAGGAAATTGTCCTTCGAATGGGGTCGTCTTGCCTCTTCCACAGACGTCTTGCAAGCTGTTGCCACGTCAATCGCACCCTGTCTTGTTACGTCCGTCAAAACAATCAAGAATTCCTCGCCGCCGACACGAGCTATATAATCCGTACGACGTCTTATATTTTCCTTCAAACACTTCGCTATCATCTTGATACACTCGTCGCCCTCGGGGTGTCCGAACGTATCGTTATATTTCTTGAAATTATCGATGTCGATCATCATTACCGCAACCGATAACTTCTCTCTTATGCACATAGGCCAAAGCTGCATAATTCTGCGCTCTAAACCACGTCTATTAAGTAATCCCGTCATCGGATCTGTATCAGCAAGATTTTTAACGTCACTTATCTCGCCGGCATCCATTTCACGACGAAGTGCCGCATAATACGCCTGTCTTGAAATAACCGTACAAAGCGTAAGTATGATAATCCCCGTCACAAAGCGCTCCGCATCGATCATGTTTATTGCGAAATGAAGCACGAGCATTATAACTTGCAATGCCGTTGCAACCACGATTTCTTTTAGTTCAAAAAGCGGTACAAGCGCAAACGACAGCATTATCATTAAGATAAGAAGTGTCGCACCCGTCTTCGAGCTTGCATAAAGCGAGAAAATAAGAGCCAAACCATATCTCGAAATCCAGAATACCCTGTTGAGTTCTCCGCTCCTTGAAGAATCGCGACTTACGACTTTCTTATATGAAATTACGGCAAAGCATACATCCATTACCACATACACGACCATTATCGCAAGAACTATAGTGTTCTTAATAGGAAAAAGCTCCGCGAATAAATATCGTATAAATAATATAGAATACACAACCAAAGAACCCAACGCAGAAAAGAAATCTCTTCTGACATTTTCCATGGCAAGACGCTCTAATGCACGCGTTCCCGCCTTGGTTCTAATAGTCGACTTACCCTTATTTTGCATAACAATTACTCCTGCTTAAAGGCATACAAATAATCTATATTATTCTAACACCTAAAAGGAATATTCGCAAGGCATAAAGGCTTTGCCGGAAGGCTTGATTTTAAAGCATAAAGGCTCATTTTTATAGGGATGTATAAAAGATAATTCATATGAACAAAGCGCCACATTTTTCGCGTCGCTTCCTTCCTTGTTACCGTATTTTCTGTCACCTAAAAGGGGATGTCCGTGACTCGCGAACTGAACCCTTATCTGATGATGACGACCGGTTAAAAGATTAATATCAACCAAGGAAACCTTTTCTTCATTAACTTCAAAGGTCTTAATAACTTTAAACTCCAGCAAAGATTCTTTGCCGGATTTTCCATCCGTTACAAAAGAAAGATTACTTTTCTTATCGAAATCTATAAAATCTCTGTATTCGTTTCCCGAAGGAATTCCGTAACAAACCACATAGTAATGCTTATCTATGGCATGTTTCTTTAATTCTTCCGACAGCATTGCTGCCGTCTTATTATCTTTTGCCACTAAAAGAAGGCCCTCAACAGGCTGATCCAGCCTGTTGATGACCCCGATATATGGATTCTCTTTTTTCTTAACCCTTATGTTCTTAAGCATCGTAACTATGTCCTTTGTTCCGATACTTCTTGTTTCCACCGGTTCTCCGGCTTCTTTTCTTATGACATAAAGATATTCGTCTTCGTATACGATTTCCATATTGTTCCTAACTTTAAAGAATTACTTACGCTCTTCCGTATTGTTTACGTTTATAACTTCGCCGCTTTTCTTATCGGCTCTCTTTTTCTTATTTCTCTTCTCAATTCGTAATACCAATCTTATGATAAGGAAGATTATAAGCGCAAAGAAGCACATAAGCACGATAAACGGTATCGATGTAATAAGCCATATAATTCCGTCTACAAGGAATGCCCACGCATCATGAAGGTTTGTCATAAAGCCCTTCTGAATACGTACCATGCTGCTGTCTTCATCAACTACAGTAATATCTCTTACCGTATCAAGGCTCATATAAATAGTTACATAATCAACAAGATTATCGTATAATTTCAAACTTTGAGTATAAGAATTAATCTCGTACTCGCAATCACTAATCTGGCTTTCAATCTCCATGATATCTGCTACAGATTCAGCCTGCTCCAAAAGCTCCAAAAGACGCGCTCTCTTAGTCTGCAATGTCTCGATATGTGATTTTAAATCATAATAATCTCTTGTAACATCGCGTGCAGCCTTGCTCTTTGACGTAACTGTACCGATAGAACCTGTTTCCTTTAAGAATTCTTCTGCCTTATCAGCAGGAATTCTAAGAGTC
The DNA here is from genome assembly GCA_017442585.1 of Lachnospiraceae bacterium. GTDB lineage: Bacteria > Bacillota > Clostridia > Lachnospirales > Lachnospiraceae > XBB1006. The sequence goes on along the minus strand of JAFRZM010000053.1, from coordinate 38,508 downwards.
AGATTTGCATGTTTAAGATCTGAACCATACTCATCAGATGACTCGATATATCCACCGTATTCAGCAACTTTACTTTCTATATAAGCATAGGACTTATCGTAATCCGTTGTCTGGAAGCACAAATTATATGTAAAAATAAGTTTCTTCTGATAGTCGACATTTCCGGTTTCGCCACTTCCCGAATTCTCTCCGGTAGTATCGCTCTTGCTATCGTATTCACTACCGCTGTTAAATCCGCTGTAATCAGCCGAACCGTTATAAGCTTCTTCCAAAGCTGCTCCGTCTTTCGTCGCTCCGCATGCGCAAAGCATCGCTGCCATAACTACTGCCAAAAGGCCGGTCAATATTTTTTTCATAAAGTTTCCTCCTTAAACCTGGCTTATCGCCCTTCTGCAAATAATACAGATGCGGTTTTAAAAATGTTGCATCGGGTAAACTTAAATTTTAAAGCGGTATCCGACGCCCCAGATTGTCTCTATATACTGTGGATTCTGGTTATCTACTTCCAACTTCTCACGAATCTTCTTTACATGAACCGTTACCGTCGCGATATCTCCGACAGATTCCATTCCCCAAATCTTACTGAAAAGCTCTTCCTTCGTAAATACACGGTTAGGATTCTGCGCCATATAAAGCAGGAGTTCAAATTCCTTTGAGGTAAAAGCTTTTTCCTCGTCGTTAAGGAAGACTCTGTGTGCAGTCTTATCAATCTTAAGTCCGCGGATTGTTATTACTTCATTCTTCTTTTCTTTGCCGGTTAAGGTCTCATATCTTGTAAGATGAGCCTTAACTCTCGCAACAAGCTCAGATGGTGAAAACGGCTTACATACGTAGTCGTCTGCACCGAATCCGAGTCCGCGGATTTTATCGATATCATCTTTTTTTGCGGATACCATCACGATAGGAGCATTTTTCGCTTCCCTTATTCTTTTGCAAAGCTCGAATCCATCGATTGACGGAAGCATTACGTCCAAGATATAAAGGTCGTAATCCTCGGAAAGCGCTTTATTCAAGCCTTCTTCTCCGTCAAAGCAAATGTCGATGTCATATCCCGCAATCGCAAGATAATCACGTTCAAGCTCCGCTATTTCTTTTTCATCCTCAATTATAAGAATCCTACTCAACTTTACTCTCCTTCTCGCACTTTCTTATATCAAGATAAATCGCCGTACCTTCGCCTTCGCGGCTTACGGCACGCACCATACCGTTATGGTCTTCCATTACTTTCTTCACTATCGAAAGGCCGATGCCGGACCCCTTCGTCTTACCGCGCGATGCATCCGCACGGTAGAATCTGTCAAAAATTCTAGGAAGATCTCGTCCGCTTATACCCTGTCCGTTATCTTCTATCTCTATCTCGACGCTGTCACCGACTTCGCGCGCCGAAAGTTTAATCCACTTATTTTCTTTATCCATATATTTAACTGAGTTACCGATTATATTTCTGATAACCCTGCTAAACTGCTCCGGATCCATTATAACATTTACCGAATCCAAAACATAACAATTATAGGTAAATCCTATGTCGTAAGTCTCTAACTCATCCTCTATCTCGACCGCGCAATCATCCAAATACTTCTTAAACGGCACAATCTTAAAATCATAAGGAATACGATTATTATCAAGCTTATTATACATTGTAAGCTCATTAATTAAAAGGTTCATTTCGGACGCCTTATTGTGGATAGTCCTTAAATACTTATCCTGCATCTCCGGCGTCTTTGCAACTCCGTCCATTATACCCTCGACATAGCCTTGAATTGAAGTTATCGGGGTCTTTAAATCATGACAGATATTGCTTATAAACTGCTGTTGCTGCTGCTCTGACAAAAGGCGCTCTTCTGCTGACTCTTTGAGCTTTTTCCTCATCTCTTCAAAGTCACGGCAAAGTTCACCGATTTCGTCATTTCTTTCCGTTTCCAGGGAAAAGTTAAGATCACCGGATGCTATTCTCTTCGTTGCAGCTTCGATATCCTGTATCGGCTTTATTACGAGGCCTTTCATCCAGATCATCCATAAAGAATTTGCTATGACTATAAGCCCGAGCACGAATATTAAAATCATAAAAAGAGATTCCCTTACATCCGCGTTAAAGCTCGGTCCGTATATTCTTCTTAATTCAAAAAATTCCCTTCTTGTGACCATTATCGTTATGATAAATACCACAATAACAGGAAGCGCCGTGACTCCCAAAAAAGAAAGCCACAGCGTATGATTCTTCCCTGTCTTCATATGTACTCCTTAAGATTACTCTTATGAAAATATTATTTTAAATTAAAGCTCTTTCTTTAATTCTTCTGCCTTGTCTGTTCTCTCCCACGGAAGATCGACGTCAAGACGTCCGAAGTGTCCGTAAGCTGCAGTCTGCTTGTAGATCGGACGGCGAAGGTCAAGTGCCTTGATGATGCCTGCAGGGCGAAGGTCGAAATGCTTTCTTATAATCTCGACAATCTTTTCGTCTGAAAGCTTACCTGTGCCATAAGTATCAACACGCACGGATGTAGGCTTTGCAACACCGATAGCGTATGAAAGCTGAATCTCGATACGGTCTGCAATACCTGCAGCTACGATGTTCTTTGCAACGTAACGTGCCATGTATGATGCAGAACGGTCTACCTTTGTGCAGTCCTTACCGGAGAAAGCTCCGCCGCCGTGACGGGCGAATCCACCGTAAGTATCTACGATTATCTTTCTACCTGTAAGTCCGGAATCACCCTGAGGTCCGCCAATAACGAAGCGTCCTGTAGGATTGATAAAGAACTTTGTATCATTATCGATAAGTTCCTTCGGAAGTACAGGATCAAATACGTACTTCTTTATATCTTCGTGAATCTGCTCCTGTGATACGTCTGCTGTATGCTGTGTTGATAAAACAACAGCCTCAAGTCTTACAGGCTTATTGTTCTCGTCATATTCAACAGAGACCTGGCTCTTTCCGTCAGGACGAAGGTAGGACAAAGTTCCGTTCTTTCTGACTTCTGCAAGCTTTCTTGTAAGCTTATGTGCAAGAGCGATTGAATACGGCATATATTCAGGTGTCTCGTTTGTAGCATATCCGAACATCATACCCTGGTCGCCGGCACCGATTGCTTCGATTTCAGAATCGTCCATTGTATGCTCTTTTGCCTCTAATGCTTTGTTTACGCCCATTGCGATATCGCCCGACTGCTCGTCAAGTGCTACTATAACGCCGCAAGTGTTGCCGTCAAAACTTGCATCTGCAGAGTCATATCCAATTTCCTTGATTGTATCACGTACAACTTTCTGGATATCAACATAAGCATTTGTTGTGATTTCACCCATTACCATTACAAGACCTGTTGTACATACTGTCTCGCAGGCAACACGGCTCATCGGATCCTGCTTAATCATTTCGTCTAAGATCGCATCAGAAATCTGATCGCAGACTTTGTCAGGATGTCCTTCTGTTACGGATTCTGAGGTAAAAATTTTCTTCTCCATATTAATTCTCCTTTTAGTTTGAAATCTTTTCTCTTTCTAGCGATCAGAAGATAAGAAAAAATCCGCTTATTATTCAATAAGCGGATTAAAATCATTATTCCAATCCTCTTATTGTTCGATAAATCGCTCAGGAAAGGCACCTTCCGGATCCCCGGGGTTGCCGTGGCTTCATAGGTCCTATGTACCTCCACCACTCTGAATAAGAGAAATATTTAAATACATAACATGGACTAGTTTACAATAGGAAAATCTATCTGTCAATAAATTTAACAAGCGACAACAAATAATGCACACAATTTCCTTAACTATTGTTGACTTTTAACCCTATAATTCCTATACTTAAAAGTGAAGAGTGCTCTTTTAAATTAGGGATTCTATCATTTTCTTCAAGGGATTTAAGGGGTGGAACTTTGAGCTTACTTAGCACCAAAGATCTCGTGCCGGGAATGGTTACGGCCGAGGCAGTCAAAACTAAAACAGGACAGCTTATCGTTAACGAAGGTGTAGCACTCGACCGTCGTCTTATTGAAAGACTGCATTTTTATTCGATAAGAGAAGTCGAAGTAATTGAATCCGATGTCGATGAAGACAAGGCCGAAGAAGAACGCCTTGCCGCTATCGCCGCGGAAGAAACTGCCAAGCGTATCGCTGAAGAAGCTGCTGCAAAGGAAGCTGCTGCGATAGAAGAAGCTCGCCGTATCGCTGAAGAAGAAGCCAAAAGAAAAAAAGAAGAAGAGGAAAAAGCAAAAGCCGCTCCTAAAAAGCATGAAGAGTTTGTAAGACAGTCAAGCGCTTCTTATGTGCAAAAGGTCGTTATGTCAGATAAGTTTAAGGCCTTCCAGATTTCTTACACCCAAAACTGCGAGGAATTAAAGAAAGCTTTTGAAAACTATCAGCGCGATCACATACTCGCGCCTAAGACTTTAATGCTTACGGTTTTGGAAATCTTAAACGAGCATAAGTTTACAACCATCGAATTATTCGATGTGTTACATAATATCAGAACCATAGAAGATTCAATCTACGCACATTCACTTAACGTTGCATACATCGCACGTGTTTTAGGTAAGTGGTGCAAATTTGATAAAGAAGAAATTGATGACCTTACAATTGCAGGTCTTTTCCATGATATAGGTAAAACTTTAATTCCTAAGACCATCCTTGATAAGCCGGGCAAGCTTACATCGCAAGAATACGAAATTGTTAAGATGCATTCCCAGATGGGATATGACCTTTTAAGAGGAAGTGGTCTTAACGCAAGAATCTTAAATGCGATTCTTAATCACCACGAGCGTTGCGATGGATCCGGATACCCTAACAAAAAGGGCGACGACGAGCTTGATGAATTTACAATGGTTATCGCAATCGCTGACGTATATGACGCAATGACTTCCGCCAGAAGCTATCGCCATTCGCTTTGTCCTTTCATGGTTATTGCAGAATTCGAGTCAGACGGATTACAAAAATATAAACCGTCCGTAATTCTCCCATTCTTAAATAGAGTAGCAAACACCTATCAGCATAACCGTGTGCGCCTTTCTGATAACAGGATTGGAACCATCGTTTTATTAAACGATAAGCAGCTTTCCCGTCCGATACTTCAGATGAAAGACGGAACATTCCTGGATCTTTTAAAAGAGCCTTCGGATGTGTATATCGAAGCATTGATTTAATTAAAGAATATAAGCCCTGCAGGAGTCCTGCAGGGCTTTAGTTTTATGTATTACTCTCGTACAGCCTTTAAGTGACCGTCTTCTACTTTCACAAGTATCGTATCACCCTGGCGTACTTCATCCTGTAAGATAAGCTTTGCTGCCAACGTCTCTACGTTCTTTTGAATATATCGTCTAAGCGGTCTTGCACCATATAACGGATCGAAGCCGTTTTCGACGATAAATTCTTTAGCTTCATCCGTAAGCTTAACCGATAATTCTTTATTTTCGATACGCTTATTAATCTCTGTTACGATTAAGTCTACAATCTTACCGATTTCACCGATATTAAGTGGTTTAAACATTATGATTTCATCAAGTCGGTTAATAAACTCCGGTCTGAAATTCATATGAACCATATTCATAACTTCCTCTTTAGCTTTATCGGTTATCTCTCCGTTTTCATCGATACCCGATAAAAGTGCATCGGAACCAAGGTTTGAAGTCATTATGATTATAGTGTTTTTAAAATCTACCGTTCTTCCTTGAGAATCGGTGATACGTCCATCGTCCAATACCTGTAAAAGGGTATTAAATACATCAGGATGCGCTTTTTCCACTTCATCGAAAAGAACTACGGAATAAGGTTTTCTACGTACGGCTTCCGTAAGTTGTCCACCTTCATCGTATCCTACGTATCCCGGAGGCGCTCCGATGAGTCTCGATACGGAGAATTTCTCCATATACTCACTCATATCAAGGCGTACCATACTTGACTCATCATCGAATAACGCCTTAGCCAAAGCCTTCGCGAGCTCGGTTTTACCTACACCTGTAGGACCAAGGAAAAGAAATGAACCAATAGGTTTACTCTCGTCCTTTATACCTGCTTTGGAACGAAGGATTGCTTCGGTAACTCTTGTTACGCCCTCGTCCTGACCGATTACACGCTTATGAAGCTCGGAGTCAAGGTTTAAAATCTTACTTCTCTCAGATTCGTTAAGCTTTTCAACAGGAATTCCTGTCCACTTGGAGATTATATGCGCTATCTCTTCTTCCGAAACGCTTTCATGCGCAAGCGGAACTTCATTCTTTGCTATAACTGCCTCTTCCTCTTCAAGTTCCTTCTGAAGATTCGGCAACTCACCATACTGAAGTCTTGCCACTTCTTCAAGGTTATATTCACTCTTGGCTTTTTCTATATCAGAACGAACCTTATCGATTCTTTCACGAAGTGCCGTAACCTTATCAATTGCAGCTTTTTCCATATCCCACTGAATCTTGCCCTTCGCAAATTCCTCTCTGAGTGCAGCAAGTTCATCAGTTAAGTCTTTAAGACGCTGGCGGCTTAAGGAATCTTCTTCCTTCTTTAATGCCATCTCCTCTATTTCAAGCTGCATGATTTTACGGTTAAGTTCATCAAGGCTTCCTGGCATCGAGTTAAGTTCTGTCTTTATAAGCGCACAGGCCTCATCCACAAGGTCTATCGCCTTATCAGGAAGAAATCTGTCAGAGATATAGCGGTTTGACAAAACTGCTGCCGATACCAATGCGCCGTCCGTAATCTTTACGCCGTGGAATACTTCGTAACGTTCTTTCAAGCCACGAAGGATTGATATCGTATCTTCTACGGTAGGCTCGGATACCATAACCGGCTGGAAACGACGTTCGAGCGCCGCATCCTTTTCTATATACTTTCTATATTCATCAAGAGTCGTTGCTCCGATACAATGAAGCTCGCCTCTGGCAAGCATAGGCTTTAAGAGGTTTCCCGCATCCATCGAGCCTTCCGTCTTACCGGCGCCCACTATCGTATGTAACTCATCTATAAATAAAATGATCTCGCCGTCAGATGCCTTAATATCATCAAGTACGGCCTTTAAACGTTCCTCGAATTCACCACGGTATTTTGCACCCGCAATCAGCGCTCCCATATCAAGCGCAAAAAGGCGCTTATCTTCAAGGCCTCCGGGCACGTCGCCTCTGGCGATACGCTGTGCCAAACCCTCTACTACGGCGGTTTTACCTACGCCCGGCTCACCTATTAATACAGGGTTATTCTTGGTCTTTCTTGAAAGGATGCGTACGAGGTTTCTAATCTCTGCATCTCGGCCTATTACAGGATCCAGCTTCTGCTCTTTTGCACGGGAGACCATATCGTATCCGTACTTTTCCAACGTATCGTATGTGCCTTCAGGGTTATCGGTATTAACTTGTCTGTTGCCCCTTACTGTCATCAAGGCTTTCAAGAATCCGTCTTTATTTATACCGAAATCTTTAAATAATCCCTTAACCTGCTTATTCGCATTTCTCAATAATGATAAGAATATATGCTCTACGGATACATAGGAATCGCCCATTTTCTTGGCTTCGGTCTCAGCTTCAACCAATGTCTTATTAAGCTCTCTTGTGTAATAATTTGTATCACCGCCCGAAACCTTTGTGTAGGCTGAAAGCTTTCCTTCTACCGCACCTATAAAATCAGGCACATTTACCTCCATCTTTTCCAAAAGACGCGGCAATATTCCCTCTTCCTGAGTCAAAAGCGCATATAATAAATGCTCGCAATCCATATACTGATTGCCGTATTCATTCGCCAGTCTTTCGCACTCATTTAAAGCTTCTATCGATTTTTGCGTAAATTTCTGTATGTTCATAAACTCACCCTCTTCACTTTCACTACTGTGGCGCATGCCACTTTTTCAGTTTCCATAATAGTTATATATCGTTTTGTTAGCACTGTCAAGAGGCGAGTGCTAAATTTTTCAGAATATTTATTTCCCGCATTAATCAAGCGACGTTATCGCGCAAAATGCGGCCTTGAATTCACTTCAAAGCCGCTTTAGCCTACTCTAACACTATATCCGAAAGTGCCGTAAGCACTTCATCTATAATCTCGGTATTCGTTTTTCCTTTTATCTTATTATTGTACTCTTTGTTATAGATAAATACCGGCGGTACAACCTTCGTATTTACCGTAAACTCGCCCGAGAACCCGGATAACATCTCCGGAATCTTCGCCACATCAATCTTCGCATGCTTAAACATCGTAAACTTTATATCCATATCTTTTTCCTTGATATCGGTTATAAAGCACTTATTCGCGCGAGCTTTGAGAAGTGCCACGTCTAAAAGAGTTAGTACAGACTTTGGCGGCTCACCGAAGCGGTCTACCATCTCATCTATCATTTCTTCCTTGTCGTGCTCGGTCGTCACGTTCGCGATACGCTTGTACATATCGAGTTTCTGGTACTCGTTCGGAATATACGTAGATGGAATAAATGCGTCCGTCATTATATCTATCGAAGTCTCGAAATCTTCAACATCGGTTACACCCTTTAAAAGTCTAACCGCTTCATTTAACATCTTACAGTACATATCGTAGCCGACCGCTTCCATGTGACCGCTTTGATCCGCGCCTAAGATATTTCCCGCGCCTCGAATCTCCAAGTCCTTCATCGCGATTCTTATACCCGAGCCCAGTTCCGTGTACTCTCTCATCGCATGAAGACGCTTTTCCGCAATCTCCTTTAAGAGCTTATCCCTCTTATACATAAGGAAGGCAAAAGCGGTCTTATTGCTTCGACCGACACGACCACGTAACTGGTAAAGCTGCGATAAGCCGAAGTTTTCCGCATCTTCTATGATTATCGTATTTACATTTTGTATATCGAGTCCCGTTTCTATGATTGTCGTCGATACAAGTACATCTATCTCACCGTTTATAAACTGATACATTATGTCTTCAAGGTCTTTTTCATGCATTTGTCCGTGAGCGTATGCGATTCTTGCATCAGGACAAAGCGCGGATAACCTATCCTCTACATCGCGTATTCCTTTGACCTTATTATAAACGTAATATACCTGACCGCCTCGTGCAATCTCGCGCTTAATCGCTTCTCGCACAAGTTCGTCATTATATTCCATAACGTACGTCTGTATCGGCATACGGTCTACAGGCGCTTCATCAAGCACGCTCATATCTCGTATTCCGACAAGTGACATGTGAAGTGTACGCGGAATCGGTGTCGCAGACAGCGTCAAAACATCAATTCTATTCTTTAACGCCTTTATCTTTTCTTTATGTGCAACACCAAAACGCTGTTCCTCGTCAATTATCAAAAGACCCAGATCTTTATAATTTACATCCTTCGATAAAAGTCTATGTGTTCCGATAACTATATCAACTTCGCCCTTCTTCAAGGCTTCTATCGTCTGATCTTGTTCTTTCTTACTTCTAAAACGAGACAAAAGTTCCACACGTACAGGGAAGTCCTTCATTCTCTGTACGAAGGTATTGTAATGCTGCTCTGCCAAAATCGTTGTAGGCACAAGGTAGGCCACCTGTTTTGAATCCTGCACTGCCTTAAACGCCGCACGAAGCGCAACTTCCGTCTTTCCGAATCCTACGTCACCGCAGATAAGTCTATCCATGGCACGGCTTGATTCCATATCTTTCTTAACGGCTTCTATCGCATCTATCTGTCCCGGTGTTTCCTCAAAGGGGAAAGCTTCCTCAAATTCTTTCTGCCATACAGTGTCCGGACCGTACTCGAAACCTTTAACCTGCTGACGCGCAGCATATAGGCGTACCAAATCTGCCGCGATATCTTTAACCGCGGAACGTACTCTTGTCTTTGATTTCTCCCACTCTTTTGAGCCGAGTGTATTTAGCTTTACTTTCTTTGCATCTTTGCCGGAGTACTTTTGCAATACGTCTAAGTTATTGGCCTGAACGTAAAGCACTCCGCCTTTATCATATTCAAGTTTTATGTAATCCTTCGTTACGCCGTCCATTTCAACTTTCTCGATACCCTTATAGACACCGAGTCCGTGGTTTTCGTGAACAACATAATCGCCAATCTTAAGATCGGCAAATTCTCTTATGTAATCGCCCGACTTATCTTTAGCTTTATGCTTTCTTTCGTGATCGGTACCGAAAATGTCGCTTTCCGCAATTAAAGCGTACCCTATCTGTGTAAGCTCGAAGCCGCGACGAATCTTACCGTAAAATACCACGACTTCTTTCTTCTTTATGGAACGCGTAAGGTCTTCGGTATAAACCGCAGTTACGCCCTCATTCGTAATATCCTCCGCCAATCGCTTTGCCCTGGTTTTGGATGGGGATACGATTATCGTCTTATATCCGTTTCGCTTATACCGCTTCAAGTCCTTTATTAGGAGGTCAAAGCTCTTATTGTAAGCGCCTATAGACTTTCCTTCAATATTGTATATACCTGTAGGCTTAAGTTCAGACGCAGTCTTATCAAGAGTTGAAAACATGATAAGGAAGTACTTTTTTAAAGCATCTGCTGTCTTTTTTACAGAGTTTATGATATCCGCTTCCTTAGACTCGATGTATCCCTTTTCAAGTCTTTGAATCACACTCTCTTTATACTCTTCGAAAACAACCTTACCCTTTTCTATAACGCGGGCAGGTTCATCTATAAATATGTCTGTTTCATCCGCTTTAAAGTAATCAAGAAGAGTCGCCGGAAGCTCCCTTGCTTCCGCTACCTTCACACTTTCGTTTGCGGGATATACCTTTATACTATCGATATCCTCTATAGAACGCTGGCTTTCCGCGTCAAAACGTCTTATGGAATCAACTTCATCATCCCATAATTCTATACGTATAGGCGTCTTTTCAGCTAAAGGATAAATATCGATTATACCGCCTCTGATTGCAAAGTCTCCCGGAGCCTCAACCTGGAAATTGCGCTCATATCCTATAGCTGCCAGGTCCTTTGAAAGCTTTTCTACATCTATCGTATCCGCCTTTTCTATGTTGATAATCTGTCCGTAAAAGACCGCCGGTGCGGATAACTTATCCATTAATGCATCAAACGTCGTAACTACCGTAAGGCTTTCTGCTTCATGAAGTCTATGAAGCACTTCGACACGGTCTTCGGTTAAGACATTTCCTCTTATATCCGCCTCGTAAAACAGGATATCTCGTGGTGGGAAAAAGCATACGTTCTTATCAAAAAGGCGGTATTCTTCTATATATTCTTTCGCTTTTACCTCTTCATGTGTGATGAATAATCTATATGGCTTCTTGGAAAAGCCTGTGACTAAAAGCGGTTTTATTGCATCAAGAACGCCGGAGAGTTGGATTAACCCCCCGGTCTTTTTCCTTCTTTCTTCAATTATCTCGTAGCTTGCAAGCTCTTTTAATGGGTCGGTAAATATGCTCATGCTACTCTTCTTTCTTACCGTTAAACCTGCTCATCGCTTCGTCGGACCTACCTTCCATAAGAAGGATTGCCGCATCCGCTGCATCTTTAATTGCCTCGTCTATTTTAACGCGTTCTGCCTTGGAAAAACGGCTAAGTACATGGTCTGCCAAGTCGCCGTCTTCAGGCTTTGCACCGGCACCTATCTTAACTCGCATAAAGGCATCCGTTTTTATATGTGCTATAATGCTTTTAACTCCGTTATGGCCGCCCGCGCTTCCTTTAAGACGGATTCTTATACGTCCCGGAACAAGCGATATGTCGTCAAATAAAACTACCATCTCTTTTTCCGGATCAATCTTAAAGTAAGAACAAATCTCTTCTACCGCGATACCGCTTTCATTCATAAAGGTCTGCGGCTTTAAAAGGACTACTTTATTACCGTCTATCACACCTTCGCCGTAAAGTGAATTAAACTTTCTGTTCGTGACCTTTATTCCGTACTTATCCGCCAGCTCGTCTATCGCATCAAAGCCTAAGTTATGTCTTGTTTTCTCATATTTCTTGGTCGGATTACCAAGACCTACTATTAAATTCATGTCTTCCCTTTCCTTTTATAATCAAAAGAACAGGAGGCCGCGTTCGCTGCCTCCGATTCATCGTTAATCTACTTATATTAAAGCATGATTCTTATTGATTTGTAAAGTGGGACGTTATCTATTTTGAAATTTCTTTTTGATAAGCTTCTAAAATTAACTTGGATAACATATCTCTTGTTTTCTGGTTAATTGGATGAGCTATATCGCGGTAGCCATCGCCGGTACCTTTTCTACTCGGCATTGCTATAAACAACCCCTTGTCACCTTCAATTACCTTGATGTCATGCACTGCGAATTCATCGTCGATAGTGATAGAAACTGCGGCCTTCATCTTGCCTTCCTTTTCTACCAGCCTCACTCTAATGTCTGTTATCTGCATTGCAAACCTCCTTGTGATGTCACGGACTAACCGCTCGTTTTGACTTACACGCTCTATCGCGTCGTTATTTAAAAGTATAGTTTTCAATTGTGACGAAACAATGCCCTAAGTGTGTTTTTTATAAGCACAACTTTTTATTTTTTTTGCAACATTAAAAATTAATTATATTAATACAGATGTATCGGCACAGTTTTTAATACAAAACCAAGCACTCGCATTACTTGCTTTATTGTGGTATAATTAACCCTGTTTATACTATAAATACTAAGAGGTAGTTATATGTTCAACTTAGACTTTAATAAGCCATGCCACGTATACTTTATAGGTATCGGCGGCATATCTATGAGCGGCCTTGCCAAGATCCTTATTGATCGCGGCTTTAAAGTGTCGGGCTCAGACTGGAACAAAAATGCGCAGACCGAAGAATTACTCGCTATGGGCATCAATATAAATTTCGGTGATCAGGTAAAAGCAAATATCACGGACGATATCGACGTATTATGCTATACTGCAGCGGTACATCCGGATAACCCTGAATTTATTGCGGCAAAAGAGAAAAATATCCCTATGCTTACAAGAGCAGAGCTTTTAGGTGAGCTTATGGAAAACTATTCTTCATCTATCGCTATCGCCGGAACTCACGGTAAGACTACAACAACAAGCATGATCTCCGAGATTTTAATGGCCGGAGATACAGATCCTACTATATTAAATGGTGGAGTACTTCGTTCCATTAATTCAAATACAAGAATCGGCAAATCTTCCTATCTTGTATCGGAAGCATGTGAATACACGAATAGTTTCTTATCATTTTATCCGAAGTACACTATCATTATGAATATAGAAGAAGATCACTTAGACTTCTTTAAAGACATAAACGATATAAGAAATTCTTTCCGCAAGTTTATGGAGAATACCAAAGAAGACGGTACCGTTATTATAAATAATGATATTATCGCACTTGATAAGCTTACAGAAGGCTTAGACCGTAAGATTATAACCTTCGGCACAAAGGGTAATCCTACATATATAGCCAAAAATATAATGGACAATCAAGAAGGTCACAAGGAATACGATTTATATAAGGGAGACGAATTCATCTCTCATATCATTCTGGCACTCCCGGGAATCTATAATGTATACAACTCTCTTGCAGCATGCGCTACCGCACTTTCTATGGGTCTTGATATAGAGGCTGTTAAGGAAGGGCTCAAAAACTGCGTGGGTTCAAAGAGACGTTTTGAGCTTAAGGGCGAATTTAACGGTGTAACCGTACTTGATGACTATGCTCATCACCCGACGGAAATAAGTTCTGCAATAGAAGCGGCCAAGACATTAAAGAAAAACCGCATCATCGTATGCTACCAGCCGCATACATATACCAGAACCAAAGCGCTTTTCCCTCAGTTTGTCGACGCTTTAAGCGCGGCAGACATAGTGGTCTTGCCGGAAATATATCCCGCACGTGAGACCGACACATTGGGAATAAGCAGCAAAGATATAGCGGATGCACTCAATCTTCGCAACGTCGAAAGTTATTTTTTTAAAACGTTCGACGAAGTTGAAAAATTTTTAATGGAAAAATGTGTCAACGGCGACCTGTTGATAACTATGGGAGCCGGAAACGTTGTAGATATTGGAGAAAAGCTTATCAAAAAATAATTATCCACATTATCAACACCAAAAGAGCCATATAAAAACCTTTTTTGGTGTTGATTTTTTATGGCGATTTTACGTATTATTTTAAACTTATCAACATATCCACATTCCGAGAAACCCCGTAAATGCCGTTTGTTAAAGGATTTGCAACGCTTTAAGTCTTGGATTTTTTATGCTATAATTCATCTCGCGTGACAAGAAAGACAAAACCAAAGGGGTAGGATACATGGATAATATCACTCTAATTTCCGAGCTTAATGATAATAAAACAGTTGTATCTAACAATTTTCTCGATAATTATATGCCGTATGCAGACGGCGAATTTGTTAAGATCTACCTTTACCTTATTAGAAGCTTGAGTGATGCAGGCAGATCTTTTAATATATCTAATCTTGCAGAAAAATTTGATCATACGGACAATTATATTATGAAGGCTCTTATCTATTGGGAAAGGGCCGGACTTATCAATTTGACATATAACAGCAGGCATGACATTACGAGTATCACAATCTTAGATGATACGGCAAGACCTGCGGCGGTAACGCCGCTTCTTTCAGTTAATGAGGATATGATGCCGTTAAACCCGGCGGATTCTTTCGTAAGTGAATCCTACGAAACCTACAATGACTATGAAGAAGCACCAAAAGAGCGTCACTTAAGCAGGCGTTCCAATAGGAAAGAGTACTCAGAAGATGAAGTTTCAAGCTTTACAACAAGAGATGATGTTGCAGAACTTCTCTTTGTGGCAGAAAAGTACCTTGGCAGACTTATCACACCTACAGAGCAAAGAACTCTTCTTTACTGGGTTGATGAGTTAAAGCTTTCCATAGAGCTTATTTCGTACCTTATAGAGTTTTCCATATCAAGAGGGCAGAAATCCTTCAAGTATATGGATAAAATAGCTTTAAACTGGGCTGAAGAAGGAATAAGCACCGTAGACGAAGCCAAACTTAAGTCCACACTCTACTCAACCGCAAACCATGCCGTAATAAAAGCATTCGGAATAAAGGGCAGGGTTTTAACGGAGCCTGAGATAGAATATGTAAACAAGTGGACTACCGAATACGGTTTTTCATTGGACATTATAGCTTATGCATGTTCAAAGACCATTATGAACACACACAACGTAAGCTTTGCATATGCAGATTCCATTCTCGCTGACTGGAAAAAGAAAAACGTCTCGACATTGGATGACATAAACCGTCTCGATGAAGAGTTTAAGAATAAACCACGATCGACTCGCGAAAAGAATAATTATTCCAATACAGGAAACGAAACCAACAAGTTTAAGAACTTTGCCCAGCGAGACTACGATTTTGACGAACTGGAGAAACACCTTTTGAACCGCAAATTGTACTAATTACTTGATATGTTACTTAAAAGGAGGGGCAAAATGGCTCTGTCTAATACGCAGTACGATTCACTCAAAAAAGACTATGATTCAAGGCGTTTACGCGCATTTCACGTAGCAAATACAAATAAGCAGGAATTATATAAAAAGGATCCGAATCTTCAAAAAATAGACCAGTCTATCGCAGCTTTATCCGTAAAGCATGCAGAACAGCTTTTAAACGGAGACAAGAATGCCGTTAAGACTCTTATAGCCTCTTTGTCCTCACTTAATAAGGAAAAAGAGGAACGCATTGCAAACTTAGGCTTCGATGAAGACTATATCGAGCCTTCTTTTTCCTGCCCTGACTGCAGGGACACAGGATATATAAACGGAGAAAGGTGCCACTGCTTTAAGCAGGCCGCACTTGATATAATGTACGACCAGTCGAATCTTCGATCTGTTCTTACAAGAGAGAACTTTAAGAAATTTGATTACAATCTCTTCTCTGATGATAAGAGTGATGCCATTGACGGTATGACACCTTATATGGCAATGAAGCAGGCCGTAATAAAGTGCCGCGCCTTCATTGATAATTTCGAAGACAATCACGGCAACCTCTTTATCTTCGGACCTACGGGAGTTGGTAAAACATTCCTTTCAAACTGCGTTGCAAAAGAAATGCTTGACCGCGGTAAGTCAGTCGTGTATTTCAGCGCAGTAAAGTTATTTGACGTATTTAGGGAAAACTCGTATAATAAGGACTTGGATGCGCAGTCCGCATACCAGAGCATATTTAACTGCGATCTTCTTATAATAGACGATCTTGGAACAGAGATTTCAAACGCCTACACTATATCTCAGTTATTTATGTGCATTAATGAGAGACTTTTAAGAAGAAGGTCGACCATAATCTCGACCAATCTTTCTCTTACAGGTTTACGCGATCTTTACACAGAGCGCACATTCTCCAGGATTTCAAAGGACTATGAGTTCGTGAAACTCTTCGGAGCTGACATTCGTATGAAAATAAGTTAATATATATTTCATTTTAGGAGGAATTTTTTCTATGCAGCAGGAATTGCACGACGAACGCGATCTTAATACCGTTCCGGTCGGACCGCTCGGTATTATCTCAATGAAGGGTGTTGAGTCCGGTGTAAGAATTGACGCTTACCTTAAGCGTTGGAGAGAAACTCGTAACCACGAGCATGAAAACGACATCACTTTCCGTGGTTATGTAAAAGATTCTTATCTTATACCTGTTAAGACACCACGTTTCGGAACCGGTGAAGCTAAGGCTACTATCGGCGAGTCAGTAAGAGGTTACGATATCTACATCATCTGCGATGTAACAAACTACAGCATCACTTATACTGTAGCAGGTCACGAGAACCATATGTCTCCTGACGATCACTTCCAGGATGTAAAGAGAGTTATCGCAGCCATAAGCGGTAAGGCAAGACGTATCAACGTAATCTTACCTTTCCTTTATGAAAGCCGCCAGCATCGTCGTACAGCTCGCGAGTCTCTTGACTGCGCAGTTGCATTACAGGAACTTGTAGCAATGGGTGTTGATACAATCATCACTTTCGATGCTCATGATCCACGTGTACAGAATGCAATTCCGCTTCACAGTTTTGAATCTGTAGGTTCTTCATACCAGTTCATTAAAGGTATCTGCAAGAACGTAAAGGATATAAAGTTTGATAACGATCACCTCATGATCGTATCACCTGACGAAGGTGCTACAGGACGTGCAATCTACCTTGCCAACGTTTTAGGCGTTGATATGGGTATGTTCTACAAGAGAAGAGATTTCAGCCGTATCGTTGACGGAAGAAACCCTATCGTTGCTCATGAGTTCTTAGGTTCAAACATTGAAGGCAAGGACATATTCGTAGTTGATGATATGATTTCATCCGGCGACTCCATGATCGATGTTGCAAGAGAATTAAAGAAGAGAAACGCAGGTCGTATCTTCGTTATCGCAACCTTCGGTCTTTTCACATCAGGTCTTGAGAGATTCGATAAGGCCGTAGAAGAAGGACTTATCTACAAGGTTGTTACAACAAACCTTATGTATCAGACACCTGAACTTCTTTCTCGTGACTACTACATAAGCTGCGATATGTGTAAGTATGTATCTTACCTTATCGATACAATTAACCATGATGCTT
This sequence comes from Lachnospiraceae bacterium, assembly GCA_017442585.1. GTDB lineage: Bacteria > Bacillota > Clostridia > Lachnospirales > Lachnospiraceae > XBB1006. Next base: position 21,071 of record JAFRZM010000053.1, on the reverse strand, counting down.
CGATCGCAGATCTTCTTAATCCATACGATCGTATCAACAAATTAGTTGAAAAGTATAAAGCAGGGGAATATTAATAAATATTGACTTTCCAAACACTCGGTTTGGAATAAATGAATGAGTTAAATATAAAAATACGGCGCCGGAATTTTCCGACGCCGTTTTAAATTGCTTTTATTTAAATTTGTGCTTTAATCTTAAGCGCTTAAACGTTAATCTTTCTTACCTTGCTTAATGAGAGCTTATAGAAAATGAATGCAAGAAGCGCATATACAACACCCATTATGGCTATTACCAATGCGCCATCTATAACCTTTGCAAGGAATACCGCTCCGACAACAAGTCCCATATTAACGAACATATTAGGAAGCATGTAAATAACCGTTGCCGCACCTTGCTTTATAACTTCTATCTCATTCTCCCATTCAAGCTTCAAATGAGAAAGATTGGAAAACATTCCGCATGTTGCGGTGTATATCGACAATACGCATCCTACTATAACACAAAGTATAACCTCTATAGGATTTCCGCCAAGCTTTATCGAAAGAATAAGATTTCCAAGTATTGCAAACGGCGTTGCAAGAATTATTTGGAATAAAACTTTGCCGTTAACAACGTCACATAAATCTATCGGGCAACTTTGTAAAATCCAATAGCTTTTACCTTCTAATGAGTACGAGCAGCAAGTCGAGCTCATCATTCCGAGAAGGAAATGTATGATCATAGGAACTGCCGGTATCAATATCTTCGGCTCTATAGGTGCACCTGAAGTTATCGTACTTATAACTGACTTCGCATCAACAAAAAGAAACGCAACGCAAAGGAAAATCACCAGCACTTCGCCAAAGCCTATATTAACAAGGTAATTATTTGAACTCAGGAATTTTCTAAACTCCTTATATGCTATTGCCATTGTGGCACTGTTCTTCTTTAACGCATGCTCCTTATATTTATTGGCACGTACTCTTGATGTAAGTTTCGTATTAAGCTGTCTGTAGAACTTCGCAACAATATATGAAAAAACTTCAAAAAGAGCAATACTGACAGCAACAAATAATACTATATATATAATACTCGGACCGTTAACGGCTTTCGCAAACCAATTTGCAGTAAAAATGTACTTTCCCGTCTTATCAAAAGCAGCACCGATATTCTGCATGTTATTATCGATTTTATCTTCTTTGAAAAACTTCTCAACCCAATATCTCGAAGTAAAGCATACAAAGGTAAAAGCAAATGTAAGTAATACCTGGATTACTCTTCTATACTTAAATTTCGTACCGACTCCGGCAAAAAGCGTAGAAAGTGCCGTTGCAAGCACCATCGGCAACATTGGAAGAAGCGGTGTTAAAACTATCCAGATAATAATCTTAATCAAATTAAACGGTGCCCAGATTATGTATCCGGCAAGTATCGAAAACGACATAACACATGTCATCGGAAGATTCCATATATACATGTATAAGAATCTTGCGGATACCACATCTTTAACGCTTATCGGAAGTGCCATTACCATATCATAGTCTTTATTAGTAAACATATATCCATCGGCCTTAAAGAAAGTCATAAAGAAACTAAGCGCTATACAGGTTATAGCTGCAGAAAGCGGCATGTAATCGGTAAGCCCTGCTATTCCGTATCCGAGTCCGAAGAAAAATGCATAAAAGGCTACCAAAAGATATACAAATATAAATCCTATGCGCGTACTTTTGGCTTTCTTACGCTTCTTCTTGTCTTTCTCGTATTTTATGATATTACCGGCACTCTGAGCACGAAGAAACGTCTTTAAAAGAATACTACGTCCTTTATTCATGCTCTGTCACCTCCATGAAAACATCCTCGAGGGACTTATCTGCGGTAAGTTCTTCCATGTTACCTGTAACGATGATAGAACCACCCTTTATTATCGCCATCTTATTGCAGAGCTTTTCAGCAACGTCAAGTACGTGTGTCGAGAAGAATACTGCGCATCCGCTCTCGCACATACGCTTCATGATATTCTTTAATGTAAGTGCAGCCTTAGGATCAAGACCTACGAAAGGCTCGTCAAGGATAAAGAGCTTAGGCTCATGAATAAGCGCAGAAATTATCGCAATCTTCTGCTTCATACCGTGTGAGAAAGATGAAATAAGGTCGTTTAACGCATCTTCTATCTCAAATTCTTTCGCATAGCTTTCGATTCGCTGTCTTCTGACATCAGCATCAATGCCGAAAATATCGGCAATAAAATTAAGATACTGGATTGCGGTTAAATGCTCATAAAGATCAGGGTTATCAGGGATATAAGCGATTTCGCGCTTTACTTCCATAGGCTCTGTCTTTACCGAATGGCCGTTAACCAAAATATCTCCTTCTTCAAAATCAAGTACTCCTACGACAGACTTAATTGTTGTACTTTTTCCTGCTCCGTTATGACCTATGAATGCATAGATATCTCCGGCTTCAACGGAAAGATTTACATCTTTGGCAGCGTATTTACCGCCACCATAACTCTTTGAAAAGTTCTTAATTTCAAGTACGCTCATCATAACACCCCTTATTTAAAATTATTCTATTCTTTTTCTTTCCTTAAAATATACAGGAATGAAATTAAATTCGTTGATCATTTTCTCAGCTTCTTTAAAGTTTACTGCGATATTCTTTGAATAATGCGCATCGGAACCTACCGTTATGTAACGGCCTCCCAAGTGATGATATACTCGCATTATCTCGCGAAGAGTATCTATCGCAGTCTTATTATTAAGGCGTCTCGTATTAAGTTCGAGGCACTTATTATTCTCGATAAGGAAGGTGAAAACTGCTTCAAGTGCTTCTTTATAATCCGATACGTAAAGCTCCGGATCTTCGTAATCGCAGTATCTGCATACATAGTCGACATGCGCCAATGTATCAAATTCATGGTACTTTCTGATCATATCGATCATGGCGTCGAGATACTTTGCGTATGCTTCATCCTTTGTATGGGTATGATAATACTCTTTTAAAGCGATATCATATCCGTCAACTACGTGTATGGAACCAATTACCATATCAAACGGGAACTTATCGACTGTTTCTTTAACGTGATTAAGTTCTCCCGGTATAAGGCCCATTTCAACACCAAGCAAAAGCTTATCGCTTCTATACGATCTATACTTTTTAAAGTATTCCTCGGGATCAAACTCGAATATAAGATTACCGCTTACACCGTAGTCTATGTGCTCAGTTAAGCACATGCCGTAGGGACAAGACTTTGCAACCGCCAAGACCTCATCGATAGTCTGATGTGCATCCGGCGAAAACGGAAGTGTGTGAATATGTGTATCAAACATTATATTACCTCTAGTTTCGTGGTTAACTACCACACTATTTTAAATCTTACAATAATTTTATCATATCAATATTTGCTTGACAACAAGCCCTACGCGTTATAAAATAGGTATGTTGTCGGCGTGTGGCTCAGTTGCTGCTGGCGGACCGAATACAGGCCCTGCGTTCGGGCGCAGAGGGTTCTGCGTGCCGGTGGCACGCGTTTAGAACCGACCGAGCCGAAGGCGAGACCGCAGGTTCGAATCCTATCACGACAACATATTAAATAAATAACGGCGTGTGGCTCAGTTTGGTAGAGCGCTGCGTTCGGGACGCAGAGGTCGCAGGTTCGAATCCTGTCACGCCGATTCGCTAATATCAAGGCTTCCCATCATCTGGGAAGCCTTTTATATTTCTGTTATTTCTAATGTTTTTCTAAAGTATCTACTTTATTCGGTTATTAAATCTAAAGAGTGAAAAGAAATACAAAATAAATAAATTGACGCAAGTTGCTTCTTATATGGCAGTTATAATGATAAAATATATAATAAAAATAGTATTAATAAGGAGATTGAAATGAATCAAAAGCATTTTTTCATAGGCCACAATCTATTTTCATGGAATTACGGCGCAAAAAGTAGCGTATTTGATCAGATTAATTCCAGCAACTTTCCTGCTGCTTTCTTCTCTATTATTGGAATAATGGCAGAAGATTGTAATTATCACATTAAAACCTGCTATAGCATGAACAACGCACTCTTCTTTGATGGATACTATAACGGACATTCTTCAGAGTTAATGCTACGATACGGAGAAACAGACTTAATAGTGGCAAGAATCGAATTTGCCCATAAACGTTCAGGCAATATGACAAAATTATTCAAAATACTCAAACACATCAAACAATCTTATCATCTTAACAGCATTGTTATCGAAAGTGTTCAAACTGACGAAATGAGAGCATGGTGCAAAAAGAATAACCTTACACCATGCGGTAATCCCAATGATTCTGGGATTAATTGGGAATGGAAATAGGACACGTACATAGCGCCACCAGGGAGCTTTCTCCCTGGCGGCCATAAGCCTATAAGTTATTCTATTTCAGATTCAGAACCACTATCCCATACCATATACTTGAGCAGCGGCATTATTGCCACTCCATAAAGCACATCATTATTCTTAATATGCTCTTCGATATTTTCCCTATTAAAGAACCCTGCTTCAACAAACTGCATCGCTACTCGCTTTGATTCATCAACAGAGAATGGTTTAATTGACTCGGGAAATGTTTCGCTTCCATCTTCCAATTTTATACAGTTCAGGTGAAATAACTCAACTTTTTTACCGTCTGCAGGTCTTACACACCCCACTGCCCATGAAGTAATACTATATCCTGGCATTACGGCGACTCCCTGCAATACTCTGTCACAATTAGCATCGTTCAAGCTCTCTTCAGCATCATGGAAGATTATATCCACTTTCCTTAACGCTGCATAAATCCTTTTAGATTCTTCTACCGAAAAAGTCCTAAGCCTATCTGCATCCGGATTTCTCATGAATCCCTCTTCCGTACGCTCAACGTTCTCAAGAAAGATATGATTCTCTTTCATATACTGCTGCATATCATCGAACTCTTCCTTAGAAATCCTTGTCGGCCCGCCTGCCTTCTTAACACCAACATGTCCCTTAGCTACCAAAACACCCTCATTCTTCTTCTCTGAATTCTGCACTGCTACTACCTCCATTTGCCATACGGCCGTAAACCTACGAGTTACTGTCGCCTATTATATAGGTGAATACACCTCCTTAATAAAAATGGATTCTTTCGCGCCTCCCCTCTATAAGAGTTCTAGATTTTTTCGTGAATCAAAAAAGAGCTGCGATACAGCATAAATACTACATCCAGCTCCATGTATTAAAATTTATAACCAATCTTCAAGCGATGAATTCTTGATTTTTTCGATAAGTAGATTAACGTTAGTCCCTCTAGCAAGCGATAGATTGCCTTTACGTAGTTTTTCCCACGAAATAGTATAATCCTCTTTACAACAAAACTCATTATTCTTAAAGAATTCTTCTAACTTATCCGCGTCATTATACTCTCTCTGAAAATCTGCCGCTCTCATTTTTTTATGTGCTCCACTTAAATTTGCTTCTCCATACAAAAAATGATCAAGATTTACCGAAAAATAATATAACTCGTATTTTACTTTTTTACCCTTTGCTGTAAGCATGCCATCTTCCAAGTCTAATAGTCTTTCAATCACGCATCGTTTACGTTTGTTACGTTCCTGCATTTGTTGAATAGGATTTCGACATGCAGCAGATTCATTTACCGCAATATGATCATCAAAATACAACGCTTTTTTCGGACCATGTTTTGATCCTTCATTTTCCGCAAGCATTTGTTCCTCTTCATTAAATCCCTTAATGTTATCGTCCTTTGTATAGGCTCCATCAATATCTATGATGTGAACAATATGCGTTAAATCACTCCATTTCCAACCTGATTCTTTATCTTGCTGTTTAAAATACAGCTTATGTATCTCCTTTTCAATATTATCTCTATTAACCTCTATTGTCGTAGTTACATCTCCATGATTCTCGCCCTGAAACATTGCATAACGAAATTCCACATGTATGTCATCTCCACCAATTCTATCAAACATCTCTTCAAATGGTAGATTCAATGTATCTATCTCTGTTTGACCATCTATTAAAAAACAAACGAATGCCCTTTTACTTGCCACTAGGATCCATCTCCTCTCCAGCTTTTTGCATCGCTCGTGCAATCTTGTACGACTTAGTCTTTTTATATAGTTCAACATCCATATTTTTCATTTGCACTTCTCTTAAATACAAATCTCTTAAATTGTTAGTTGCCCCAATATTTTTTAACTTACAATACCTATCATTAGGGTCTGACGTTGTAAAACGAATGAATTTTTTATTAATAACCTCTAACGGTCTCAGATTATGTGATGTGAAAATAAACTGGCCTCTTCCCGCGCTTTCGAATATTTGTAGCAATTCTCCTAGCAAGTATTCAAATACCCCAGAATCAAATTCATCTACAACTAGCGTCGTAGAACCCTGATAAAATGCCCAGGTAAATACAGCAAGAACAGAAACTATTTTAATTATACCATCCGCCTCATATTTCAATGGGAATATTTTTTCTTCCCTTTTAGACATCAACTTTAATAAATATGCTTCTTCCCCTTTTTCAGTTATTGTCTTTGTCTTATAAAGAACAAGCTCAAAACTCGGAATTATCGTATTAATTACACCATTAATACTATTAATTGCTTGCTCTACTATTTCACAAGACTTTTCCGGCAATATGGTTTTATCGTCAAAAAGAACCAAACCATTATCAGGCAAATAAAACGGTATTCCAGCTTTTAACTGCACCATTCCGCTTGCTCCAGTCTCAATAATACACAAATAGCTTGTTGCATATAACTGCAATTCCGACAGAATCTCATAATATGCAGATGCAGATCCGTTTAAATTTTTTACATTAAACGTTTCAGAAACTGCCTCCGAAAAAATAAACGAATAAGAATCATCCATTAATTTTCGTTTTAAATACTCCAATTCTCTCACTGTCTCTTTATCTTTATTATTAAAATAGTATTCTTCTAAAGAATCACTACACAACAACTTACCCGTAGTTGTGTCTATTATAGTATGCATTCTTCCAATGGATTTATCCGCATAAATATTAGTCTTAACGATTTCATCGTAAATCTGAGGTATCTTAACTTTTTCACCATTATCTATGGCATTCAGTTCTTTCTTTTCCTCTTCTATGACTTTTATCTTCGTCTCATATGAAACCGTTGCAACTCTTCCATCTCGATATTGAAAATCAAACTCAATATTTAAAACTGCGCATTCAGCATTAACGTCTATCGCATTTGTAACTAAAGAAGACATTTTATAGCCCATAAATATCCCCTTTAAAGTTCTAATTGCTTCAACAACGGATGTTTTTCCTGATCCATTCTGTCCGTACAATCCTAAAATATCGGATTTTGTATCATAAGGGACAAATTCTTTAGCGCAATTAAACTCAAGAATACCGTGCTGTACACCCTTAAAATTGGTTAATTCCAATCGTTTTATTCTAACAAACGGCAATGTATTATCTTTATGAACATCATATGCTCTATACATAGTTTAGCACTCCTATATAATATATATTATCTTAAATATTCTATCTTAAACTTCAAGTGCAGTCAAGCGAATATAATTTCTGATATAAATTATATTATTTTCGCTATTCAGATCGCGTTTGGCATTGACATTTGTCCGAGTGCGCTATATATTTAATATAGAGAAATTTCAAGAAAGGAATATAACTATGTCTCGAAAAACCAGAAGCGATTGCACCGTCGGATCTTTTGAAAAGAGCCACGGACTTCCACCCGGAACTATTAGAAACAAAGACGGTAGAGATACCAGAAGTGATAAAAGAATCGGAACCATTAGAAAAGAAAACGATAAGAACAACAAAAAATAACCATTTAATGAGCCGTTAAGGATGATATTCCCCTAACGGCTCTCTATACTCTCATTATCCCTTAAGTACTATGAATCTCTCGAATCAAATTCTGGCATTCTCTCTGTAACTTTTCTATCTCAATGCACAACTCATTTTTACCTGCTCTAGTGTTTCTTATTTCAGCAATCTTAGTATCCAGTTCCTGAATCGAATCATCTAGCGGAGAGACCACGTTGTCCTGAACGAAAGCAATTCCATAATCCTCTAACTCATTTGCCGCAGCGCTAAACTTCCCCCTTATATTCTGCTTATTCTCTCTAATTGCTTCACGCATTTTTATCTCATCGCGATCTTCTTTAATTTGCATAAACACATCAAATGCTATGCCGAAGCCACCTAAAACTTGACCTGCAACTGCTACACCTCTCGCCATCTTTATTGCTTGCCAAGGCTTAAACTTAAACTTTATTGCATGGCCTGCTTTAAGTATAATCGTATGAACATTTCCGCCAGAAAAACTAGCAAGTTTCAAACCACCATGCATTCCTGCTTTATAAGTATTCTGCACAATAACGTTCCCTGCTTTTTGTGCCACTTTTCCTGCATTACTTAACATTCCTTTTACATTTTCTGGAAGTATATCATATTTTTCTACCAAACGGCCAATAAGTTTTTGAGTGAATTCAGCCTGTTCCAAATCTTCTATTGCTAGACCTATTTCAGTCATTCTTGTTTCAAGAACCTGAAGGGCACGATTCTGACATAACTCTATTATTTCATTCCCTTCTGTTACTGCCAATTCCAAATTATGTTCAACTTCGTCCTGCTTACAATCTTCAGTAATAAGATTTGCTGAATCCATTCCCAAAGAACGCAGTCTCATGGCTTCTTTTGAATATATGTCTTTGATTTCTTGCTGCAAACGATTTCTGGATTCAAATAATTCATGTCTCTGTTGCAAATAGTTCTCCTCAAGAGCATCAATATCAATATCCTCGGATTTAGGTTGCAATTCAACAACACACTCATCCAACTGCGCCTCTATCTCATATAACTCCGTTGTTAATCTACCTGTTAATTGTTTTTCGTCTACAAAGGCATTCAAAACTTCGATGAACTCATCATAACCGCTTCTTGCCCTTAATTCTTCCGCAATTTCATCATCTTCTTCATCTAAAGACTCTAAAAACGAATTTGCATCTACGAATGATAGATTCAACTGCTCCGGTGTGTACGGTTCTATTACTTTTCGCAGATCTTCTCTTATAATATCCTGTTGTTCTTTGGTATTACCCAAAGAAGATCTTTCCATCTTGTTAACCACTAAAAGCATCTCACCTGCTTTATCCTTATCAATAGCTAATTGCCTGAAATGCTTTGCGATATGATCATCGAACAACTCATTAGTAATTATAAAGACCAACATATCCGCAGATGTAATGGCTTGATAAGATATCTCATCATGATCTGGCCTTAACTGCGTATGAATTCCGGGAGTATCAACAATTTCTATCCCATTCCACATATATGAATGAGTTTCCTGTGTCGTAATTCCTGCTCCTATTCCAATATTCTCATTTCCGGTCAGCATTTTAACTATAGAAGATTTACCGGCACTATACTGCCCCGCAAACACCAATTTAATTGGCTTATCGCACTCCTGATCCAATATAAGTTTCTTGCCCGCTTTTTCAATTAAATCAGTGGCTTTTTCTCGAATATCTTCGGTTTTTCGTGACAATTCCGCTATTCTAAGCATTTGTATTCTCCTTTTTGCCCTCAATGTAATTTCCCGTAAACTGCTGCAAGATTTTTATCCTGCTTATAGTATCCCAACTATCATTTTTCAAAGTTATTCTCATCGTATATTCATCAGCGACACAATTGTCTATAACTGAGGCCAGTAATTCATTTAATAATTCTTTACGGTCATCTGTGCAATTAATAAAAACTAACTCCTCTTGCATCAGTTCCCGTAACTTCTTCTCTTTTTTACCGGAATACTACTATTCTCATTAAACTGCGCCACTAACAGTTTTCCAGGAATTCTCGCTGCTCTTTCAATTCTTTTTGTATACCATCGTCCACCAAAAATAAGTTTCAATGCGGCTTCTAACACTTGTTTGCTCTGTTCCAAAAGATTAGGTTGCAAGCCGAGTGCAAGGTCTCTCTGTGTATCGGCCAAATAAATAATCAAAGATTCAATTCTTTTTAACTCCTTTGACTGAGCGTCTAACTGCCCTTTAAACACTTGCTCAACAACTGACTTCAACTGCTTTCTCAGTGCCTCAGAAATTTCAGCAATATTCTTTACTAGATTTTCTTCTAATTTCTTCTTTGCCCTTTCTTCCTTCTTTCCTCTACTTTCAAATATCCAAGAGCCAAATCTACCTATAACAGAAATTCCTAACGCAACCCATCCCACTGGGCCTGCCCATGGAGATTCTAGAAAAAACAAAATGCCACTAATAAGCGTTCCGCCGCCACCGGCTACTAGGACCCCCCAATCCCACGCCTTCTTTGTATCAAATATTCTATGCATTTTAGGAATATTAACGTTTCCATCAATACCTATCTTCGAAAAATATTGAATTTCCTTCTCTATTGATCTTGCGAGTTCTTTTATCCTATCATCTGCGTGCTCAATGAATGTATCCGACAAACTCTTTGTTCTTTCATTAATTTGTTTCTGAACAATAAGTTCATTCCACGCCTTCGCTACATCCTCGTCATCATAATGTTGTTCTACAAATGCTGGTAGTTCTAACTTTAATTCTGCTTCAATACCTGTTATAAAAGAATCAACCTGATTCAACGAATCTCTTTTATATTTCTTTATCCACAAGTCCAATTGACTTTTCTTATCTTTTATAATCTCACTTAATAATCTATTTTCATTTGCATGATACAAAAGCTTCTCATAGATATCCAGCGTAGAAATCGAAACAATATCAAGGAAATTTTTTTCTCTATAATACTTACCATGAGTTTCAACTTCTTCTATTATCCTCGCCTTCAACTGATTAATCCTACTTGCTTCAGCTAAAATCTTTGATAATTCTTTATTCTCTGTCTTAAGTGACAAAAAGGCAGATTTCAGATGAACACTTATAACCGGTATATCATCCCAAATCTCTCCTCCCAAAGATGCAAATGCCATAAACTGATTCTTTAATGTCTCTAAGCGTTCATCATCAAATGCCTTTTCAATATTGCGCAATGTTATTTTTGAGTTTTCACCCTCTCTAATAGATGATTTAACATTAAGCACGCAGACCACCGGCTTACCCAGTTCGATTACTCTACCCAAGCACTCTGCCTCTGCAGCTTGTGGCGCATCATCAGTAATAAGGAAAAGAATTAGGTTCGCTTTTCTTGCAGCCGCAAAAGCTATCTCTTCATCTTCTTCACCATCAAAAGCACCAATTCCCGGCACATCGGTTATTTCAAGATTATTCCATGTATAAGTTCTTATATCCCGTGTAGTTCTCTGGGCTCCTTTTCCTATGGATGCTCCATCACCATTAGTAAGCGTTTCCATTAAAGTAGATTTTCCCGCCATTGTTTTTCCAAACAATGTAATAGAAAATGTAGAAAGCTTCTCACTTAAATCAACAATATCCTCGTTTTGCGAATAAGAGATTTTTCCAAGCAACTCCCTTGTATTTGCCAACTGTTCCACCAAAGAATCTGTTGCTTCGGAAACATAGCAATTAGAACTATTAATATGCGCCAGCGTCATTTCTATTTTGCTGCTTGAAGCATCCATAGTTTCATTAAGACTCTTATACTGTTTCTTAGCCAATTTATAACCGTTTTCAGCAGCTTTTTTACACTGTTTTAATGTTTTTCTTATATCATTATTTTTCATAATCTATCGCTGACAAACCCCTTGAAATATAATAGTCTCGTAAAGCAATCACATCATATAAAAGAAGCATTAGGCATTCCATGGATATCTATTTCCCGTCATAGCCTTTCTCACCCTCGGATACATATAATCTCTCAAAGGTGAACCCAACATATTTATTGGGCCTCGCCTTGCAAGCATATAATCATCCATCTGATTACGATATTTTACCATCGCGTTTCCAATTATCGGATGATCTGCCTTTATTGTGATTTCTTCTCTTTTCAATCTCGAATGATCTTTTTCATAAAATTTTTCAAATTTATTCATACTACGCATTCCCTTTCATAGATGCACTTGAGGTTTTATTTTTCATTTTCCTTCTGCCACTCTTCGCAGTCCTGTAAAAACCTCTCCAGCAACTCCTTCTTCAACGTACACGGCCTGTCAAATGGCTCTGCCATAATTACCACCTACTCCAAATACTCCTCATACCCCTCAAGCGCCCTTGCCGCATAATCCAACGCCCTCGGAACAGAATCATACCTCTTCAGCACGTCCCTATATTCATTAACTTTATCAGCAAAACCATCCTTTTCTACCGACAAGATTCCATTGCCGACGCCAATTGCAAGTCCAATCGGCACCACCTCGCCATTAAAATCAATCGACACATAATCAACATCAATCGCCTTAACGACGCCCGCGCCACGCTTAATGTGCTTTACCGTATCCCCGACACGAATCAAATCCATAAAACAAGAAAGAGCTTCCTGTAAAAGCATCATCTCCGAATTTGCTTTCTCGAACTGTGCCTTCAACACCTCTGCCTTACGCTTCTCCTCAACATACTGCTGCTTTTCCTTGTAATTACGTTTCTTATAAGTTATCCCATCAAACAAATCATAGACAGTACAACAGTAAATAATATCAAATGCCAGAATATGCTTCTCCGCATCCTCATGGAACTCCCTATTATACGTATCAAAAGACTTCCTCTTCGCATCAAGCTCAAGTAACTCCGGGCACTCCTTAATATACTTCACCAACTCATTACACATCCTGTAATAAGTATCAAGACGAATATTATCACCCGAACCCCAATCATCATAGAACTCAACACAATCTGCAAACGCCTTCGACTGCGTCGCCTTATACATAAAATGATGCTCCGGATCATTCAAGAATAAAAGTGCAGACACCGAATGTGAATTCTGCTTATAAAGAAAACTATCCTGATAGTGACGTTCCAAAACCTCATCGTACTCATTAAAAAAGTTCTCGATAATCTCCATCTGAACCTTCAAATCTCCGCCATCATCCGCGTATAGTCTCTTCAAAATTCCACGAATGTTCTCCGCTTCGGACTCTTTTCTCGCCAAATCCACCAATCCACTAAACGGCTGCGTATAACCGTCAATAATATTCTCAGTGCACTTCTTCGCCTTATATAACGCATTCGCAAAATCTTCCGTAGGTGCATCAAGCGCCTCTTTCATCAGAACCGGAAATTCCTTACAAATCTGCCATTTATAATACTCCTCACCCATACCATTAATCTTTTCAAACTCTCTGATATAATGCTTAATAATCTGATCAAGATGTTCCTTATTCATCAAAAAACTCTCCTTAAAATGTCTGATAATCTAAGAGTATCATAAATGCAGTCCCATTTATGTCCCATTCCCCGTACATTTCCTCACGAGGCAAAAGCGCATAACCTTACGGCATCACCAGAAGACTACACGCCACATCATATTAAACCAGTAACAAACCATTATCAGCTAAGTATTTTATAAATGAATCAATTATCAGCTGTGTTCTGTCTGTTATATCCTTTTCGAGATAATCATCTTTACTTGCAGCCATTTTTCTTAATTCAACAATTCCTGTAGGACTTTTTGTTTTACCACTTTCAGTAACATATCCCATATAATACTTCTTCTTGTCTTCAAATCTATAATCTGAAGCTCTAATATTGATGGTTTTTTCTAATAATGCCTTATTACCGAGAGACTCAAGGCTATTCTTATCCTGTAATGCTCTTTCATTGTCTTGACGTTTTCTCGGGAATATATGCTCTATCTCTAAGACCATATCTATAGGTATAAGTTTCTGATCCGCATCACTGTATGCCCACCACGCAAGCATAGACTTTGTTATAGGTCTTTGATTTGTAAATACATAGTTTTCAAAAGCAGTCTTAACCTGGTGCTTATCAAATTTATACTCACTAAACTCAATCGGATTACCGTTAACAATATTAATCATCTCAGGATATGCAGGGCTTCTAAGTGCGTTGACACCTGGTCTCAAAACTGCATATGCCCAGATAAATGCAATTAACTTATTTAAAAATTGATATAATCCTTCATCATCAAGTTTGTCATTCTCGTCCTTATTGGCCATATAATAAACTGACAGTAAATAGGTCCACATTCCATTCGGAGCATAATTCAATATCGAAAGAAGCTTTAATACTCTATCAGAAAACGAATCATCCTGTAATTCAATCTTCTTCCAAAATCCCGCAAGACTTTCAAGATTATCTAAGATCTCATCATTCTTCAGCAACTTATACTTATCGCGCTCATAGAACTTTCTTAAAGCCTCAGTTGTTGTATTCTTATTCCCCTGCTTCGCACGTTCATAATACATATAGCGAGTAAATAACTCATCCATCGGCGAACCTGAAATAGAAGTAAAAATCTGATCACTAACCGCTTCAAGTTCTTTCCAACGGTTAATAAATGCTTCTTTCTGCCCCTTGTCAGAATAATACTTATAAAACTGTGCCTTAAAAATATCCGTATCTGATAATGGCTTACCTCTATCATTTAATGTCGAGAATATCCTCAAAGCTGTATCCTGGGATTCAGCCTCAATCGGTAACAAGATACAGTTATTCATAATACGATTTGGCAAATATGCAAAGAACGACGGAAATGCTCTTAAGAACTCTTCAATCTTTTCCAAAAAGAAACGATAATTCTGAGCATATTTACTCTTTTGGCCGGGTTCAACTTGACCAGTTTTAAGAATCGACAAAAACTGATCTTTATCATCATCCGTCGAAACCTCTGAATCAATCTTTAGCTTATTCTTATTTGCAGTTCCGAATTCGTCAGTTTTCCAAATACATCTACCGATATCTTCCGCTGTCTTCTTTGAATTCTCGTCCTGCATATTTCCGAAATAGCAATAGAACGCCCTTAAAAGCAACATAAGTGTAGTAAGTCTTTGCTGTCCATCAATTATTTCCTGCTTTCCATTCTCATTCTTAAACGTAACTATAGGACCCAGAAAATACTCATCATTTTCTGAGTCAAATTCACTATAATCATTATTAGGGAACGCAAATGCAAATATATCGTCCCATAACGTTTGGCATTCCGCTTCATCCCACGCATAAGGCCTTTGATAATCCGGAATTAAAAAATCTGCCTTCTTGTTTGAAAACAACTCTTTTATTGTCTGTTGATCAATGTTTAGCTTTGACATTTTTGCTCTCCTCCATTACCATTCTTCTCTCTCCCTGTTATACATCAACGGCTTAAAGTACTCTTCAAAAACCTTATCTCGTGCCTTCTTGAATTAAGTTTCCAAAATGACAAATTGGAAATGTAAGAAACTCTTTCTGCATTTCTTGCGATAATTCATCAAAACACTTTTGCGCTTCTACCGAATCCTCCAGCAAAAGATATGCCCCGCAACGTATCTGAATAGGCTGTTTATCATCAGCATACTTTCCTAGCTCAATTATCTCTTGGGTCGTAAGCGTTCGACATCGTTTTGTTATCTGCAATTGGTTTAACCTCAAAATTGGATCCTTGAAGAATTTGTCCTCCGCAGAAATCCAATTACATATACCGTCTGCCAACTCAAGAAGTTTCTGATCTTTTTGTTTTTGTTCATCGTATGCACGCAAAATATTCAAAAGCATAATGGTTATATAGTCAACCAGCATTGGTTGATGTTCCATTGAAAAAAGCTCGGCACTTATTAACTCATAATTCATGTTAGATGCATGAATAAATGCGTCTTTATTAAGCAATAAATAATGTGACGCAGGAATCGGATTGCTTTGCTCTTTATCATCGCTTTCAAATAACACTATTCTATGAGAATCAAAAAAGTTTTCTAATTGATAATAACCATCTTCCTGTTTAATTGCCCAAATCCATATTGAAAGATTTGCAATTTTAATCGAACCATGTACTATATCTTCCTTCGCATCCGGGAAATCTAACCTCCGATTGTAAAGAACCGCATTTACAAATAATCTAATATTATTCTCATCTTTATCTGTAAGCTTTTCACATTGAAGTTCTTCTACAACTCCTAGAACATCCAACATCTTTTTTACATCTTTATAATAATTTAAACTTTCCTTATAACTATCAAGTGCAACCTTGCTTATCCCTGCAAAACGAAATCTAGCTCCATTAATTGTTATTTCTTGGCTCTCCATCATATCAATAAAACACGGTGCATCTTGAATAAAATCGGAAAGAGTACCTGATGGTCTAAAATTTACAGTTACTTTTTTATTCTGTTGATTTAAAGAGATACTAATTCCTTTTCCCATATGCAAAACTGGCTCGCCCTTTTTATACAAAACAGAATATTTGGAAAAATACTCTTTATCTCTAACCGATACCTTTCCACTAACCATTTTAGAAACTATAGCATTACTAACTTTTTCGACCGGAATATCAATATCTAATCCCTTTGGTTTCGCATATAAATAAAAATCGTGAGTAGAAATAAAAGAACCTATATTATCCATATTTAAACCACAGCCCGATGTATTAAAAGAAAACGATTCAATTTCAATTCCGCTTTTTTCCAACTGTTCGGGAGAATATATCTCTTTTTCCACAAAGCTTGCTTGTTTGCGCGAATTCTCAACAAAATCCATAAAAATAGCAGCAATTTCACTAATTGATTCCGTCGGGAATTCTTTCAATCGTATAGTAATTGTTTTTTGTTTTCCCGCGTCGTCCAATAATTTTTTTAAATCAAATACTTGAAGCGACAAATAATAAATATTTGCAGTACCTAGCAAAAGATTTACATTTATAAAAAAGAAAACACACCCTCCATCTCTATAATAATTACGCAGATCAGCCACCTGACACGAAAAGACTGCACTATCAGAATTATTAGCCTTTTCGGTTCCCTTTACCTGTATTGGAGCTCGTCCTAGCAAATTATCTTTTTTATGATTTTCATTTTTATATACAAATACTGTCCCGTCCCAAGAGGGAGTTCTGTCATTACTGTCAATATATGCTTCAAGTATCGGACAACGTAATAATGCACTTTTCAGAGCGGTAGTTGCTGTTTCTTCTGTTCTTTTGCTATTTGAAGTTGCCATCTCTCTTTTTTCCCTCACAAAATAACTTCAAAAGTTTTTTCAAGTAATTAATCACCCTAAACTTAACCCTGATTTGTTCTATCTAGAGCACTATTCTATATATCATACCTTATACAATCTTAACACTTGTCTAGTTAAATTTCAAACAAAACGGTCCGTTTGACCTATATATTCTGACGTTTTCCATTCAACACATTATTAATACTTTTTATGTTGAAAGTACATAATAAAAAGATATCCACAATCACCTTTTAATAATTGCGAATATCTTTTATCTTACATTATCCATTACTTCATTAATCAGATTTTTCTAATCTATCCCTCTCGCATTTTCATATGCATAGACTGGCTATGCACCTTCGGCCCTTCATATTTAGGTTCTTCATATTCAAAGTTTTCGTTTACAATGACAAGCTTTCCACTGAGTTTCTTTTATGTTATTATGAGATAGAATCAACTAGATTACGAACAGAATCCATTACTTCATCAAAGTTTATATCCTCAACATAATAATTATTTTTCTTAAATTGGTTCCATCGTTCACTCATCTCTATATCAGATTCAATATCTCCAATAGTAATTTGCCATTGCTCTGAAGTAAACACTGTACCTCTTTTCTCACATGTAGCTAGAAACGCTGCTTTCAATGTTTCTCCCTCAAAAGATTTCTTATGAGTAATCTCGTAAACATCATAAAAATCTCGCATCCTTGTATTCGCCAATCCTCGGCTTAAAATGGTCTGTATTTTCTCAGCCAATAAAGTTTCGATATTGTATGACTGTAATTCGATATCCCTATCTTCAAACATCAACTGATATCCATACTCTACCGCACGCGGTATGATTACATCATCCGTCGATATATCGATTTTAATAGGCTGCTTGAGATTATCCAACTTTCCTTCCATATGAACACGAATACCCGGATAATCAAATTCATCCATAATCGTTTCTATAGATTTAATCTCAAAAGACACATTGTCCCCTAATGCAATCCCACCAATTTCATTGACAATCTTTTCAATCTCTTCTTGCGTCAACGGAAGGGCCTGCACAGTAGCATCAATATCCATGGTAGCACGGCTATTTAATCCAATCAATGAGGACACTAACATCCCACCTTTTAAGACAAACTGATTCTTATAGGCGGACATTGAAACGCGTTCCAAAAATCTTTCCATAAAAAATACTCGTATCATAGTCATGGCAACTTTACTATCACCACCGGATACATTTCTTATTTTTGCTTTTAGCTGTATAGCTGTTTTTATCATAACATCACCTCAATATATTTCATGATTTCATCTCGAACTTTTAAAATATCTGCATACTTAAGCAAACGAGTTAAATCCTTGTCTTTACTTCTCATATATGACTTAATCGCAGTCTGATAATGTTGAACTTCAATTTTGCCCCTCATCTTCACAAGATCACAGATAGTCTTTTCCACATCATAGACTCTAACTGTGTTCCCAAAATTCGTTTGTAATTCTATAATCCCCAAATTATAACTCTCTTCCTTTTCCTGACGAATCACAACCCCTTCAGACAATAATCTGGTTCTATTAAATCTTGGCGGAACCGTCACAGTAATCTGTGAATATTCTCTATCAATCAATCCATGAATATATAATGCAGTTTCTCCGGAAAATATAACTTTGGGATAACGGAGTTGGAGAATATACAATTCATCCTCCCATGTGTCCGGCGAAATATAAATTCCTTTTGATACCTTCTCCAGTCCTCTTTCCTTAACATAGCTAGCCAAATACGTTCTGGAGATTCCGGCTTTCTCTACATCTTTTGAAAACAAGTATCCATCATTTTGTTCTAACAATTTATCAATCTCTTCAAACTTAGTCATATACGTCACCTCAAGCAAACCTTACATTGGTGTATACATTTTACACCATATATACACCATTGTAAAGTACGCTGATGACTATAGTTTTGTCCATCAGCATAAAATCGCTTGCGACTTAGCGTTTTTCTGCATATTCGATTTTGCTGATTTAGGGATAATTCTCTTTTCTATTTGTAATTATGAATCAGATAAAAGATATGAAACTTATTATACTTGAATCAATTAAATAGAGAGCCAATTGGCCCTCTATTTAATTACCGTTCTTACCATATTTCACAGCATAGGCAGCAAGGCGTTTAGCTCTTGCATAAACATCAATATGAATAAATTCTATTGGTGAATTATCTATAACGTCTTGAATCAATTCACCCCATTGATACCATGCGCTTTTGGTTACAATTTTCTTTATTTCATCCCCATCTTCTCATACAATGCCTGCAACTTCGCAATATCATCATAACAACCCTTTATATCCCCTCCGAAAAAGTTCGAAGCATCACCGCTTTCAACCGTCAAAGTCTTAGCTTCTCCGCCAACACTATAATTAAATGTGATTTTACCTAAGTTCTTAACCGTTGCAAGAATCACATACGCGCGGTTTATCATTCCCTGCTCTATCATGCTCTGCTTTGAAGATGCTACTTCTTCCTCGAGATTAATAATCCACTCATACGGCTCTTCTGTTGACTTTAATTCATTCGTGTATGAACCTATAAGGTCATAGAGTCCTACTGCTAAAGCGCTCTTACCGTTGGCAGGCATATCACCCATATAGTCATGACGCGCTATATATGCTGCTGCCACACCCGGCGTAATTACGGTACCGTCAAACCATACAGTCTTATTGTTTAATTTAATCTCTTTAGTTGCTTCATCTATATCTACATATATTTCATAACTTCCCGTATTCGCACCGAACATATTTGTAAGGCTTTCGCTTAATTCTATATCTACGCCTTCTGCGCTCTTACTGATTTTACTTTTATAAGAGTGCTTTTCCCCGTCAGGCGCAATTGTTATAACAAGCTTATTCTCATCCTGCTTAACTATGGAATACTTAATCGCAGCCATATTTACTTTATTTCCGATAAGCTGTAATCTCACAAACAAGATTCCCGCTATCAATACAATGGCTGCAACGACGCTTCCAACAAGTATCATCACATTTCTTTTTCTGTTTTTCTTTAAGAAATCTATTTCCTTAATATCTTTATTCGAAACTTCCTGCTTTTCCTCAGAAGAATTACGCATTGAATCGTATGCTGCCTTACAGGACTCACATCCCTTTAAATGTTCCGATACAACTTCGTTTGTAACCGTTGTTGTAAGTCCGTCTATATATGAAGGCAAAAGGTCTTTTATTACTTCACAAGGTATATTATTCATTTATATTTACTTCCTTTCCGAGTTTTTCTTTTCCTCTGTAAAATGTTACTCTCGCGTAGTTTTCGCTTTTACCTAGGATTTCTCCTATCTCCGAAAACGAGAGTCCTCCGAAGACCCTAAGGTATATTACTTCCTTATACGGATCTTCCATTTCATGTATTTTCTTTAAAAGCTCCACTCGGCTTACATTACCTATTGCCTCGGATTCCGCTGATTCAGCGGCAACCTCTGTTTCGTCCACATCCTCCAATATAGGATGTTTCCTTTTATATGTCATAAGAACATTTTTTGCAATGGCACATAGCCAGGTAGAGATCTTGCAGCTTTCATTGTACTTATTGCTTGATTTTATGGCCTGATAAAATGTTTCTTGCGTGAGCTCTTCCGCAAGCCCTTCGTCTCTTGTAAGCGATATAAGGTATTTATAGACCATTCCCGCATATTCGCGGTATATTTCTTCAATCGGCTGCATCTTATCCCTCCTTTCTATACCATTAATGCAAATTAGTTCTGTTTCGTTACAAGTAAATTAAAAAAATTCTAAAAATGCTTTTAAATAACACACAGCAGTACAAGTGTCGCTGCGCTGCCGAAAAACCATGTCTTTGCAGTGCTTTTACCTGTTAGAGTATTAATCATAACGCATATGCAACCATAGAATAATACTACCGCAGCCCAAATCGACTGTAGCCTTAATGGAGTAAAGCCATACGCATTTATATACATCATTATCTTTAAAACCGCAATTACTGCAAAAAGCATACTCTCGCAATTTAAAACAAGGCTTGCGATTTTT
>JAFRZM010000052.1 GCA_017442585.1 Lachnospiraceae bacterium | reverse complement strand
TCGTCGAAGCGTCTGTAATCTTAACTATATTACCTGTAGGCTTGAAGATATTCTCCTTCATAATCGTAAATGCTTTTCTTGTCTTTACGAAGATGAATACACCACCGTCTGTTACGATATGTCCGTTAAGGCTTACGTATGTTGTACCAAACTTAAGGTCATCTCCCGCGGTACCGCCTATAATATTAAATTTCTCATCATCTATAAGTGCATAGATTAAAGAAAGGAGACACTCTTCCGAGTTGCAAAGACCGTTTATAAAGGACAAAGCAAATGAATCGGAATGTGTTCCGCCCGGTGTTATACCGCAATCGCGCATTGCAGCTGTTATCTCATCTTTATGAATGTAAGGGAATTTGCCGCCTCCCGGAACGCATACACCCTTAACCTTTGTAGACTCGTCAATCATTGTCGTAAGAACGATACTGTTCTTTGTAAAACCGTTCTTACTTATCTCGCCTGCTGTTGATGCTCCGACAACCTCTGCGCGTGGGAACTCATCCTTTATAAGCTTTGATAATTCTTCAAAATTATAATGAATACTAGCAAAAAACATTACGAGAATCGGTTTATCCTTCTCTTTTAACTGTCCCATTAATTCCTTAACGGCATCAGCTTCCGTTCTCGCATTAGACCAGGCTATCTCCTGTCTCATATCATAAGCCTCCTTACTTTTTCAGACCTTTCCGTAATAGCATAATTACCGCTATTAACAGCGGTAATTATACTACCAAAATGTGATAATATTGTTTACAATAACTGCTTTCTGATTTCTTCAGATGTCATATCCAAAAGGTATGCTGGCGGTACATCAAAAATTGTCTTGCAACCTTTCTGTCCTTCTTTAGCCATACGACATACGGCTCTTGCATATGCAATAACTACTGAAGCTGTGAATTCAGGGTTTGAATCAAGCTTTAAGTTGAACTCGATAATACTCTTATTGTTATTATCCGATACGCCTGTTCTGAATACAGAACCGCCGTGAGGCATTGCCTTATGATTCTTATCGAACTCTTCCTGTGAAATGAAATGAACCATTGTATCGTAATCTGCGAAATAATCAGGCATAGTCTTGATTTCATGCTCTACTGCAGATTCATTTACGCCCTCTTCCAAAACTACATAGCAATCACGTACATGCTTATCACGAACTGTAAGTTCAGGTGTTTCTCCTGCTCTGACTGCCTTTAAAGCCTTATCTACAGGAATTGTATATTCCTTAGCGTCCTTAACGCCCTTAATTCTTCTAATTGCATCTGAATGGCCTTCCGATACACCCTTGCCCCAGAATGTGTAATCAACACCGTTAGGCAAAACCGCTGAACCGATAAGTCTATTCAATGAGAAAAGACCCGGATCCCAACCGCAAGAAATAAGCGCAACATGATTTGATGCTGTTGCAGCCTTATCTACATTTGCGAAATGCTCAGGAATCTTCGGATGTGTATCAAAAGTATCGATTACATTACAATACTTTACATATTCAGGTGTCTGCTTAGGAAGGTCGGATCTTGAACCGCCGCACATTACGAGTATGTCAAAATCTTTAGCCTTCTTCTCAATCTCATTTACGGAATAAACCGGCACACCCTTTGTGGCAACCTTAACTGTTGCAGGATCTCTTCTTGTAAATACAGCTACGAGTTCTGCATCTTTATTCTGCTTAATCGCTGCCTCGATGCCCCTTCCGATGTTTCCGTATCCAACGATACCAATCTTCATAATTATCACCTCGTTCATTTATTTTATATCAAGAATTCAGCCAGTACATGGTTACTTATATCTCGTCCATGCTCGGTGAGTCTAATATAATCATCATCTTCTTCGATAAGACCATCCCTTATAAGCGCGTCAGTCGTCTCACGATATACGTCATTATATGGAATATTCAAGTCCTTCTCGAATTTCTTCTTGCTTATGCCTCGGTCCATACGTAATCCAAGAAACATAAACTCTTCGACCTCTTCTTTTCTTGTAAGCATATGCTCTTCAAAATCAGGTCCGTGTTCTATGTAACGCGCCATATCAAGGCCGTTATTACATCTTATATCTCCTATTAAGCTTGCGGCGGATATACCAAAGCCTATATAACTTCCTCTGGTCCAATAAACCTTATTATGCTCACATTCAAATCCGTCACGCGCATAATTAGATATCTCATATCTGTGGTAGCCCGCTTCTTCCAGTATTTCTTTGGTAAGGCGGTCCATAGCGCGCTCTGTTTCTTCGGTAGGAAGCGCTATCGGGCGTTCGCCCTTTTGCCTTCTTTTTTCATCGTCTCCATACAAAGTATAAAACCTTGTTCCTTCTTCGATTATAAGGCTATATGCCGATATATGCTCAGGTCTAAGCTCCGTAACACGTCTTAATGTCTTTTCCAACGACAAAAGTCCCTGTCCCGGAAGCGCGTATATAATATCAAAATTGATATTTGTAAATCCTGCTTCTCTCGCATCATCATATGTCTTTAAGAAATCTTCGAAAGAATGAATTCTTCCAAGAAGCCTTAATTCTTCATCTATTGTAGATTGAAGCCCGATGCTCAAACGATTTACACCAAGCTGCCTTATCGCGATAAGCTTTTCTTTATCTACAGTCTTAGGATTAACTTCCATTGTAAACTCGGCATTCGGCAGTACATGATAGGTTCTCTTTACAGCCCTTATGAGCCGTCCGAGCTCATCTACTGAAAGCGACGACGGTGTTCCTCCGCCTATGAAGATAGTCGGTATATTCTCTATCTCATAAGGCCAGCGTCTATGCTCGATTTCATAGATAAGCGCTGACACATATCTATGCTTCATTTCCTCATTTGCCGGAAACGAAGGGAAGTCGCAATAAGCGCATTTTTTAACGCAAAAAGGGATATGTATGTATATTCCCGCATTAAGCTTTTTAGTCCCCATACACTATCCCCCTTATATTTTTCTTTTAGGTAAAAGCTATTACCTGTTACTCCTCGTCAAGCTTTAAAACACTCATGAATGCTTCCTGCGGTATCTCTACATTACCGATTTCACGCATTCTCTTCTTGCCTTCCTTTTGCTTATCAAGAAGTTTTCTCTTTCTTGTAATATCTCCTCCGTAACACTTTGCAAGTACGTCTTTACGCATTGCCTTGACCGTTTCACGAGCGATCACTTTACCCCCGATTGCCGCCTGAATCGGTATCTCAAATAAGTGTCTCGGAATCTCCTCCTTTAATTTCTCGCACATTTTGCGTCCGCGTTCGTAAGCTGTACCGCTGAACACGATAAATGAAAGTGCGTCAACTTCCTCTCTGTTAACAAGGATATCGAGTTTTACAAGATCTGACTTCTCATATCCTTTAATCTCATAATCGAATGATGCGTATCCGCGAGAACGTGATTTAAGCGCATCAAAGAAATCATATATGATTTCATTTAGGGGAAGCTCATATTTTAAAAGCGCTCTCGTCTGCTCAATATATTCCATCGATATGTACTTACCGCGGCGTTCCTGACAAAGGTCCATTATCGCGCCGACGTATTCTGAGCTTACCATTACCTCGGCATTTACTATCGGTTCTTCCATGTATTCAATCTCTGAAGGATCCGGAAGATTTGATGGGTTTGTAAGTTCTATTACTTCACCGTTCATCTTATGTACTTTATATACAACGCCCGGTGCTGTCGTAACTAAGTCAAGATTATATTCTCGTTCCAAACGTTCCTGGATTATCTCTAAGTGAAGCAATCCCAAGAAACCGCATCTAAATCCAAATCCAAGTGCTACCGATGTCTCAGGCTCGAAGAAAAGCGATGCATCGTTGAGCTGGAGCTTTTCTAATGCGTCACGAAGATCGGTATACTTAGCCGCATCTGCAGGATAAAGTCCGCAGTAAACCATCGGCTGTACCTTTTTATATCCCGGAAGTGCTTCTGCACATGGTCTATTCGCATCGGTTATTGTATCACCGACTCTTGTATCTTTAACATTCTTAATGGATGCGGTAACATATCCTACCATACCTGCAGGTAACTCATCGCATGGAATAAACTGTCCCGCACCGAAATATCCTACTTCAACTACATCCGCCTCGGCACCTGTCGCGATCATACGCATTCTCATACCCGGCTTTATAGTACCTTCCATAATACGGCAGAATACTATAACACCCTTATATGAATCGTATAACGAGTCAAAAATAAGTGCCTTTAACGGTGCGTCCTTATCACCTTTCGGCGCCGGGATATCCGTTACTATTCTTTCCAATACTTCTTCTACGTTAAGACCTGTCTTTGCAGAAATCCTTGGTGCGTCTGTTGCCTCTATACCTATTATATCCTCTATCTCTTCACATACCCTGTCAGGGTCCGCAGAAGGAAGGTCTATCTTATTGATAACCGGCATTACGTCAAGGTCGTGGTCAAGCGCAAGGTATACGTTGGCAAGTGTCTGCGCTTCTACACCCTGTGCAGCGTCGACAACTAAAATTGCTCCGTCGCACGCTGCGAGAGACCTCGAAACTTCATAGTTAAAGTCTACGTGTCCCGGAGTATCTATAAGATTAAATATATATTCATTTCCGTCATTTGCTTTATATATGATACGGACTGCCTGAGATTTAATCGTGATTCCACGTTCTCTTTCCAAGTCCATGTTATCCAAAACCTGGGCCTGCATCTCACGGCTTGTTAAAAGTCCGGTTTTCTCTATGATTCTGTCGGCAAGCGTAGACTTACCGTGATCTATATGCGCTATAATGCAAAAGTTCCTGATCTTGCTCTGATCTATTGCCATAAATTCCTCCAAATAATATACATACTTATTTTATCAAAATATAGGGGGTATTACAAGAAATAGAAAAAATTTTAGAGTAGTAAATAAGTATTTTAAATAGCACAAACGAGTAACAAAAAAGGACCACCATGACGGTAGTGGTCCTTTAAAAGCTTAGTTATTCAATAAAACTAGTTAAGTTTGTTTACAGCAAGTGTAAGTCTTGATACTTTTCTTGCTGCTGTATTTTTATGATAAATACCCTTCTTTGTAGCCTTATCGATCTCTGAGATAGCTTCAAGTAATGCGCCGTTAGCTGCGTTCTTATCGTTAGCTTCAATAGCTGCATCTACCTTCTTGATATAAGTCTTAACGCGAGACTTGATTGCTTTATTTCTAGCTGCTCTCTCGTTAGCTACGAGGATTCTCTTCTTTGCAGATTTAATATTTGCCACTTTATTACACCTCCATCTTAAACGATTTAAAGTGTTACATCAAAGCCGGACACGGACGATTCAATGTAAACATACTAGAGTATAATATACCGAATATCCGCCAATGTCAAGAGGTTTTATTCAGTTAATGCAAAAAGGACTGTCTCTAACGCCATGCGGTCGGTCAAATTACCTGATTTATATGAAAAATCGGCGTCTACGAGTTCCTTTAGAACCGATGATAACTCAGGTAAAGTATACTTTGCAACTATCGGCATACGCTTTTTTACAACAAATTCTTTTATATTTAAAGCATCTGCTATCTGCTGCCCGTATCTTCCCGCATCTGCATGCTCTTTTATAAGGAACATTCGCTTATATTCACTTTGTAAAAGCGACAAAATTTTTACCGGCGGCTCTTTTAATTCCAGAAGATCATGATAAAGCATCATTGTAGTCTTCTTATCACGGCGTGAAACCGCATCCACCATATCAAATATACGGTCTTCAAGAGTCACTTTGCATACTGCGGATACATCGTTTACCGTGATTTCCTGAGCGTCCATGCAATACGCCAAGAGTTTCTCAAGCTCATTGGATAATAAATACATGTCATCACCGACACGCTTTATAAAAAAGGAGATAACGCTATTTTGAGCGCTTTTACCTGCTTTCTCAATACGTCCTTTAATCCAGCGAAGTAAAATGTCTTCGTTTTGAGTGACATATTCAACCGCAAGGCCTTTTTCTTTTACTTCTTTAAATAATGCGGATCTCGTATCGACGTTAAGTTCCGCAAAGATAAATACCGTGGTTTCAGGCGCAGCCTTTATTATCTCAAGCATCTTCGCTCCGTCTTTTGAGAAAAGATTGGAATTCTCGATGACTATTACGCGATAATCCTTAAAAAACGGCATTGTATCGGAGATGGAACTTACTTCGTCAAGGTTAATCTTGTCGCCCTCGAATCGGCTTAAATTCATCTCGTCATTATCCGGATTTAAGTATTCGATTAACGCATGAAGATTCTGACGAAGAAGGTAACGTTCTTCGCCGTATAAAAGGTAAGTCTTTCTTACCTCGTTATTCTTTATTGATTCCTTTACTATCTTCGTGCACTCTATCGGATTGACTTTCTGCGACACTTTTTTCACCACTTTCTGACTTGTCCGCGAACTCGTCGAATATATCCTGCTTATTCTTAAGCATATCCATTATACGCTCATCGACCGTGTTGGTATTTAAAAGTCGATGAACCATTACGGTATTAACCTGTCCCATTCGGTAAGCACGGGCTATCGCCTGTGTTTCAAGCGACGGTTTAAGCTGCGGCTCAGTAAAGATTATAACAGACGCAGCCTGGATATTTAACCCCGTACCGCCTGCTTCTATCTGGGACAAAAGAACCGCTCCGCCTTCATGTGCGCTAAATTCATCAATTATACTTTGACGCTCGGCGGATGATATAGAGCCCCTTATCGGACCGTAAATATCATAACCATCTAACGCCTGCTGCACTTTTTCCATCGTATTTATAAAGAAGGAAAAAACTATAATCTTTCTATTATTCTCAATATATTCTTCAACTATTTCTTTAAGTCGATTAAGTTTCGAAGAATCATTTATATCTTCGGTAAGATACGAAGCCTGACGTTCTTTTACGAAGGCATCTTCTGCAACAAAGCTGCCGTAAAGTTTTTCTTCCGCAGGTGTTAATTCTACCCACTCTTCCTGCTCAACCTTATCAGGAAGTTCAGCTAATACATCTTCCCTCGTTCTTCTAAAATAACAAGGCGAAACCTTACTTCTGAAATCAGGCGCAAGCGCCATTGATGTAGAACCAAGAACACTTTTTGCAACATCAGGCTGCAAGCATCCAAGAAGAAAACACATCTCTTCTACGTTATTTTCAATAGGCGTACCTGTCATGAAAAGTACGCGGTCTGTATGTTGTCTGAAATAGAGTAAGTTCTGTGTACGCTCCGCCTTTGGATTTTTAACGTAATGCGCTTCATCAACAACAAGTATAGAATAAGTAAAATCTTCCGGGAGATTTATCTTATCCAATGTTTCATATGTTGTTACACCGATTCCGCCGTTATCTATCCAGGAAGCATAGTTTCCTTTCAATTCTTTTCCGTGTATCTTATACACTTCGATATCGGAAAACTTCGTTACTTCTCTTATCCAATTAATAAGTACGCTTGCTGGGCAAACAACAAGGAAATGCGTTCCACCGTTATTGCATACTGCCTGCATTGATGCAATTGCTTCTACCGTCTTACCAAGACCCATCTCGTCACCGAGTAATACCGCACCTTGATTTATAATATATTTAACGCCGTATTCCTGGTAACGACGAAGCTCACAGTTTAAGCCCTTAAGATCAAGTTCTAACCCGCCTATGGCAATGGCAAGTTCTTCAGGAAGACCGTTTTTAACCGCAACTTCTTCTGCTGCCTTTAATTCTTCCTCTTCATTTTCGCCACGACGAACTCGCTCTAAAGTTGCAAAATAACCTGCTGAATTATTTTCATAATCTTTCCAGTAATCATCGTGCTTAGCTCGGAGTTTCTGCTGGCGTTCAAGAAATAATTCATCTACTTCCTTCGCATAGTCACCGTTAATAAGAGAGTCAAGTTCCTTTAAACTTGCGATTGCGCGTTCCCTTTTCTCCTTACCGGTAAAAGTCCAGCGTATGAAACTTCTCGCGGGAGCAGACTCTTTTATAAGAAGTTTTATTCTTTCATCGTTTTCATCGAAAAGCTCTTCTGCGCGACCGGCAATCTTTTTTGTAGCACGAACGTTATAGACATCATGTACGAGATCGTCATTCGTACCGCGGCGATTATCGTTATCTATACGGATAGTACCGTTAGACATGATATCTTTCTTTATAACTTCCATATTGTCTACGATAAGTTTCGCAGACTTAGGCCCTACGCCTTTAATTCGCTCAATCGAGTTATAATTCATACGGCTGAGCCTGTACATATTATTTACGCCTGCATCTTTAAGTGCCTGCACACGTATACCGCTTTTCGCTTTACTTAATTCATCTACGCTCATGTTTTTAAGGATATCCTCCATATCCTTCTTTAAATGGCGCTCTATGTCGATTTGAGTTTTCTTTTCGTATTCATTACCCGAATCAATAAGCTTCTTTAAAGACGACTGTTTAGCCTTCGCTTCTCTTTTAAGTTTTCTTGCTTCACTTCTTGTATATTCTTCACTCATAATAATCAGTATACTACTTTTAAGGTGCCATTGCATCTATATTAAATGTGACCTGTCCGCTTTCACCGGTTTTAAAGATAATTGCATTTGTTTCTTCCATTCTTTTTACCGCATCTTTATGCGGATGACCGTAACGGTTATTCTTACCATATGAAATCACGATATATTTCGGATTTATGAGTTTAAGAAACTTTTCCGAATTTGAATACCTGGAACCGTGATGATCTGCTTTAAATATCGTTACATTGAAAAACTTCCTCTTATTCTTATTATCCCCTACAATAAGTTCCTCTATTTCTGTGGAAATATCGCCGCCTAAGAATAAACTGATTTCTTCATCATATCTTGCAAGCAAAATTAACGATGAATCATTTGCGTCATTTTCTTTATTTATAACCCTGTCACCATATATAAAACACTCAAACGTAAGATTTCCTACTTCATATCTGGCTCCAGTCGTAACCCGCTCTATCTTAATACCCGCATTGCTGCATAGTTCATATAACATTTCTTTCTTCTCGCCGGCTAAGTTTTCCGATACCACAACTTTACCTATTCTAAACCCCGCCTCTATAAGTTCTATAAGTCCCGATATATGATCGCTATCAAGATGCGATAAAAACCAGATATCTATATGGTCTCTGCCGTGATAAGAATAAAATCTTCTTAAGATATTCTCACCTATATCATTCTTAGTCGAACTTCCGCCGTCTACCATTATACTTTTCCCACTATCTGCCTCCATATATATTCCGTCCCCCTGTCCGACATCTATGAAACATACCATATCGTTATAGAAAAAACGTCTTGTAAAGAGCAGCATCACCATAGGTATGACCATCAACAAAACCTTCCTGTTCTTCCTCACCAGGATGAATATGGCTATAAGAATTAAATAATACAGAAAAATCAGCTGTATATACGGCTTTCCGGTGACAATCCTGTATCCCGGAAGCAACCTGTTTATATTAAGCACAGCTTCCATAAATTTCAATATTAATGATGCCGGTTCCAGGAACATTACACCGATTGGATATAGAATCAATGATGTTAAACCGCCAAAAATGGCAAATATCAGGAAAGGTGTCATAAAAGGTATTACTATTATGTTGATAAGTGGAGAATATGTGGATAACTCATAACTCGTATAAGCAGTTATCGGGATAGATGATATTATGACAGCCATATTTACCAGTAGCACTTCCATCATAGGATGCACTCTTCTATACTTATAATTTATACTTTCCATCGTAAGATGAATCGTAAATACAGCAAGAATCGAATACTGAAATGCGGTTAAAAACACCGCACGAGGATTTAAAATCAATATCACGCAAAATGATAATAGCGAAGACGTTATACCATCATAGCTTTTACCTGTAACATTTGCTCCCATTGAGATTACAAACATTATAAAGGCGCGAAGTGACGATACCGTAACACCACTCATCATTATAAAAAGAACAACACTTACAGTCGAAACTACAGCGGATACCGGGAAACTTACTCTCCTTTTTCTTAAAAACTCATATATACACACTCCGAATATCGATATATGAAGTCCCGATATACAAAGAACGTGGCTTATTCCCGCGTCACGAAACAAATTCTTACTGTCTTTATCAAGATATTGCTTTTCTCCGAGTACCACTGCGCAAAATACCGCAGACTTCTTTTCATCTGCAGCCTCACGATAAAACGTCGAAATCCTGTGTTTAAGTTCTTCCAATATACGTCTTATCAAAAGCGGATTGGATACAGAAATAATCTCAGGCTCTGTCATTTTACAGGAAACCCCTAATGTATACATGTCCCACATTTCATCATAAGCGCCGTCATTTGAAGGGGTACTTATGTGACTTAGTTTTCCTTTAAACTTTACTCTTTGTCCTATAAGAAGAGCAGGTATTTTGTTTTCGTCATAATAATAGGTGATGATAAGCTTAGATTTAAGCCCATATTCGTTTAATTCCGCCTTTAGGCTCACATTTGATAATATGTACGAAGTAGCATTGGCGGTTCTTTTTATCTCTCTTATCGTGCCGATTCCGGTAAATCTTTCCCCGGAATCGGCATAAGTTTCAAATGTCCTTTTCTCGCTTTCATATAAAGGATGCACGCTTAAAAGCCTAAGTACCGTTATAATACTTACGATAAGAGCGACTACTATAACAGGTCGCTTATTTAACAACTATTCTTCCCCTTCGACTTCTTCATCTTCCTCTTCATCGGTAACTATAAGATCGAGATTACGCTCGTATAATTCCTGAAGATTAAAGCTTTCGCGATAGATTATATCATTTTTACCGTTTATAAGAATCTGCACTTTATTGATATTTGGCAACTCGCAAAGCGAATCAACTATAGAATAGATTATAACTTCCTCTGTTACCGTATAATCCTGCGCCATAAAACCGCTATCGAAATTTACAAAACATACACCGTCCAACGTCGATACACTAATAAGCTTTGTACCCTTAGGGATAACGGATTTGTAACCTTCTTCACCCTCCTTTAAATGCTTGAGGATGAGTTTTTCGGCAGAATAATTACTCGACGCATACACTTCTTTTTCTATCTTTCTTAATCCCGTACCGTTCTTAGACGGCAGATAAAGTGTTATCTTCTGTGCAACTATTGTATTGATCTGGCGTCCAACGTTTTCTACAAACGTATCTGCCGTCATCATTCCGACAAACTTATCATTTGAATCCTTTAACGGAAAATCACCCACATAAAAGTACACGCAATCAATTCCCTGTATCTGTATAAGAGTACGCACTATGGCAGCTCTTGATAAAACTTCACGCGTCACATCCATATCCATATATATCTCGTTAAAGTATAAGACAAGCTGCTTCTTCTCCAAAGTATACTTAAGAAACATATCCTGATGCATGATCGGAGCTTCATAATCTGTTCCGTCAGGCACATGGCTTAATTCTTTTATAAATTCTTCCACAAGAGAAGTTGTTTTTCTTTTTGTAGGAGTATAACTTACCGATACTATCTCGTTTTCTTCACCGTTAAGATAATAAACATAATAGTCCGACTGCTCTTTTTCTTTTGCTTTTTCCTCTTTCTTATCGCAAGACACAAGAAGGAATGATGCAAAAAGTATTAAGCTTAAAAATAATAGCTTTTTCCTCATATCGCTCCTCCTTACGCAATATAGTTTAACGGAATTCTAACTGAGAACGTGGTACCACGGCCGAGTTCCGAGGCAACTTTAATCGCACCCTTATGCATAACTATCGAGCTCTTTGTTATTGCAAGCCCAAGTCCCGTACCGCCGATTTCTCGTGAATGCGACTTATCTACACGGTAGAATCTTTCAAATACATGATCCAAGGACTCTTCCGGGATTCCCATACCGTTATCTTCAACATCTATGTAAAAATACTGATGATCCGCGTTTAAAGTAACCTTAACAAAACCGCCTTCTTTATTATATTTTACGGCATTCTCGACAAGGTTTGAAATCGCAAGCGAAAGCTTTACTTCATCTACTTCCGCAGTTACAGGTCTGAAGCTTTCAAGTACCAAATCCACTTCCGCCTTTTCCGCAATCGGCTTTATACGTTTCATTATGACTTCCAAAAGCTCATTAATGGAAATCTTTTCAATCTGCAATGTAGCATTTTGTTTATCCATTTTAACCAATGATAAAAGGTCCGATATAATCTTGCTTTCACGGTCAATTTCTTCTGCAATATCCTGCATGAATTCTCTATAAAGCTCTGCCGGAGTATCTTCCTGTGAGAGAAGCGAATCTGCCAAAACCTTCATAGAAGTAATAGGTGTCTTTAACTCATGAGACACGTTTGATACGAATTCCTGACGCGACTCATCTAAGGCCTTCATATTCTTAAATAAGCCATTTATTTCTTCGCATAAAACTTCCGTTTCGAAAGACTCTTTTACGTGGAGTTCTTCATCCTTTAATCCGTTCTTACGCTCATTTAACTGATGACGCAATTTGGTAAGCGGATGTACAAGTACCTGCGAGAAAAACAAAGCAAGACAAAATCCCACTATCGCAACTATTATAGTTATAAGATCCGCCTGTGCGGCGTAAAAACTTTCTTCATTAAGAATACTCTCGGACGAAACGCTTATGATAAATACACCGATTATTTCCTGACCGTCAGGATTTATTATCGGCATTGTCATCTCTATATATTCAAATTTTCTGTCATAATGGGAATTTACCTCACCCTGAAAGCTCGTTACAACCTCAGTGGATGTAATTATCTTACCTTCATCCATCTGGTATGTGTCCTTTATGATGGTATAAGAATGATCAACGATCATAATACGACCGTCGTAAATATTAGACAACTGTAATAATTCTGCATTTATTACTTCTTTTGTTGGGTCTTCAATGTATCCGGAAGATGCAATCTGAGTCGACATAAGCTTAGACTGTGAGTTAAGCTCAATCATCCTTCTTTCAACTTCCTTATTTTCGAACGTTCTAAGAATACCGTAGCGTAAAACCACCATCGGTACTATAGAAAATACAAGCAAAAGCACGAATACTTTAAGCTTGATACTTTTTAATCTTCTTAAAGAAAACTTCTTTTTGGCCATAGTAACACCTTTTCACACTAAATATTACGCGTAATAATAACCAACGCCCCATTTGGTATGAACATACTTTGGCTCACTAGGATTAGGCTCTATCTTCTCACGAAGACGTCTTACATGCACATCAACGGTTCTTTCATCACCCGGATAATCCTTACCCCAGATGATCTCCAGTAACTTCTCACGTGAATATACTTTATTTGGATGCTTTACAAGTAATTCTATTAAATCAAACTCCTTAGCCGTAAGATTAATCGAATTACCAAGCACAAATAACTGTCTTGAATCAAGGTCAAGGCGAAGATCACCCGACTCTATAACATTATTCTCTTCGTTATCTTTATTTTTTGAAGCTGTAGTTCTTCGCATTATTGCCTTGATACGTGCTTTTACCTCGAGGATATTGAAAGGCTTCGTTATATAGTCGTCGCAGCCGTACTCAAGACCTAAAATCTTATCCATATCATCGCCCTTAGCAGTAAGCATTACTATCGGCATATCCGAAAACTCTCTTATTGCCTGACATACCTGGAATCCGTCCATCTTCGGAAGCATGACATCCAAAAGCACCATGTCATATGCTGTTTGGCGCGCCATATTTAACGCTTCCTCTCCGTCATATGCACAATCCACATCCATGCCATCCTGCTCTAAAGAGAACTTTATTCCCTTAACTATTAACTTTTCATCATCGACAACAAGAACTTTCTTTGCCATTTGCTACCTCGTAATGAATATAAAATCTAAACGATAATTTTGTCTCTGATCTTGGCTAATGTTGACTCTTTTATCCCCGGAACATTAAGCAAATCTTCAATCGACTTAAATGCCCCATTTTCTTCACGATACTTTACTATCGCGCTTGCTTTTGACTTTCCTATGCCCTGCAAAGTTGTAAGTTCATCGACATCGGCGGTATTTATATTTATCATTCCACCCTCACCATCTTTTGAAACCGCATCCTTTGACAGAACATGATATGACACGCCGTCTTCTACGACTGCCGCCATATTAATGCTTGATATAAGTGCATCTTCCGTTAGACCGCCGGCCTTTTCCACGAGGGTAAAGACCCTGTCCCCGGCTATTACCTCATATACTCCGGGGTTTATTACTTCTCCGTCAATCTGCGCATATATCACTTCGGCGTCCGGCTTTGCTTCATCGCTTTCACGAATCACATCCGTTTCTTCCTTCGCCGGAATATCGCCTTTCGTCTTAAAAGGCACATTCTTCCCACAGGAAGACATTATGATAAGTGCTGTTACCAGCAGTAAATAGACCTTTTGTTTCATAATTATTCCCATTTGATTAAATAGAAATAATGGCTTTATTACAAAAAATCCTACAAATCCATATACATTTTACCTAATAATTACAAATATTACAAGTTTTTTATTTTTTAACCAAAGTCCGCTCGAAGCTATTCCATAAATGCCATTCCGATGTCATTTCGCATATATTTGTTATCGAATTTGACAAATTCAGTGGCTTCATATGCCTTCTTTCTCGCAGCTTTAAGCTCACTGTCCAGTGCGGTTATTCCCAAAACTCTTCCGCCGTTTGTTACAATCTTTCCGTCTTTCATTGCAGTTCCCGCATGGAAACAGAAAATGTCTTTTCTATTGTTAAAGGCATCAAGACCCGTAATTTCTTTGCCCTTTTCGTAGCTCACAGGATATCCGTCAGATGCCAAAACCACGCATACTGCAGCATTATCTTCGAATTCAAGATTTATATCCGATAATGTTCCGTCGATGCAATGCTCCATTACATCAATTATGTCATTTTTCATACGAGGTAAAACCACTTGTGCTTCAGGATCACCGAAACGGGCATTGTACTCTAGTACCTTAGGACCTTTACTTGTTAGCATAAGTCCAAAGAATATGATGCCTTTAAACGATCTTCCTTCTTTAGCCATTGCTTCTACAGTCGGCTTATAGATTTTCTCCATACAGATCTCATCTATCTCTTTTGTATAGAAAGGACTAGGTGAGAATGTCCCCATACCGCCTGTATTCGGTCCCTTATCACCATCGTACGCGCGCTTATGATCCTGCGCTGAAGTCATGATACGAATCGTTTTGCCATCGCAGAAAGACAATACGGAAACTTCACGTCCCGTCATAAACTCTTCTATAACCATAGTAGATCCGGCATCGCCGAACTTTTTATCACCCATTATGGACTTTGCGCCTTCTATCGCTTCATTCTTATCCATGCAGATAAGAACTCCCTTACCGAGCGCAAGTCCGTCTGCTTTAAGTACTATAGGATATTCGGCAGTTTCAAGATATTTAAGCGCTTCATTAAGATCCGTAAATGTTTCGTATGAAGCAGTAGGAATGCCGTACTTTTTCATAAGATCCTTGGAAAATGCCTTGCTGCCTTCAAGGATTGCTGCAGCTTTAGACGGTCCGAAGACACGTAAGCCTTTTTTCTCAAATACATCAACAATACCTCCGACAAGCGGATCATCCATACCGATTATTGTAAGATCTATTTTCTCATTTACTGCAAACTCAGCCAACGCGTCAAATTCCATAGGCTTAATTGGCACAAGTTCCGCAATTTCACCAATGCCCGCATTACCGGGCGCACAGTAAATCTTATCAACCTTGGAAGACTTCTTAACTGCCATCGCGATTGCATGCTCTCTTCCACCGCTACCTACTATAAGTACTTTCATAACTATTCTCCTATTTTAATTTCACCACTTGCGATTTTATTTATAGTCTCAGGTAAAATCACCCATTCAGCCTGTTCCATAACGCGTTTCTGTAAAACTTCAGGAGTATCTCCTTCATCTACACAAACTGCCTTTTGCATAAGGATACGACCTGTATCTATTCCTTCATCAACCATATGAACTGTCGCACCCGTTACCTTAACACCGCGATTAAGCACGCCTTCATGAACATGAAGACCATAGAATCCTTTACCGCAAAATGAAGGTATAAGCGATGGATGAATATTTATAATCCTATTCTTAAATGCTCTTGTAAACTCAGGCGAAAGATTATGTAAGAATCCTGCCAAAACGATTAAATCGATGCCGGTGCTCTTAAAGATCTCCGTCATCTTCTCGTCGTATGCTTTTACCTCAGGAATATCTTTCTTCGAAAGCGAAATTGTCTTTATGCCTTTGTTTTCTGCACGAGTTAACGCATAGGCATTCTTATTGTTAGAAAAGACAAATTCGATCTTTGTATCTTTAATCTTTCCCGATTCAATCGCATCGATTATCGCCTGAAGGTTTGTTCCTCCGCCCGATACGCATACTGCTATCTTTAGCATAATGTTACGCCCTTTTCACCTGACTTTATCTCGCCTACAACGTACGGAGTATCGCCTGTCTTCTTAATAGCTTCCATAGTCTTATCTACGTCTTCTTTTGCAACGGCGATAATCATTCCAAGACCCATATTGAAGGTGTTATACATCATCTGATCTGCAATATTGCCTTTTTTCTGCATAAGTGTAAATATCGGAGGAATCTTGTAAGAATCTTTCTTAATTACTGCATTAAATCCCTCCGGAAGCATACGCGGCACATTCTCATAGAATCCGCCACCTGTTATATGGCTGCAAGCTTTTACCTTAACGCCTGCATTCTTAATGCTCTTTAAAGCTTTTACATATATTCTTGTCGGGCGAATAAGTGCTTCACCGAGTGTCTCGCCAAGTTCATCATAATATGTATCAAGTGATTCTTTCGTCATCTCGAATACTTTGCGTACAAGCGAGAATCCGTTTGAATGCACGCCTGTTGATGCCATTCCGATAAGAACGTCTCCGTCCTTTAATGTTGAACCGTCGATAAGATCCTTTCTGTCGCATACGCCTACAGAAAAACCTGCGAGGTCGTACTCATCTTCCGGCATAAGTCCCGGATGTTCAGCGGTCTCACCGCCTACAAGTGCACACTCAGACTGAATACATCCGTCCGCAACACCCTTTACAATAGCTGCAATTTTCTCCGGAATATTCTTTCCACATGCTATATAGTCGAGGAAAAAGAGCGGTTCACCGCCTGCACATGCGATATCGTTTACGCACATTGCAACCGCATCAATACCGATTGTATCGTGCTTATCCATAAGGAAGCAAAGCTTAACCTTTGTTCCGCATCCGTCAGTACCTGATAAAAGCACCGGATCTTCCATGTCCTTAATCTTCTTCATTGAAAAAGCGCCCGAAAAACCGCCGATTCCGCCTAATACTTCTTCACGCATAGTCTTTTTAACGTGCTCTTTCATAAGTTCCACTGACTTGTAGCCTGCTTCGATATCAACACCTGAAGATTTATAATCCAACATCTTATTCCTCCTAAAGCTTTGCTTATATTAATTCATCTGCGCAATATAGGCTGCTGCGCCCATCTGCTGTAATTTTGCATCTTTTGCCATAACTTCATCCGCCTGGGAATCAGTATAATCCTTTAATTTCCTAAGTATTTCTTCATCGGATACAGCTAAGATTTTTGCCGCAAGTATACCTGCATTTGCCGCACCGTTAATCGCTACTGTTGCAACCGGCACACCCGTAGGCATCTGTACTATAGAATAAAGCGAATCCACTCCTCCAAGGTCCGATGTCTTTATCGGAACTCCGATTACCGGCATGTTGCAAAGTGCCGCACACATACCCGGTAAGGCTGCAGCCTTTCCCGCACCTGCAATAACCACTTTTACGCCGTTTTTCTCGGCATCACGCATATATTCGACCAAAAGATCCGGTTCTCTATGCGCGGAAATTATCGTTATATCATATGATATTCCGAACTTTTCAAGCATATCTGCAGATTTCTTCATTATAGAAAGATCTGAATCACTGCCCATTATGATACATACCTTAGCCATTTAGAATTCCTCCTTAGGAAAAAGTTATTATCTATTATTTATATAACTCGTTTAAAGGCTTGTTTAATTCTTCGGTACCAGGTAACACGAAGAAACCGCCCTCTATAATCTTAATGCGCTCACCGGAAGCACTTACAGCTATAATTGTATCAAGCTCGTTATAAGGAATTGTGATATCTGTATGGCAGTTAAGATATGCCTTTGAAGGATCCTCGCTTCTTAATGCGGAAACAGAGTTTTCTTTAGCAATCATCTTCTTGCCGTCAGGATTCTTTGTCACAACTTCTTCTTCTCTTGAGAAACATGTATCACCCATTGCAAAGTGAGGTCCTGTCTTCTCTGCTATAAGGATAGGAAGTTTTGCCTGAATATCAAAATCGATACCCATCTTATAAGCTGTAGTGTTTGTACCTATAGCGAATTCACCGATCGGAAGTGTCTCATGGTTATTCATGATAAGGAGGTTTAATAATTCCTTATTATCTTCTTCCTTCTCGTTATTCTTACATGTAAAGCTCTCGATCATACCGTCTTTAAGTACGATTTCAAGGTCATTTACCTTGTATCCTGAAAGGAATACTTCGCCAACGTGAAGCACACCGTTTGTTCCTTCAAGTACAGGTGATGTAAATACTTCACCGACAGGGATATTTACGTCTGCAACGCAGTTCTCAAATGCTGTCTCTGTTTTCGGATCGTTAATCTTAGCAACCTTAATAGTAAGGTCTGTATGGTTATTACCACGTCCCTTAACTTCAACATGGTCTGCAGTATCGAGTGCATCAATTAATTTCTGCTGAATGTCTTCGTAAAGCTTTGCGTCAAGTGTATTTACCTCAACTGTTGCCTTAAAGATTTCATTGAACTTTGGTCCGATTTCAGGAATCGGATAAGCTATAATTGTAAAGCTTCTTTCTTCCGGATTTACATACTGTGTATAAATCTGCATTATCGCGCTGTTTAAAGCTACAGAAAGCTTCTTCTGCTTATCGTCGTAATGACAAGCTTCCTTCTTGTTCTCAGGATTGAATTCCTTCTCACCGAATGTTTCGATGCATGCAGGACCTGCACAGAAGCAAGCAAAATCTTTAACCTTTTCGAATGCTGCCTTTGTAGTTTCAGTCATTCTCTCGATATATGCTTTATCAAGATAAAGTGCTCTGTCGTCCTTATGATCATAACCGTACTGACGGTTAGATTCCGTAGACATAAGTCTAGGTGATGAAGCAACGCAGTGTAAGCCTTCCTTTTCAATCTCTTCGATTGCGAATCTTACCATACGCTCAAAACCTAAAGCATAATAAAGCTGAATGTACTTCTTCTTGTGAATATCCTTACCAATCTTGGAATAACCCACAAAGAATCCGTCAACCATTGTATGTGCCATGTCGCGCACATCTTTTTCAGGAAGTGAGTTAATAAACTCTGCTGTCTTAATCTCATTATCTGTAACGTTCTTACCGAATCTGTAAAGATAACGAAGATCATTTAAATCTGCTGTTTTTAAAATCTCGTTGTATACACAACCTTCAGGATCGTATGACTCACGTTGTGAAAGCTCCGATATAATCTCGGAATTGTCGTGATAGAACTCTGTTATAACATCTGAGATAGCTTCAAGGTCGTTATCTTTTTCCTCAAAACGATTGTAGATTGCAACAAAAAGCTCTTCGTAGATTGTAATCTTCTCTCTGAAACCATTTATCGCTGCTGTCTTTAATGTGTCGATTGAAAAATAAAGGTGAGATAAAATCTTGCCCATTTCACCGAATTTATCAACTGCGTACTTTGGATTACCATAACAGTTGGAATAATTCTTCTCATCTACATTATTAAATAAACGCTTATTTAATTCTTCAAGATCTTTTCTTTCCATCTTGGAAAGCTTGTCTGAATTTGCAAGATCGTATAACTCTTCGATAACTTCCACACGCTCTGCAATCTTTCTAAATACATCTACGTATTTATCTTCTACGGTATTCTCCGTAGCAATTTTACGCACACGCTCTACTACAAGCTCTGTACGTTCTTTTAATAACTCATTGTCTTTCTTTAATTCTTCTCTGAAACCCATTTTAAAATCCAATGCCTTTCCTTTTATGTGTATTTATGATTAATTTAGTATACCCGATACAAATATCGCGACAAGAGCCGCAAACACCAACGCATTAAGCAACGTTCCTAACAAGGATGAAATCTTATATACGTCTTCTTCCTTAAGTCCACGAATGCCAAACACGAAACCCACAATTGACAAAAGTGCGATTAAAATTCCCGCACTACCGATATAAAGTGACGCAGTGCCTGCTATCGCAAATGTA
This sequence comes from Lachnospiraceae bacterium, assembly GCA_017442585.1. Classification (GTDB taxonomy): domain Bacteria; phylum Bacillota; class Clostridia; order Lachnospirales; family Lachnospiraceae; genus XBB1006. The sequence goes on along the minus strand of JAFRZM010000052.1, from coordinate 5,607 downwards.
TAATCAATAAGCATAACAAGCAAAACCGCCAGAATAATACCTGTCGAGAATGACGTGATTCCGTTTTTAGAATGCGTACGTCCCGAAAACTTAGCACGTTCTCTTCTTTTTTTAACTTTGACCTGTTGCATTATCTTGCTCCGTACTGCTCATAATAAGCATCGATTGCTTTCTTGATTGTATCATCAATATAAACCTTGCCGTTATACGGTTTGTTATAAAGATGCTCTATAACTTCTGCCATTGTAACAATCGCAGCCGTCTTAAATCCGTACTTTTCTTCAATCTCTGAAAGAGCGCTTTTTTCACCGGTGCCGCGCTCCATTCTGTCAACAGATACCATAAGTCCGATAATTTTGGCATCTGCCTGTGCTTTTATAATCGGGACAGTCTCTGCAATTGAAGTTCCTGCCGTCGTAACGTCTTCGATAATAACTACCTTGTTACCGTCTTCTATAGGGCTTCCAAGAAGGATTCCCTTATCACCGTGATCTTTTTCTTCTTTTCTGTTTGAGCAATACTTAACATCCGCATCGTAAAGCTCGGATAACTCCATAGTTGTTGCAACCGTAAGCGGTATGCCCTTATATGCCGGTCCGAATAATATGTCGAAATCCGTTCCGTATTTCTCATTTATCGCTTTTGCATAGTACTGACCAAGCTTTTTCATTGCCGCACCCGTTCTGTAAAAACCGGTGTTTACAAAAAACGGTGTCTTCCTTCCGCTTTTTGTTACGAAATCGCCGAATTTCAGCACTCCGCAGTCAACCATAAATTCAATAAATTCTTTCTTGTAGCTTTCCATTTCTTAAACCTCTTTATCAATTAGTAGAAACTCACAAAAACCCTTATAAAGTATATCATTACAATGCCATTATTATCAAGCAATTAAACGTAAAAAATCGGGCTTAATTCCTAAGCCCGATTAGTAATATTTACTAGGTGATCTTCAAAAGGTCCGTTATCCTTTCAACGGCATCATCTATCGTCGAATCGTTTGCTATAACCGTATCCGAGAAACGCTCATATAAATCCTTACGTTCGTTATAAATTGCCTCTATACCTTTCTTCTTCGACAACGGTCTTCCCTTAAGGTCAAGCTCATCCAAAGCACGCTTTATATAAACCACGCATGAACCATGCTTTATTGTATGATGGCCCATGTCTATTGTCACAACACCGCCACCGGTCGCAATAACCGCATTTTCTTCTTCGAGAAGCTGTTTTATAAGTTCCAGTTCCAGTGTTCTAAACACTTCTTCTCCGTCGGCATTCAATATATCTTCAGGTGTCTTGCCCGTAAGCTCATAAATCATCTGATCCGTATCGTAGAATCTAAGCCCGAATTCTTTTGCAAAAACCTGACCTATCGTGCTTTTGCCTGATCCCGGCATACCCACAAGAACGAGATTGCGTTTATTTCTCTTCACCGCATTGTATACAGAATCTATCTTTCTATCGTCAATTGTTCCGCCACTGAAAAGTTCATCGGCGCGCTTTGCCTGTGCTACAAGCATATAAAGGCCCGTCATACAAGGGATGTTAAGCTCTTCCGCGTTAAGGATAAGCTCTGTTCTTAACGGATTATATATAAGGTCGAAAACTCCCCGTAAATTAGGGAAAAGCTTAAGATCTACCGGAGTCTCATCCTCGAACGGCTCCATTCCCACCGGAGTTGCATTTACTATAAAATCAGCATCGTAATGCTTATCAAGGTTCTCGTAATTATCTTCGCCGGTTCTTGATATCTTGACTACCTTGCCGGCATTCTTGTTCTTAAGTACATACTCTACGGCTTTAGACGCTCCGCCTGTACCAAGAATTAAAACTTTCTTACCGTGAACAAAAAACTCTGCCCTATCCCAGGCTTTTTCAAAACCATAAACATCGGTATTATACCCTTTAAGCTTGCCTTCCTCGTCTTTGATTATGGTATTAACGCTACCTACGGCCTTTGCCTCATCATCAATATAATCAAGGTATTTCATAACCTCAGTCTTATAAGGCATAGTGACATTAATGCCGTGAAACTCGCGATTCTTAAAGAACTCATCAAGTTTTTCCTCCGGCATCTCATAATAACGGTAATTGGTAGCACCAAACATCTCATGAATGTCTCTCGAAAAACTGCCCGCTAAATTTGCTCCAAGTAATCCACAGATAATTCCCATAATCATCTTCCTTTTCTTTCTTTGAGTGCGTCTTCCTGTAATTCCTTTGATGTCTTAAGTATAGTTTCAATGATAGGGAGAATATATTTTGCATTCTCACCTGTTTTATCTTTTATTTCATCCAGTATTTCTTTTTCCCTTTCGGGATTAAATACCGGCATGTTTTTTAATGCCTTTATATCAGCGACCTTACGTGAAACCTCAAGTCTCTCAAGCAAAAGCTCCACCAGTTCGTCATCTATACTGTCAATTTTTTCTCTTAAATCTTTAAGTTCCACTTAAGACTCCTTAACTCATTCTTTAACGGATATCTTTGCCCCGAGTCTTTTGAGTTCCTCGAAAAATGACGGGTAAGACTTCTTCACCGCTTCTGCCTCTTCGATGACCACATCTCCCTTTGCGACAAGGCCTGCAATTGCCGCTGCCATAACGATTCTATGATCTCTAAATGCATTAACGATTCCGCCTTTTAATCCTGTTCCTTCTACCATTATACCACTTTCCGTCTCTTTCGCACATCCTCCGAGCGAATTAATCATATTAACAGTAGAAAAAAGTCTGTCGCTTTCCTTAAATCTTAAGCGTTTACCGTCCACGAATTCGGTAATTCCCTCCTTGCACGCGGCGACAACAGACAAAGGCGGAAGCATATCCGGAATGTTCTTTATATCTATTACACGTTTCCTCTTATCGTGGAACATTGATATTAGTCTTGTTACACAAGAGTCACCCTGAAGAAAATCATAATCCATGTTCTTTATTGTCACGACGCTTTCGTTAAAAAGTTCATTCAAGCATATAAAAAACGCCGCATTAGACCAGTCACAATTAACCGATAAAACTCTCGGTGTCTTATACTTAAGATTTCCCGGTACAGAATACCCCATCATAGAGCCACACATTACATCAGTATCGACATCGAATCTGAAAAGAACCTGTCTGGTCATCTCCACATAGTTTATCGACTGTAATTGAGTAGTTAGTTCAATTGTTGAATCTTCATTTAATAATGGCAGGCCCATCAGCAAGCCGGATACATACTGTGAACTTACGTCACCCGGAAGTTCATACTTTCCGCCGGTTAACGTACCCTGCATTCTGAAAAGCATCACTTCTTCATCGAAGCCATCGGTATCACCCAGGTTCTCTTCGTTTAAAAGATCCTCTTTGCATAATTCCATGGAAAATTCTTTTCCGTGAGATGAAAGCGCCGCCTTTAAACCATATATCGGGCGGAGAGGTAATCGCCCTTTTGCATAAAAAACTGCGTCGTTGGTTATTGCGGCAACTATAGGCATCAAGAACCTAAGTGTGCTGCCAGATTCATTACAATGTATCTTTATTACAGTATCGCTGAGCTTAGTTTTATCTATCGGAGTAACAACAACATCGTCGCCTGCTTTTTCCACCTTTGCACCCAAAGCCTTTACAGCCTCTATGGTTGTTAAAACATCCTCTGCGTCACTTACATTTGAAATTTTCGTCGGCTCATCAGAAAGTGCGGCAGCTATTATAAATCTATGTGCATATGACTTTGATGAAATTACTTTGATATCTCCGGATATCTTTCCCGGTTTAACTGTTACTTTCATAAGCCGCCTCCTTTTCCAATAAGTCCTTTAATTCTTCTATTGCAATCGCCTTTATGATACAATCTCCGATATCATTTACAAGAATCAGTGATACGGTATCACCATGACGCTTTTTATCACTTCTTACAGCTTCAAATATGTGTTCCACGGTTAAATCACCCGGAATATCTACCGGAAGTCCGGCTTTAATTAATAAATTCCTGATTAAATTTTTCGTTTCTTCATTTATATTCGTGCAATGCTTTGATATATTCAAAATCTGATTTAAGCCTATTGAAACCGCTTCGCCGTGACTTATTCTATAATCTGAGCACTTTTCGATCGCATGCCCCACGGTATGTCCGAGGTTAAGGAAAGTTCTCACGCCTTTTTCCTTTTCATCAGCTGTTACATATTCGTTTTTGCCTTCTATTGATAAATATATAATTTCTTCGAGCGTTTTTTCATCTCTTTTATCTAAATACAAAGAAACAATTTTGTGAAATCTTCCACCTTTTAAGACTGACATCTTGATAATTTCTGCCATTCCGCAGGCAAATTCTTTCTCATCTAAGGTCTTTAAATAATCAAGATCGGTAAAGCATGCAATCGGTTGATAGAATGTTCCGATTATATTCTTAATACCATTTACGTCTATGGCATTTTTCCCTCCGACACTTGCATCCACCATGGATAACAAAGTTGTCGGAACATTGATAAATCTGATTCCCCGCATGAAAGTAGCTGCAGCAAATCCTGCAATATCACCTACAACTCCACCACCGAGAGCAATGATTAAATCATCTCTGGTAAATTCGTTATGAATTAAAAATCCTGCAATTTTCTCGTACATAGAAAGGTTCTTCTGACTTTCTCCATGCATTAATTGGAAGGTCTTAACGTTAAATCCGTTTGACATCAAATTATCATAAAACAGTTTTAAATAAAGAGCTGATACAACATCGTCGGTTATTATTGCAATCTTACCGGTAAATGTAATCTTCTCTAAAAAAGACGCAATTTCTCCGTTAAGATTATTTCCTATGATAACATCATATCCGTCATTGATATCAACTCTTACTCTATACATATATGCTCCCCGGTTTAAGTTTTAGTCTTCTTTTCTCAGTTCCTCGAGCGCTTTTATCTTTTTCATCATCTTACTGAAACGTTCTATCATAAGTGACTGAGGTCCGTCAGAAAGCGCTTCATCAGGATTATCATGAACTTCTACCATTATTCCGTCGGCCCCTGCAGCAACAGCAGCCAGAGATAACGGTTCAATAAGATCAAATCTTCCTGTTCCGTGGCTTGCGTCAACAAGTATAGGCAGATGAGATTTCTTCTTTATCACCGGCACACAAGCTATATCGAGCGTATTTCTCGTATATGTCTCAAATGTCCTTATTCCGCGCTCGCAAAGAATTACTTTTTCATTTCCTTTTGACATTATATATTCTGCAGAAAGGAGGAGTTCCTCATATGTCGCTGCCATGCCGCGCTTTAAAAGGATAGGCTTATTAATAGATCCAAGTTCTTTTAAAAGAGTATAGTTTTGCATATTTCTCGCGCCAACCTGAATTATATCTACGTCATCATATAAAGGAAGCTCCCTTATATCCATAATCTCCGTAACTACAGGAAGACCCGTTTCTTTCTTTGCTTCGATTAAATACTTCATGCCTTCTTTGCCAAGTCCCTGGAAAGAATAGGGCGATGTCCTCGGCTTAAATGTTCCACCGCGAAGAACAGTTGCGCCGTTTTCTTTAACCGCTTTTGCAATTCTTATTATCTGGTCTTCGGATTCAACAGAGCAAGGACCCGCAATTATTGTGAGCCCTTCACCGATTTTTGTATTTTTAATC
>JAFRZM010000051.1 GCA_017442585.1 Lachnospiraceae bacterium | reverse complement strand
CTCAATGGACAAAATAAGACCCCGTGCCCAAATTTTAGGCACGGGGTTAAAATTGTCTAGTACTTTAATAATTTGTTCAAGATTAAGAAATTAAATAGCGCAACGGTTAATCATTTCTTCAATCATTCCTTTTTGGAGTTCGCAGATTCTAAGAATTCTATCCTGGATGTCGTCGTGTACGCCGTTTTGCAGCCAGTTTATGGCAACGCCGAAGCACTGACATCTGTAAAATGCAGTGATAACTTCTTTATCGTAGTCGGAGATAGTCTTATCTTTAAAGGCGGTCTCTCCGAACATTGCTACGACATGGTCTGCAACTCGCCAGAGGTATTGTTCGAAAATGTCCCGGTTAACCGAGTTATAGATATGTAAAATCTCTGTGCGGTGCTGCTTCATGAATTCGATTGCAATGTTAAATCCAATCTCCATGGAATCAACTGTCGGATGCTCCATGATAATCTTGTCTGTTTCTTCCATAGCGATTTCCTCGATAAGTGTCAGGATATCCTGGAAGTGGTAATAGAATGAATTGCGGTTGATGCCGCAACGGTCTACAATGTCCTTGACGGTGATCTGGCTAAGCGGTCTGTCCCCAAGTAGTTCAAGGAATGCAGCTTTGATAGCTTTTTTTGTCAGGCTTGTCATTTTGATACTCCAATCGCGCGGTTTCTATATTACTTACGCGTTATTTCTTCTTTTTTTCTTTTTCGGCCTTTTCTTTTTTTGCTTTGACCTCTTTTTCTTTGGCTTCCTTCTCGAGCTTCTTTATATCGATGCTAGGCAGTGAATCGATAATGCTCTCCAAAAGGTGTTTTCTTATATATATACTGTACGATATTTCGCATAAAAGTGCAAAGGTTTGAAGAAATTCTTTTTTATCCTTCGGCGCATCTTTAAACATCTCATGACTTAATTCAACCTGGCGTGAAACATCTTCACGCATTAAATCAAGCCCGCTTGGCGCATATGAAAAGACTTCTTTGTAAACGTCCTCCATCTTGAATTCTTCGTTGTTAAAGAAGTTAAGATATAAAGGATCTAAAACCTTCTTTATGTCGTTTATCGATAAGATATTCTTAAGATAGTAGATGAAGGTAAGGCTTATAAGGTGGGACTTTGTATATAACTTTTTATCAGGAGGAGGCAAAAGCCCGCACTTCGCATAGTTATTTATCATTGTTTTAGTAAGAATCTTATCGTCGTCGTTTCTTTTTGCTGACTCTAAGTTTTTATTCATGAAGGTTGTAAGCTGGTCCATATAAAGGTCGATATTCGGAAATTCTTCGACCGGAATGGAGATATCCTTTTCCATCATATTCATTATGTCATCAAGTGTGATAGAGACAGATTCTTCGTTTGTTTTCTTAGGCAATGTTTTCACCTTCGTTTCTTTTAAAGTTTCCATTCTAGATTATACGGTATTAATTACTACATGACAAGGAAAAGTGATATTAAATAAATAATAATTGATTAAATATCGAACATATGTTACCATATTAGTTAGGTAAAAGCTATGCACTTTTACCTAAATGGATGATTTTAGATGGGGAAGATATGGTACTTACACAGGATTTAAATAAAGAACAGCAAAAGGGCGTATATACTACGGAAGGGCCGGTTTTAATCTTAGCAGGTGCGGGATCGGGAAAGACTCGTGTTTTAACGAACAGGACTGCTTATTTAATAAAGGAACGGTTCGTTAATCCGTATAACATCCTGGCGATTACGTTTACAAATAAAGCGGCGCGCGAGATGAGAGAGCGTATCGATGACATGGTAGGTCATGGGTCCGAGGGTATGTGGGTTATGACATTCCATGCCATGTGCGTGCGTATACTTCGCAGATTCGCAGACAGAATCGGATATGATACGGATTTTTCCATATATGATACCGACGATTCGAAGACTCTAATGAAGGAAGTTTTAAAGCGCCTTCAAATCGATGATAAGATGTTTAAGGAGAAGGCGTGCCTTAATGCGATTTCTTCTGCTAAAAACGAGCTTATAGATTACGATTCGTATAGGTTTGATGCGGGCGGAGACTATAGGCTTAATAAGCTTGCGGATATCTATGAAGAGTACCAGAAGTCTTTAAAGAAGAATAATGCGATGGATTTCGACGACCTTATCATGAATACGGTAAAGCTTTTATCTGTCGATGATGAAGTGCGTGGCTCTTATCAGGAGCGTTTTCAGTATATAATGGTCGATGAGTATCAGGATACCAATACCGCACAGTTTAAACTTATAGAGCTTCTTGCGGGAAGATATAAGAATCTTTGCGTGGTAGGTGACGACGATCAGTCTATTTATAAATTCCGTGGCGCGAATATCCGGAACATCCTTGATTTTGAGAAGGTATATCCTGATGCTACGGTGATAAAGTTAGAGCAAAACTACCGTTCAACCAAGAATATATTAAATGCGGCAAACGGTGTAATTGCAAATAATACAGGACGTAAAGTAAAGAAACTTTGGACCGAGCATGAGGAAGGTTCAAAGATTAAATTCGAGCAATTTGATAACGCGTTAGATGAAGCGTCGTTTATTGTATCGGATATAGCGGGACGTGTCGGTAAGGGAGAGTGCGCGTATAAGGATTGTGCGGTGCTCTACAGAACCAATGCACAGTCACGTATTTTGGAAGAGAAGTTCGTGGCACGAGGTATTCCTTATAAATTGGTAGGCGGAGTTAACTTCTATTCAAGAAAAGAAATCAAGGATATCCTGGCATATCTTAAGACTATAGATAATGGTAAGGATGATGTTGCGGTACGTCGTATCTTAAATGTACCAAAGCGTGGTATCGGACAGACATCTGAGAATAGAGTTGCGGATTTTGCGATTCAAAATGACATAAGTTTTTATGACGCGTTGGTTGATTGTGATATAGTTCCGGGAATCGGTGCGGCTGCAAAAAAGATTGCTCCTTTTACGGCTTTAATCGGGAAGCTTCGCGGAATGAACGGTACGGCACCGATAAGTATGATTTTGGAGAAGTTACTTGAAGAGACGGGGTATGTGGATGATCTTGTAGCGGAAGGAACTGACGAAGCGAAGGAACGTATCGACAATATAGACGAATTTATTTCGAAGGTTGTAGATTACGAAGAAAGAAACGAGAATCCTACACTTTCGGGACTTTTGGAAGAAGTTGCGCTAATTGCGGATATTGACGGACTTGATGAAAATTCCGACTATACGGTTTTGATGACGCTTCATGGTGCGAAGGGCCTGGAATTTGATAATGTCTATATGTCGGGCATGGAAGACGGACTTTTCCCTTCGAATATGACGATAATAGACGGAGATAAGGACGAACTTGAAGAAGAACGTCGTCTTTGTTACGTTGGTATAACCCGCGCAAAGAAGAATTTGGTAATGACTGCGGCAAGAGCAAGAATGATACGCGGTGAGACTAATTACAGCAGTGTTTCGAGATTTATAAAAGAGATTCCGGAAGAAGTGATTACGGGATACTTTAAGAAATATAAGACTGAAGACGATGAAGTCTTTAATAATGTAAGTGAGTTTAAGAAAGCGAAAGAAGGCTGGAAGAAGAATTCATTCCTTGATACGATGAAAGCGTATTCTTCGATGACTTCAAGCAGTGCGAAAGCTGCACTTTCTTCAATGAAGACCGGTAAAGATATGGGAACGGTTGACGGCGGTTTGGAATACGGCGTCGGAGACAGAGTTCGTCATATCAAGTTTGGCGAAGGCACGGTGCTTTCCATTACCGACGGTGGCAGAGATTACGAGGTTTCCGTAGAGTTTGATACAGCAGGCGTAAGAAAGATGTTTGCGTCGTTTGCAAAGCTTAAGAAGGTGTAGTGGGGCGCGCTTTTACCTAAAAGAAAATATAAAAAATGCGTGAATTTTCATATAATTGTTGGTATATTTAAAACCTTGTGTTATACTTATTAGGTGAAATGAGCTTTTGATTCAATAATTATAGAAAAGGAGAAGTGACTTATGAATACAAAGAAATTAGAAGAGTTATTAACAAACTCAAAGATCGGTGAACTCTTACACAAAGAGGAAGTTAAAGAAAAGAAGAAACACACATGGCTTGTAGTACTTGCAGTTATCGGTGCAATTTGCGCTATCGCAGGTATCGCTTATGCAGCATATCGCTTCTTCGCTCCTGATTATTTAGATGATTTCGAAGATGAATTCGAAGATGAATTTGATGACGATTTCTTCGATGAAGATGATGAGGATGACGAGCAGTAAGGCTTGACTTAACATTATGATGAAAGACCCCGGGTTCGTTTTTACGAGTCCGGGGTTATTTTTTAGGATTATAGTTTTTGATTTAGACAGGGAAATGAGGATTTGATATTGAAAAAGGGTGACATTACAGAAGGAATCATAAAGCATATAAGTTTTCCGAATAAGTGCGAGGTCGTAAATTCTGACGGCGACGTGATATATACCAAAAACGGAATCGTTGGACAAGAAGTTAAAGTGCGTGTGACTAAAAAGCGCCACGGCGTAATGGAAGGCGATATTCTAGAAGTAATAAAGCATGCTGATAACGAAATTGTGCCGCCTTCATGCGAACACTTTAATGAGTGCGGCGGATGTACTTATCAGAATTTAAGCTATGAAGACCAAATTGCTTTAAAGGAAAGACAGCTTCGTGAGATATTCGAAGGTGTATTGCCGGAAGGTGCTTTCTCAAAGGTTTGGGAAGGCGTAAAAAGAAGCCCTTCTCAGTTTGAGTATAGAAATAAGATGGAGTTTTCATTTGGTGATCTTTATAAAGATGGACCACTTTCTCTTGGCATGCATAAAAGGGGAAGTTTCTATGATGTTGTACCGGTGTTAAACTGTAAGATTATAGATGAAGATTATAGGAAGATATTGCATGAGACACTTATGTTCTTTAGGGGAGTTAATGCAACTTACTTCCATAAAGTGAGACATGAGGGATATTTAAGACATTTACTTGTACGTAAAGCTAAGGCTACTGGTGAGATTTTAGTCGATCTTGTAACGACATCTTCTATGAATTTCGAGTCTGGATATGCTGATGAATGTGCAATGTTAAATGCATATAAGGATTGTCTTTTAAGCCTCACATTGGATGGTAAGTTTGTATCGATTCTTCATACAAAGAATGACGGTGTAGCCGATACGATAAATGATGAAGGTACGGATATTTTATATGGAACGGATCATTTCTTTGAAGAGTTACTGGGACTTCGATTTAAGATATCACCGTTTTCGTTCTTCCAGACAAATTCTCTGGGTGCGGAAGTTTTATATTCTACAGCGCGTGAATTTATCGGAGATGCGATAAAAGAAGGTGCAACCGTTTATGATCTTTATTCCGGAACCGGAACCATAGCACAGGTACTTTCTCCTGCGGCAGGTAAGGTTATAGGTGTCGAGATTGTAGAAGAAGCGGTAGAAGCTGCAAAAGTAAACGCTAAGTTAAACGGCCTTACAAATTGCGAGTTTATCGCGGGTGATGTATTAAAAGCACTTGATGATGTGCCCGAAAAGCCTGATTTTATAGTGCTTGATCCTCCGCGTGACGGTATTCATCCAAAGGCATTGGAAAAGATAATAGATTATAACGTAGACAGAATGATTTACATAAGCTGTAAACCGACGAGTCTTGCACGTGACTTAAAAGTCCTTCAGGCCCGCGGCTATAAGGTTTCCCGCATGTGCGCAGTAGATATGTTCGCAAACACCTTCCAGGTGGAAACAATCGCGTTTATTTCAAAGTAGTTTTGATTTAATAAGTTTTTATGGATAATCGTATTCATATGTGAGAAAATAGAATCATAAGTTTAGCTTCAAATAGGAGGGAATGCAATGAATAAGATGATAACACAACGTAATGAGCTTTTGGCAAAGGAAGTTATTAAGGGTCTTGAGTCAAGAAACATGAAGGGCTATTATGCGGCAGACCGCGAGGAAGCTCTTAAGATAGCACTTGATCTTATCCCTGAAGGTTCATCCGCAACTATGGGCGGAGCAGTAAGTGTGCGTGAAATCGGTCTTGTACAGGCACTTATGGACGGAAACTATGAGTTTATCGATAGGGACGCTGCAGAAGATAAGCGTGCGGCAATGCTCAAAGCATATGACGTAGACTTTTTCCTTTCATCGGTTAACGCAATGACAGAGGATGGCGTTTTAATTAATATCGATGGAAACGCAAATCGTGTATCTGCAATTGCGCACGGCCCGAAGAAAGTTCTCTTCATCGTTGGAATGAATAAGATTTGTAAAGATGTCGACAGTGCAATGAAGCGTGCAAGAAACGTTGCTGCACCTATAAATGCGCAGAGATTCGGACTTCAAACACCGTGTTCAAAGACAGGTTCATGTATGAACTGCAAGTCTCCTGACACGATTTGCTGTCAGTTCCTTATTACAAGATATTCCCGTCATGCAGACAGAATACACGTAATACTCGTTAACGATAATTTAGGATTCTAGGCAAAAGCACATGAATAAAGTTACAAAAAACGGCGTGACTTATATGACGTTTTCGCTTTTTGAAACGGCGGGAATAAAGCACGGATTCTCGACGAGACTCGGCGGAGTAAGTACCGGCGTATACGAGTCGTTAAACTTGGGATTTAACCGTGGCGACAGTGACGAAAACGTCCGCGAGAATTTTAAAAGAATAGCGACGGCGCTTGATATGAATTACAATCGCATGTGTTTTTCAAAGCAGACACATACGACAAACGTCATAGTAATAGACGAGGGAAAAGCGGGAAACGGAATAATAAGGCCGAATGAATTTAACGACATAGACGGCCTTGTAACCAATGTGAAAGATCTTCCGCTTGTAACATCTTTCGCCGACTGTGTGCCGTTATTCTTCTATGATCCGGAGAAATGCGTAGTCGCACTTTCACATTCCGGATGGCGCGGAACCTGTGGTAAGATCGGTAAAGTCACGATAGAAAAGATGAAAGAAGTCTTCGGTACAAAACCTGAAGACGTACTTTGCGGTATAGCACCGAGTATCTGCAAGGATTGCTATGAAGTAAGCGACGATGTTGCCGAAGCATTCAGAGAATCTTTCGGAGAAGCTGATAGCAGTAAGATTTTAAGACCTTCGACCATGCATCCGGAAGATAAGAATAAATACATGCTTAACCTTTGGGAAGCATGTAAGATAGCTCTTTTAGAGGCAGGGGTAAAAGAAGAGAATATCGAGATTACAGATTACTGTACGAGATGTAATCCGACGCTTTTCTATTCGCATCGCATCATGGGTGCTAAACGTGGTAGCCTTGCCGCATTTATCTCATTATAAGAACTGTTTCCTAAAAATAAACCGATCAACAGAAACTACTGCTGATCGGTTTAATTATGCATTTTGTAATTAATTTAATATGCTAAGTTGTGCTCTGACTTAAATGAATCAAGATCGTGCTGATTCTTTAAGCATACGGACTTTTCAGGGTACTTAGCCATCACGGAAGCGTAACGCTTCTTTGCGGCACTTGTACGACCGTTCCAAAGAATCCAGTTAACGTATTCTTTGTCGTACTTCTCGTAAGTTCCCGGAACGCTTGCCTCACGAACCTTTTTAAGCTTCTTCTCGTATCTGTGATATGTACGTCTTAAGCAATCGAAACGGTTGAAGTTCATGAATACGATAAGGTCTGCTTCTTCCATTCTGCGGTCGAACTCAACCTTCGGATAGTTACCGTCGATAACCCAGCCTGTGCTTTCATGCTCTGCCAAAAAGTCGTCCAATAATTTTACTTCCTCATCAACAGGGCGAACTTCCCAGCCGGGAAGATAGTGATTCTTATCGAGATTTAAAAACTCTAAGCCGTATTTTTTACCCAAGTGTTCGGCCAATGTAGATTTACCGCTACCGCAATAGCCGATGACGGCAATCTTCTTATATTCCTTTTCCATAATAACCCCTCCAAAGTGTATTACTGTAATTTAATGATATCATTTTGAGTATTTTAAGTCAATCCAGGATTGAGTGAGACATTTTCGGAGCAGCGAAAGAATTCATTTTTAAAGGTAAAAGAGGCAAAAGCGCAAGGCCGACGAAGGCCAGGTTAAAACACGAATTTCCGCGTTCATGGAGATGCTGTAGAGAAAAACAATATTGACAAACAAACGTTCGCACGATATAATATAAATATCGGGAGAGATGTATTTATAGAGGCTTTTTTCTTGGAAAGAAAGAAGGTAATATGATATATCTCAATAGTTGGGAGTACGCTAAAATAGTTAGTGAGATTAATACTTTATATTCCAAATATGCGGATAGAAAAGTAGCCGTGCATTATTCTTTTGGCGTAGATAATCGTCCGTATGTTTATACTTTTAAGAATTATGGTTTTAATGAGTATGAATTTATTTCTCGTAGAAGGTTAAAGTAAAGGAGGGCGTAAAATGAATGAATTAAAAGAAATGTTAATTGCAGTGAGCGACTCGTATTTTGACTTTGTGATTGCGGTGCTTGATTATGCAAAGCAAGAAAAGGATAATTGTAATGCGATGGCAGATTATATTTTTAATCATCCGGATGCGCAGACTTCCGATATTCTTGAATATATGATAGGCAGGGATAATTATTTTGACTATGCAGATAAAATAGTAGGTGTTCTTCCGCCTGAAGAGCAAAGAGCATAAAAATTACGCTTGACGTTTTCGTGGCTATCTGCTACAATGCGTCTTGTATTAGAAATTTAAAGAAAGCGAGGTAATTGTACAATGATTGGAATGACAAAGAGAATTGTAAATGAATATAGTATGATGACCTCGGTTTATGGATTGTAATTCTAAGTTTGCTATGTTGACGTTAGTATTACAATGATTAGTTTTATCAATATTTGATATGTAGCCGTGGCTTTTTAGTCACGGCTTTTATAATTCTTGCGCGGATTAAATCGTGTGCGCGTTTAAAATCCCCGAGGTCTCCATACAGTAGTGAACATTAAAACGTAAAAATGAAATGGAGACAAAAGAAAATGAATAGTGAAGAAAAAGTACTCGGAAGAGTAATAGAAGTCAGGAAAAACAGCTTCATAGTAGACTATGAAGGTAAGGAAGCTTATGCCAAACTCAAGGGCAGATTTTATGAGGAAAAAGCACAAAACCTTCCGATTGTCGGCGATTTTGTAGAATTAATCTATAATCCGTCCGGTGAATCAATGATTGCCGATGTAGTAAACCGCCGTAACGTCTTAAGCCGCCCGGACCAGGCGAAGACCGCAACAATGCAGTATATGGTGGCAAACATCGACTATTGTTTTATAGTGACATCCTTAAACGAAGACTATAGTTTCAACAGAATTGCAAGGTATGTAAGCGTAGCGCTTCAGGGCGAAGCAATACCGATTGTAATTCTTACAAAGTCCGACCTTTGCAGTAACCCGGGGCGGTACGTCAGAGAAGTTGAAGAAATTTCAGATAAGATCAGAGTTCATGCGGTTTCATCAATCTATGGAATCGGACTTGAAGAACTTGAAACTTATTTTGAAGAAGGTAAAACCATATGCCTTATGGGTTCGTCCGGCGCCGGAAAATCAACACTTATCAATACTATAGCGGGCGAAGAGATAATGAAGACAAATGAGATAAGAGAATCAGATTCGACGGGTAAGCATACTACAACACATAGACAGCTTATACACTTAAAGAACGGTGTGGACGTAATTGATACTCCGGGAATGCGTGAAATCGGACTTGCCGGAGCAGATGACGGAATCACCGATACCTTTGAAGATATAATTGAACTTGAGGGAATGTGCAAATTCAGAAACTGCAAGCACGATACAGAGCCTGGATGTGCGATTAAAGCAGCGATAGCGAGCGGTAAGCTTAACGAGAAGCGCTTTTACCTGTATAAAAGCTTAGATCGCGAGAATACCGTAAATAATTATGCCAAGATGAAAGAGATTGCGAAAAAGCATAAGCTCATGGAACGTGAAAGCATGAAGATGAAGTTCCAAAGATAAAACGGATTTTAGGCGAATGAAGAAGTTGAAAGGGGATGGTTGTTATGATGCAGATTAAAAACCTTACTTTAACACATAGAAAAGATCTTAGAGTAATACTTGAAGGCTTTAATCTGGTATTAAATGCGGGGGACAAGGCGGTAATTATCGGTGAGGAAGGTAATGGAAAGTCTACTCTTATCAAGTGGCTTTATAATCCTGAACTTATTGATGATTATATGGATTACAGCGGCGAAAAAGTCATAAGCAATGAGCATTTGGCATATCTTCCGCAGGAATTACCAAAAGAAGATAAAGAAAAAACGGTGTATGAGTTTTTTTCTGAAAACGAAGGTTTTTTTGACATGTCCCCAAAGGAACTTTCGAAGCTTGCAAGTGATTACAAGGTAGAAGAGGAATTCTTCTACAGAACGCAGAGTATGGCAACTTTATCCGGTGGCGAGAAGGTAAAAGCGCAGCTTATGCGAATTATGATTGAGCAGCCTACGGCGCTTTTGCTTGATGAACCGTCAAATGATCTTGATATAGCGACACTAGAGCTTTTGGAAGAAATAATTACTTCCTGGCAGGGTATAGTGCTTTTTATATCGCATGATGAGACTTTGATAGAGAATACCGCAAATATGGTGATTCATATCGAGCAGATAAGAAGAAAGACAAAAAGCAGGTATACTGTGGCAAAATCAGGGTATTCTGAATATGTGCGAGAGCGTCGAAATAAGATGGATAAGCAGGAGGAACAGGCTTTAAGTGACAGGCGTGAGCAGAAAAAGCGCGATGAAAAGCTTAAAAGAATATATCAAAGTGTTGACTTTTATCAGGAGAATCTGGAAAAGAGGGGGTCAGACTCTAAAGGACGTCTTTTAAAGAAAAAGATGCATGTGGTTAAATCTATGGCGCATCGTTTCGAGCGCGAAGATGAAAACATGACTGAAATGCCTGAGGAAGAAAACCCAATATTCTTTAAACTTGGCGGTAAGGAAAGAAAGATTCCTGATGGAAAGACGGTAGTTGAGTATGATCTTCCGAAACTTTCAATAACTGAAGAAACAGGTGAAGAAAGGGCACTTTCTACCGATGTCTTTTTAAGAATCCGCGGCTCTGAGAAGATATGTATAGTCGGCAATAACGGTTCAGGTAAAACCACATTCATAAGAAAGCTTGCTGGTGACATGCTAATGCGGAGTGACATAAACGTACAGTATATGCCGCAAAACTATGAGGATCTCCTGGAGCTTAATATGACACCGGTCGAGTTTTTAAAGCAGAAGGGCGATAAGGAAGAAGACACGATGATAAGAACGTATCTCGGAGCGCTTAAATATACTACGGACGAAATGGAGCATCCTATAAGGGAACTTTCAGTTGGCCAGAAAGCTAAGGTATTACTTCTTAAAATGAGTATGTCCGATGCGAATGTTTTGATACTTGACGAGCCAACAAGAAATTTTTCGCCGCTTTCGGGACCTGTTATACGAGCAATGCTTAAAGAGTTTCAAGGCGCAATTATAAGCATTTCGCATGATAGGAAGTATATTGATGAAGTATGCGACAAAATATATGAGCTTACGGAAAATGGATTGCGTGAAAAAGATAAAAATGTGTTATAATTCTATTAGATATTTCAATAGGCAAAAGTCCTTTGAGGAAGGTTTAAGACGTATTAACGGAGAACGCGATGAATAGTCTGGAACGAATAAGAGCGACAATAAAAAAAGAAGAGCATGACCGTCCGATATGCATATGCCCGGGCGGCATGATGAACTATATAACGACAGAATTATTGGAGAAGGGCGGTTTTAATTTTAGGGATGCGCATGTGGATGCAAAAACTATGGCCGACCTCTCGGAGTATGCCTGGAAGGAAGGTTGCTTTGAAAACATGGGCGTGCCGTTTTGCATGACTGTCGAGCTTGAAGGAATGGGTTCCAAGATTGACCTTGGCGATAATAAAAGAGAGCCGCGCGTCGTTGAGTACATTTATAAAAAAATCGAAGAAACGACGGATGTTAAACGAATCGATTTAAGCGAAGGTAGAGTTTTTGCAGTTTTAAAAGCAATCTCGATTTTGAAAGAGCGCCACAGCGACGTACCTGTTGTAGGTAACTTGACGGGCCCAGTATCCATTGCAACATCGTTAATTGATTCTACACCGTTTTATGTGGCTTT
This sequence comes from Lachnospiraceae bacterium, assembly GCA_017442585.1. Lineage (GTDB taxonomy): Bacteria > Bacillota > Clostridia > Lachnospirales > Lachnospiraceae > XBB1006. The sequence continues at coordinate 25,935 of JAFRZM010000051.1, read as the reverse complement.
GAGGAAAAAGGGCGATATTTGTCATGAATTTTTGCGTAAGATTACGGATGAACTTATAAAATTCGGAAGTGCTATGGCAGATAGTGGTGCTGATGTAATAATGATTGCGGATCCTTCTGCAACGGGAGAAATCTTAGGCCCTAAGTATTTTAAGGAATTTGCGGTAAAGTACTTAAACGATCTTGTTGAAGGGATTAAGAAAAATCACCCTGATGTTATAGTTATAGTTCATATCTGTGGCCAGATGACGCCTGTTTTGGCAGAGGCGAATGAGATAAACTCCGACGCTTTTTCCTTTGATGCGATTGTTGGATTAAAGGATATAAGAAAGAATATGCAGGATAAAATCATCATGGGCAACGTCAGCACTTATGCGATAGAAGGTCAGGATGAAGAAAAAGTAAAGCAGATGACGAAGCTTTGCATTACGCAGGGTATGGACATAATCTCTCCTGCGTGTGGCCTTGGTATGGGCTCGCCGTTAAAGAATGTGCAGGCAGTGCTTACGGGAACGAAGGAGTACGGAGGCGAGTCATGCCTGAAATAAAAGATATCACTACCGGTAAAAAAATAGAATGCAATAGCGGCGAGAACCTTCTGGCAGTCTTACAAAAGAATAAAGTCTACGTAAACAATGCCTGTAACGGCAAGGGTACATGCGGTAAGTGCAAGGTAAAAGTTCTAAACGGTGATGTATCGGAAATGTCCGAGGCAGAGCGCAAAATGCTTACGTCATCCGAAATAGAGTCCGGAATCAGACTTTCCTGTATGGTAGAAGCTTTAGGCGACATAGAGATTCAAACCGAAAACGATACTACCGCGATGAATGTTCTTATGTCGGGATATATACCTGATTTTGAAAAGGATAGTAATCTAACCGGATATGGCGTTGCGATAGATATAGGAACGACAACGGTTGCGTTATCTCTTGTAGAATTTTCAACAGGGAAGATAATCGCAGAAAGCTCCTGTATGAATGCGCAAAGAGCGTATGGACAGGATGTTTTGACGAGAATCACATATGAAATTGAAGAAGGCGACAAGGGAATAGCAGACCTTAAAAAAGCAATCATCGATTCGATAAATGCCGAAGTAAATAAGCTTTGTGCAACCAATAATATCGATGTAAACGAAATAATTAGTTACTCAATAGCGGGTAACTGTACAATGACTCACATGGTGCTTGGTGTCGATGCAAGATCTATCGGTAAAGCACCGTATAAGCCGATATTTTTAGATTCGCAAACGAGAAATGCAGTAGATAGCGGATTTGTAGGAAGTAAGGATGCTACTCTTTATACCCTTCCGCAAGTTTCGGGCTACATCGGCGGAGATATCTTAGCGGGCGCGTACGTATGCGATTTAAAGAATAAAAAAGGTAATAGCTTTTTCCTGGATATTGGAACTAACGGAGAGATGGTTCTATCGGGAAACGGCAAGATGGTGTCGTGCTCGTGTGCGGCGGGACCTGCTTTAGAGGGCATGAATATAACCTGCGGTATGCCTGCACTTCCGGGCGCAATTGATAGCGTAGTGATTGACAAAGAAGAGGGAAAAGCAAAAGTCACAACAATCGGTAACGAAGCTCCTAAGGGCATCTGCGGAAGCGGAATCTTAGAAGTTATGTCGGAACTTATAAGAAGCGAGCTCGTAAAGCCTACGGGCGCATTCGTAAAGTCTTCGAAGCTTTCTGAAGATGATAAAAGAAGAGATTTACTTATAGAAGATGAATCGGGAAGCGGATGCAGACTTGCGGAAACCGTATCTGTTACACAAAAAGACGTGCGACAGATACAGCTTGCAAAGGGCGCAATTCTTTCGGGCTTTAGAACTTTAGTCAATAAGTGCAACATGGAAGATAAAGATATCGACGAAGTTATAATCGCGGGACAGTTCGGTTCGCATCTTTCTGCAAAAGCGTTGACCGGTAGCGGATTATTACCGAAGGATCTTGAGAATAAAATTGAATATGTCGGTAACACATCTAAGACCGGCGCGTATATGGCACTTATGTCAGGTAAGGTAAGAAGTGAAATGGAAAAGCTCGCGAAGGAAATCGAGTATTTCGAACTTGCGGAAAGCGAAAACTATGAGCAACTTTTCGTGGAGTGTATGAGGTTTTAAACTATGGATACAAAAGAATTATATGAAAAAATCGCCGAAGGCGTAGTCGAAATGGAAGAAGATACCGTAGTGGAGTATTGTCAAAAGGCTTTGGATGAAGGCCTGGATGCTGCGGATATCATACGCGAAGGCTTAATTAAAGGAATGGATGAAGTAAGCCGCCTTTATGAAACGGGTGAGTACTTTTTACCTGAAGTTTTAACAGCCTCATATGCGTTAAATGAAGGCGTAAACCTTTTGAAACCGCATTTAAAGAAGGAAGTTGCGACGACGCTCGTTAAAGTTGTAATCGGTGTAGTCGAAGGCGATACGCACGATATAGGCAAGAATTTGGTTAAAATCATGTGCGAATCGGCCGGATTTGAAGTATATGATATGGGACGCGACGTTCCGATAGACGATTTTATAGATAAAGCTGTGGAAGTTGACGCGGATTTCATCTGTCTTTCAACCCTTATGACGACGACCATGCAGGGAATGAAAGATGTGGTCGAGCATCTTAAAGAAAGAGGACTTCGTGATCGCTTTAAAGTTATGATCGGCGGCGGCCCTGTATCACAGAAATTCTGCGATGAAATCGGTGCTGACGGATATTCTGCCGATGCTGCATCTTGTGTAAGAAAGATGAAAGAAATGATGGCTGAAAAAGCCTGGAATTCAAGAAATCAAAAGCGATAACTAACATGGGTTTAAAGGAGTAAATACTTAATGAAATACATTCGCGATTATGGTAACGGTTTAAAGGTTCCTGAAGATGAACTTACACCGTTTGAAAGAAATAGGCTTATAAGCGAAGGAAAGAGTGTCGACCGCATACAGTGTTGCCTTGATACAGGCGAAACCATGGCACCACTTATAGGTTGCGGAATAAAGGAATACTATCATTCAGCGGAGAAAATGTGCGAGCTCGAAGAGTATATATACAACACTTTTAAGAGTGACGGAGTCGGACTTTCCACGACACTTCGCGGTATGGCAGAAGCCATGGGTTCCGAAATTAAGTACACCGACACGAATGTGGCCCAGCTTAAAACACCTGCACTTACGCTTAAAACGATAGATAATGCGAAAATCGTCGACGTCGAAAAGGACGGAAGACTTCCGATAATCTTAAAAGGTCTTCGTATGGTTAAAGACCGTCTTGGTGATAAGGTGCCTGTAAGCGGCACCGTAACAGGACCTTTTACCGTAGCAGCTATGGTTCTTGGCACCGAGTGGCTTTTAATGGGAATGCTTAAGTGCCCTGATAAAATAAAACAACTAATGGATGTTATCGTAGAAAACAATAATAAATACATAGAAAAATTAATTGACATGGAAGTTGGTATTGGTTTTGCGGATCCCGTAAGTTCCACGACTTTGATAAGCCCTGAGCAGTATCATGAGTTCTCGTATCCGTATTTCAAGAAGAACGTCGATTTCATAAAGGCACACGGACGTGGCTGCGGATTACATATTTGCGGAACAAGTCGCGGACTTTGGGAAGATTTAAAGACCACCGGAATCGGACTTTTCGGTCTTGATAACGTAGAATCGATAAAAGAGGCCAAAGAGGTTTTAGGTCCTGTTATGGCAATCCAGGGAAATGTCCCGCCTGTAGATATCGTAAAAGACGGCACTCCAATGGAAGTCTTGGAATCTGCCAAGAAATGCATAGAAGACGGTCATGACTGTAAGTGTGGCTATGTCTTAACCACAGGATGTCAGATGCCAATCGGTACGCCTGAAGCAAATATGCACGCAATGATGGATGCAGCAAGACTTTTTGGCCGCAATATGTGAAAAATATCTGAAAATTACCGGTAATTGTTTGCAATTTGACACAAAAATATTTATAATACGCTTAACGAAGTCTGCATGTATGCCCTGTTAGGGGGTTTACACTAAATATGCGGCATTTGTGGGGAAGTGATTATGGATTATTCAAGTATTGCTATTCTGGCTTTGCTGGTCCACATAGTCATTAACTTTGACGTATGGAGAAAAGCTGATAAAGACGATATCATTCCGGCGCATAAATCCTATCGCCGCTTCCTTTTTGGTGTTCTTTTATTCTATGTGGCAGATATCCTTTGGGGACTCCTTTATGAAAATGGATTAAAAACCCTATGTTATATAGTGACGGTACTGTTTTTTGTCTCGATGGCATTAAGCGTTTTTTTCTGGACTAAGTATATTACCGAGTATCTCGAAAAAAACAAGATGTTTAGAAATATCGTTTCAACTTGCGGTATCGTATTCTTAACATTCGAAAGCCTTGTGCTTTTAGGCAATGTATTTTACCCTATGATGTTTGAATTTAAGAGCGACGGAACGTACGTAACATACAGTCTTCGTTTCATTACTCTTATTATACAGGTTGTTATTTTCTTCGTGATTTCTGCATATATTTTGATTGTGGGAAGAACGAAGGTCGACAAGGAACGTTTCCGTCATCGTACAATCGGTGTATCCGGTATGGTAATGGCGATATTTATTATTCTGCAGGCAGGTAATCCGCTCCTTCCATATTATTCCGCGGGATGCCTTCTTACGACCTGCGTGCTTCATACTTTCGTACTTGAAGGCACAAAGGATGATTACAGAAAAGAGCTTGAAATCCTGATAAACAAGGACAAAGCCAGAACGAAAGAACTTGGTTCCGCACGTCTTATGGCATATACGGATTCTTTAACCGGCCTAAAGAACAAGCATGCTTATATGGAAGACCGGAATAAGAAGAACAACAAGATGGCAGCAGGCAATCTCAAAAACTTTGCCCTTATCGTATGCGATCTTAATGAATTAAAGAAGATAAATGATACCTTAGGTCATGAAGCGGGAGATCAGTATATAAGAGACGCAGCCGCAACATTGAATAAGTACTTCAAGAATTGCGATATATATCGCTACGGCGGCGATGAATTTGCTGTATTCATCGAGGGTAATAACTACGCTAACCGCAACATGATGTTAATCGATTTTGAGACGGCCATGGAAGAGAATGCTCTTTCAGGTAAAATGGTTCTTTCCAGTGGTATGGCAGTATACAGTCCTAAGACAATAAAGCATTATAAAGAGCTTTTCGAGGAGGCCGACAAGAAGATGTACCAGAGAAAGGCATATCTTAAGTCACTGAAGAAATAATTTATCGGAATCACTAAGTTTTCTTATATACTTGCTATTGATTTAAAAATCAATAAGTGTTATAACAGTACTTGTGAACAGAATAACCGGGGGAGCTGCGAGGCGGCTGAGAGGAAGTTAACTTCGACCCTTTTACCTGATGCGGATAATGCCGCCGTAGGAAGAGTCTATATTTACTATGGTTTATGGGAGATATCCGAAGGATATCTCTTTTTTTATCCTTCTTAACTTCTTAGTGCCGATTCTTTGGCAAATTTCCGGTTATAAAAGAAAGGAGAAGTAATCATTAGATTACGAGTGAAAAGCATGAAAAGAACAAATACGAAAAAGCTTGCACTGGCAGGAGTGTTGTGCGCGGTTGCGGTTGTGGGAAGTCTATTCTCATTTCCGGTATTGGGAAGCAAATGTGCTCCGGTGCAGCACATGGTGAATGTATTTTGCGCAGTGTTCCTGGGACCGTTTTACGGAGTGGGAGTTGCATTTACCGCATCACTCATTCGTAACATCTTAGGACTCGGAAGTCTTATGGCATTTCCGGGATCGATGGTAGGAGCATTACTTTGCGGAATTACTTATCATAAGACCAAAAACATTCCGTTTACATTAATCGCGGAAGTAATTGGAACGGGAATTTTGGGAGGCTTATTGGCATACCCTGTGGCAATATTCTTTATGGGACAAAGCGCCGGAGCGGTCGCATTTTACGCATATATCCTGCCGTTTTTGATTTCGACGGTAGGAGGTACGGTAATCTCCGCGGTTATAATTTTTGCCTTAAAGAAGTCTAAGGCAATAAATTTTAACTCAGACGAGATGGCATAGTTTAAAAGGAATGGGAACGTAAATTGAAAGAGATAAGTAAGATAAGAATGTTGGTGCATGATACAAATCCAATCGTGCATACGATAACAAATTATGTAGCTGCGAATGATACTGCAAATCTTCTTCTTGCATGCAATGCGAAGCCTATAATGAGCGACATGACAGAAGAAATAGATGAGATTGAGCGTATAAGTAAAGCGCTTTTACTTAATCTTGGAACTCCAGGTTTTGATCGCGTGGGAACTATGATAAAGGCCGGAGAAACAGCGAATAAATATAACATTCCCGTTGTATTTGATCCGGTAGGAATCGCGATTTCAAGCGTTCGACGCAATTTTGCAAAAGAGATATTATCGAGGGTTAAAGTAACGGTAATCAAGTGCAATGTCACGGAACTTGGCGCTTTATCAAAGATGTATAGTGCCCGCGGTAATGACACAAAGGAATCCGCATCGTTACTTTCAAGAGCGTTAAATTGCATCGTAGTGGTTACGGATAAGAAAGATATCATAACAAACGGCGCGGTAACATATCTTTGCAATAACGGTAATCCTATTATGAGCAAGGTTACGGGAACCGGTTGCATGATGGGCGCTTTGATTGCCGCATATATCGGTGTTCAAAAGACGGAAAGTTTGTCTGCAACTTTAAACGCAGTTGTGACATTTAATGTTGCAGGCGAGGTAGCATTTGAACGCATGGGCAGTGCGGATGGTAACGCGTCATACAGGAATTATCTTATTGACAGTATTCACAGTATGACGTGGGATGAGTTAGAGGCTAGGGCAAATTATGAAAGTAGATAGAGAATCTTTAATTTTGTATGCGATAACAGACCGCACCTGGCTTAACGGCAAGGCGTTAAAGGATGAGGTAAAAGCGGCTATAGAGGGCGGTGCTACGATGATTCAGCTCCGCGAGAAAAATCTTTCTTATGAGGAGTTTTTTGAGGAGGCATATGAAATAAACGGAGTATGCCGCGAGTATAAGGTACCGTTAATAATTAATGATAATCCTGTTATTGCGACAAAGGTCGGGGCAGCAGGAGTTCATATCGGACAAGATGACGGTAACATAAGACTTATCCGCAAAACTGCCGGGGAGTCAATGATAATCGGTGCAACTGCACATAACGTCGAAGAGGCAGTTAAAGCATATGAAGCAGGTGCAGATTACCTGGGAAGCGGTGCGGTATTTGGAAGTACGACTAAAAAGGATGCAGTGCCTATGACCAAAGAGACGTTACGTGCTATAACAAGTGCGGTCCCGATTCCTGTTGTTGCAATAGGCGGAATCACTTATGAAAATATGGGCGAACTTGAGAATACGGGAATCGCGGGAATGGCCTTGGTAAGTGCTGTGTTTGCGGAAAAAGATATAACGGGCGCGTGCATGCGTTTAAAAGAAAGAATCATTGAAACGATCGGTTGATTTTGAAATCAACTGTTTATTAAAAATGAAAAGGGAATATATAAAATGAAAGTTGCATTAACTATAGCCGGTTCCGATAGCAGCGGAGGTGCGGGAATCCAGGCTGATATTAAGACAATGACTATGAACGGTGTGTTTGCCGAAAGCGCTATAACGGCTTTAACTGCGCAAAACACGATGGGTGTAACAGACATTCAGGAAGCGACACCGGAGTTTTTAAAGGCACAGATAGATGCGGTATTTACGGATATTTATCCTGATGCGGTTAAGATTGGTATGGTATCTTCATCGGAACTTATTGAAGTAATTGCGGATAGTTTAAATGAATACAGTGCGAAAAACATTGTCGTAGATCCGGTAATGGTATCGACGTCCGGGTCAAGACTTTTAAAGGAGGATGCGGTAAGTACACTTGTAAATAAACTCATTCCGCTTGCGAATGTGATAACACCTAATATTCCTGAGGCGGAGATTTTATCTGGTATGAAGATAGAATCTGAAAGCGATATGGAAACTGCAGCTCGTAGAATCGGCGGGGAAATGGGTGTTTCGGTATTGCTTAAAGGCGGACACGCCGTATCTACAGCGAATGATTTGTTGTATGAGTCGGGCGCTTTTACCTGGTTTAAGGGCGAAAGGATTGATAACGACAATACACACGGCACGGGATGTACTTTATCGTCTGCAATAGCGGCAAATCTTGCTAAGGGATTTTGTTTAAAAGAGTCTGTAAGCCGTGCAAAAAAGTATATTTCGGGGGCGCTCGCTGCAGGGCTTGATTTGGGAAAAGGTCAGGGTCCTATGGCACATAATTTTAATTTAAACGGATACTTTAATGAGGAGGCTTAAAGGGAAATGGAAGAAAGACGTACGAGTATTTTTGAGAATGGTTTGATATGGTTTGGTGCGGCGGTTTCAATCGCGGAGATTGTGACCGGTACGTATCTTGCGGAGTTAGGGTTTAAGAAGGGATTACTTGCGGTAATCGTAGGACATATCATAGGATGTTTATTGCTTTTCTTTGCGGGAGTTATCGGTGGAAAGCTTCGTATAAGTTCCATGGAGGTGAGTAAGCTTTCATTCGGTAAGATTGGCGGACTTTTATTTTGCGTACTTAATGTAATTCAGCTTGTCGGTTGGACGGGCATTATGATTTACGACGGAGCACTTTCAGCAAGCGAGATATTGGGCGGAGAGAAGTTTAACTTCTTATGGTGCATTGTTATTGGCGCGCTAATAATCGTGTGGCTTCTTATCGGCATTAAAAACCTGGGCAAGATAAATACGGTTGCTATGGGTGCGTTATTTGTTCTGTCTATTATTTTATTTGTTGTTATATTTAAGAACGGTGATTTTAGCGCAAAGGTTACAGAAACCATGTCTTTCGGCGCTGCGGTAGAACTGTCCGTAGCTATGCCGCTTTCGTGGCTTCCGTTAATCTGTGATTACACAAAGGATGCTAAAAAGCCTGTAGCGGCAACGGCTGTAAGCGCTATAGTATACGGAGTTATCAGTATGTTTATGTATGTAATCGGTATGGGGGCAGCCATTTTTACCTCGGAGATTGATATTGCAAAGATTATGGTTAAAGCCGGAGTCGGAATTGCAGGTCTTCTTATTATCGTATTTTCTACAGTTACAACTACATTCCTCGATGCATATTCTGCGGGAATTTCGAGTGAGTCTATTTATTCTAAGGTAAGCGGTAAGATGATTGCGATAGTAACTACGGTGTTAGGTGTGGTTCTTGCAATATTCTTCCCATTATATGATATTACGGAGTTCTTATACTTTATCGGTTCTGTATTTGCACCGATGATTGCAATTGAGATCGTTGATTACTTTATCTTTAAGAGGGAAAAGGATGATAAGAAGTTTGATTTCTTGAATCTTATAATATTTGTTGTTGGCTTTATAATTTATAGATGCTTAATGAAGGTCGATATTCCGGTCGGCTGTACGTTACCGGACATGTTACTTACGGGTGTATTGGCCGCAGGAGTCGGGGCGTTACGAAAGAAAGCGTAGGATTGACGAAATAATCCTGGACGTATAAGATTAAAAATAAAAGGCTTTACTATGAATAAAGAAAACGCATGGCAGAATAACAGAGGATTTTATGATGAATATATCGCGGATATGATACATACCGGGTTCCCAAAGTATGAGGATAGGATTGCAGTGGGAATCGCGGGCGAAGGGTCTGATTCATTCGGATATGATGACGTGATATCGCGTGACCATGATTTTGGGACGGGTGTGTGTCTTTGGCTTACAGATGAAGATATGTATGAAATCGGGAATCTTTTATCGATTAAGTATAATGAGATAGTAGACAGTAAAGAGCGTTCCTTTTGTACCGATAGATTGCGTGAGCGTCGCGGTGTAATGACGATACATGACTTTTATTCGAATATCTTGCGGATAGATTGTAATATAAATTCTTGTACATTAACTGATGAAGAGTGGAGAAAACTTGATCATATATGTCTTGCGACTGCGGTAAACGGGGAAGTGTTTCGCGATGATCTTGGAATATTCAGTAATTATAGAAGGATGCTTCTTGATTATTATCCGGATAATATTTGGCGTGAGATGATAGCAATGGCGATGCATGAGTTTTCTGCGGCGTTGCAGGTAAATTATGCGAGGTGTATGACGCGTGGCGATATAGTTGCGGCAAATCTTTGCAAGGCTAAGGGTTTGGATGCGGCGATGAAGCTTACGTTTTTGTTAAAGCGTGTCTATCCGCCGTATTACAAGTGGACGTATAGGGCGCTTACAGAGATTGACGAAGATGATGTGATTGCATCTAGATTAAAGGAACTTGCGGAGACGGAGATTACGTCAGAAGCCTGGGTAGGGACGAAGTACCAACCAAATCGGCTCAATCTTAAAGACAAAGTTGTAACGATGACGGAAACTGTTGCGACTGAACTCTCCGATATGTTAAAGCAGGCCGGATTTATAAATTGCATAAATCCATATTTGGAAGCAGATGTATGTAAAGTGTTAAAATAATATAGAATCCCGTGAGAGGAATATGACAAAACATTAAGGCGAACACTTAGTAAGAGAGCTTTCGATTGAGCGATTTCGAGGACTGTTTGAGCGTAGCGAGTTCCGCAGAAATCGCTCTGCTTATGAGAAAGCGGTTCTTACTTAGTGGAAAGACGACCGTTTTGGAGTATTCCTCTCACGGGATTTGCTATATTATACAATTCATTTATTCTATAATTCCGCCACCAACTACGCACATATCATCATCGTAGAACACCGCGGACTGGCCGGGCGTTACGGCGCGGACAGGTTCGTCGAAAGTTATTTGGGCGCGGTTGTCGTCAAGCCCCGTAATCGTTGCGGCAGCCGGCGCATGGTGATAACGAATCTTTGCAAGAGCCCGCACCGACTCGCCGGCGCGTAACCCTTCGATACTTAAATAATTTGTATCGCCGATAACCACTTCATTTGTAAACAAATCTTCATTGGAACCAAGAACAACATCGCCGTTTTCGGCATTTATAGACTGCACATATAAAGGCGCTTTGGCAGCAATGCCAAGGCCCTTTCTTTGTCCTATAGTATAATTAATGATACCTTTATGCGGTGCAATTACAGTACCGTTAGTATCCACGAAATTACCGTTTTTCACACTTTTTCCTTCTAAGTGAGCATTTATATATCCTGCGTAATCATCATCCGGTATAAAGCAGATTTCTTGTGAATCAGGCTTTTTCGCAACCGGAAGCCCTGCTTTTTCTGCAATTTTACGTACTTCATCCTTTGAATAATCCCCTAAAGGCATCAAAGTATGTGCTAAATCATCCTGAGTCAATTTATAAAGCATGTAAGTCTGATCTTTTGCAGCGTATTTTGCAGTCTTAACTGTATACCTGTCGTTCTTCTCTATTATATAAGCATAATGTCCCGTTGCGATGTAATCCGCACCCATGTAGCGCATAACGTCGATCATCTTCGCCCACTTAACGTAGCGGTTACACTCTATACAAGGATTAGGCGTTTTTCCTTTAAGGTAAGAATCCACAAACGGGTCGATAACATGGCACTTAAATATATCATTTGCCGTAATCGGATAATAAGGTACGCCAAGAGCGATGCAAACTCTTCTTGCATCGTCCATTTCGCAGCATCTGTTATGAAGATCGCCGTCAGGTTCCCAGGTGCGAAGTGTGACACCTATAACATCGTATCCCTGTTCCTTTAAAAGGTAGGCAGTAACCGCACTGTCTACGCCACCCGACATGCCAACAATTACCTTGCTCATATCTTTCCTCGTGCAACATCAAAATCAATAAAGTAACTTCCACAATTCTAAAACAAAATTCAACAAAAGTCTATATTTTATGTCTTACGAAACTTATAAAAGTGTGATATACTCATTGATTGTCACTGTGATTTTAGTGGAGGATTGATATAGATGAGTGAACAGGTAAAAGAGAACAAAATGGGTGTCATGCAAGAAGGTAAGCTTCTTATAAACATGTCGCTCCCGATGATGATTTCGATGCTCGTGCAGGCATTATATAACATTGTAGATTCAATATTCGTAGCAAGAATTTCTGAAGATGCGCTTACGGCAGTGTCTTTGGCTTTCCCACTTCAGACCATGATGATTGCTATAGGCGGAGGAACCGCCGTAGGTGTAAACGCACTGGTTTCACGTGCTTTAGGCGAGAAGAATCAGGAAAGAGTAAACAAAGTCGCAGCAAACGGCGTATTTGTATTCTTACTTAGCTACATATTTGTTGCAATATTAGGCCTTACGGTTGTGCGCCCGTTTTATATGTTGCAGACAAAGGCCGGCCAGGAAGCAATCCTTGAATACGGCGTACAGTATTTAACTATCGCGATGGTATTCTCGTTTGGTATCTTCGGTCAGTTTATATTCGAAAGACTTTTACAGTCTACCGGAAGAACAATATTTACGATGATCTCGCAGACTACGGGTGCAGTTATAAACTTAATCCTTGATCCGATTTTAATCTTCGGTTTATTCGGAATGCCGAAGCTCGGTATAAGAGGTGCCGCAATTGCAACTGTTATAGGACAGATCGGTGCGGGAATACTTGCGTACGTATGGAACATTAAAAAGAATCATGAGATCCAGCTTAACTTCAAAGGATTTAGACCTGATAAGCATATTATAAAGGATATTTACGGAATCGGTATTCCGTCAATTATCATGCAGTCAATCGGTTCTGTCATGACGACAGGTATGAATCTTATTCTTATGGGAATCTCCTCTACGGCAGCAGCTGTATTCGGTGTATACTTTAAGCTTCAGAGTTTTTTCTTCATGCCGATGTTCGGTATGAATAACGGCCTTATTCCAATTTTGGCGTATAACCTTGGCGCTGCTAAGAGAAAGCGTATAATTAATACGTTAAAGTACGCGTTTATGATGGCGTTTGGACTTTGCTGTATCGGATTTGCATCGTTTATGCTTATTCCGGATAAGCTTTTAATGCTCTTTGACGCATCGGAACATATGCTTGAAATCGGTGTGCCGGCACTTAGAACCATTGCGTTCCACTATCTTATCGCATGGTATTGCATCATCGCAGGCTCGCTCTTCCAGGCACTCGGAAAGGCAATGTACAGTTTGTACGTTTCCGTAGCACGTCAGTTGGTTGTGCTTTTGCCTGCTGCATATATCTTGGCAAAGATCGGCGGATTAACGCTTATTTGGTGGAGCTTCCCGATTGCGGAAATCATGTCAGCGACGATATCGACGATATGCTTAATTCGTATATTTAAGACAGTAATCAATAAGATGCCGCGTGAAATTGCTTAGGAAAAAGCACGAAATTAATAGATAATAGAAACGCCCTCCTTGTTAAAATAGTATTTTACAGATAATTCACCAATTTTTTGTTTAATGTGGTAGAATTAAAGTACTATGAACTTTAAGGAGGGCTAATTTTATGAAATACGTTTGTTCAGTTTGCGGATACGTTCACGAGGGAGACAACCCACCTGCAGAATGTCCTGTATGCAAGGCTCCGGCTGATAAGTTTAAGGAGCAGTCAGGTGACAAGACTTGGGCAGCAGAGCATGTAGTAGGAGTTGCAAAGGGTGCGCCTGAAGATATCATGAAGGATCTTCGTGCAAACTTCGAAGGCGAGTGCAAGGAAGTTGGTATGTATCTTGCAATGGCTCGTGTAGCACATAGAGAAGGATATCCGGAAATCGGTCTTTACTGGGAGAAGGCAGCTTTTGAAGAGGCTGAGCATGCAGCTAAGTTCGCTGAGTTACTCGGTGAAGTCGTAACAGATTCAACAAAGAAGAATCTCGAGATGAGAGTAGACGCAGAGCACGGCGCAACAGCAGGTAAGACAGACCTTGCTAAGCGTGCGAAAGAGCTTAACCTCGATGCAATTCATGATACAGTACATGAGATGGCACGCGATGAGGCAAGACACGGAAAAGCGTTGGAAGGACTCTTAAAGAGATACTTTGGGTAATGTGAAGAACTTGTATAAGGCACAGGTCGAATGACCTGTGCCTTGTGAGTAGAATAAAAAAAGCGAGCGTTGCACCCCCGCCCACATTGGCAGAGGCCCGGCTCTCTTTTGAGGTAATTATATCACGAGTTTAAATAATGTCAAGAGGTATATTAGGAAATATCCCAGCTCCTATATGGTTATCTCATACATTCCATCATATATGATATCATTCTCTTCAAAAGCTTTTACAAGCTCATCCTTTTTTGAAACATCCGCCTTCCACGCAAGCCCGCACCCGGCCGTTATTTCTTTCGGCACAGGGATAAGCCTTCCGGGAAGATCATTTTCCAGGCAAAAGCGTTCAACCGCCATTGCGTTGGCGGTTGATTCAAATGATATTACAAGTTGTAATTTCTTTTCACGCATTTTTTAAGTTCCTTTAATTTCGGACTCTATAATTCGCCGTTTAAGGCTTTATGATAAGATCTGCATTTGTCTGCTTTTCAACGATGTCATACATGTTTGTAACACCGCCGACTGCAAGCTTCTCTGATAATCCGTAGAAGTTAAGGCAAGTTCCGCAAGTTAAGATTTCAACGCCCTGTGCTTCCATAGACTTTAAGTCTTCGAGTGATGATGAACCTTCGCATGTGATAGCTGCGCCACCGTTATAGAAAAGCATGGTCTTCGGTAATTCTTCCTGCTGAGAAACTGCGTATATAAATCCCTTAAGAAGAGTCTTGCCTAAGTCCTCTGCACCTTCGCCCATGTGGTCTGCAGAGATTACTACTACACGGTTCTTCTTGGAACTAGGAATTATAGCACACTCAGCATCAGTTGTAGCTGTCTTAGCCTCTTTTGCCTGGTCGGCAGATATCGTCATCGTTACCTTAAATTCGTGATCTGATATCTTTTCTGACTTTACACCGTAACCCTTTTGATTGGCCATCTTTGTAAGATTCTGTACGGCAATCTCGTTATCAACCATTGTTTCAACGACGCCTTCACCGTTTAAGTTCTTGATTGCATCCTTTGTTTTTACTACAGGAATCGGGCACTGATCGCCTATTGCATTAACTTTAATCATTTTAAAATCCTCCCAGATTGTTTATTTAACTATTATTTCTATGTCTTTTGCTTCTGTAACTTCACCGACTACCGCAGCGTACGGGCACACCTTCTTTAATTCAGGTAAAAGCTCATCCGCCTTATCTTTATCTACAGCGAATAGTAATCCACCTGAAGTCTGTGGATCGAATAAAACTTCCTGCATTGCGAATGCCACATCTTCGAATCTAACACGACCTTCCGCAAAGTTCCTGTTTCTTTGACCTGCGGCTGTTGTTAAGAATTCATCCGCGTAGGATAATGCTTCTTTAAATACCGGAACGTTCTTGGAATCAATTACTGCAGTTCCATGCCCTTCAATCATTTCATGAAGGTGTCCTAAGAACGAGAATCCTGTAACATCCGTGCAAGCGTGAACATCGTAACGTTTAAGTACATCCGCGGCATATTTGTTCAATGTCGTCATGGATTCGATTGCGGCATCCATTGCTTCCTTAGATGCTGCATGGACACGATTTGCGCAACATATGATTCCTACGCCAAGCTTCTTGGTAAGAATCAAAACATCGCCCGGCTTTGCCGTGTTATTCGCCAATATCTTCTTTGGGTCAACAACACCCGTAACCGATAATCCGTACTTAACCGTTGCATCATTTATGGAATGACCGCCTGCGATAGAACCGCCTGCCTCATGCACTTTTTCCGCGCCACCACGCATTATTTCGCCTAAGATATTTAAATCCTCGGATTCCGGGAAGCATACGATATTAAGTGCGGTCTTCACTTCACCACCCATTGCATAGATGTCGCTTAAAGCATTTGTTGCAGCAATCTTACCGAATGTATATGGATCTTCCACCATCGGCGGGAAGAAATCCAGAGTCTGTACGAATGCAATGTCATCTGTTAACTTATATACAGCCGCATCGTCTTTGCTGTCAAAACCTATAAGGAGATTGTCGTCTTTTTCTCCCTTCGGAAGTCTTGAAAGAACGCGGCTTAAAATACCTGCGCCAAGCTTTGCGGTACATCCGCCTGTAGCACAGAATAACTTATCGGACGCCATAAAACGCCTCCTATTAAATAATTCTATCAATTTATAATGATACCCTTGCGATAGTAAAAAATCAAGTGAGGTTCGCGTTAATAGATGGCACTCGAGCTATTTATTTATCATTACCATACAAATTCCCCGTCTCAGATTTGTATAAAATTGACAAGCATCGTTAAAAATGGTAATATAAATTTTGTACTAAAATTTATACAATTCTAGTTTGTCGAGGAGATTTCACCATGGATAATGTAAAAATTATAGAGATAAAGCAGAGTGTCTACGAGAGTAATGACCGTGAGGCGGATAAGCTTCGTTCGGAATTAAAGGCTCGAGGCACTTTTTTATTAAACCTTATGTCATCACCGGGAGCAGGAAAAACCACTTTGTTAGAAAGCGTTATTCCTAAGCTTGCCAGGAAATACAAAATCGGCGTTATGGAAGCGGATATCGATGCGGATGTTGACGCAGTACGTATTAAGGAGACAGGCGCTAAATCAATCCAGCTCCATACGGGCGGCATGTGCCACTTGGACGCCGGAATGACAAGACAGGGCTTAGATGAGCTTTTAGAAGACGGAATGGATTTCGCGATATTAGAAAACGTAGGAAACCTCGTATGCCCTGCAGAATTCGATACCGGCGCATCGATGAACGCGTGCCTTTTATCAGTTCCGGAAGGAATCGATAAACCGCTTAAATATCCATTGATGTTTGAAGTTTGTAAATTAGTTGTAATCACTAAAATCGATACGTTACCTTACTTTGACTTTGATGTTGAAAAATGTAAGGAGTATATAAAGATGCGAAACCCTGAGGCGAAAGTCTTAATGGTTTCCGCAAAGACCGGAGAAGGAATCGATGAACTTTGTAAGACATTAGAAGAATACATCGAAGCACAGAAGGGTTAGAAAACTATACAAAGGGTTTATGTATAGGAATATAGAAATTACAGGGGATAGTAATTAGTAAGTATTGGCGGGTTATCAATTAAAACGGAGGAAAAGAAATGGCAGGAAAAAATCCAAATTATCCATTAAGACCGGAATATGTCGACGTTAGCGAACCGATGAAAGAAAATATCGCGCGTCTTGGTGCATTGATCACCGACCGTATCCCGATAAAACTTAAGATGGCAAAGGTTACAAAAGACGACCCTGAGTATTGGGCTGTTCGCGTTCTTTGCTATGACGATGATAATATCGCAAAGTTTGTAATTGATAACTTTAAAAAGATAAGAGTTCCAAAGACATTTAAAGAGTTAAAAGCATCATCAGGTTTAAATGATGAAGAGTTAACTGAAATGCTTGAAAAGATCTCATACACGGGACTTGTTGAATGGAACTTCGAAAACCCACAACACGAGAAGCAGTGGGTACTTCCTATGTTCGTTCCGGGATCGGGCGAATTCTCAAACATGAACCTTAAGCTTATCGAAGAGCATCCGGAACTTGGTATGTTCTTCGAGCATATGACACGTCTTCCTTTGGAAAAGGTTACACCTATGGTGCCACCGGGAGGCGCAGGAGTAGGTATGCATGTCATTCCTGTACAAAAAGAAGTAGATATGTGCTCTGAGTCAATTTCATTAGAGAAAATCTCATACTGGCTAGATAAGTACGACGGAAAGTATGCCGCATCACCTTGTAGCTGCCGTAGATCTCGTATGACTTACGAAGAAGGCTGCGCAGATGACTTTAACGATTGGTGTATTGCAATCGGTGACATGGCAGACTACGTAGTTCAGACCGGTAAGGGCGGAAGATACATTACAAAAGAAGAAGCGCTTGAAATATTTAAGAAGGGCGAAGAAAACGGATTCGTTCATCAGATAACCAATATTGACGGTGAGAATAAGATCTTCGCAATCTGTAACTGTAATGTCAACGTATGTTACGCGCTTCGTACATCACAGTTATTCAATACACCGAATATGTCAGCATCTGCATATCGTGCGCACGTAGAAAAGGAAAAGTGCGTTGCGTGCGGTCGCTGTGTTGAGGTATGTCCTGCAGGTGCGTTGCAGCTCGGGCAGAAGTTATGTAAGAAAGACGGATCAACCGTTAAGTACCCGAAATCGCTTTTACCTAGTGATAAACCTTGGAGCGAGGAAGACTGGGATTGGGACTATAGAGACAATAACAGAATCGAGACACATGAATCAGGTACAGCACCTTGTAAGACAGCCTGCCCTGCACATATAGCAGTTCAGGGATACTTGAAACTTGCATCACAGGGTAAGTATACCGAGGCACTTGGACTTATTAAGAAAAATAATCCTCTCCCTGCAGTCTGCGGACATATTTGTAACAGACGTTGCGAGCAGGCATGTACTCGTGGAACTATAGACGAGGCAGTTGCGATAGATGAAGTTAAGAAATTTATCGCAATGAAGGATATGAATGCGGATACAAGATTTATCCCTAAGAAGGTTATACCGAGGGTAGTCGGAGAATTCGATGAAAAGATTGCGATAATCGGTGCAGGACCTGCAGGTTTATCTTGTGCATATTACCTCGCAGAAAAAGGTTATAAGCCTACAATCTTTGAGAAGAATAATAAACCGGGCGGTATGCTTAGATACGGAATTCCGTCATATAAGTTGGAAAAAGACGTAATCGATGCCGAAATCGAGATTATTAAGATCATGGGCGCTGAGATTAAGTGCGGCGTAGAAGTAGGTAAGGACGTAACCTTAGATGAACTTCGAGCACAGGGTTATAAGGCATTTTACATCGCAATCGGATGCCAGGGCGGAAGAAAGATCGGAGTCCCGGGAGAAGAAGGTGTGGACGTAGTTCCTGCAGTTGATTTCTTAAGAGAGATTAATGATACTGAGAAATACGCTATTAAGGGCGATGTTGTAGTAGTCGGCGGCGGTAACGTTGCGATTGATTGCTCTCGCGATGCAATCCGCGTAGGCGCAGGACACGTTACACAAGTTTCTCTTGAAACAAGAGATATCATGCCTGCAAGCCCTGAAGAAATAGAAGAAGCCGAAGAAGACGGCGTAGTAATTAAAGGTGGCTGGGGTCCTAAGGAAATCTTACGAGATGCTGATGGAAGTGTCAAAGGTATTACATTTAAGAAATGTACAAGAGTTAAGGATGATGAAGGAAGATTCGCACCACAGTACGACGAGAATGACACAATGACTATAGATTGCCGTCACATCGTACTTGCGGTTGGTCAGTCAATTGTTTGGGGCGACCTTCTTAAGGGATCTAAAGTCGAGCTTGGCCGTGGAAACGGTGCAAAGTGCGACCCTAAGACATATCAGACAGACGAAAAGGACGTATTCGTCGGCGGTGATGTTTACACAGGACCTAAGTTCGTAATCGATGCGATTGCGGCAGGTAAGGAAGCTGCGACATCAATCCACAGATTCGTGCAGCCGCATGCGTCACTTACGATAGGACGTAATCAGAACTACTACGTAGAATTAAATAAGGACGACATAAGCGTTGAATCATACGATAACGCGAAACGTGCAGTGCCTTATAAGAGAAGCGATGTTGAGAAACTTTCATTCCGTGACGGCAAGCAGGTTTTCACAGAAGAGCAGGTTAAGCTAGAGACTGCAAGATGTTTATCTTGCGGTGCGACTATCGTAGATCAGAATAAGTGCGTAGGTTGCGGTCTTTGCACAACAAGATGCGAATTCGATGCAATCCATCTTCATAGAGATCATCCGGAAGCATCTACTATGCGCATGAGTGAAGATAAACTTAAGTACATTTTACCTAACGGATTAAAGCAGGCAATCAAAGTACGAATTAAGCCAAAGAAAAAACCTGATTGGGAGTAAATTATGCATGAACTTGGCGTAGTATTTCATGTTATGGACGATGTGAGAAAAGTCTGTGAGGAAAATGAAATTACAGATTTACAATCAATTACATTACAACTTGGAACAGTATCCGGTGTTATACCTTCATATCTAACGGATTGTTTTATGTGGGCAAGAGAAAAAGAAGAGCTGTTTAAGAAATGTGAGCTTATAGTTGAACCTATAGAAGCGGTGACGTATTGTGAAGATTGTAAAGAAATGTATGATACCGTTAAACACGGAAAGACATGTCCTAAATGTGGAAGCACTAATACGTATCTTTATACCGGTAATGAGTTTATGATTAAAGAAATTGCCGGATGTTAAGATAAATTTCTTGATATTATTTAAAGGAGGCGTTCCTATGTTATTTCAGCTTTATGGCGATCAGGCCATGATGCAGTTACTTGGCTTTGTTCTCGTATTCGTAGGCCTTATTCTTATGAATGAGATCGGAAGAAGAACAAAGATCGGTGGAGTCGGCGTATTCGTTGTATTGCCGTTACTCTTAACAATTTATTTCATTGCAGTAAACCTTGGCGCAAAAGCAGGTGCGGACTGGGCAGTAAATAACCAGACAGTTCTTTACATGAACGGTTGGTTCCATTACGCAAAGCTTTATGCCGCAGATATAGGCTGCGTAGGTTTCATAATGATAAAGTACGGCTGGGGAATCGGCAAGAAAGAATGGTTTAAACCATGGCCATTCGTAATCGTTGCAATCAACATCCTTATTGCCGTAGGTTCAGATATCGAATCTGCAGTAAACGGTTTTGCAGCAGGCGGTATGGCAGGTGGCTGGTGGTTCTCATCAGAAAATGTATGGTTATACGGTGGCTGGTGGAACGTAGTAAACGCACTTGCCGGTGTAATCAATATCCTTTGCATGACAGGTTGTGGGGCATTTATTCATCCAAGAAGAAAGATGATATGCTTTGGCCTGATATGACAATATGGTTTATCATTGCATACGATGTATGGAATTTCGAGTACACATATTGTAATCTTCCGACACATACATGGTACTGCGGCGTGGCATTGCTCCTCGCTCCTACATTTGCAAACGCATTATGGAACAAGGGCGGATGGATCCAGAACCGTGCAAATACTTTGGCCATCTGGTGTATGTTTGCTCAAGTTTTCCCGCTCTTCCAGATCACGGAGCCGTTCTCAGTGTTACCGTCACTTTATGGAAACGCAGTTGCTAACGGCGTAACGGCATTCGATATGACAAAGATGACATCTGCGGCAGAGCTTGAGGCAGCAGGCATCGTTGCTAATCCGACAGCACAAGGCGTTGTAGCCATCGCGGCAATCGTAGCAAACGTATTATGCCTTGCAGTAATTATTAAGCGTTCAATCGAGCAGAAGAAGAACCCGTATAAGAATGAGATCTTCGTAGGCACAAGAGACTTCGAGCAGGCAATGGCAAGAAGATAATTCGTGTAGAAAATATGTGAATTTAGAAAAGGAGGCTTAAAATAAGTCTCCTTTTTTATGCAATAAAAGAGATATTGTTAGTAGCCTTTAATGCAAGGTAAAACTCATAATTGACTTTATCACGGAAACGTGATACAATAAAAGCGGAGAGTAGGAAAGGAGCTTTATGCCGGTAATATCTAGATTTAATGGCATAATTATTAAAATGTATTTTCAACAGGCGGAACACAATCCGCCACACATACATGCTACGCATGGTGAAAAAGTAGCAGCAATAAGTATTGATTCGGGTGAAATATTGGATGGTGAATTACCACTGAAGGACTTGGCATTGGTTAAGCAATGGATAGGACAGCATAAGAATGAGCTTATCCAGATGTGGAAAACGCAAGTGTTTAAGCAGTTACCACCATTGTAGGGATAATTAGAAAGCAGGTGATACTATGTTTCATAAAGTTAAAGCAGTTAATGCATTACAGAATAATTGCTTGAGCGTTCAATTCGCAGAAGGAGTAACAAAGATATATGACATAACGCCTTTATTTTCTAAATGGGTGCAATTTAAAGATTTGCAAGATGATAGAGCTTTATTTGAGAGTGTAGAAGTAGACTTCGGCGGATATGGTATAATTTGGAATGATGAACTTGATTTATCTTGTGATGAGCTATACGCTAATGGAAAAACAGTAGAGACACCATTTGATGGTTTGATGGCATTTACAGATGCAACAGAGATATGGGGTTTAAATGAAAGTACACTGCGTAAAGCGATAGCATATGGGAAACTAATTAACGGTGTCGATGCATGTAAATATGGAAAACAGTGGGTAATATCAGCAGAAGCAATGCGTCGAGAGTACGGTGAACCAAAAGGAGAGAAAGCCTTACCCTTTAATATGGGCTAAATATAACACGAAATAACATATGTATACATATTGGATTTGGGGCATATACGTCGGCAGGATAATTCGTGTAGAAAATATGTGAATTTAGAAAAGGAGGCTTTAAATAAGTCTCCTTTTTTATTATAATGTTTGTGTGATCAGCCGATGAATAATTATATCGAATATCAGTGGTTTGGCTGATGTCGGTTTATATTTAGATGAACAACGAAAGGTGGCGCCGATATGGAGATTAAACCGTTGAAGAATAAAGTATTCCTTGCATCGCCTTGCATGCACGGAGACGAGCTTAAGTATATAAAGGAAGCATATGATACCAACTGGATGACAACAGCCGGTACGAATATTAATGCGATAGAAGAAGAAATAGGCAAAAGCTTTGGAGCCGAGTTTGTTGTCGGACTTTCAGCAGGAACTGCAGCACTCCATATGGCAATGAAGCTTGCGGGAGAGAGATTATACGGCCGCCCAAGCGTAGGACACGGAGCATTAGAAGGAAGATACGTATTTTGCTCAGATATGACCTTTGATGCAACGGTTAACCCTGTAACATACGAAGGTGGAATCCCTATCCTTATCGATACAGAGTATGATACATGGAACATGGATCCAATCGCCTTAAAGAAAGCGTTTGAGCTTTATCCTGAAGTAAGACTTGTAGTTGTAGCACATCTTTACGGAGTGCCGGGTAAGATTGATGAAATCCGCGCAATCTGTAAAGAGCATGACGCACTCATAATAGAAGACGCCGCAGAAGCAATGAATGCGACATATAACGGTAAGTATTGCGGAACATTCGGAGACTACGGCGTAATATCATTTAACGGTAATAAGTTAATCACCGGATCTTCGGGCGGAGCGATACTTTTACATACAAGGGAAGATTCCGACAAGGTACGTAAGTGGTCCACGCAGGCCAGAGAAGCCGCACACTGGTATCAGCACGAAGAAATCGGATATAACTACAGAATGAGTAACGTCATTGCCGGTGTAATTCGCGGACAGTTACCGTACTTACAGGAGCACACAGACAGGAAAAAGGCCATCTACTATAGATATAAGGAAGCATTTGAAAAAGCAAATTTACCTGTCAAGATGAATCCATTTGAAGAAGGTAAGGCAGTGCCAAACTACTGGTTATCATGCATGATAATCGAAAGGCAAGCTATGTGTAAGCAGGTGCGCTCCGAAAAGGAAGCGTTATACATTACAGAACCGGGTAAAACCTGCCCGACAGAAATCCTCGAGAAAATGGCTTCAATAAATGCAGAAGGTAGACCAATCTGGAAGCCGATGCACATGCAGCCGATTTATAGATTGAATCCATTCATAACACGTGACGGTGACGGACGTGCCAAAACAAATGCTTATATTGAGGGCGGCGTAAACGACATCGGAATGGATATCTTTGAAAGAGGTCTTTGCCTTCCAAGCGATATCAACATGAAACCGGAAGAGCAGGATGTCGTAATAGAAGCAATAAAGAGTTGTTTTGAATAACAATAAATATAAGATTATTAACGATAAGCAGGGGGTGTATAGTACGTCCCCTGTTTTATTGAGTCAATAAAAAATATAAAAAAAATTAATAAATCACTTGCAGAATATTCACAGAAATGATATATTTAATTTGTTCGGTGAATAACGAACGAAATCTATTATGCATATGCGAAGGCATATCAAATCTTGACTAATAATCTTTAGTCGCATTCCATAATTAGATTAGAAATGAGAAATAACAGGGGGACATTATGGACGAGAAAATCAGTGCGATTAATAAGGATGGGACTATTAATCGCGGGTACGTAGTATGGATTAAGGAGATAATACTGCGCGATGCAGAAGAAAAATATGAGCAATCGCTCGGGTCTGACGACTTCTTCGATCCCGATACCGGACGTATGCAAAAATCCAGTGATTATGACGAAGACGGCAACTTAATCGTAAGACGTGATAACGAATAAAAGCGTCAAAATGATTGCTCTTTACAAGAAAACTAATTCTATTAAATCTTTATAATTCTAAAAAACAACTTATTCTTAATACCTTAACGGTTCAAAACAACCGCCTGCGGTGTATACCGCAGGCAGTTTCTCTTTTAATCAATTAATACAATATATTTATATTAATACAGTATGAAAATAATAATAAATATGCTATTATATTGCATATAAAGAACATGCATAAGGAGGAAAAATTATGGCAAGTATGATACAAGTTAGAGTAGATGATGAATTAAAGACAAAATCCGATAACCTTTTTAAGGAGCTTGGGACGGATACGACAACTGCAATACGCATGTTTTTGACACAGGCAGTTGCATATAATGGCTTTCCGTTTGAAATTAAAAAAACTCCGGTTAATCCATATAGACCGCTGTCTGAGGAAGAAATGCTATCGAGACTTGATACATCAAGAAAGCATTATTCCGAAGGTAAATATATAGATGCCGATCTATTTGTTGCAGAGGAGAGGGCTAAGTATGGCTTATAAAGTGATTCTGACTTCATCATGATTACTTTATACTTTGTCGTATTGACGGCAATAAAGCTGTAATAGATAATATATTTCATTTTCTTGAGGATTATGAAAACAAGATGAAATAACCTCTCAATCGAAAAAATCGCACAATACACAAACCTTTCAATCGAGAAGATAGAAGAACTAAAAAAGTCTTTAAACCTTTAATACAAGTCAATTTTAAGGTCTGTGATGCAACTACATCGCAGACCTTCTTTAGCAATCATCTATATCGCGCGTTCCCCTATATCGCACATAAATCACAGAATGTTATATAATGTCACACGTAATAATACATTATCTTGCAAGAATAGGATAATGGTGTTACAATAATGAAGAAAGGAGATGATTTTATGTCACAGTCAACATTAAGTGTAAGAGTAAATAGCGAAGACAAAAAGATATTTGAAGAGTTCTGCTCTAAAGTTGGTATGAACACCTCTGTTGCGGTAAACATGTTCGTTAAGGCCGTAATCAGAGAGCAAAAGCTTCCGTTTGAGATTAAGGCTGATCCGTTTTATTCTAACGATAATATGAAAAGATTAAAGAAATCCATAAAGCAGTTGGACTCTGGCAAAGGAAAAGAACATGAAATCGTCGAAGAGGATGATTAATTGAAGAAAATCTGGTCAGACGATGCATGGGAGGATTATTGCTATTGGCAGCAGCAAGATAAAAAAATCTTAAATAAGATTAACAGATTAATTAAAGATATTGATAGAAATGGTTATGATTGTACTGGTAAGCCTGAGCCGTTGATTGGGGATTTTTCAGGATACTGGAGTGTGCGAATAGATAGTAAGAATCGGATAGTCTTTAAAATTGAGAATGATGCGATAAATATTGCGCAATGTGGTTCGCATTACCGTGATAAATAGAAGTTTCAAAAAATCCTTAAACCTTTAATATAAGTCAATTTTAAGGTCTACGATGCAAGCGCATCGCAGACCTTGTTTTTCAGGTAAAAGCGTGTATAAAATATGTGAATTTAGAAAAGGAGACTTTAAATAAGTCTCCTTTCAGACTGTAGACAAAGTGGTCTTGAGCGTATAGCTCTCAAGACCATTTTGTCTTTTTGTGGCGGATTTTTATAATAAAGTGGTCAGAAACGGCCCCTATCAGGCCATCTCTAACCGCCATTCATGCTTGATTCTT
>JAFRZM010000050.1 GCA_017442585.1 Lachnospiraceae bacterium | reverse complement strand
ATTTATGCAACGACGAATGGCATACATTTTAAATTCGTTCGTTGCTTGAACCCATTTGCGTGGCTTCTTGCGCTTTTGGGGAGTGAGCAACTCCGGATACATACGTTTCCACTCGCATAACATGCTAACGGAAGGGTATCCGAGAAGTTCAACAACTTTAGGCATAGATTGTAGTTTGTTATACAAAGTGAGTGCGGTGATAATCTGATCTTTCGTATAAATGTGACCTCTTGGCATAAGCATTTTTAGATGTCAAAGTGTCCAGGATTTTGTCCGCACCCCCCCCACTATTAAGAAAAACTGAAAGTTTCTTAATTAATTATCTTCCAATATAAATGGCTATCGAATTACCGTTTCAGCCTAACGTACATAATTTTCCTCTTAGTACATATCCTATTTTTTCATAGCAAGCATTCGATGCAGCATAATCCGCATTGGTATATAGCATGGGAGTATAGCCTGCGTCCTCCACAATCTTAGTAACCTGATAAACCAGATTTTCAGCATAATGCTTTCTTCGGTGTTCTTTTTGGGTATATACCATATTAATCGAAGCCATATCTCCCGTTGGCGCATACTGACAGCTTGCGATTTTTCTGTTTTGATCATCTATCCAAAAATAGAATCTTCCTGTCGCAGCATATTTCTCTGCATCTTCCCGATACTCTTCGATGCTCTTTCTATCCACTTGTACTTCTTCATGGAACCGATCAAGAAAAATTATCAATTCTTCAACATCCTTTTCCGTACACACCTCAATACGTCCGGATACCCTTGAAGATGGAGGAATTGCTTTTGGACAATCATATGCGAATAAATTCATTGTAATGGCAAGCTTCTGATTATCTTCAGCAGCTCTTTTTATAAAGTATTCCGCAAGTTCATACTTTACATTGAACTTATGCTCCCGATTAAGCAACCCCTTTTCCATAACAATACGATAAGCAAATTCATATTCTTCTCGTGTAGAACCATCCGCAGTCCATATCCATACAGGATATGGTGATCCGGTAAAGCAGATAATGAGCCTTTCATGATCCGTTAACAGGAGACTGCATTCAGTGTCAATAATCCTGCGAAGGACTAAAAATGTATATTTATCAGCTTCCAATAATTTATAATCTCTTTCATCAACAAAATAATCCATTTATTTCCTTCCCGACACGTTACCTTGCAAGAGTTGAATCGCATCTTCAACAGTGATTATTCTTGCATAACGCGATCCCCACATAAACTCATTGTAATACTTATAGGCGGTTTCCTTATCAAAGTAGGGATTGT
Source organism: Lachnospiraceae bacterium (assembly GCA_017442585.1). Classification (GTDB taxonomy): domain Bacteria; phylum Bacillota; class Clostridia; order Lachnospirales; family Lachnospiraceae; genus XBB1006. The sequence continues at coordinate 844 of JAFRZM010000050.1, read as the reverse complement.
CATAAGTTGAATTAGTGTATTCCGGAACAAAGAGATTGAATCCTTTCTCGAATCCACTTTTGATAGTTGCATCCATACAATAATCCGTTGATACACCTATTGTTATTATATCCTTTTCACCCTTGGACTGTAGGTATTCCGTTAATCCGGTCATAGGGTGGAATGCGCTGTTTACATTCTTTTCGAAGCGCCTTTCGTCTTCTCGCGGAGCAAATTCCTCATATATCTCATAGTTGTCCGTAGCCTTATCAAGATCAGTTCCCGGACCGTCATCATGTTGAACATAAACAACCTCAACATTATTCTCTCGTGCGATGGTAATCAGCTGTTTGATATTATTCCTTACGGTTTCGAATGCATACAGCCTCTCGTCAAAACAACCTTTTTGAGTATCAACTACCAACAGAATCATTCATTATCTCCTTCTATTTTCTTTTCCATAACATCGGCGCAAAGATAGTCACCGTGTCCTGTGTCTATTTTAATATAGTCAACCTCGTGATAACCTCGTTTAAGATAGATACTCTTTGCAGGAAGTGATGCATGAAGAACAATCACATCATAAGCAGAAGATATCTTCTCTTCTGCCATGTCCATAAGAGTTCTTCCATAGCCCCTGTGTTGGAATGAAGGAAGGACGAAGAGTCTGTCAATTTCATTGTTTGTAAGTGTAACTGTTCCCACCGGAATTCCTTCGTCACTTATGAGCAGATATACAATTCCGGTTCTGATATCCCTCATAATATTTTCATCTGAATGGTGCTCCGCAAAGAAGAGTACAGCACCATGCGGATAGTACATTGGATAGATTTCCATTATCGTTTCCCGGGTGATTTTTTTACAT
>JAFRZM010000049.1 GCA_017442585.1 Lachnospiraceae bacterium | reverse complement strand
TCAATTGATGTTGAAAGCGAAGTTGGAAAAGGAAGTACATTTACGGTAACAATCCCGCAGAAGGTGGTATCCAAGGAGCCTATAGGTGAGCTTAAAGACTACCTTAACTTTGACAAGAAAAAGGATATCGCGGCATATATTGCGCCTGATGCAAGAATACTTCTTGTTGATGATAATGAGATGAATCGTGTTGTATTTAAAGAGATTGTACATGGTTTAAAGATAGGGGTAGATGAAGCTGTAAACGGTCTTGAAGCTTTGGATATGATAAAGAAAAAAGCTTATGATATAATCTTCATGGATCATCTTATGCCTGAACTTGACGGTGTGGCCACACTTTCAAAGATGAAAGAGGACAAAGCACATAAAAATCAAGATACTCCGGTCATTGTAATGACTGCAAATGCAATGCGTGGAGCCAAAGAAGAGTATTTGTCCGAAGGATTCGCAGACTTCCTTGCAAAACCGTTTGAAGTTATTGAACTTGAAACGATGATAAGAAGATTTTTGCCGGAAGAAAAAATAGTTGCTTCTTTAAATGATGATATGCTGACGATGGGTATTGCTGAAGAAGGTACCGATGAAAAGACTTCGGATCTTCCGGAAATAGAAGGCGTTAAGTGGGAAGAAGCGTTAAGAAATGTTCCGAATGAAAAGCTTTTGCCTGATCTTTTAAAGACATTCTGCAAAGCCGGTGCCGGAGAAGTAAGTAATCTTTCTGAGTATTATACGGCAGCCTTTAATGGTGACGAAGAAAAATATGCGGAATATAGGATTTTAATTCATGCAATGAAAAATTCCGCAGCACTTATCGGTGCGTTGGAACTTTCAGAGAAGGCGAAGGCACTTGAGACGGCTGTAAAAGACGGCAATATTACGTATCTTGAGAATAATCACGAGGCTTTTTGTAATGAATACTTAAATCTTATAAATGAGATTAAGACGAAAGTTTTGAAACAGGCACCTGACGATAAATTATTGTCGTATGAAAGATTGGGTAAGATTATTGGTAAAGCTGAGAAGGCAATGGATGAGTATGATACACTTTCACTTAATGATCTTATGCTTAAGTTGTCCGGATATAAGGTGGATTCAGCCGTTATGAACGATGAGATAAGTAACCTTGTAGAAGCAGTTAAGGTATTTGATAAAGAAGCCTTTAATCAGGCAATTTATAATATCAGGAATTATTTTGAAAATCAATAAGGGAGAATGTAAAACACTATGAGATTTGTACCGGTTAACGAACTTCAGGAAGGCATGGTGCTCGCGTGGGACATAATAAGTCCCAATAAAAGTTTTATGCTAAAGACGGGAGTTACTCTTTCGAATGATTATATAAACTACCTTCAAACAAAAGGGTATCTCGGCGCGTATGTAAATGATGAAGAGTCGGCTAATATCTATCCGGAGATTGCAGTTGATCAAAAAACAATTGTTAAAGGTATTACAGCCGTTGAAAACGCTGATATTGACGGACTTATGGAATCCGCGTCAACGATTGTCGCCAATATTACGGAGAAAAGCGCAGTACATGTCGATATCATGGATCTTCGTTCTTTTGATGATTATACTTATCATCATTCCGTAAATGTTGCTGTATATTCAGTTGCAGTCGGTAAGTATATGGGACTTCCTGATGAGGAATTAAACCTTTTGTGTCAGGCGGGCCTTTTCCATGATTTAGGTAAAAGAAAGATACCGCTTGAGGTCTTAAATAAGCCTGACAAATTAACTGATGAAGAGTTTCAGGAAATCAAAAACCATCCGCGTTATTCATATGATATGCTTTATAAGCGTTCTGACGTTCCTTCACAGGTTAGAAAGATGGTAATAAGCCATCACGAGAATGAAAACGGTAGCGGTTATCCTAACGGTTTGGACGGATCGCAGTTAACTACTGCTGAGAAAATTCTGCATGCGGTAGATGTATACGATGCTTTAATCAGTAGACGTCCGTATAAGGATCCGTATGCTCCTGTAGATGCATTCGAATATTTAATGGGTGGTAAGGATATTCTCTTTAACGGCGAAGTAGTTGAAGCTATGAGACATGTTATACCTACATACCCGATTGCTACGGAAGTTATGCTTTCTAACGGTCAGGTTGCAATTGTTGTCGAGCATACGACTGATCCGCTTCGTCCGATTGTACGTATTAAGGAGAATCAGGTTTATATTAACCTTTCTCTTCCGACGTTTAGCAGTCTTTTTATTATAGCAAGCGGTGTATTTAGTTTTGATTATTCTCATGCGGTTGAAAAGTTAAATGAAAGCCGTCTTACAACTAAGATAAAGCCGAAGGAAATAATGCTTGTTGATGATTCGATTATAAGCCTTCAGCAGATAGCAACTGCGCTTGAAGATAAGAGATATCATATTACAGCACTTCAAAGTGGTATGGCTGCAGTTAATTATATAAAAGAAAAAGGTGCGCCTGATCTTGTAATAATGGATATCGAGATGCCAATAATGAATGGTATTTCGACTGTAGCAAATATAAGGAAGCTTGGATACTATGATCTTCCGATTATCTTCCTTACAGCAAAGGGTGATAAGGAAACGGTTATGATGTGTATCGATGCAAAT
>JAFRZM010000048.1 GCA_017442585.1 Lachnospiraceae bacterium | reverse complement strand
GTGATAAAAAATTCATCCGAATTTTTTATACTGTTTGTTTAAAAGTTTCTTTTCGCAATCCAAATCCAACAAACTTGATTTGAATCGATTCTCTTAGAACTTTCAAGGTTATTTCATTGTTCAGTTTTCAAAGAACTTGTTTGTTGACCGCTTACCGCGTCAACTTCATCAGTTTAACATCTTTCAAGCGTCTTGTCAACAACTTTTTTCATTTATTTTTGATTTTTTTATTTGGCTTAAAATCAAAAATCTCACCGCAACTTTTCGTGCGGTGAGATATATGTTATCATCTTTCTTTTGCGCTGTCAATAAGTTTTCGCGCGTTTTTTGAAATTTTTGTGTATGCTTTTAGCCCTTACGCTTTTGCCAGGAAGAGTCCGAGTAACAGCACTACACCGTTGTTCTCATAAAGGAACGTCAAATATTCGTTCCTGTATATATCTGCGGTTATATGCATCATTGTATCCGTATTTAAGAATATGCCCATAACAAGGAAGAGTATCCAGACTATGGCAAGTCCGCGTACAGCACCCAGAACTCCTCCAAGAAGCGTATTAAACGTACCGATGACAGGGAGCTTTTCTACTATCTTAAATACTCCGGATAAGATTCCGAATACAATGCACAATGCCACAAAGGTTATAACGTACGCCATCGCGCAAAGTATCCACATCGCCATTTTACGTCCGGCCTTTTCGAATATAGTAAGACGCACGCCCTCAACATCAAGCACGGCTCCGGCGATTTTACCTGTAAAGGAAGGTATCAGGATTTCACCCTTCTCCAAGACTTCGTCTTCGTCTTTAGGTTCTTCTTCCTTGGTTATACCGTTGTCTTTCTTCTTATTGTATTGTTCCTCTAACTTCTCGGTACACTTCTCGCAAAGCTTATCGTAAAGCTTAGTGTTATTAAGGAGCGCATCTTTTACGTACGGAGTAAGGACACTTACAGCTATAAGTATCACTATGAGTCCCACGCATCCGTAAAGCGTCATTATGAAGCCTTTTTTGATTCCGAGTATGATAGAGAGAAGTATTATCGCCCCTACCGCTATTAAAACCATATTCATCGCACAAGCCTAACCTTTTCTATTCTGTTTCTATATAATATGTAGTATTCGTTCGTCGACTTGGAAGATGTAATCTTCAAAAGCTCGTTTCCGAATGCACCGTCATACTTTTTCACACCGTTTATCGCATAGATTAAAGAACCGCCGTCTTTACCTATATATATATCGTCATTTGAAAGGAGGTAAAAGTCCGAGTACGATATGTCAAATCCCTCGCTGTACATATTACGCCCTTTCGCATCATATACGGATAACACATAGGTCGATGTTGCATCACCGGTAGCCACGCCCTTCGTTCCGTCACAGATAAGTGCGATGTATTCTTCATTTACCGCAAGCGAGCGTATTGTTGTAGTAAGCTCATAACTTTTTTCTTCTTCCGGAATCTCGCTTCCCGTATAGAATAAGATCTTATTGTCGCCTATAGCTACCGCCTTGTCGTTTCCGAAGAATATAACTCTTGGGATAACGGTATCTTCATATATAAAAGAAGAAACTTTGTTATCTATCTCGTTTTGTCCGACAGAACCAAAGTTATAGAAGTTAATCGTAGACTTCGCAAGCCCGTCTTTAAGGTCAATTACAGATACCATAAGGAGCGTCGCGTCATCGGAGATATCCATCGCTATAGGATAACCCGTATTATCGATATGCATCGCACCTTCGACGAGTTCGTTACCGTTATAATCATAGAGATTAATATAGTAAGCCGACTCTTCCTCGGATATAACCGCTATCGTACCTTGCGTCGCAACCCTTACATCACGAATCTTTCGGGTTAAGACTATATGCCCCTTTTCACCCTCACTTGTCATGATGTAGATGTTTGAACCTTTACGCTCCGCAACAGCTATATACTTGCCGCTTATATCAACTATAGGCTCATTCATCTCGAAGCTTAGGTTGAAGATTTCTTCGCCCTCGGAATCGGTGATTATCGCACCGTTCTTACTTACCTTTAAGACGTCGCCGTTATAATCGTAAAAGGTCGCTTCTGATAAGACTTCAGTCTTAATCTTCTTAATTATCTCGTAATCATGATAACCGCGATATTTAAGGATAAAGAATACCGCAATGACCAAAATGACCAAAACCGCCGCAACCAAAAATACAATTCCACCGACACGCATACGGTGCCGGCGGAGCTTTGTTTCATATTCACTTTCGTTATTAAAAACTTTGAATTTCTTCTTTTTCTCGTCTTTCATGAAAGTGGATCCTTAATATATATTACTTTACAAACTTTTCTACCTTGCTTGCGATTGATTCGCTGTCAAGTCCGTACTTCTTGATTAATTCTACAGCAGGGCCCGACTCACCGAATGTATCGTTTACACCGATTTTGAGAACCCTTGTCGGAAGCTTCTCTGATAAGCAATCACATACAGCAGAACCAAGTCCGCCGATAACGGAATGCTCTTCGCAAGTTACAACCTTGCCTGTCTTCTTTGCTGAATTAATGATAATCTCTTCATCAAGCGGCTTGATTGTATGGATATTAATTACCTCTGCGGAAATACCTTTTGCCTCAAGAGCCTTAGCTGCTTCCAACGATTCATATACGCAAAGTCCCGTTGCAACAATTGTTACGTCCTTACCCTCGCGAAGTAATACGCCCTTGCCAAGCTCGAATTTATAATCTTCATTATTAAATACCGGAACTGCAAGACGACCGAATCTTAAGTAGCAAGGTCCATCAAGCTCGTAAGCTGCCTTTACGGCTGCACGTGCTTCGATATCATCTGCAGGGCAGATAACTGTCATTCCCGGAATTGTTCTCATTAAAGCGATATCTTCATTACACTGATGTGTTGCACCGTCTTCACCTACGGAAATTCCCGCATGTGTAGCACCGATTTTAACATTAAGATGCGGATAACCTATTGAGTTTCTAACCTGCTCATATGCACGGCCTGCTGCGAACATTGCGAATGAACTTGCAAAAGGAACTTTACCGCATGTTGAAAGTCCTGCCGCAACGCCCATCATATTGCCTTCTGCGATACCGCAGTCTATGAATCTGTCAGGATGTGCCTTCTTAAATGTAGAAGTCTTTGTAGCGCCTGCAAGATCGGCATCGAGTACTACTATGTCTTTATGTGTGTTACCAAGTTCTGCCAAGGCTTCGCCGTAACTTTCTCTTGTTGCTATCTTCTTTAAATCTGCCATTATCTTGCACCTTCTTTCTGTAAATCGGATATTGCTATCTTATATTCATCGTCGTTAGGTGCCTTGCCATGCCAGCCGGCCTGGTTCTCCATGAAGGATACGCCCTTGCCCTTTACTGTATGAGCTACGATTGCTGTAGGACGACCCTTGGTCTTACGTGCCTTTGTAAAGGCGTTACGGATTTCTTCCATGTTGTTGCCGTCGATTACTATTACTTCGAAGTTAAATGCGCGAAGCTTTTCATCTATCGGATACGGTGAACATACATCTTCAATCTTACCGTCAATCTGTAGGCCGTTATTATCTACAACGAGTACGAGGTTATCGAGGTTGTGTGCGCCTGCAAGCATTGCTGCTTCCCAGATCTGGCCTTCCTGAATCTCGCCGTCACCTGCTACAGCATATACACGGTAGTTTTTATTATCCATCTTTCCTGCAAGAGCCATACCTACTGCTGCAGAAAATCCCTGTCCGAGTGAACCCGATGACATGTCTACGCCCGGAATATGCTTCTTATCAGGATGTCCCTGAAGGTAAGAGCCAACCTTTCTTAATGTTGTAAGGTCGCTTACAGGGAAAAAGCCTCTGTGCGCAAGTGTTGAATAAAGTGCCGGTGCGCAGTGTCCCTTCGATAATACGAAGCGGTCTCTGTCTTCCTTAGCAGGGTTTTTCGGATCGATATTCATCTCTTCGAAATAAAGATATGTCATGATATCTGCAACGGATAACGATCCGCCCGGATGTCCTGACTTTGCTGCGTGAACTGCGTCAACGATTCCGATGCGGATGTCGTTGGCTTTTTTCATAAGTTCTTCGTTTGTCATTGTTTTTCTCCTTATATAAATCCACCGGACTATGATGATTACGAAATCATCCGTCCTACTTTATAGTTCTATCCAAGTTCCGTACGACCTTCCAGGGCTCTTAGAAGTGTAATCTCATCTATGTACTCGAGATCTCCTCCGACCGGAACCCCGCTCGCGATACGCGTAACCTTAATTCCCGTAGGCTTTATAAGCTTACTTATGTACATCGCGGTCGTCTCACCCTCAAGCGACGAATTCGTCGCAACTATAACTTCGTTAATATCCTCTTCCGAAAGCCTAACCATAAGTTCTTTTAATTTAATGTCATTAGGCCCTATTCCAAGCATCGGCGATATCGCACCGTGAAGCACGTGATATACGCCGTCATACTTGCCCGTCTTTTCATATGCGGCGAGGTCTCTGACCGTTTCCACAACCATTATGGTCTTGTGGTCACGGGATTTATTTGCGCATATAGGACAAACTTCCGAATCCGTTAAGGTAAAACATTTCGAGCAATACCTTATGTTTTCTCTCGCGGAAGTAAGCGCTTCGGAAAACTCAGCTACCTTTTCTTTCGGCATATTTAACACATGAAAAGCAAGGCGCTGAGCGCTTTTCCTTCCTATGCCCGGAAGCGACGCGAAGTTATCTATAAGTTTTTGAATCTCATTACTGTAGTATTCCATCTTAAACTCTCTATTTAGGAAAAAGCTCTTCCTTTAAAACTATATCGCGCTACTTAAAACGGGAATCCGCCGCCAAGACCGCCGAGTCCGCCTGTAATACCGGACATTGACTTCTCGGATGCTTCTTCAACCTGCTTTAATGCTTCGTTTGCAGCAGCAACAATTAAATCCTCAAGCATTTCGATATCTTCAGGATCTACAACTTCTTCCTTTAAAGAAACCTTAATAAGTTCCTTCTTGCCGGATACCGTAACACTTACGGCTCCGCCGCCTGCTGTCGCTGTAAATTCCTTTTCCTCTAGCTCGCGTGATGCTTCTTCCATCTGGCGCTGCATACGCTGTGCCTGCTTCATAAGATTATTCATTCCGCCCGGCATACCGCCCGGGAATCCACCTTTTTTACCCATTTGATGCTCCTTTGTTACTTAAAATATATTGATTATTATAATGTCTTTCCATGATTTCTATCGATTAGAAATCTTCGTCATCAATATCTATCTTCATCTTGATGATTTTCTCAAGATCCACATATGCTTCTTCGTAAGGGTGATCGCCCGATTCGAAGGCATACTCAATCTCCAAGGTCTTTCCGATCTTTTCTTCTATAAGACTTTGAAGGGCTTCCCTTTTCTCCGGAAAATCATTATACCACATGTAGGATACTTCCGTCGGGAAGACTATCTGAAGCTTATCTCCGTGAAGATTAAGGTGTGCCACTTCGAGGTTAGCTTTATCCGCTCCCGAAAGTTCGGATGTTATCTCTCTAAAGTGTGTGACCGCTTCTTTAATATCTTCCGGTATAGCCTTCGGCATTGCTTCACGCTTTAATGCCGGACGCGGCGCTTCATCAAGTGTCTTTTTAACGGCTTCCGGTCCTTCCTCCATAGTCGGCGTTACAACTTTACCGCTATGGATTGCACTTTCTAAGCTGTTTAATCTATCAACAATAGCGTCTGTATTTGTTTCCATACGCGGTCTGCAAAGCTTTATTATCGCAACTTCCGTAAGGATTCGCTTTTGTCCGGAATATCTTATATCGTTTAAAAGTTCCGAAAGAACTCTTATGTATCTTAGAATCTTAGCCGTGCCGATATTCTCTGAGGCTTTACGCATATTCTCGATTGTTTCTTTCGACATATCGAGGATGTTTTCCATATTGCCGGCACTCTTTATAAGGAGTAAGTTTCTCATATAGTAGGTAAAATCGCCCACGAACTGTGTAAGTGACCGTCCTGCCATTACAACTTCCTCAACGACAGCAAGTGCGCCCGGTACATCCTTTTCTTCTATCGAATTTAAAAGGCGTCCGAATATTTCCTGGTCTACCGCGCCCAAAACTTTAAGCGCTTTATCAAGGGTTAATTCTTCATTCGCATAAAACGCAAGGCAACGATCCAAAAGTGACAACGCATCTCGCATGGAGCCGTCTGCTGCCTTAGCGATTAAAGAGAGCGCTTCGTCGGAAACATTTTGTCCTTCTTCGGACATAAGCTCTCGCATTCTGTACTTTAAATCATCTATCGTGATTCTATGAAAATCATACTGCTGGCAACGGGATAAAACCGTTATCGGAATCTTATGTACTTCCGTCGTTGCAAGAATAAATATTACATATGACGGCGGCTCTTCCAATGTCTTTAAAAGCGCATTGAATGCCGCAGTTGAAAGCATATGTACCTCGTCGATTATGAAGACCTTGTACTTGCCTTCTGTAGGCGGGTAAGATACCTGCTCTATTATATCTCTTACGTTATCGACACCGTTATTTGATGCGGCATCGATTTCTATCACATTCATCGACTCTCCGCGAAGGATTGCCTGACACGACGCGCATTCCATACAAGGATTGCCGTCATGCGGATTCTCGCAGTTTACCGCACGGGCGAAGATTTTCGCAATTGATGTCTTACCTGTTCCTCTTGTACCACAAAAAAGGTACGCATGTCCTATGCGTCCCATCTTAATCTGATTGCTTAATGCTTTGACAATGTGGTCTTGTCCCTTGACTTCATCGAATGTCGCAGGACGGAACTTCCTGTATAATGCAGTGTATGACATAATTCACCGCCCGAAAAGATTTTCTACTTAATTATAATATCATAACTGACACGTCTACTCAAGAAAAACCCTTATGTTAAATAAAAAGCGGGATTTTATGCCCGCTTTTCGTATATTTATCGCATATCTTCTATTGAATTCGCCAAAATCTGCCTATATAATGCCTCAAATAACTCTTTCGGAACGATAGGCTTTCCTAAATGTGCATTCATGCCGGCTTCTTTCGAGCGCTCTTTGTCCTCATCGAAGGTATTCGCGGTCATCGCGATTATCGGGACGACGCTCGCATCCTTTCTGTCAAGTGCTCGTATCGCCTTTGCCGCGTCATGTCCGTTTAGAATCGGCATTCTTATATCCATTAAGATTGCGTCAAAGAAGCATTCTTTAGATGCAACGAAAGTATTTAGCGCTTCGGATCCGTCGTTTGCAACTGTCACGTTCATGCCCTTTTTTTCTAAAATCTTCTTTGCAACCTGAAGGTTTAACGCCTGGTCGTCGACAAGAAGAACGTTTTTGCCCTTAAGCAGCGCGTCGATTGCTCCCGGCTCAATCGCTTTGTCCTCGGTTTCCTCCTCTGTAGTTAACGGGATGTCCAGATGCACAAGGAATATTGTTCCTTCATCTATCCTGCTTTGTACTTTTATTGAACCGCCCATTATATCTACGAGCGTCTTTACTATCGCAAGTCCGAGTCCCGTACCGCTGCCCATGCTGTCTGACTGTCGTTCCTGTGCGAACGGCTCATACATGTACTCCAAAAATTCTTCTGACATTCCCTTTCCGGTGTCTGCTATGATAAAGTCCATGGATGCGATGTTACCTTCTATGGCATTCTTCGAAAGCTCGAATATTACCGTGCCGTTATCAGGCGTGTACTTAACCGCATTCGACAATAGATTAAAGAATATCTGATTAAATCTCGTGTGATCTACGTAAAGCGTTCCGTCGAAATCAGACGGCTCAAAGATGAAGTCCTGCTTCTTCTTATGGCAAAGCGGCTGCACCATAGTATTAAGCATGTTGCAGAAATCTTTGTATTTGTATGCGGACGGCGTAAGTGTTACAAAGCCCGCCTCAATTTTTTCCATATCAAGTACGTCATTTATAAGTCCTAGCAGGAATTCGCCACTTGTAGCAATTTCACTCAGGTAAAAGTCCTTTTGCGAAGTTTCGGGCTCGTCAAGCGCAAGCGCTGTAAGACCGATTATCGCATTCATCGGTGTTCGAAGGTCATGCGAGGTTCTTGATAAGAACTCGGACTTTGCCTCATTTGCACGTTTTAATTCGGAGTTTGCACGAGACAATCTCTCATTTGTGGAACGCTGCAGTTTTAAGATTCTGTATTTAAGCATGAACGTTACACCTCCGACAAAGATAAGTATTGCCAGAAGTGTCAAAAGAATCACCCTATAATTATTCTTTGCCCACCTTATCAGGGAAAAGCGATGTCTACCCGATACTGTGTTGGCCAAAAGGTCGAGTGTTGCAGAAGGCGTTATGTTAAGAATACTTTTCTCCAGCACCGAAAGAAAGATTGGTTCGCAGTTTTCTTTCATGGCTATGGAATAACTTCGTTCCGACGGCGTTATTTCGGAGAAAACGAACTTGATATTCGGATAGATTTCCGTATATCGCTGATATGTATAGATATTGGTAATTACGGCATCTGCATTGCCCATTATAAGATTCGTTACGCAATCATCCTGCGAATCACAATAAACGGTTTCATACTTCGCAGTATTACCGTACTTACCCATGAATGTTCCGTCTAATGTCGCAATTCTTGTTGCTGTATTCCCTTCTATCGACAAAAGTCCTTGTGGAACTTTTATATACGGCGCTGTAATGGTTAGACCCAGTTGATGTGCATAGTCAAAGTCATCCGGAAACTGTAATGCCAGGTCGACCTCACCCTCAATTAGCGCAGTCAACATATCATCATATGCATCATAATACGTTATTACAAACTCCAGGCCTGACTGCTTTGTCAAAAGGTCTATATAGTAAGGTACAAAGCCGGCCATTTTACCTGCTCTGTCAGTAAAAACAAACGGATATGAATTCGCTATGGCACCAACCCTTATTACTGAATGATGCGCTATATACTCTTTTTCCTCTTCGGTAAACGGCACGTTTATACCGTTTCCTACTGTCAGGTAAAAGTATTTCTTCTGAAGGTTTGTTACGAAGTCCGGATTTGACGCATGAAGAGCCTTGGCAGCTTTATTTAATGCCTCAAGAAGATCGGGCCTTTTCTTTGACACCGCCAAAAAGTATGGCTCTACAGGGAATTCATATAATAGTTTATAACCCGTAAAAGTAATATTGGAACTTGTAAATATTGCATCTGCAACGCCCTTATCTACAGCGGCTTTGCATTCCTCCATGGATTCGCATGTTAAGATATTGAAATCTATACCTTCTGTCTCTTTTAATGACAAAAGGGTATTTAACCAATATGATGAATGAAATAGAGCTATGGTCTTGCCTGCCATATGCTTTATATCTCCCGAATCAAGGTCTTCCCTTGACATAGGCGCAATAAGGCAACAGCTCTCTGTTCCCATAGCATAATCCAGATAATCATACAGACTTTCACGTTCGTGTGTGTGGTTTACATAACCTAAAAGATCGATGTCACCACGACGGAGCATGCTTTCAAGTTCCGTCCACTCACCATGCACGTATACAACATTAAGCGACGCATATTTGGCAAGCTTATCGATATACTCATGGTAATATCCGCGGAAGTTACCGTTTCCCATGTCTTCTGCCATTCCCGGGAAATCAAACCAGCCGACTCTTATAGTTTGTCGCTCCTCATCTTTCGTACCGGTAGCGTTTACGACTTGAGCAAATGCAGGTTCCAGCGGTAAAATGACGCAAAATGCCAGAGCCAATATCGCTATCAGCCCCAGTCTAAATTTATTATTAGCTTTTACCTTATGTCGTTTGCTTTTCATCAAAGTGCTCCGATAGTTAGTCTTACATTTTATAATCTATTATTTGCGGTATAAAGTCAATAAACGTCACACTATTTTAACCTTTACAAAACGCGCGGTCGTCATTTAATCGCTCTATCATATGAAAAGCGCCTGTCTTACGACAGGCGCTTAAGGTAACGGAGACGATGGGATTCGAACCCATGTGCCGGGAACCCGACAAACTGATTTCGAGTCAGTCTCGTTATGACCACTTCGATACGTCTCCAAAAGTCACCTAGTTAGTATAGCCGAAAGTTTAAGAATAATCAAGATTAACTTCATCAATTTATGCAATTTACTATCAGTTTCGATTGTGCTAATATACAGTTATCGGAGAAGGTCGCTTTGACCTTTTCGTTAATACGATAGTTACATCAATTTTTATATACAGGAGACATTCATTATGTGTGGAATAGTAGGTTACGTAGGTACAGCGCAGGCAGCGCCGATACTTTTGGACGGACTTTCAAAACTCGAATACAGAGGTTATGACTCAGCAGGTATGGCTGTCTTTGACGGACAGAAAATACAGTTTGAAAAAGCCAAAGGACGCCTTCGTCTTTTATGCGAGAAAACACACGACGGCGCAGAACTTAAAGGTACTGTCGGTATAGGACATACTCGCTGGGCTACGCACGGCGAACCGAATGAAGCAAACGCTCATCCGCATATGAATACGGACGGAACAATTGCGGTAGTTCACAACGGAATCATTGAGAACTATGCCAAATTAAAAGAAAAGCTTATTGGCAAAGGATATGAATTCAGATCTCAGACAGACACAGAGGTTGTAGCTCAGCTTCTTGATTCTTATTATAAGAAGGGCAATGACCCTCTTACTTGCGTAACAAAGGTTATGCACCGTGTAGAGGGTGCCTATGCATTGGGTATCATCTTTGCAGATCATCCGGATAAGATTTATTCAGTAAGAAAAGATAGCCCTTTAATCGTTGGTAAGGGTAAAGACGGAAACCTCATCGCATCCGATGTTCCGGCAGTTTTAAAGTATACTCGCGAAGTTTACTTTATAGAAAACGAGGAGATCGCATCTCTTTCTAAGGATTCAATAGAATTCTTCGACGTTGACGGACAGCCGATAAAAAAAGAATCAAAAACCATCGACTGGGATGTCGACGCTGCCGAAAAGGGTGGATACGACCACTTCATGATAAAGGAAATTCACGAAGAGCCGAAAACCGTTCGTGATACATTAAATCCTCGTATCAAGGACGATAAAGTCGTAATCGAAGAACTCGGTATGACGGACGAAGAAATAAAGGCCATTAAGCGCATCCGTATAGTTGCTTGCGGAAGCGCATATCATACAGGCGTTACCGCAAAGTATGTATTCGAAGAAATGGCACGTATCCCTGTAGAAGTTGATATCGCGTCAGAGTTTAGATACAGAAATCCTATTCTTTCAGAGAACGAACTTGTCATCGCAGTATCACAGTCAGGTGAAACCGCCGATACAAAGGAAGCCGTACGTATGGCTCGTGCCATGGGCAATATGACTCTCGCAATTGTTAACGTAGTTGGTTCTTCCATAGCCCGTGAAGCAGAGAAAGTTATGTATACCTGGGCAGGACCGGAAATTTCCGTTGCTACGACAAAGGCATACTCAGCACAGTTAATCGCACTTTACTTACTTGCCATGAAATTCGCAGATGTACGCGGTCTTCTTTCGGAAGATGAGACAAGAGCACTTATCAAAGACTTAAAGAAACTTCCTGAACAGATTGAAATGCTTCTCGGTAACAAAGAGCGTATACAGAAATTTGCAACTCGTTTCGTTGCGGCAAAGGATGTATTCTTTATAGGACGCGGAATCGATTATGCGATTTCAATGGAAGGCTCTTTGAAATTAAAGGAAATATCCTACATTCATTCAGAAGCATACGCTGCCGGTGAATTAAAACACGGAACGATTTCCCTTATTGAAGAAGGAACGCTTGTCGGTGCCGTTGCAACACAGGAAAATGTCTACGCAAAGACAGTATCAAATATCGTAGAATGTAAGACCCGTGGAGCTTTTATACTTGCGGTTACAACAATGGGACATGAAGATATCGAAAAGATTGCAGATTACGTAATCTACATACCACAGACGAATAAGTACTTTACAAATTCGCTCGCGATAATCCCACTCCAGTTATTTGGTTACTATGTATCCGTAGGAAAAGGATTCGATGTAGACCATCCAAGAAACCTTGCAAAATCTGTTACGGTTGAATAAGTAGTACTTTTAAAAGACAAAAAAATTAAGCAGTTGCCAAGAGGCAACCGTGCAGCTCTTCGCGTTATTCACTACGTAACCGAGAATCGTCGCGTTCGTCGTGCCATTGAGGTGCTCAAGTCAGGTGATATTGATACTTTTCTTAATATCGAGAATGAAGCGGAGGATTCTTCGTTTAAGTGCTTACAGAGCATCTATTCCGCTTCTAATCCGAAGGTTCAGGGCATATCCGTAGCCTTAGCTGCTTCAAAGCTCTATCTTAAGGATGACTGCGTTGCCCGTATTCAAGGCGGCGGCTTCGCAGGCACGATTCAGGCGTATGTCAAGATTGATGCCGCCAGGGGGTACTGCGAATATATGAATTCGCTATACGGAGAAGGAAGCTGCAATATACTAAAGATTCGTAAGTATGGCGGAATGCAGGTAATATAAGTCTTATCTATGCAATCGCATCTAAATGAACAATTTCATCAGCGATTGATTTGAACTCTTTATCATGCGTAATCATTATAATGATCTTGCCTTCTTTTATTGTTTTAAGCAACTCTGCAAGCTTTTCTTTTGTCCTCATATCAAGTGCGGAAGTCGGCTCATCCAGTATAAGAAGACTCGCGTCCTTATATATTGCACGTGCAAGAGCTATCTTTTGCTTTTGTCCACCCGAAAGATTTGTTGATTCAGAATTAATTACAGTTTCAAGTCCTTTATCAGTTTCATTAATGTAATCATCCAGATTCACGCTTTCTATGCACTGCTTTAATTCCTGCTCTGAGCGCTCTTTGCTATTATAAACAATATTATACCGAATACTGTCTGCCATCAAAACCGGCTCCTGTTCCACTACCCCGATATTATTACGTCTCAATTCCCGCATATCAAGTTCTTTTATAGACTTACCATTATACTCTATTTCACCGGTATACTCATTTATGTTGATTCCCAAAATCAGATCCAGAAGAGTACTCTTTCCCGCACCATTCTCGCCTTCTATAGCATAGATCTTGTTATTTTTAAAAGTATAGCTAAAATTCTTAATTATATCCTTATTTCCATAACCAAACGTTACATTCTTAAGCTCTATTTTATCAATTCTCGTAAAATTCTCGGTTCCGTTTACATCTTCTTCAATATCCCACAGCTCACGAAGGCGTTCATAAAATACTTCACACTGTTGAAGATCCTTTCCAAAATTCAAAACATATACCAATCCGTTCATTACATTCGGTAAGTATGAAGCAATGATAACAAATACCCCGACCGACATATCACCATTTAAAATTTTAAAACCGCCATAAAAAAACAGTATAATCTTTGCGACAAGATCCATATTTTTACCTATTGCTTCGTATACGTTCAAAATCTTAGATTCTCCAATCTCAGCATCTCTATAGGCTTTCGCGGCGTCTAAAAAACGCCTCCGTAATACATTGCCTGCACTCTGCAGCTTAATATACTTAATATCAAATAATTCATCCTCGAGAGCCTCGAAATGTGCCGTATGCAGATTAACAGCATCCTGCATAACCTTATTCAACCGTTTTTTAAACATATTGTAGATAAAATAAGCAATCGGAAAAAGAATCAGTACAATAATTCCAAACTTATAATCCTTAATACCAATATACAAAGCCGAAGCTATCAGCATTGCAGCCGTTCCAAACAATGTTATAAATGTATTGATTATAAAAAGCGATAGTAACTGAACGTCACCATTCATTTTAAAAACAAACTGTGAGCTCCCGTTCTTCCGATGATATGAAATCGGAATAAATTGCAGATGCTCCAGCATTTCTGCTTCATATTCTCTGCTGATATCACATTGAGTGCCCGTTCCGATGACTTTTACACAATAGTTACAGATGCAACTCATCAATTTTACACCTAAATAAATACTACTATACACAACTATAAATTTCAGAGTTTTATTAATTAACAACATATCTATAAAACTGCCCAAAAGATATGGTTCAACTATTGATAACAAATATAAAGCTGTTGCCATAACAGTATAAGCAATCGTCTCTCCACGATATTTTTTGAATTGCCTTTTAAAAACTCCCATATACTTTAAAAAACTCTTCATTTCATATCCCTTCACATTTAAAACGTTCAACAGTTACGATTACATCCGCATTGTTCACAACAAAAGGATCATGGGTAATAATTATTATTATACAATCGTCTTTTTTACTTCTAAGATAACTGATAAATTTTTCTTTAGTTCCGGCATCAAGCGCTGAAGTCGGCTCATCAAAGACAAGAAGACTTGCATTTTTATTCAGTGCTCGAAGTATTGAAACCTTCTGTTTCTGGCCTCCTGACAGATTATCGCCATCCGAAATAATCTCTGTTTTCATTCCGTTTTCAAGGTCATTGATCAATTCTTTGAAGCCTACGGCATCTATCATTTCAGCTATGGATGCACCATGGTTTTCAGTATTATTATAAGTTATATTGTATTCTATACTTCCTTTCAAAAGTGAAGGCTCCTGTTCTGCCACTCCTATTACCTGTCGTCTCAAAAAACGCATATACAGCTCTCTTATTGATATTCCGTTATAGCTTATATCACCTTGGTAATCATTAATGTTCATTCCCAGAAGGAGATTGGCAAGAGTTGTTTTCCCCGCACCGTTCACTCCGTTAAGCACATAAATCCTGCCTTTCTCAAATGAATAATCAAAATCGTCGAATATCTGCCTATCATCATATTGAAAAGAAAGGCCTTTAATATCAATTCTATTAATTCTGTCTATATTAATCTTACCATTCCTGTCCTCTTCAACATCCTCTATCTCCTTTAAGCGGTCATAGTATGCACCACATTCCTGCACCTTTTTACCCGCATTTGCAAAAGACATAAGTCCGTTCATTATCATCGGAACATAAGACATAAGAATGACAAGTGTACCTATCGTCATCTCTCCTTCAGAGATTTTATATCCACCATAGAAAAACAAAGCGACTTTTGCCATAAGATCCATATTGGAACTAACAATCTCAAATCCGCTTGTTGCCTTTTCTCTTCGTATATTCTTATCTCTTGTCATGAGTCCTGCTTTTAAGAAGCGATTCTTTAAAACTTTACTGGCACTCTGAACTTTAATGTATTTTATATTAAATAATTCTTCCTCAAGCGCAGCAAAAAACTTAGTACGTGAATCAGCTGTTTCTCTCATTACTATATAAAGCCTTTTCTCAAACATCTTATAAATAAGATACATCAAAGGAAACATCATAAAAATGCATACAGCAAAAAGGTAATCAGTTTTAAGCACATATATCATTGCTATTATTGTCGATACTAACGTACCAAATATACCTATTATTGTATTCAGCAAAAAAGATGTCATCGCTTTTACATCATTATTTATCTTATCAATAAATTCGGATGTATCTTTCTTCTGAATAAAGGCCAACGGAAGGTTCTGAACGTGCTCAAGAATATCTGCTTCATACTCCATAACTATATTTGCATCAAGCTTCGTCAATAATATACTCATGCAAAAATCCAAACCTATTCCCATAAGTTTAATGCTCGCAAAGGCCACGCTATATATAACGATAAAACGTATTTTTCTTACAGTCAGCAGATTGTCCAAAAAACCTCCGAACACATACGGCTCTACAATAGAACATATACTCACCATCATAGACAACACCGCATATATTATCATACGGTTCTTGTTATCCTTAATCGGTCGTTTCAACAGTGATACATAATTATATGCTTTCTTTAGCATTCCTTTTTTCCTCTTCTTTTAACCCTGTCCATATATCTATAAAATCATCCAAAATGTATTTATATCGTGTACAAGTCTCTTTACCGGCAATTCTTTCACTTGCGCAGCCGGACATACATATTGGCATGAACTTACATTTCCCGCACTTTTCAGAAGATGTTGGATTATACATCATGAAATCCAGGAATCGCTTATTAATAGTCTTTTGACCGGTTTTCACATTACCTATAGAATATTCTTTGATTCCTATGTCAGCATAGCACTTGTAAACCTCGCCATCAGGACCTATAACCATTGAGTTTTCTATCTCTGCGATGCAATTAACAGCCTTTGGCTTCGGATACTTGTTTGATAAAACTTTCTTAGATTTATAGTCATTTTTATCAAATCCCAACTCTAGTTTTGAGAATTCACCGCAAGTAAAGCACTTATTATTATCATAACAATCATTTGTCGTATTAACCCTCGCCATATAAATATGTATTCTATCTTCCAGCTGCAATTCAGATATCCTTCTCCTAACATCATCCACACTATCAATATTGATCTTATCAGTATTAATGCGTAATACCATCCCCTCTCGAATAATATCTTTACAATTCTTAAGATTCGTCATGATCACATCATATGTACCGGTTCCGTCTTTGTAGGGCCGCCTTTCATTATGTATATCTCTGCCTCCATCTAACGTAATCTGTATATTATATATATTTAAATCATACAATACCTGAAGTCTCTCCGGTGTCAGCAAATATCCATTGGTAATAATACCCGGTTCATATACAACTCCGTTATTATCACACATTTTAATAATTAACCGCGATAAATCCCTTATTGTATCTAATGCTAATAAAGGTTCTCCACCATACCACGTGAGATTTAACGTTTGCAAACCGTCAATCTTTGACTCAAGTAATCGTATTATTGCATCTTCCACATCCTTATCCATATAAGATATTGCAAGCTGTTCTTTCTCGTAACAATACTTACATCTAAAATTACAATCGGCAGTAGGCGCTATAACCAGATTCAGAATTTCCATTGCATGTTTAACTTTTTGAGCATAATACTCTATCAATTTACTTTCATCTATATCATCGGCAATAATAAATCCGCCGCGCCTAAGATTAATTTCATACTGTTCATCATCTATCGCTTTATGGTTGATAATGAATTCATTCAATTTGTCATAGTGTTCCTTATCCAAACGTGCCATATTACCCGTTCTTGAATTATATATAATGCAGCCATCTCCATCTGTTTTATAAAAATTGTAATACGAAATCTTCACGTCCATTACCTCCGTATGAATTACTTCGTATAAATACTAACATATGAATTATTACCAATACACGTCATAAGAGTAACCACTATTATGTATATGGCTACCCTTATGACATTTCACACAATAATCATCTCTGTTATTGCTATATTATACAAATCTTATTAGGAGGCATTCATCTATGAAAAATGCATTGCTTAAAACCTGCTTGATACTATTATTATTTATCTTAACATATCTTGACTGTGAGTCACTTTCCTTCAATTACGCATTCACTGCGCCCGTAATAATGGATTATTCTGGCTCTAATAATCCAGCACCGCCAAGCGATGATTCCGAATTATATGGCTATCTAATCACTGATAGTATTCTTTTATAAGTTTTCTAATATCATCTGCATAATTATTATTATTTGCTAACTTTGAAAGCCAGTATGAATGCTCACACATTCTTCTGGCTTTTTCTCTGTCTATACTGTATAATTCACATGATATTCCGCATAATACAGTACCCGCCCAATGATAGCTGCGATTAGCAACTTCATACCTAATGGCTTTTTTTAAGCCATTAAAATCCCGTATAATATATGCATTTTTAAACAATGCCACACCATAAATTCTTTGTCTCAAGTTTAAATCAACGCAATCATTTTCGCATCGTTCTATTACCGAACCATATATTCTTCTGACTTCTTCTATATCACCAATTATTCGGCTTCTTATCGCTATCGTAAGCAATAATTCAAACTCATACAATAACGGCACTCGATATGATGAATCCGCATCTATATTGTATGTATGAGATAATAATTCTTTTGCTTTACCGATTTCTTTCGCAAAATCACTCGTGCCATTATGTAATGAAATGGCATTTTCAAGATACATTATCATTGCCTGATTACTTATACAGTCTATGTTTATATCCCTCTTTAGTTTTTTTAAGATTTCCTCTCCCCTAATATAATTATCTGCAAACCCCTCTACACAAACGGACCACATCTCTTCGACAAGTTCGAAATCAGCTGTTTGCATTATTGTATTATATTTCTCTGCATCAATTCCCAAAGCATTCATTATCATTGCACAATTAAAGCCGGTAGGAGATGTCCTTCCTGTTTCTATGCGCGACACGGACTCGATACTAATACCGGCTCTTTCTGCAACTTCTTCTTGGGAGATATCCAAAAAATGGCGTTGGTTTGAGATAAAACTCGAATCACAATGATATATAGTACGATCTTTTCTTATTAAGAATGATTGCCATTTATAACCACTCATACCACTATCATTAAGCAGAAAGTTTATTGCATTGAAATAATTAGTATAAATATCATACTCACCACTATCCATATAATCCTTACCATATTCGACTATTATTTCAAGAATTCCCGGCAACATCTGAAGAAATGCATATCTCTGCATTTTCTTCAAAATATCAACACACTCTTTCACCGCTATTTCGTTTTTTCCAAGATATAGATTTATTTGAGCCTTAAGCCAAATATATTTTGACATAATCGATACTACTTCTTCTTCATCAGTGATATGC
The DNA here is from genome assembly GCA_017442585.1 of Lachnospiraceae bacterium. Classification (GTDB taxonomy): domain Bacteria; phylum Bacillota; class Clostridia; order Lachnospirales; family Lachnospiraceae; genus XBB1006. The sequence goes on along the minus strand of JAFRZM010000048.1, from coordinate 31,634 downwards.
GTGACAACATATTGTTCTATCATCAGAATCCGCTCTGCAAGTCTGTCTATCTCACTTGCGTTCCTTGCTTCATGTAAAATAACGCTTTTCAAGTACCATAATTCCAAAAAGTTCTCGAGCTCAATTGATGATAAGATACGCTGATTAATATCTATTTCTAATGCCTCTGCAGCAGTTTCCTCGATTGCTCTTGTTATTGACTCTAACGCACCTTTATAGTCCTTCAAACAATAATGCTTTAACATTGCATCATTACGCCAGTAATACATCTTTTCTATATTTGTTGCCAATCGCTGCTCAGCAATCTTTCGATAAGACTCTAACATTAAAACAGCATTATCAATATCATCTTCATCGATATATCTATCAAATAAAATCTGGTCTTCCATTATTTGCAGAGCACTTTTTGAAACTATAAGCTCCAACTTATTAGCAGATTTTCCGAGACGTTGCATTAATATCGTTAAAAACCGTGGATCTTTAATCGCAGCACCCTTTTTGATTTTGCTCAGCATTCCATGTGTACAAATGCCTGACGCAAGCTTTCTTTCGCTAAACCACTCATTATGCTTAGCTGAATCTATCAACCTTTCTATCTGTTTACTTATGTAATCCATAACATCTCCTGGCTACTAAAATGATATAGTATTATTCTTATACCTTATTTACAATTATAACATCATTAATGAATACTAACCATATGCATAGGTTTTTAAGGAGGTATTTTATAATGGCATTTATCACATTAATTGAAAACGAGATAGTTTCCGTTGATAATTGTATGGTATGCAATATAAGCTGTGCTATCGTCATAAAATGCACTTCTTTCTAAAATAGTACATATGATTCTATAGAACTAATACTTAAAGATTTATAATCGAGTAGGAGGAATTTCTCACAAGTTAGAAATTCCTCCTACTCGATTCTTTATCTATCCCACTTATCACAAAGTGAACTGATCTGGCTCGAAAGCTTGGCAAGGTCTTTATTGGCCATGCCTTTGCATTTTTGAATAACTGCCATAAGTCTCTCACCTGCGATAACAAGTCTGTCAAACTCCGTATTCGGAGCTTTCTTCTTGATCTTCTTGGCCTGAGGCTCATGTGAACCTTCGGCAACCTGCATACCGGTAACAAGATCGAATGCGTCGCCGCTATACGGTACATATGTCGAGAAGCCATGCTCGTCACGAAGATATCCGCCAAAACCTACCGCTACGCTTTCTTCACCGTGAACTATAAATACCTTCTGCGGTTTCTTCTTGAATGCCTTAATCCAAGCTGTTAAGTGATCGAGGTCTGCATGCCCGGAGAATCCGTGTAAGTTCTCGATATCGGCTTCAACGACTACTGTTTCGCCAAAAAGCTTAACTTCCTTTACGTTATCCATTAAAAGCGCGTGTCCAAGCGTTCCCGGAACCTGGAATCCTACGAAAAGTATCGTTGACTCCTTGCGCCACAAATTATGCTTTAAGTGGTGACGGATACGACCGGCATCGCACATACCTGACGCAGAGATGATAACCTTTGGAGTGTTGTTAAAGTTAATCATCTTCGATTCATCGGATGATACCGCAGTCTTAAGTCCGTCAAACTTAATAGGGTTTATGCCCTTCTTTATTAATTCGAGCGCCTCTTCGCCGAAGCAATCCTGCTCATTTTCATGGAAGATATTCGTTGCTTCAACAGCGAGAGGGCTATCGATGTATACTTCAAAATCTTTATAAACCGGAAGGAGATTCTCTTCTTTTATCTTACGCATAAAGTAGAGAAGTTCCTGTGTACGTCCTACGGAGAAAGCAGGGATTACAAGGTTTCCGCCCTTGGTAAAGGTCCTATTTATAATCTCTGCCAATGCCTTTGCGAAATCAGGCGATGCCTCGTGGTTACGGTTACCATATGTCGATTCCATAACTACGTAATCTGCATCTTCCAAGTACTCAGGGTCCTTGATTAAAGGCTTGCTACCGTTACCGATATCTCCCGAGAATACTATCTTTCTTGTTTCGTCGCCTTCTGTGACCCATACTTCTATGGAGGATGAACCAAGTAAATGTCCGGCATCTACGAATCTGATCTTCAATCCGTCATCTACTTCTATCTCAACGTGGTAAGGGCACGGAACGAAATGATTCATTACGCCCTGGGCATCATTTATATCATATAATGGCTTAACTTCTTCTTTTCCGACTCTCTTACCCTTACGGTTACGCCACTCTGCTTCAAATTCCTGAATGTGAGCGGAGTCTTTAAGCATGATGTTACAAAGCTCCGTCGTAGCCTTGGTCGCATAGATTTTACCTCTGAATCCGTGGTTATAAAGGAGAGGTAAAAGTCCCGAATGGTCGATATGTGCGTGCGTTACAAATACGTAGTCGATAACCGCCGCGTTAACCGGTAACTCCTGACTCATGTACTGGTCGGCACCCTGCTCCATTCCGCAGTCCACAAGGAAGTGCTTATCATTAAATGTCACATAATGGCAGCTTCCCGTAACCTCTCTTGCTGCTCCAAGAAATTGTATTCTCATTCGTTACTCTCCTTTGATCGCTTCATTCATTGATCCGGATCTGAATCCCATAATATCAAGCGTTATATAGGTAAAACCGATCTCTTTAAATTTATCGGCTATTTCTTCTCTTATTTTAAGAATCTCGTCGAATCTATCCACCGGCACTTCAATACGGGCAAGACCATTATGCATGCGAACTCTAAGCGTCGTATATCCCTTCGCGCGAAGGAAATCTTCCGCGTCACTTACCATGTTTAACTTTGCCCTAGTTATCTCTTCTCCGTATGCGATTCGTGTCGCAAGGCAGGCGTTGGAAGATTTTAACGCTGTCGGAAGATTTAATTCGTTGGATATAAGGCGGATATCGACTTTACCGAGGCCGATTTCAAGGAATGGGCTTTTAATCTTAAGATCCTTTAATGCCTGCATTCCCGGACGATAGTCCTTTAAATCGTCAAGACAGGAGCCTTCGATTACGGTATCTATGCCGTTTTCTTTGGCAACATTAAGTATGCTTGTGAAAATCGCTTTCTTGCACATATAGCAGCGGTTCTTAGGATTCTCTTTGAATCCTTCGATATTATCCATCGAAACGTTATTAATCTTATAATCAACGCGAAGGCTCATGCAATAATCCTGCGCTTCTTTTGATTCCCACTTCGGAACGAAGTCACTTGCAACGCTGACCGCCAATACATTATCGCCAAGCGCTTCTCTGGCTGCATACAAAAGGAGTGTAGAATCTACACCTCCGGAAAAAGCTACGGCAACCTTTCCGCAGCCTTTAATATAGTCAACCAATTTTTGATATTTCTCGTTAATTGCCATATCGTCACCTCAAAATGTATTTTCTACACTCTTAAAGTTTAAGTCTTTATTCTATTGTAAGATATTTTACCTATTTAAACAATGGTGCTTTGCCATTTTTAAATGCGAAATAACTGTGTAATGCTTCTAAACTCTCTGTTGTTGAATATGCATTGTAGCCGTCGCCTGCCCATTCGAACTTTCCTTCGCCGAGATAGAACTTCATAAGGCCGTCGATAAGGCTATTCTCACCCTTTACGAATCTCTCGTCTGTATCAGCGTCGATCTTAAGTGTTGAAAGTGCGATGATTGCCCATGCTGTTGAATCGGAGTTACCTGTTCCGAAAGAAGCAATTGAGCCGTCCTCAAGCTGTGCAGATGCAAGCACATCAAGTGCGCGGTTAATAGCTGCGTCAACTTTCTTGAAATGCTTATAAGGTGAAAGTGCAACGATTGCCATAGCTGTAAGGTCAGGATCTGCGCCCCAAGCAGGATCCCATCCGAATCCGCCGCCTTCAAACTCTGAATTTAAAATAGCGTTTACATAATCAATCTTTGTAATCTTCTTTGTGTTTGCAGGGTTATTAGGCATTGCATAGTTACCTGTATCAAGTGCTATTAATGCCCAGATAACTGCATTGATGCCTGCGCCTGTTACTGTATTGTAATCTGCAAGCGGCATAAGAAGGTTAAGCTTCTTACCGTTCTTGCCCGGTACCTTCCATGCCGGAAGTCCGAGTGCTGTTACTGTAAGTGCCATACGTGCGGCATCTGTTACCTTAATGTTCTTAGCGTTAAGTGATCCGTTACCAATCTTATAGCCAAGGAAATTTTTATACTTCCAGAATATAGTGCCGCAGTCTGTTACATTAGACTTCTTTAAAAGCATTATATCCCATTCCGAACCAACTACAGGATTAACATTGCTCTTTGTGAAAGCAAGTGTCTCCTCATATGCAGTGGCTGCGGCATCGGTTTTGGCAGCCGCATTAGCAGGTGTCATCATTGTAGCTACTACGAGTGACAGCACGAGCAGTAAGGATAATAAACGTCTCTTCATTTAATAAGTCCTCCTTGATTTTACACGGTAAAAACCGTACTTTATTTTAACTCTGTCTAAGCGCTTTAACAGTGTATTGGCAAGTAAGAACACCGCGAGGCTCGCGCGGGTGGCATGCATCAAATCGTACGGAATACCCGCAAGGTACGTACTTTTAAGCATGTCCATGAGCGCACCGTTTGTTGTATAACGCACCTCGAAGAGGTATGTATGCAAATTCATTATACCGCCATACAGTATAAATACGCTGACAAAAGTCCACAACGATAATATAATAACACTTTTTAGTGAATTATGCTTGTCTTTTTTAAATAAGATACCGGTAAGGATCCCGAGTACTCCCCAGGCACACATCTCCCACGGAGTCCAAGGGCCTTGTCCCTGAACGAAGTTTATAAGAAGGCGCCCCATCGTGGCCACGATAAATCCGGCCTCCGGTCCGAAGGCTACGGCGGTAATTATAACCATCGCAGTTCCAAACTGAAACGGAATTACCTGTACCGACGCGATATTCAAAATTGTAGTCATAGCAATCAAGACCACGAGAAGCATCATCTCGCGGCCCGACTTTCTTTCTATATGAAAGATCCTGTGGTAGAAAAAGATAAGCAGCATAACTGCCACAAAGCTACCTAACGCGTAGTACATATCCTTATCTCCGATTTAAATTAGTTTTCCCCGATTCTTTGTAACACCTCATCGAGCGTTATAGCCCCAGGCAAAAGCTCACTTGCTATAGCCGATGCCTTGGTCTTGTATAAGGTGTTTTCTCCAAAGAATATATGCGGCTCTGCGGTTGTCGCTATCTCTCCGTCAAAAAGAAGCGCACAAGTTGTTGCGACATTTGCAGAGAATTCGACATCGTGGGTGGCTATAAGAGCAGCGTTACCTTGGGCTACATAGTCTTTCAAAATATCCTGTAACTCTTCCTTAAACTCCGGATCCATACCCTTAGTCGGTTCATCCATAAGAAGGAGCTTAGGTTTTAGGCAAAATGCCTTGGCAAGTGCGAGTAATTGTCGCTGTCCTCCCGATAAATCATACGGGTGAAGGTCTCTAAAATTATTTAATCTGTATTTAATAAGTGTATTTGTTGCTTCTTCTTCGGTGACGTCCGCCAATCCATATGCTTTAAGGGACATTATCTCGTCCGTTACGGTTATCTCCGTAAACATGGTCAGAGGATCCTGCGGGATATATACCACATTGCCCGCACCCGTAGGAAGTTTCCTTACTTTCGCGTTTTCGTATTTAACTACGCCATCTCTTTCAGGCATCTGACCGAGCAAAGTTTTAAAAATCGTGCTTTTCCCCGCTCCGTTACCTCCAAATAGGCAGAAAACCTCACCGGTATTTACGGAAAGATCCACATTTCTTAAAACCTCAGGGCCTGTTTCATAGCGGGCGGCTACGGATTTAAGCTCGAGGAGGGTGGTGCTAGACTCGGCTGGGATCGACTCAATAGATTCCGAATGTACAAAGCCCTTTAAGGAGTCCGTAGAAATCCCCTGCTCTCGCTGCTTTCGCTCTTCTTGCGCCATAGGCGACGCTCCTGCCCCTGCATACGTTTCCGCGAGTAGCTTCCTTGCGTCTTTTATCGTTACAGGGCATTTATCCGGGGTAATCCCAAGTTTAGAAAAGAGTTTTACGGTTGTCGGCAGCAAGTTTTTAACCCCGTCGAGCGTTTCCAAAGCGGAAAGTTGCTTAATTACTTCTCGCCTAGAGCCTGAAATTATAAGGTTTCCGCCATCCATTACGAAAATCTTATCCGCCATCTCAAATATATACTCTGAACGCTGCTCCGTTATAATGATTGTTGTTCCGAGTTCTTCATTTATCTTCTTTATGAGATTAAAGAACTTATATGCCATTCCCGGGTCAAGTGATGCCGTCGGCTCATCAAACAAAAGTACCGAAGGGCGCGTAACCATAGCAGATGCAATGGATACAAGCTGCTTCTCACCACCGGAAAGTTCATTCGTCTTCTTTAAAAAGATATCATCAAGTTCAAAGTAATGCGCCGTTTCCGCAACCTGTTGCCTTATCGTATTATTGCTTAGTCCTAAACTTTCCGGCACGAAAGCAAGGTCAGAGTAGACTCTATCCGTAAGCATTGCGGTATTCGGATTTTGCGGAACATACCCGATACGCCTTACTTCTTCTTTAGGGTCTATCCTCTTAGAGTCCTTTCCTTCGAAGATTACGATTCCTTCTCTTTTACCGTTTGGCACTAACGTCGACTTAAACTGGCGAAGAAGCGTAGTCTTTCCGGAACCGCTTCTGCCAAGGATTAAATTTATCGTACCCTTTTCTATAGAAAGGCTTATGTCCTTTATGGTCGGAGTGCTTGCGCCTTCATAGGTAAAGGTTAAGTTTTCTAGTTTAATCGTCTCCATCGCGCACTCCTTTTATCAAAATTATAGGGAATAATGCATATATAAAGAAAAATACCGACACAACTGCGTTAATCACGTAAGATGCCTTAAATTCGTACTTTGGATAGAAATATATTGTCATTTTTCCGCTTGCAACTATATAAAAAAGCGATATGCCAACTGCCATTACTATAGTACCTGTGACGAAATCCCTCTTACGCGCGCGGAATCTGTGGTAACTCGTTCTTTTGCCTAGTCCGTACCCTCGATCTTCCATAAGCTCGCCTCGCTCGATTGACTCCTCCAAAGACTTACTTATAAGGGTACTTACATTTCTACGCTTTGCCTTAAGCCCAAAGCTTCCAAGGCCTTCTGCTGCCATGGTAATCTCTTTATAATCGTTCTTAAGTTCCGGGATCGTGCGGAATACCTGCGATATCATAATAGATGCAGATGGTGCAATGCGTCCGAATAGATAAAGGAATTCGTCTTCGGTAAGGATTTCCTTATATATAAGACATTCATTGACCATTGCAAGGAAGTATACGCCCATGTGAGCGCCAAAATTTATGGCCTCCAGGGTTATCGCGTTATTATTTATATAAGTTAAAATATGCTCGCCGTCATGGTAGCCTACGAGATTTATCATCGCGCAAACTGCCACGACAAGAATATCGAGCGGCAATTTCCTTAAATATCGCTCGATTCCTCGCATATTACACATACATATAACCGATGCAATGTACCCTGCGACAATTATAAACGTATTAAATGTCCACATCTGCATGACCAAAAGTATCACGAAATACACGAAGGTCGGCAAAGGGTGTAGTTTCCGTTTAAACATATATACCTCATTCATTTCCCGGGGCGTCATTGCCGAGGGTTAGAGTATAAAACCATAAAACTTTATCGCCATCATTTAAGAAAACTGACGAAGCTCCGCGAACTGCATAAACATCATTTACGAGATATACCCAGCCCGACGTTGTTCCGCCGTCAAATTCGTAAAGGTGATTGATGCCTCGGATATACGCCGTTCCAAGGCTCGTGCCCGACGCATCAAGGTGGATACTGTATTTACTGCAAAATGCCACCAACGCATCATAAACGCTTGCGCCTTCGTCCACTTTAACCGGAAGGTTATCCGCGATATGTCCGTCTCCGACGTACTGCTGCTTATTCTCGTTATTATTTGCGCGCAACGCTTCTCCATCCGCAAGGCGAGTAGCATCTATAGAAACGTAGACGGTTATCTTGCCTTCGTCGTCCGAGTCATCATCTTTGTTATCATCTTTGTCGTCGTTATTTTTCTTCTTATTATTATCGCCGTTGTCACCTTTTCCGGAATCGGAATCATCGGAGTCATCCGAATCTGCCGAATTGGAGTCTTTAGAATCCTTATCGCCTTTACCTGAATCTTCGTTCTCCAACAAGTCGTTTTCGTTATCCGCAGAATCGGATATATCGGTGCCGGAATCATTTCCGGTGTTCTTATCGGAAGTTACACCGTTAAACGCGTCGCTTATATTACCCGTATAATCTTTTCGTCCGAAGTCAAGATTTGATATGCATACTATAAGGGCTATTACGAGCGCCAAAATCGCCACGATGCCAACTATCTTTTTTTGTTTAAAACGGTTCATGATATCACCTCTAATTTACAGAGCCTCAATACACAACAAAACGGCTCATTACCTCGAATAACAGGCTAAAGGCACCCTCGTGGCACCCGTGAAGCACTTCTTAGTGCTGCTTTGTTCCCAACCTGACACGGTTCGAAGGTTCCCGCCGCACAAGACCCATAGCCTGCTATTCCATTTAATGAGCCGTAAAAATACGCAAGTTGTAGTATACACAAGATTCTACCGCTTGTCAACTTATATCAATAAGGCAGGCAGTTATCTTATAAAAGCCACGCCTTAAATTCGCTCCAGGCTCAGATATTACTCTATATCTTTCTTCTTACCTCTTAATTCCTTAAAGAACTCACTCATAAGGCTGCTGCATTCTTCTTCCAGCACGCCCTTAGTAATCTCTACCTGATGATTAAACTCCTTCATATCAAGAAGATTGATAACCGATCCCGCGCAACCAGCCTTCTTATTCATAGCACCTATTACCACGCGATCTAACCTTGACTGCACTATCGCACCTGCGCACATCTGGCAAGGCTCTAAGGTTACATACATACTACAGCCTTCAAGTCTCCAGTCCCCGACAATCTTCGATGCTTTCTTTATAGCAGTAATCTCGGCGTGCGCTATCGTGGACTTCTCAGTGTTACGGCGATTATACCCACGCGCTATAACTTTGCCCTCGTATACGATAACGCACCCTATCGGCGCTTCTTCCAGTTTATATGCTTTTCGTGCCTGTGTTAAGGCTTGTCTCATGAATTTCTCGTCTACTGTCATAGTGTTGCTCCGTTTCTCTACGCGTATAAGTATATCACAGTTTTCCGGCGCCTGCCCATATTATCAAAAAATTGTTCACATACTCCCATAATTTGCTATAATTAAAAATGGAGCGAAAGCTACTATCTCGTGTTTTTCGAGGTGTATTATGCAGATTTTGGGTTTTAACAAATTAACACTTCTCGATTATCCGGAGCACGTAGGTTCAACCATCTTTACGGGTGGCTGTAACTTCAGATGCCCGTTTTGTCAAAACGGCGACCTCGTACTTAATCCGGAAACTGTCGAACCTTTTTCCTTAGATGAAGTGCTTAAAACTTTAAAGGAACGTGTCGGCAGAGTCGAAGGCGTATGTATCACAGGCGGCGAACCAACGTTACAGCCTGACCTAATCCCGTTTATATCCGAGGTAAAAGCGCTCGGCCTTAAGGTTAAGCTCGATACCAACGGCTACAGACCTGACGTATTGTCAGAGATTCTCAATCAAAAACTGGTTGATTATGTAGCAATGGATATCAAAAACTCTAAAGAAAAGTACGGCAAAACCGTTGGCATAGCGCACTTTGACACGGCTCCTATAGAGCATTCCGTAAATATGCTTATGCAAAGTTCCATAGACTATGAATTTAGAACGACTGTTGTAAAGGAACTCCATGACAAGAATGACTTTGCCGCAATCGGCGAATGGATTAAAGGTGCTCCGAAATACTTCTTACAAGGATACGTCGAATCGGACAATGTCCTTTGCAAGGGCTTTAGTGCTTATGAAAAAGACGAGCTCGAAAGCTTTAGAGAGCTTTTGCTTAAATATATAAAACATGTTGAAATAAGAGGCTTATAAGATGATCGACCAGCGATTTATGCGAGAATACGAGACAGAGCGTCTCTTTCTTCGCGTACTTGACGAACGATATGCAAGCGATGTATTGGAATTTTTAAACGAAGGTGCGGAGACTTTCGACGAATACGAAAGTGAAAAAAGCGCAGAGTATTACACGACTTCATTCCAACAGCGCGTTTTGAAAATGGAATACAATATGGCAATGCAGAAGGTTGCTGTGCGTTTCTACGTATTTAAAAAGGAAGATCCGTACAAGATAATCGGCACGGTGTCGTTTTCTTTCGTGCGCCAGTCCCCATTCTTCTCGTGTATGCTTGGGTATAAGCTTTTACCTGGTGAATGGCATAAGGGATACGCATCCGAAGCAATTAAGGCTGCTATGGATATCGCGGCGCCGATTTTAAACGTCGGACGTATCGAAGCTTTTGTATTACCGGAAAACAGATCGTCACAGACTTTACTTTCCCGCCTTGGCTTTTCTTTAGAAGGAACTGCCAATAAAATTATAGAAGTTAAGGGTATAAGACGTGACCACCTTCAGTATTCGTATCTTTACAAAAACGAATCTTTATACTAATATATAAGGTGTGAGTATAGCATCTATACTCACGGTATGTTACCGGGGTAAGTACATACGGTGTACCACACCAAAACATAAAAATATAATGTAAAGAAAGGGTTAAATCATGGAAAAGAAAAATCTTGACTGGGGTAATCTTCCTTTTGCGTACATGCAGACTGATTACCGTTTCGTAGCTAACTACATCGATGGCAAGGGCTGGGAAGAAGGCAAGCTCATCGAAGATCCTAACATCACATTAAACGAGTGCGCTGGTATCTTCCAGTATTGCCAGGCTTGTTTCGAAGGCTTAAAGGCATACACAACAGAAGACGGACATATCGTATGCTTCCGTCCTGATATGAACGCTCAGCGTATGAAAGATTCTTGCGAAAGATTAAAAATGCCGGTATTCCCGGTTGACAAATATGTTAAGGCATGTGAGGAAGTTGTAAAGGCTAACGCTGCTTGGGTACCTCCTTTCGGATCAGGCGCTTCACTTTACCTTCGTCCTTTCATGATCGCTACAAGCGAAGTACTTGGTGTTAAGGCTGCTAAGAATTATCAGTTCAGAATCTTAGCTACTCCTGTAGGTCCTTACTTCAAGGGCGGCGCTAAGCCAATCAGCATCAGAGTATCTGATCTCGATCGTGCTGCACCTCGCGGAACAGGTCACATCAAGGCAGGTCTTAACTATGCTATGTCTCTTTACAATATCGAAGATGCACATGAGAAGGGATTTGCTGAGAACTTATACCTTGATCCTGCAACAAGAACAAAGGTTGAGGAAACAGGTGGTGCTAACTTCTTATTCGTAACAAAGGACGGCACATTAGTTACTCCTAAGTCAGACTCTATCTTACCTTCAATTACACGTCGTTCTCTTTGCTATGTTGCAGAAAACATGCTTGGCATGAAGGTTGAGCACAGAGAAGTTCTTCTTTCAGAAGTTAAGGACTTCGCTGAAGCAGGTCTTTGCGGTACTGCAGCAGTTATCTCTCCTATCGGAAAGATTACAGACCACGGTACAGAAATCTGCTTACCAAGCGGTATGGACAAGATGGGTCCTGTACTCCAGAAGTTATATGATACATTAACAGGCATCCAGGCCGGCAAGATCGAAGGACCTGAAGGCTGGGTACACAAGATTATGTAATAAGCGAGTCAAAGTATTACGTGCTTGCACAAATAATACCTTGACGAGCGCCACATCGAGACGACAGTCGAGATGTAATAAGCGAGTCAAAGTATTACGTGCTTGCACAAATAATACCTTGACGAGCGCCACATCGAGACGACAGTCGAGATGTAATTCACATTACAACAACTATAAATCCCGAGGAGCAATCCTCGGGATTTTTTATATCCTATTTATTTATAAAGCAAGCACCTCATCAAACTGCTTAAGCTTTTCATCCGAAAGAGTATGACTCACAAATAGAACTGTAAGCTCCTTATCTCTAAGAAGATTATCAACTACTCTTTCAGCATTCTTGTGATCAAGCGCAGACGTACCCTCGTCTATAAGGAGAACTTTTTTGTTATGTAAAAATGCTCTTGCAAGGCCCACTCGTTGCTTCTGTCCTCCGGAAAGGAGATTACCGTTCTCACCAACTATGGTATTAACTCCGTCTTCCATCTGCTTTATATCCTCTGTAAGGGAAGCTTTCTCTATAGCTTTATCGATCTCCTCTTTCGTAAAGTCATCACCCATCGTAATGTTATTGATTATAGAGTCGTTAAAAAGGAATGTATCTTGGGCGATATAGGTCATATTCCTAAATAGACTTCGCTCAGAAATTTTTTTGATATCTTGCTTATTTACTAAAATTCTTCCGGCATAGTCTTCAATATATCCTGTAAGCATTTTTAACAGTGTTGACTTACCTGTTCCTGATTTTCCTATAACGGCATACTTCTTACCCCTATTAAAACAGTAAGAAAACTTGTCAAATATTTTATTTGTATCATAGGCGAAAGATACCTCCGAGAACTCTATATCTCCTCCTGTTTCACAATTTTCTTTTGTATCAACCGCCTCGCAACCCTTACGTAAAGCTCTAACCTTATCAAAATAAACCTTTGACGACACAAACGGAATTCTACATGCGGCAACATTGTTTAAACTATCTCCTACAAGACTTAAAATATTACCGCCTCCAAAAATTATATGTAACGGAATCCAGCCTGCTATAATCATAAGACACATGGCCACCGTTTGTACCAATCCTAAAATACAAGCCACATACGTTGTCAGCAAATAGTATTTCTCCTTTTGTGAACCATATTGATAATTCGCAGATTCCATCCTCTCACTCTCTTCTGTCATTCTTGACGCAAAAAGATCCTTGTGATTAAAGCTTCTGAGTACGAACAAACCAGCCAGACACTCTCTGGCTTTTGCAGCGTAAACTTCCATCGATTCAGTAACATTCTGAGCTCTATCTTTCATCTTTGAATCCGAAAGTTTTGTAGATAAATATGTCAGCCCCCCAATTGCCAAAGAGGTAAGCAAAAGCAAGGGATTAATAAAACACTGCGCCACAATACCAAGAGCAATATCTATACAATAATGCGTAATCGCAAATAAATTTGAAAAACCAAGTTCATCCATCTTCGTTATATCATTCATTAACCACGATTGATATACACCCAACTCATTCTCTGTGTATTTTTTATAGGACATGTTTGCAAGACACCCATTAATATCATTTCGTATATCCGTGTTAAGTCTTGCCAAAAGCTTCATTTCAGTTATTTCTGAGTATGTTTTTAACGTCAACCATGCATATCTCGCACCAAGCGACATTGCAAGATTCATCAACAACTTTTCCAAATCTCCCGCGATTAAATAATCCAGCATCAACATATTAAGATATAACAATCCAAGATAAGAACACCTGGAAAACATAAAAAGAACTATGCTATTCAAATATAGTTTCCATTCTTTTTTTATATATCGCTTCAAGAGCCTTCACCTCCACCTATCTACTCACAGCACACGGCACTAGTCTCTGATGAAAAACGCCGCCTCGGGCACTGCATATTGTTACAGCTCAACGCAGACTTACAACCCATGCACCTTTTGCTTATTTCAGCATCTGACCACATTTTATTCTTTGCTGCATCTATATAAAACCCTTTGCCAACAACTATTTTGCCAACAATATTGTATTCCTTGTGAAGCGCTACCGTACACTTCTCAATCGTTCCATCCGGGCAAATAACAAATCCCTTTGGATAAGCTGCATAACACATTTTAGAGTATAACTGGTCTGTATTATCATCATCCAATAAATCAAAGCTGCGTGAAGCATATTCTATATGTTTCTTTAAAACTGCATCACCATCCAAAAGATCCAAAGACTCTATTCCTTCGCCTCCAAAATCACTTACTTTTCTAATATTAAGCTTAAAGCGCTTATCATCCGCAAACCCTTCAGCCAAAAAATCATACCATTCCATATTTTCATTTTTCAGTATATTACGCCTAAGTACAACGGTATATTTATATTCTTCCGGCAGTTTTTTTATGGCTCTAAGATTGGTTAAAATCTTTGTTAATGTTCCCTGTCCATTTTCAAATACTCTTTTTTTATCATGTTCAAACCCGTCCAGTGTAATCTGATAATTGGTTATTCCCGCATCATAAAATTTCCGAAACATCTTTTCATCTAAAAGATATCCATTAGTTGTCATTGACGCTTTATATTCTACATCATTATTTTTCACTATATCTTTAATTATATTTGCGTATTTTATAATCAAATTTGCCTCAAGCGTTGGTTCTCCCCCAAACCAATTAACTACTATAGATTTTACAATTCGTGCTTCTTGCATAATATACTTAACTATTTCTTCCATAAGCGTTTCGCTAATTCTTGTATTATCATGCGCTTCATAACAATATGTACATCTGAAGTTGCACCCTTCTGTGGGAAGAATAGTTAGAATTAAGCTTTTATCCATATGTTGCCTGATTCTATAACTAATGCTTTTAAAAGCATCATAATCAATAATTACATTATTGTCTTTCAAAACTTCGATCAATTTACTATTTGTAATAGTATTTCCACTTCTAAGCCGTTTGAAATCCTCAATATACTCTTTCTCTGTTAATTCTATTACCGTACCATCAAGGTTTGAATGAATTACAATTCTTTCGCCTTGATCATCAATTTTTATGTATTCAGGTATAAACATCTTAATCTCCTTAAATATATGGGATATTGAACAACTAGTCCAATATCCCATACTCACCATGTCTTATTACGACAATTACCACTAACCCTGCGTAGTGCCACATGTTCCATAGCAATTTCCGTTGTTTGTATGTGCTACCATCTTAAGACTTTCTTCCATATACTGTTCATTGCCCTTTTTAATTACCATATTTTCACTTCCTTCCTTTAAAAATTATAGATTTGTAAGTCCTTACAAACACATATTACTATCCCAAAAACAAACAATCCATAGACACTTTAGGAAAGTTTTTTCTTTCCCAAAGTGTCTATGGAAGCTATGTAATCTATTAGTTATGCTATTAGCATACTGATTTAAGAAAGACGAGGAAGCAAACTATAATGAAAAAACTATTAACACTGTTTATTATGACCCTATGTGTTCTCACCTTATTCGCAACACCGCTATGTAATCATATATCTCATGACAATCCATATGAAATTTATTGTGACGACAATGATGACTACCGCGATCCCGAGAAAGCTCACTAATCAATAACAATACGTTATATCCGCTCCTGTTATTTCCCTTATATTATTTATAAACCTTTTCTCAAAACGACTATCCTCTAAGGAAAACAAATAATAAGCATACAATGCGTATTCTTTAAGCGAATACGCATTGCTTCGCCTTGCACAGATTTCTGAAACATGAGCGTACATAACCGGCATTTCATGAATATCTAAATGATTAAACTCATCTTGTATTACCGGCATCAATTCCATAATCTCATCATATCTATCTTGAACCCCTAATGTATTAATCAAACATGATACTATCATCGGCTTCATATTTCTCAAGTAAAAATCATCAAGAAATTTCTGCTTAACATATTCATAAATACAATAAAGATACTTTGTAGATTGCGCAACCGAAGCATCTTCTCTAACAGTTTGACAATATGCAAACGCATCACTTATTTCGTCATTACTCAATCTATACTCCAATACTCTAACCATATTGAAATCCCGCAATGTCTCGCGTAAGTTTTTTAATAATCGTTCCGACTTACTTGCTCCTTTTCCATGAAAAATTATATCACCATTGATCTTTTGCAAAAACAACCTATTATTAGCTATCTCCGCCATTTTCTTCATTTTTTCCAAATACTCAGGTATCTTTTCTCTAAAATGTCGCTCGACACCAACAAATTCCCTTTCCAGAACATACATATCTTCTTCCGCCTTACTTGCAAAAAAAATAAAAGGCTCATCTGACATTCCCAAACGCTGCAATAACGCTCTTGCCAAAAACAAATCCGGCGTCACTTTATCATTTTCTATTTTAGAAAGCGCTGATTCTGTACACAATCCATTTGAAAGCGCTTTTGCAGATAGTTTTTGTTCTTTTCGTCTCCTTCTAATTATTTTTCCATAGGTAACGATTTCTTCACTGTCTTCAAGTACCTCATTAGTATCTTTCGGTAATTCTGCGCTTAAATTAGGACCCTCGTATTCCTTTAGACTCGGACAATACTCCAATGCTTCCTCAACCTCTGGACTCTTTATATCGAGCCAATTCAATAGATGCATCGCTTTTCGCACAAACTGTGCCTTAACTGCATCAGAAGAAAAAACTGCGGCCCGCATGTAATGTATTCCTACATCCTCATTATCTGTAAGAAACTCCGATAAACCAAATAAAAAGGTCACTTCAATCAAGTGCTCATCTTCCGCTACCTCTAATGTTTTTTGTCTAATATCTGCAGCAACATTTAATGCCTCTTGATACTCTTTTAATAAGAGCAATGACAATACCAGTGGTTTCTTTATCCTTATCAAAAGCTTTATTCTGTCTAATTCCGAAAATGGACTTGTTTTTATATACTCAATAATACTCTCACATATCGCAGACACAGTTTTTGCATTATTCTTATCAAGCATAAGCATATTTTCCGCAATACTTGCAATAATTCTTAATTCAATATCATTAAAAAGCGCATCTTCTATATTTCTCAAATCTATATATGGCTTCGTAATTCTTAATGCTTTTTCTAGTGTTCCCCCTATTACAAGATATTCCTTCGATGCATTTCTATTCATCAGATATGCCGCATAGTAAAGATATTTTTGATAATGAAGACGGTTATCTGCAAAATTCAGGTTTTTAATTTTTTCCAGACATTTATATGCCCTATCAACCTGCCATGCTTTGGCCCATAATTCCACCTTGCTTAGCTCATAATAACATTCAAAGTCTGCCCAATTTGCAAATTCAGGGAAAACCTTAAGAGATCCTCCGCATCTGCTGATAATTCCTTGAAATACCAAAGGGCTCAATCCTGCCTTATTATTCTCAGCACGATAAAGAGTTTGAATTGAGCAAATACCCTCCGCGGCTTTTTCCATCGATAACCCCGCAGTCTCCCTAATCCCTTTTATGTATTCCCCATAAAACGTAACTCCCATTTTAAACTCCTTTAATACTCTCTCCTAAAAAGGAGAAGTTCGAAGGCATACCCTCGACACTTCTCCTGGTTTACTGATTCTACTAATATCAAATTATACTTCTTCCGGAACGTCAGATGTACAATACGGGCACTTTGTA
This sequence comes from Lachnospiraceae bacterium, assembly GCA_017442585.1. GTDB lineage: Bacteria > Bacillota > Clostridia > Lachnospirales > Lachnospiraceae > XBB1006. Next base: position 14,275 of record JAFRZM010000048.1, on the reverse strand, counting down.
GCCTTGATTGCAATCTTCATCTTGCAGTAAGGGCATTCCTTTTCTGTAGGATCTGCTTCCTTCTTAGGTTTGATTCTATTCTTGGTTCTATTGATTGCACGAACAAGCAAGAATACTACAAATGCCATAATAAGGAAGTTTATAACTGCTGTGATAAACTTGCCGTAATATAATACACCATCACCGAGAAGCTGTACTGACCACTCGTCAAAGTTGAGTCCGCCAAGCATACCGATTAAAGGGGTTATGATATCATTTACGAGAGAATTTACAATCGCTGTAAATGCGCCACCTATGATGATGCCGACTGCCATGTCAATAACGCTTCCCTTTTGAATAAACTCCTTAAACTCCGCAAAAAACTTCTTCATATCTTTCAAGCCTCCTATATTTTAATTTTTATCTACTTTTAAGCCGTTCTTGCCGGCTTCTTTGACTTTATAAAGTGCCTTATCCGCAGATGATAAGAAACCCCAGAGCTTACTGCTTTCAGTCGGATATCCGAAGTACGCACCCTGGCTTATGGTAACTCTGTCAGCTACCTTACTTCCCTTATGCGTGATGTTATTCGCGTGCATCTTGTCATGCAACTCCTGCGTAATTGCGCATACTTCCGAGTATTCCTTGTCTATCATAACCATGGTAAACTCGTCGCCACCGTACCTTCCGACATACACACCATAATGACGCTGTAACGACGCAAGTGCATTCGCGACACTCTTAATTACTTCGTCACCTGCCTGATGACCGTAAGTATCGTTATATTCCTTAAAGAAGTCGATATCAATCATCTCGATTGCATAACTCATCTTCTTTTCTATAGCTTCATTAAACTTCGTCTCCGAAAGCTCATTAATCTTGGCTCTGTTATTGATTCCGGTCAAAGGATCTGTCTCGGCCTTAGTCTTATAAGACTCTTTTTCCTGCTGTGCCTGCATACGCTTTGCACGCTCGTCCTCAAGATTCAGACGGTCCGTAAGCGACTGTCCATAGCTTTGCATCTTTTGGAAGTTACGCTTCATCGAAAGCTCGTAATGCTCCGCGGTCGCGAGAAAATACTCCGACTTAAGACCCTTTGCCTTGTAATAGGCAATCTTTTGCTCGAGTAAACGGATCTGGAAATACGTTGAATCCGTTACCTTTATGTGATCTTCCGTCTGATGGAGCGCTCTTATAAATTCCTCGTCGCGTCCAATTTGTCTAAGGAATGTAATGTATGCAAGTATATCATCGAATGCATTTAAGATTCCCTGGAAAGACATACCCTTTTTATCTATCTTTTTTACAATTTCATCAAGATGCTTTTCATCTCGCTCGATATAACAAATCTGCGCTTCGAGCATATCAAATGCCATCATAAGCGATTCATCGGAAGCATCCTTACCGTAGTTTTTCGCATAGTTTAAATACTCGCGCGCTTTTTCCGGCTCATCTTCCTGGACATAACAGCATGACCAGTTAAGATAAATCGATGCTATCTGCTCATCGGAAAGCGGAACCTGTCCGTCCTTTTCGTTTAACGCCTTAGTCGCCTCTATCGCATCTTTAAAGGACTGCATCGCCTCAGGATAATTATAGAAACTCATATGAAGCCCACCGATATTGCAGTCGATGAAAATTTTAACGTTATCTATGTGATACTCCGTACAAATCGCACGTCCCTTTACGTACTTATCCATCGCCATCGACATGTTGCCGACAGATGAATAAATCGTTCCAAGGATCGCGTAGCTTCTTGCATATAAAACCCACTGACCGGTCTGCTCTAAGAGAAGCTGCACGTTCGCGAAAGACGTCATCGCGTTATTCGTCTCTCCGGACATATACTCGCAATAGCCTTTATTAAAAAGCGCATAGGCATAAAGGTCTGTCTCATTGGCCTCAAACGCATAGTCCATGAGTTCCTTTGCAACCACATAGATGCGCTTTGGATCTTCGTCACGCTCGGTCTCTATTTGGTCAATCTTTGCACGTATATCTTCGTTGTATTTAAGAATATCAAGTGCCATTTTAAAGCTATGATCTCCTTATTTAATATATTCTTTCAATTTATCCGAAAGAGCAGCAAAATCACTTAACGTTAATGCCTCTCCACGGATACTTTCATTATCAAATAATTCTTTAATCACATTACCGATAGTTTCTTTATCTACCGGCAATCCCCCGTTTGTAAGGGAATTCTTCAAGGTCTTTCTTCTTTGATTAAAAGAAAGTCTGATTAAACGAAACATTAATGCTTCGTCTTTAACTTCTACCTTTTTGGTCTCACACTTATTAAGCTTTATAACCATAGACGCAACGTTTGGTCTTGGAATAAAGCAGTTTGGCGGGACTTCCGCAATTATTTCAGGGTCCGAATAATATTGAACCGCAAGGGATAACGCACCGTAATCTTTCGATCCCGGCCCTTCCTTCATGCGGTATGCAACTTCTTTTTGCACCATGATGGTGATACTTTTAAGCGGTACGTCCGCTTCGAAAAGCCCCATTATTATAGGTGTTGTTATATAATACGGAAGATTTGCAACGACTTTAATCGGTCTGCCGCCGTTCTTCTCGTCTGCAAGCGCCTTAATATCTACTTTTAAGACATCTTCATTTATAATCGATACGTTATCATATGCGGATAACGTGTCTTCAAGTATCGGAATTAAGTTCTTATCTATCTCTATCGCAACTACTTCTCGCGCAGCTTCACATAAATACTGCGTCATTGTTCCGATTCCCGGACCGATTTCAAGGACCATATCGTCCTTCGTAATGTCCGCTGCAGAAACGATTTTCTCCAATACTCTGGTATCTATAAGGAAGTTTTGTCCGAACTTCTTTTGGAAATTAAAATTGTACTTTTGTAATACTTCTATCGTATTACCGGGTATTCCTAAATTTGCCACTTAGTACTCCTATATTTTATGTGACCGTTAGCCGGTTTCGTCTTTCTCTAAACTCTCTAATCGTTATTATACGGCACTTTATTAAACAAATCAAATGCGTTACGCCTAGTGTTCACGATAACTTCATCGATTGAAACGCCTTTTATCTCCGCGATTTTCTCCGCTATCAAAGGCAGGTATCCTGAGTCATTTCTTTCTCCTCTATGTGGTGTCGGTGCCATATATGGGCAGTCAGTTTCAAGCAAAAGCGCTCCGATTGAGAGGTCTTTTACAACCTCTACCAATGTCTTCGCATTTTTAAAGGTTACTACTCCGCCGACTCCGATAAAAAAGCCCCTCTTTACGTACTCTAGAGCCATCTCAACCGAGCCGGAATAGCAATGTATTACTCCGCGTAAGGAAGAATATTTTTCCTTTCCTTCTTTTATTATATCGAAGGTGTCTTTTGCCGCATCCCTCGAATGCACTATTATCGGGAGGTTAAGCTCTGCTGCCAAAGCAATCTGCTCTCTAAACATTTCGCGTTGCTTTTCTTGAACGAGAGGCTCTTTATCCCAATAATAATCAAGGCCGATTTCACCGATTGCAACGACTTTATTATTTTTAGCTAACTCACGTAGCTTCTCTATAGTGCCTTCATTGTAGTCTTCATAATTACTCGGATGAATTCCTACCGCAGCATATACTTCATCATACTTCTCGCTTAAAGCAACCGAATCTAAGGTACCACGCATCGAAGCACCGACGTTTATAATAGGAGAAACTCCCCCCGCAATTATTCGCGGAAGGAGTGTACTTCTATCATTATCAAATTGTTCATCATCGAAATGCGCATGTGTCTCGAAAATGTTCATAGCGTCCCCTTAGCCGATTTCCGAACCCGGCTTAATATCTGTATCAGGCTGCATTAAGACTACATGATTCTCATCGTCTTCTGCACAAAGAATCATTCCCTGTGACTCGAATCCGGCGATCATTCTAGGCTCTAAGTTAGTTAAAACCATAACTCTTTTACCTACCATGTCTTCTGCCTTATACCATGCCTTGATACCTGAAAGAATCTGAACTGTCTCGTTACCAATCTGTACCTTGGACTTAAGGAGCTTCTTACTCTTCGGCACTTCCTCGCATTCAAGGATAAGTCCGACTCTCATCTGTAATTTCTCGAAATCATCAAATGTAATCGTAGGCTTCTTTTCTACGTCTACGCCCTGTACTTCCATTTTATTTTCTTCCTTTTCGCCTTTATATAACTCTTCTGCTTTTGCTAAGATCTCTTTCTCATCGAGACGGGCAAAGAGGATTTCAGGTGTTTCCGTCACCTTGTTGCCGCTCTTGTAGAGGCCGAACTTATCAAGGTCATCGAAGGATCTTGCAGTATCGTTTATCTGCTTTAAAATATTTTCAGCAGTCTTAGGCATAAAGCTACGAAGGAGATTAGCTCCGATTGCGATGCCTTCTGTTAAGTTATAAAGCACTGTTGACAGGCGATCTTTCTTCGCATCGTCTTTAGCAAGTACCCACGGTGCTGTCTCATCGATATACTTATTGCAACGTCTAAAGAGGTTGAATAATTCGTTTAAAGCATCGGCTACGTGGAGCTTGTCCATTTTACCTGCTACCTTATCACGGATAGCCGTAATTGTCTCTTTAAATTCTGCATCAGGATCTTCTGCCACACCCTTGTCTGAAACCACTCCGCCGAAGTACTTATTGCTCATGGAGATGGTTCTGTTAACAAGGTTACCAAGTGTATTTGCAAGCTCGGAATTTATGCGCTCTACGAGTAACTCCCATGTGATTGTACCATCGTTGTCAAACGGCATCTCATGCAAGAGATAGAAACGTACTGCATCTACACCGAAAATATTTACAAGGTCATCTGCGTACATTACGTTACCCTTGGATTTACTCATCTTACCGCCGTTCATAAGAAGCCACGGATGTCCGAAAATCTTCTTTGGAAGCGGCACATCAAGAGCCATTAAGAATATCGGCCAGTAAATCGTATGGAATCTGATGATATCCTTACCGATAACGTGAAGATCTGCAGGCCAGTTCTTGTTGAAAAGGTCTTCACTATTGCCGTCTACGTGATAACCAATCTTTGTAATATAGTTTGTAAGTGCGTCGAGCCATACGTATACTACGTGCTTTGGATCGAACGGCACCTTTATACCCCAGGTAAAAGTGGTTCTCGAGACGCATAAATCCTGTAATCCCGGTAACAGGAAGTTGTTCATCATCTCGTTCTTTCTTGAAACCGGATAGATGAAGTCCGGATTCTCGTTCATATATTTAATAAGGCGATCTGCATATTTGCTCATCTTAAAGAAGTATGCTTCTTCTTTGGCAGGCTTAACTTCTCTGCCGCAGTCAGGGCACTTTCCGTCTACGAGCTGGCTTTCTGTCCAGAATGACTCACAAGGAGTACAGTATAATCCCTCATACTCGCTCTTGTAGATATCTCCCTGATCATATAACTTCTGGAAGATCTTCTGTACTTCTTTCTCGTGATCTTCGTCGGTTGTTCTTATAAAGCTTGAGTAGGACGTATCCATAAGATCCCAGATGTCTTTTACGGCTGCAGCCTTCTCATCTACGTATGCCTTTGGTGTAACGCCTGAGCTTTCGGCTTTTTCCTGGATCTTCTGTCCGTGTTCATCGGTTCCTGTCTGGAAGTACACGTCGTATCCCTGCTCACGCTTAAAACGCGCTATCGCGTCTGTGAGCACGATTTCATATGTGTTGCCGATATGCGGCTTGCCCGATGTGTAGGCAATCGCTGTTGTTATATAGTATTTTCCTTTACAATTCTCGCACATTCTATCGCCTTCTTTTCTTTTATAGTTAATCATGTTATTTTATCACAAAATAATGCGCTTTTCAACAAAGCGCCTTGTTTATTGCGATTTAATAACCGATTTACTGTCTCACATTATTTTTCGATTAGGAACAAACTCAATCTTAAGTGTACTGTCCATTGCCTCTGCTAATCTCTTTAAAAGTGCAATACTCGGGTTTCTTGTTCCTTTCTCGAGTCTTGAAATATCTGCTTGGCTAATTCCACTTTTCTTTGATAGTTCGGATTGTGTCATTCCGGCATTAATCCGAGCATCTAGAATAGCTCGTGTGATACTTATTTCTGGCTGTATTGATTCATATTCTTTTCTAAACTCAGGATTTTTCATCAATTCCTGTGTAAGCTTTTTAACATCACTCATAAATGCCGGCCTCCATTCTTTTAAAATAATCTAACCGTCTGCTTTAAACTTTTCCATTAAATCCTTTCTTATGCTATATATAGCATATTCTGTGATATTAGTCAACACGTCACGCTTTTAAAGGGATTTCTCTCTGAAATTAAGAGATTTGACCTTAATGCAATACAAGAATTGTATTACTAGAACGAGTATAACATGATTTTTAGAACTTTCCTATCACAAAATAAGGCGCTTTTCAACAAAGCGCCTTAAGTATTACCTATATTTCCACTATTTCTTTCGCCTTACAAGCCAGAAATGATTCTTCCCGTCTTCGGAATTTGAAACTGCCGAACCTATCATCTTTGTATCTCCCTCACCTTTAATGGCATCACAAAGTGCACTTACCATTAACGACTGAAGGCTCATTGTATTTGCAATCTTCTCTTTATTAAGATCCATCTTTGTAAAATATTCTCTACCGGCAGGAAGTGTTCCGATTTCATTTATGAAATCCTTTACGTAATCCCAACCGTGTTTTTCAAATACAACTTCCCAGTCAGGGTTATTTGCGATGTCATTATATTCAGGCTCTTCAATTTCAATCTCTTCTTCATCGCCTTCGTGGTAATTTTCAAGATGAAGGTTATCTGCTTTATCCAGAGTTTGGTCAAACATATGTAATGTGCTTTCGCCTAAAGCCTCGAACTTCTTATAATCGTCTCCGAACTCCGCCTTGAAATCAAAGCTTGCCATTTCCTTTGCAAGTTTTTCTTCGTATTCTTTAATTCTTTCAAGTATATCTTCCATTTCAGTACGATATGACTTTTGGATGTTTTTGATTTCCTGTAACCGAGCCTCTTCTTCTTTTATTTTTTTATCAAAAGCCTCGTATATTACACGATCATCCTTATCAAGGAGCTCTTTTACCTCATCGATTTTAAAGCCTGCCTTCTGCAAATTTTTAATCTTTACAAATGTAACCGCCTGTTTTTCGTCATAATATCGATATCCTGACCACTCATCCACTTTAACCGGTTTCAAGAGGTTTTAGTGATCGTAATATCTTAAAGTTTGCGGATTACATCCGACAAGCTTTGCGAATTCCTTGATCGTCATATCATTTCTCCTTTCGAAACCGTTATATCATTATAGTTAACTGTAAGGTCAACACTTTTTATAATTTTTTTATGTACATCTCTTCCATCGCTCCAAATGCCGGGCGTTCATGGTTTGAAAGTTTAAAACCTTTTGCCTCGTAAAAGCTCTTTGCACGGGCATTATCTTTAAATACCCAAAGGTATGCTTCTTTATATCCTGCGGCCTTTATATCTTTTAGGACTTCATCCATCATCTTAGAGCCGTAGCCTTTATGCCAATTATCAGGAAGACTGTGAATGCAGACTATCTCGGCTTTTCCTTTGAATTCTTCGTCACGCGCTTCATCCCAATATGAGATGCAATGAGGTTTATCATCAACGAACAAGATGTATCCGTTTGCAATATGTTCATCCAAAAGCCACTTATACATTGAAGTGGTTTTTTCTATATCAGCGCATTTTGCCAAGGTTTCTTCATCTAAAATGTCACTAAACGCCGCCTTCCAGCTTTCTGTCTGTATATGTGCAAGTCTCTCTTCATCACCTTGCATAACTTTTCTAATCATAACACTCATGCAATCTTCCTCCTATGTTACCGCAACTACCCCTTTTGCCGCGCCTGATACATCTCAAAAACAACATCAAATTCGTCTACTGTTGCAGTAACTATCGTCATCAAATCAAATCCATATTGTTTCCTTAACATATCTAATTTCTTAGAATGTATATCCATAATATCACTTGTAGAAAATGCTATCACCTGTGGAACAAAATCAATGGTTTTCTCCAAAAAAGCCTCTAGTTCACTCATTGCATTTGTCTTTGCCATAAGCATTACATCATGTTTTAAAATCATTTCACTAACGAGACTTGTGTATTCCTTCTGCGGACAGAATAACACACACTTTTTTTGTTTTTCCTCTCGTCCCAGGATGTAATCTACCGACACTTTAAAATAATCTGCAAGGGCGCAAAGCGTACTTATATCCGGCACAGAACTACCTGTTTCCCACTTGCAAACCGCTGCCGTAGAAACATTCATTGCCTCTGCTAAACCCTGCTGTGTCAATTTCTTCCCTTTTCTAAGACTTATTATCTGATTCGAGACCATATTCCCCATCTCTACTGCTCCTTTATGCGACTTTGACAATCTGATCGGCAAACTCAATCATGTCCAAGTCATGAGATATCATAAGAATTATCTTATCTTCCTTTAATTCATTAAGCAACAGCTTTAACTTATCTGTTCCAGACTTATCCAAAGCAGATGAAGGTTCATCCAAAACCAATACGCTCGGATTTTTATAAATTGCTCTTACGAGAGCAAACTTTTGTTTTTGACCACCTGATAATTCTAATGCATTTCTACTCATTATAAACTCTTTAAATTCTTCAACCGAACCTATGTCGTCAAAAAGCTCAAGTTTTTCACATATTTTCTTCAATCGCACGAAATCAACGACTTCATCCTTCATATATAATAAATTATTATATATAGTATCGTCAAGCATATCCGGTTCTTGTTCGCAAACGCCAAAAAGCCTATTTCTTACGTCGTAAATATCTAAGGCAGAGATGCTTTTGTTGTCATAAAAAACACTCTCTCCCGTAGCATCAATAAAGATACCCACTATATTCTTAATCAAGGTCGATTTACCTGCACCATTATCGCCTGCCAAACAATATATTTTCCCCTTTTCAAATCTATTGTCATAATCCCGATATAACACGTTATCGTCAGAGTATCCAAAATTCATTCCCTTGACTTCAATAGTATTAACTTCCTTAATTGTTTCCGCTCCTATGTTCTCTTCTCTCTGTTGATCTATCTCCTTTAATCCATCCATAAATGCTTTATACTGATAAGCTTCCTGACTCAAATCAATAAAGTAAGATAGGTTGTCACTAAGTATTCCAAGATAACTATACAAGACCGTAAATGAACCTACCGTAATTTTCCCTTTCATAATAAAAATGCCGCCAAATACAAACAAAAAGATTTTGAGAAAGACATCTGTATTCTGTCCAAACAATGTGTACTTAAAACTCTTACGCTGTTCCCTTACAGCAGCATCCTGCAAATCCTTCTGTGCGTCTCTAAGTCTTTCCTGCTCAAAGCCAAATATACCATGCATTCTTATTAATGGCATTTTTACTAATTGCTCATTCATAATAGCAAAAAAATGGTTACGCGCTCTTTCCTTATCTGTACTTGTCTCATAAATCACATCTCTTGTCTTCTTATGAAAGAAGGCAAGAACAGGAATTACTAACAATGCTACAATAGCAATTGGCCAGTTTTTAATTAAAAGATATATATAAATAATAGCTATTGTCACGCATTTGCCCGGAAATTGCATGCCAAAATTACAAAGAAACATTATCAAATATTCGCACTGATTATTGACTCTGCTTGTCAATGCAGATGGATCATCAATTCGATTATTCAATGGTGAAACCTTTTGCATATGCAAATAAAACTTCGATTTCATCTGGCTCGATGCACCTACTGAAATCTTTGTTCCTTCAACTTTTACATAATACATAAGTATAACTTGTAATACACTTAATCCCAAGAAACAAGCGCATAATACTATTATACTATTTACACTAACGCTGCCAGTAAAGGAATCTATAAAACGTCCGACAAGCAATGGTATTACCGCCGTAATCACATATAAAAGCATTCCCGCAAATACATATCCTAAAATCTTTGTTCTATATTCTTTTATAAATCTATTAGTGAATCTATATATTTCCTTTATTACGTTCATAACACTGCACCTCCGTAATATTTTTGGCACGAGCAACTTTTGTTGTCCGCGCCAAAGCCATTAATGTACACCCTCGCATTTAATCGTTACCTTAGGGCATTCAATTATGCAGCGTCTAACCCCGGCCGCAAATCTCTTATTAACAACTACCTTCATCTATGCCTCCTCCTTTCCTTGAGTTTCTTCAATATATGAAATATCACTCAAATAATTATCTAACACATACTTTCTATAATCACAAAGTCGCCTCTCCCCAATACGCTCTTTTGCACATCCACCCATACAAATTGGCATATACTTACACTTCCCACATATCTCGTCTCTTGTAGGATCAAAGAACATCGTCTTTTTAATCTTAGAAATTTCTATCTTATCCGTTTCGAGAATATTTCCTATCGCGCGGTTCTTCTGTCCTATTTCCATATGACATTTATATATATCACCGTTAGGGGCAATTATCATTGATAAATCATAATCTGCCGCACAACTATTACCAATAGGATATGGATAACTCGTTTCCAAATATGACTTTAACGACGCATTTTTAGTTATAAAGCTTATATTTTGTTCTGCAAAACACTGACATGATAAGCAATTCCCGTTACAAGTATCTTCATTTGTATCTGATACTCTACCCAAATATAAATTCACAAAATTACTAAGTTCTTCTTTTTCCAAATCTTTGACAAGCGCATCTATTTCGGAAATATTATTCTTATCTACGTTAACACGAAGGATGACACTACCCTGATAATAAAGTTTACACTCCTTTAAATTTTCTATTATCTCACGATAAGTCCCTTTTCCGCTTCTATGAACTCGACGCGAGTTATGTGTTGCTTCCGTTCCGTCTAAAGTTATTTGAATCTTTGTAATTCGATTATCATTAAGAAACTCAATATACTCTCTGCTCAATAAATAACCATTTGTTATCATTTCCTCATCGCACTTAATCTTATTGTTCAAGCATATTGACAGTATTCGTTCATTTAAATGCGCAATTACCTTTGTCGCCAAAAGCGGCTCGCCACCATACCACTCAATCCGCAGATTCTTAATACTATCCGCATATTGTTCAATATAATTTATAATCGCTTCTTGTATTTCTTCAGACATTTGACAAGTATTAAGCTGGTTCTTCTCATAACAATATGTGCATGCAAAATTACAATTCATAGTTGGCGCTATTACCAAATTTAAAGTGGTTGTAGAAAACCTCGCCTGATACATCTGATATCTAATTGAGTCCTTCTCTTCTTCCACGCTATTAACAAGATAACCGCAATCAACCAACTGATTATAAAATTCCTTATCGTCTATGCCTTTTTCAGGAAAAGACTCATATTGATTAAAATGTTCTTTATCCAATATAGATAGGCATCCTGTTCTACTGTTGTATAACGTGTACTCTTCTTCTCTATTCTTTAAAGGTTGTATAAAATTGAAATACGATTTTATCATGTTTATTAACCCCCTTCGTTGAGACAAGTATATCACCGCTCCTACATCCAAAAATAATAAAGCAACTCAAAATCAGTTAACTCGTAGTTAATATCTACAATTTACACCATAAAAAAAGACCGCTGCTCACAGCTTTACTGTAGCAACGATCTTCCTTAAATTAGTGTCTAATACTTCAACTTCTTATTCTCTATCTTTATAGCATCCGTTGCGATGGCGTCGACGAAAGCTTTATCATGCGATACGAAGAGCATCGTTCCTTCATATTCCGACAAGAGTTCTTGTATCGCTTCGACCGACGGGATATCAAGATAATTTGTCGGCTCGTCTAATATAAGCACGTTTGCGGGGCTTACCAGGATTCTTGCAATTGCAAGCCTTACTCGCTCTCCACCGGATAGTACCGCAACCTTCTTTTTTATATCATCCGCCGAAAAAAGTAACCTTGCAAGTATGGTTCTTACGATGCTCTCTTGCTGAATACTTGCATCAAGTGCGTTTTCAAGCACCGTCTTATTAAGATCAAGATCTTTTAAATCCTGCTTCAAATACCCTATCTTTGCTTTTGGCACAACTCTTATAAGCTTGCTTTCCATGATAAGCCTAATTAATGTCGTTTTTCCTATACCGTTCTCACCCAAAAGCGCTGTGCGAGAATTGCGTTTAAGCCTAAACACCGCGTCATCGAAGATTTCCTTTCCGTCGGGATAGGAAAAAGTTAAATGTTCCGCTTCTATGACTATTGGATTCTTCGGCGGATCCGTAAGGTAAAAGAGTGGCTTTATCTTGGAAATTTCCTGTGGCTTTTCTTTTGCCTCCATATGCTCGATACGCTTACGAACGTTTTCCGCGCTATGCTCCATGCTTTTAGCTTTGCCCTCAGGGCTTCGTCTTAACGCTCTTTTCGCGATGCCCTTAGCCTCGGAATTAGACATACCCTTTGGCTTTTTGTCCATATTCTTGGCCTTTTCTTTTTTCTTTGTGTATACATCCGTAAGGCGCTTTACTTCTTCGGTATACTGCTCGTATTCACTGACTGCACGGTCATGGTCAATCTTTTTTTGCTCCAAATACTCGGAATAATTTCCTGTAAATGATTTAATCTTCCCGCCCTCGAGCTCTATTATTTTATTGCAATGCCTATCCAGCAAACTTCGGTCGTGGCTTACCAGGATGAAACTCTCAACCATCATAAGACGGCTGTCAAGATAGTTCGCACCTTCCACATCAAGATGCGATGTCGGCTCATCAAGTATGAAGAGTTCCGAATCTGAGGAAAAAACTTGTGCCAGCCTAAGTCTCGTGCTTTCTCCTCCACTAACCGTATCTTTGTCAACAAGTTCCTGTACGCCGAAAAAACTTAATTCCATAAGATCTGCGCCATCTTCGTTCGTTTCGTTTACTCTATCTTCACTTAACTGCGTAAAATATCTTGGCTCGCAGTTTCTTTTAACTTTACCTGTATCAGGCGTGATATCGCCCATCAATATTTTTAAAAGTGTCGACTTACCGGAACCGTTAAGTCCGACAAGTCCTATTTTATCTCCTTCGAATATTTCCAATCTTTCTATGTCAAAAAGTTCTCTTGTACCATAAGACATCGAAAGATTATCCGCATATATCAAACATTTTCTCAAAACAAAAGCCCTCCTATCATTGCAGATTGATTTTAAAATCAATCTGTTACAAAAGAAGGGATTATCTGACAACAAAAAAAGACAAGTACACTGCGCCTTGACTAAATCAGATAATCCCAACACAAATAAGCCCATTAATCGGGCCATTCAAAACGTCGGGAAAAACTATCTGATCTTCATCAACATCGCTGTCACACTTATCCTTTCAAGTATCTAATATAGTATTGATTTCATCTTTTATTATACACTATAATGAATTATTTACAACAGGCACTATTTTAAACGAAGCAAATATTAAAAAACCACTTTCTCGACGAGTATTTAAACACATCTATTTCCATATTTCTATCGTTCTTAGCAACTTTTCCTTTTTTATCTCATCCATTTTTGATATTTCAGCAATTATAGCATTATCAAGCGCGCTACTCTTATAAGAAGGCTCTAGTTCTCCGACAAGCGAATCTAGAGATGTATGCATTATCTTTGCATAATATGTAAGAATCCGCAAAGACATAGCTGTACGTCCGTTTTCTACATTGCTTATATAACCAGGAGTTACATTTAGGGCAGAAGCGACTTCCCCCTGAGTTAAGCCCAGTCTTGTACGATATGATTTAATTTGTTCCCCATAGTTTTCGCTCATAGAGGCCTCCAGGTATATTAATAGTAAAGTAATTATATTATTAGTATTGACTCTTTTAGTATATAGTTATAGTATATATTATATCAAATAAGAATACAAGAAGGGTAGCGTGATTGAAGTGAGCAAAGAAAAAAGAATACGTGAATATGTTGATAATTATAGTAAGTATTTCCCGGAGTTGTGGAGGTGGAATCTTAGCCAATCTCCCGAGCAAAGTGGGTTATATATGAAGACGAGAGCAAGACGAACAAAAACGGTTTACGAAAATGCAGATTTGTTGCCGGATTTCTATTCGATAGAACGTGATGCTAATCAATTTGGGTTTGACCATGTCAAATGGACAGACTTTTTTGGTCTTGAATGGGAAGGAAAGAAAGGCAATTTTGCCATGGTTGGTGCGCCTAATTATAGAGGTAGCTTGTATTATTATAGTGATGATGATAATGATTATGATGAGTCGAGATACCATATTTCAGAGGAATTCGATGCTTATAGCAACCAGCCTCCGGATAAAGTCTACACAAAAGTTGCGTGGCGTGGCATTAATCATTGGATTGATACGG
>JAFRZM010000047.1 GCA_017442585.1 Lachnospiraceae bacterium | reverse complement strand
TTCTATTTAAATTTCAACGGATACACTCTTCTGCATGCAGGTTGCGAAATCCTGTAATACTTTCCATTATACTTTATCGTATATGTCGATCCCGGTTCTGCTGTAAGAACAAGCGCGCCACGGCTTAGAGCTTTCTTGTTTATTGTTGCAGCACCATAGATTGTTATATCTGCCGCCTTCACGTTAGTCTTAATGTTTCCTTTTGAATCAAGAAGCATGATGTACGTCGAATTATAATCTTCGGTTGAACTTCCCGACACATACATCTGATATGTTGTAGAAGTAAGCTTCTTACCGTTAACTGTAGCAGTCGCAGTAACCTTTAATGTAGTAAGATTCGCGAGTTTAAGACTATCAAACGATCTGCCCGGCACTATAGAATCATACATTCCTACACCCGATGACGGAATAGTATATGATCCGTTTGCAACCATCTTGCCTGCAGCATTCGTGACGGTTACCGATACGTTTGTTCCGCCATAAGCCTTCTCTTTTTTAACATCATTTTCATCTGTATATCTATTCCAACATGATATTACAAATGACGGCCATGAATCTGCAGGTCGTTCCGAATAGCACATAAGATAATCGCCATCCGCACCGTTCGTTTCAGATACAGCCTGGTTTTTAAGCCATGTGGATGCCTTTAACCCATCGATTGTTCTTTTGCCTGCTGCTTCATCAAGCATCGTCGCAAAATCATCCCATCCAAGAGAAGCAACTCCTGTATTCTTAAAGTAATCCATACGAAGCTTGTATACTTTTCTCCAGTAATCCGTTGTACCCGGAGTCGAAAGCACTGTCGACATATAGTAAACTGCAGCAGCTGCCGAAGAGTCTACAACCGAACGATCGTATTTATTACCGTCATACTTAACGCCGTTAACCTTGTTTCTCCACTGAAGATTTAAAAGATCAAGGCACGGCTCCTGACGCATATTGTACTCACCGTACTTATCAGCTCTCCACTCGCTTTCCGCAACGATTGATATAGCTTCCCAAATCCACTGGCCTATATCAAAGTTAACCAGTTTGTCACCCTGCTGGTTAAACATATGACCTGCTTCATGCATTATCTGCAAAATAAACGGTTCGTAATCATAATGATTATTCGGAGAGAAATTATTATGGTGCGGCAACGGTCCTAAATATATCGTATTGGTTTCCGCTTTAAAATCCACAAGATTTGGATCATTCACCGCATTATCCCACGAAATCGTAAGACCCTGTGCAGATATCTTCTCCGGCTCACCGATGTATTTGCAAAGATACGGGTACATTTCTTTCCATTTCTGCTGAATTAACCCCTCGCCGCAATGCCATGTTCCGTTAACGGTTACAAGGCGAAGTTCCGGAACTTTATAAGAAAGAACCGTTATAGTACATTTTGCAACGACTTTGCTGTTTGTTTTTGAAGTCGCGGTAATTACGGCTGTTCCTGCTCTTTTAGCAGTTACAACACCCTTATAATTAACCGTTGCAACCCAGCCCTTAGAAGTTTTCCATGTAACGTTCTTGGTTCCCGTAAGGACCTTGAGGTTAAAGCTCTGCCCTACTACAAGTTCTTTTGCCGTGTAATTAAGCTTAATTGTTTCCGCCGCATTCACGGAATTGCTCCGCGTAAGCGGTAATACCCCAAGCAAAAGCACGAAACTAAGGACAATGGCAAGTGTCTTCTTTAATGTAGACATATTATCACCGACTTTCTTTAAAATAAGCGATTCAGATTATAGCACCTAATATTTATCAAACGGTGAAAATATAAAAGCAGGAGCCTAAAGAATTAAGTTCCTGCTTTATTTATTATCTCAATTTCTTACGGCCGCTTTCTATGAGCTCTTTTTCAAATTCTTCAGGATTCTTTAAATAATAATCCTGATGCTCTTCTTCCGCTTCATAGAATGTCTTAAAAGGTTCTAACGCTATCGCGGTCTTACGGCCTTCTTTCTTCTCAAGTTCTGCGATTTTACCTTCTGCTATCTCTTTTTCTTTCTCTGTTTGATAATAAATCGCAAGAGTATATGAAAATCCCTTATCTATATACTGTCCTTCCGCATCAAATGGATCCACATTCGCAAGGTATATATCAAGAAGATTATCATACGTTACGTTTTTCTCGTCATACTCAAGACATATCGTCTCTCTATGACCGGTCTTTTGCCTCTTTACATCCACATACGTAGGATTTACTTCGTCTCCGCCCGAGTATCCACACAAAACCTTATCAACTCCGTATATCTTATAAATCGGTGTCACGCACCAGAAACATCCGCCTGCAAAATATGCTTTCATATCAAGCCCTCCTTTAGGTGTTCCAAAAAACATAAACAATAATCAATATGCCGGATTTTCAATTTACCAAATGCTTATACGCTTATCAGGTGCTACATACATCTGATCCTTTTCTGTAACATCAAATGCTTCGTACCACTCGTTAAAGTTACGCGGAGCCATATTGGCACGTAAAACCGCAGGAGAATGAACATCACTTGCAAGAAGAAGCTGAATGTATTCCTCTTTTGCCTTTTGGCACCATACTCTTGCCCAGTTCATGAAGTACTCCTTGAAGTCTGCATTATCAAGTGTATGCATGATTTCAAGTGTTACGCCCATACCGCCGTTATCTGCGATGTTCTCGCTTACAGTAAGTTCGCCGTTTACCTTACCGCCGTGAAACTCGATACCATCGAACTGCTCTATCATTCCTTTAGTGAGTTCCTTAAATGCCTTAAAGTCCTCATCAAGCCACCAGTTCTTTAAGTTACCGTTCTCATCGAAGTTTGCACCGTTATTATCGAATGCATGAGAAATCTCATGTCCGATAACCGCACCAATACCACCTAGGTTCTCACTTACGGACTGTGAAAGTGCATAGAACGGCTTCTGTAAAATTGCTGCAGGGAAAGTAATATCATTGCTTAACGGGTTATAGCATGCATTTACCATATGCCCCGGCATTACCCATTCGGTTCTGTCTACAGGCTTATGAAGCTTATCAAGATCGTCCTTCATACGAATCTCGCCAATCTTTCTCATTGCTTCAAAGTATGAATCGTTCTCATCAAATTTAAGCTTCGACCAGATTTCTCTTATTTCATCCGGATAGCCCATCTTAATTACTATAGTTGAAAGCTTCTTTATTGCTTTTTCCTTAGTCTGCTCTGCAAGGAAGGTGTTCTTCTTCATTCTAAGCTTATATGTCTCGATAATCTTCTCAACAAGGCTTACAACGTCCTTTTTAGCTTCTTCACCGAAGTATGTTCTTCCGTAATATACACCTACAGGCTCTGAATACATCATTGATGCAATCTGATATGCTTCCTTTTCAAGTACAGGATCGGCTACAACACCTGTTAAAGCTCTCCTGTAAGTCGTACCCAGTGTTTTAAGTTCCAACGAAAGGCATGCTGTAGCCTTAACCAATGTCTTTACATATACCCAGTGCTTATAGAGATTGAAGTTCTCTGCATTAAAGTAACCGTTCATCTCCTTTATAGCTTTCGGATCGTAAACTACGATTGTGGTCGGAGCCTTGTCTGCGTATAAGTCGTTAAGAACTTTCTTTAAATCAAACGGAGCTACGAATTTCGCAACTTCATCTACACTCATAGGGTTATTGTTCTTATAATACTCTGCCCACTCGAGCTGGCTCTTAACCTTCTTTGCGATTAAAGCATCGAATTTAAGTGTATCTTCTACATATGACTTCTGATCTGCATCGGATAATGGAGTAAATTTCATGATTTTTTCTGCCATATCCTTATAAACTCCAAGGAGTTTCTTACCTGCTTCGTTATCATCTGCATAATAAGTTGTATCAGGTAAAATGATTGATGGTCCAAGGATTATGAAAGAATGCTTTGTTGCATCAGCCATGTCTCCCGTTACAGCCATTTCTACAGGAAGCGCAATATCCTGTAACATAAATTCTGCTGCCACCTTGTTTAAATCATCAACGCTGTTTAAAGAATTGATTTTTTCAAGAGTCGGAAGCACCGGCTTAATGCCTTCTTCGTTTCTTCTCTTCTCATCAATTGCTTTCTTGTAAAGAGAAATTGCATAACGCATTTCAGGGATATCAGAAGTTTTCTTACCTTCCGCAAAATCTTTGAAATCTCCCATCATAATCTTCTCAACATTCTCAGCTAATGTTGCAAAACCTCCTGTTGTAGGTCTGTCATCCGGAATAACGGCTGTCTTAAGCCATTCACCGTTTACTACCTCATAGAGGTCATCCTGAATTCTTACATTTGTTTCACTCATTTATTTTTCCCTTTCTCCAAATAAAAAATAATCGGTTAAGTAGAATTATACTTAACCGATTAAGTAATTGCAATAAGTCAAATGTTGGCTATATTTAAAACTATTTTTTCTTTAAAAGCCAAAAATGATTCTTATCATCCTTTGCATCCCCGGCATTACATGCCAAAGTTAACTGTCTACCACTATTCTTGTCAACAACTATACCAAGAATAATCGAAGTATATGCGGTATTGATTATCTTCGCTTCATTACTCTCAAAATGAAGAAGATACTCGCCCGGCTCCAGTTCAGGTAATTCATTAAGGACTTCACTTGTCTTATCCCAATTATGCTTTTCAAATATTACCTCATAATTCGGAGATTCTAAAGGATTAAGATAATCTTCATCCACATCCCATTCTTCCTCGTCCTCTTCATCAAACGAGTCATCAGTTTCATAATCATCAAAAGTTACTTCTTTGACCTCTTCCCATGCTCGCGCTGCAGCTGACAGATAGTCCTCCGCACATTTTAAAACATGTTCCGCATATTCATTTGTAATTCCGAACTCATCCTGAACGTTAAATTGTGATGCTTTTTTTCTCAATGATTCACTAATTTTTGTTTCCATAGTCGATATCTGCGAAAGATATGTAGAATGTATTTTTTTAATCTGCTCAAGCTTTGCTAATTCATCTTCTATTTTCTTTTCGATTGCTCTGCAGATTTCATCATTACTCTTTTCGAGTAAGGTTTTTATTTCTTCGATGCTAAAATCGGCCCCCTGCAGGTTCTTGATTTTTACAAAATCCAAAGCCTGTTTCTCATCATAATATCTGTACCCATTCCACTCATCAACTCTAACCGGTTTAAGAAGATTGATTTTGTCATAGTATCTGATTGTCTGCACATTGCAACCGCAAATCGAAGCAAATTCTTTGATTGTCATATCTTTCTGTCTCCTTTCACAGACATCCTAACACTATAGTTAAGTATAAGGTCAAGGGGTATTTAAATCCATTTATAAACTTTTTCTATGGTCTCATTATCATCCTTCATCTTTATTACGAAGTTGCCATGTAATATCTTTTCTTCGCCGTTATCAGTATATGACATAAAATAAGTCGAAGTGATATAACCCTTATAATATCTGGCATCCCAAATGTTAACACCCCAGATTTGATATGGGCCGACCAAGACTACTTCGTTATTATTTACAGCCGAATCGACTATTCTTTTGGATTCGGCATAGAAATCTTCACAAGTTTTTGTAACCTTTTCAGTAACATCCTTTTCTATGGTATCTATTGTTTCAACCGACGGAATATCTTTTATCAATTCTTTTATCACCGGCCTTTTATCAGCACCGTAGTAATATTCTCCCGCAAGGACTTCCGCATTAATCATTAATGCGCCTATATCATAACAAGGTATTCTGATAGGGAAAAAGCCCTTTGGATTTAAAATCTTCTTACGCATCTTTTCTACAAATTCTTGCGCTTTTTCCTCATCTAGCTGCTTTAACACCTGCCACTCGACATAAGTTGCGGATCCCTCCGTTTCCTCAACGCCACATTCATAGGTGTGTTGATACGGAAATTTTTCATCGCGATACTTTCGTAACTTCAATAATTCCTTATACTTTTCCGAATCAAATTTTCCTACCAGGTCAAGCAAAAGCTGATTCTCGCGCATTTTTATTGCCAGATTCTCTTCGTTATACTCATACTCAAAAAGCGCTTCCCAATCATTCGCCCAGCAATCCCAGTTATTATCATGCTGAAAGCCGTGAAACATCTCATGGACTATATTCGAGGCAAAAACGCTTATATCCATCTCTTTCTCAACTTTCCAGATTGCGATTCTTTCACCCTTATACATTATCGCATGATTTGCTACAAATTCATCCGTTTTTTCAATATATTCACCATTAAAGTAGCATTCCGTATCATTATAAAGTGCAAACTTTAACGGCTTAAATCCTTCCCAAAACTTACTAAAATCGAGCTTTTCTATTGCCTTTGAAATCTCATCATATAATTCGTCAAGCTTTTTCATTTATACCTTCTCCCACATTATCTATCTTACTACCGAAGAATGTCTATAAATATAAAACTCTTCCTGACTTGGCATCCATTTCTTTTCCTTTGGTGCGAACTGTTTATCGAATTCTTCCACAGCTTCTACATCGTCACAGCAATCTGCGGCTGTGCTTGGAATAAACATCCATTCATGACCGTCCAGCGCGCCAGGAATAAGCTCACATACTAAAAGCGCTGTAGGAAAGTTTCCTTTTTGAAAACAGCTCACGTTTTTCTTTTTGCAGCTAACAAAACCGCGGCTTACATAGTTGCCGGGATTTCCGAAGTTTATATTCACGTCGTATCCCATCTTCTTTACAACTTCAAAAGAATGCTCTATCAAAATCTTACCGAGATGTTGTCTTTGTAACGAAGGTGCTACACATAAAGGGCCAAACGAAACTATTTCTTTTCTATTGCCGCTCTCATCTTCAAGCCACGCCTTTGTATACATAATATTGCCTACAATCTCGCCGTCTTTTTCAAGCACAAACGCGAGCTCCGGTATGAAATCAGGATGATTTCTCATCATATGCACAAAATAATGCTCATCCGCGCCCGGCTTATATACATTCCAAAATGCATTACGCGTAAGTTCCTCTACTGCCCGGTAGTCATTTTCTTTTTCAAGTCTAATTGTAATTCCATCCATATGTTCTCCTACTAATAATATCTATTACCTTTGTCGCAAATCTTCTCTATTTTTCCTTCTGAGATAAGATACGCTGCTCCGTAAAGAATTGCGGCTTCATTTTCTATCAATATATAACTTCCGTCTTCGAGCGTATAGAATCTCTGTCCATAGCTATCTGCATAAGTAATGTCCTCAAAGAACTTATTCTGCGTAGGAACATGACCGCCTGTAAGGATTACCGCATCATAATCATTAATATCTTCTATGATTCCAAAGTTTCTATTATCACACGAATCTATAAACTTAATAATCTATCAAAATTCTAACAAATAGTATGATTGGACACAACTCTTTGTTTACAAAAAAAGACTCCACAAAATGTGGAGTCTTGATTTGTTCCATAATTATCGCTTGCTGAACTTTTAAGTGGTTGAAACCCGCATAAAATGGGCATTCTTAAAAATCTTTGCTTATTACCTGTGTCTTACCGAGGGCTGCCCAGGGCCCTCGAGGACAACAGGTAATCAAAACAAACCCTCTTACAACTCTTTTGACAGTAATATGAACCCTTCGTCTACGGCCGGTTTCATATCTTTATCTCTGGCACAGGGATCAAAAAAGCAGTCTTTGATTATCTTGTTAAATCCCATATGATCATACATTTTTCTATTTTTTTCTTCATCCATGCCCACGCCTATAGTAGCAAAAGAAAAGTTCTTTGACTTCAGGCTGGATATTGCTGTATTCATCAGCATACTTCCATATCCCTTGCCTTGATATTCCTTATTTATCCGAAAAGCACAAAGATAGGCAGTGGATTTCCCGTCTGCAAAATCCTGATCCTCCAATTTATGAAAGGCATACAATTCACCTACAATGTTCCCTCTATCCTGCAGACTCCAGAATACAGCATTCCCTGATTTGATATTATCATAGAAAAAGCGGGCTGTAGGAGATGCCTCATCGTAGTTGCTATAGTTCCAAAGGGAAAGCATATCCCCGGTTGAACTCTGCGTGACACAGCAGCCCTTTTCAACTCCTCGATCTATCCGGTAATACTTAAAATCATCATCTTCATTCACGTATTTAAAGCCGACCTTTTCCAAAACATGTTGGCTTCTTGCATTAGGCTGTATCGAATCAGCATATAGCACTGGTATATCCAGGTCTTCAAAAACATACCGAATAGCAAGACGCTCTGCCTGTGTCCCTATACCTTGATCTTTATATTTTGCATTTTTCAAGCATATTCCCAAGGTGGCGCACTTACGATCTTCAATATTCTTAATAACCACTTCACCCACGATTTCATCATCTTTCATTATCGCTAAGGTTATACGATTAAGGTCAATTTGCCGCTGAATATACTTTTCTACCTTTTCGTCGGAATACTCATACGGGGTATACTTTGTTTTATCGATCCACAAATCCGGATCATTTTCATATTCTTTAAAGTAATCATAATACATTTCCGGCGTCATCGGCGTAAGGTATATATTCTCCATAAGCTCATATCTCCTCAAGTAATCGAAATTTGTCTATTTGTTTACTCTAAGTTCAGTTTGTAATAATGCGCATCAAAATATGTTTCCTCTCCCCATTTTTTATAGCGCGTTAAACTGTAATTAATCAATTAGTCATAAACTACTCAATATCTTTCAACCCCTCATATAATTCATTGAAAGACTTCATTTTAGAACATCTCCCGTAAGAAAAATTCTTGTCTTCCCCAAACTCCAGGAGAAAACACTTTGCCAGTTCTTCTACCGTCTGCTCCAACGCTTCAAAGAATTCCTGATAGGCAAAATTGTATGCCGGTGTAGCCTCCTCAAAGGTATTTACAATCAAAGATTC
>JAFRZM010000046.1 GCA_017442585.1 Lachnospiraceae bacterium | reverse complement strand
TCTATGCATTCCCAAAGCGCCTGCGGTATCTCTTATGAAACATGCGATACAGAATCCCATGTTAGCCGGATTTCCGAAGAAAACCAAAACTGCTGCAATAACTCCGATGATAAGTCCCGCAATGACTATCATCAATTTTTCATTTTTCTGCAAGGTAAAAACCCTCCTTATAAATGTTTTCTAACAGTTATAATTTTATCACTTTACAAAAATAATACAATATTCTCATTGATTTATAGGAATTTCTTATCGTTCGCCTATGGTGCAAAGAAAAAGCCCTTGAAACAAAGGCTTTTACATTAGTTTATTTATTTACAATCTCACAAAGTGCGCTAAGCGCTTTATCGCAATCTTCTTCCGTGTTGAAATATCCGAAAGAAAACCTTATCGCGCCTTCAGGGAACGTGCCTAAGGCCTTATGCGCACTAGGTGCACAGTGTAGTCCGACACGTGTCATAATACCGTATTCACCTTCAAGTTCTGCCGCAACTTCTGCTTGGTCTTTATTTACGACCTGAATTGATATAACTCCAACACGGTTTCTTTCATCAGGAATTCCTATAAGTCGTAATTTTACTTCACCGGCCTTATCGTTGATATCATTAATTCCTTCGATAAATCTTTTGGTAAGTTTTAATTCATGCTCAAATATTTTATCGATACCCGTTTTCTCTATAAAAGATAAGCCCGCGTGAAGTCCGTATATTCCGGGGAGATTCATCGTTCCCGCTTCCATCTTGTCCGGTAAAAAGTCCGGCGTTTCTTCGGTATGGCTTATAGATCCCGTTCCGCCGACAATTAAAGGCGTAATCTTCTTTACAACTTCTTCAGACATTATAAGTCCGCCGATTCCCTGTGGTCCGAGAAGACCCTTATGACCTGTAAAAAGCAATACATCTATATTGTCACGCACCATATCTATATCAAGTAACCCTGCTGCCTGCGCAGAGTCTAATGCAAAAAGTACTCCGTGTTTATGTGCAATCTCACCGACTTTTCCATACGGCATAACTGTTCCGCATACATTACTTGCAGCAGTCATTATGATAAGCCTCGTATTAGGCTTAATTAACCCTTCGACTTCTTCTACAATAAGCGTTCCGTCACTTCTGCAAGGCACTCGGTCAAATTCTATACCATATTCCGTAAGCTGATTTAACGGACGCATTACTGCGTTATGCTCCATTGAAGAACATATTACGTGATCGCCTTTTTTTAATATTCCTTTTAGTAATACATTTATACTTTCAGTTATATTTTTAGTAAATACAACATTCTTACAATCTCCGCCGTTAAATAGATTAACTAAATTTTCCCTGGTGTCAAAGACGATTTCTTCCGCAGAATATGCATTCTCATATGTTCCGCGTCCTATATTTGCACCGACTTTTGTCATATAATCAAATACTGCCTTAGGCACTACTTCCGGCTTCGGAAATGATGTACTTGCGTTATCTATATAAATTTTATCCATAATTAAATACTCCTCTATGAAGTAATAAAATCAGCAAAGCTTTAACGGCTTAAACTTCAAAAAATCAGATGATACGAGCTTATACTCGACTCCATTAACCATTCCGTGAAAACTGTCGTAGAATCTCGCATCGCCGTGGCAATGTGAGTAAACCACCATTCTTGCGTGGATTTTCTCCGCCAATAATGTAAATGGACTTTCCTCTTCCCCTATTGTTGTCGGCGGATAATGGAGGAACATTATAAACTTATCGTATCCTGCTTCTCGCGCCTTATCTATCGAAGTCTGCATTCTCTCCATTTCGCGATCTCTTATCTTAAGAAAGTGCTCGTAAGTATCTTTTCCTTCGTAACAATACCCCTTGGATCCTACCAATGCGTAGTCACCGTAAGTATAGAAATTATCCTGTAGGAAAAAGAGTTTACCGTCAAATTCTTTATTCAAATTCTCGGTCTTACCCGACTTCCAAAAGGTATCGTGATTGCCGCGAAGTAAAATCTTTCTTCCCGGAAGTGTCGCAATAAATTCAAGGTCCGGCAACGCTTCTCTCATCTTATAGCCCTTGGTATGATCACCGGTTATAACCAAGGTATCATCATCTTTAACATATTTTCGTATATATTTTTCAATCCGCTTTTCATGTCCGACCCAGATGTCACCGTACTGATCCATAGAACGGTCGCATCCGAAGTTTAAATGAAAATCTCCCATTGCGTATAAACTCATAGCTTTTCCCTGCTTCCAAAAAAGCGTAGCCCACGCTACGCTTTTTAAAGTATTCTTCTATATATTATAACTCACATACTCTTCCGTCAAGTTCAGCCTCAATTTCATCGCTATGAGTCGCAATAATAAGTGTCTTTCCTGAAGATTTAACTTCTTTCAAAAACTCAACAAGCCATCCTCTTCCCTTCTTATCGAGCCCCGCAAGCGGCTCATCCAAAAGAATCACCTCAGGATTAAGCGCAAACACAGCCGCAAGCGCCACTTTCTTTTTCTGGCCTCCACTTAAATGATACGGTGCCTTGTCTCGAAGTTCTTCTATATCAAATGTCTTAAGAATATCTTCCGTCCGTGCCAGGACTTCCTTGTCGCCTAATCCAATCTGACGCGGACCAAACGCAACATCGTCAAAAACCGTATTGCTAAAAAGCATTATATCGGGATTTTGAAACAAATATCCGACACGTTTATGAAAGAGCTTCGAATTCCTGTTGTCTTTAAGATACTTCTTATTTATCTCTTCTCCATCAAATTTATAAATTCCGGACGCAGGATAAGAAATCCCGGTCAATATTCTAAACAGAGTGCTTTTTCCTGAACCATTATCGCCCCGGACAAAAACACACTCCCCTTCTTCGATCAGAAGATTAAAACCTGAAAGCACATTTTCACCTTCATCATATGCAAATGTAATATCTTTCAATTCAATAAAAGCCATATCATAATCCTTTATAATCATCAGTAAAACCACGGCACACCATGGCCTCGTACATTGCCTTGTTTAATTCATTACCACGTATAAACGTCACACCCATTATTCCGCCAATTGAACCATACTTGTCCTTATTCTTTCCGACAGCCCGCATCACATGTGCTGTAAGCATCTCGTTTATAAAATTGCCCAGAACGTATATATATTTTAATGTAATATCAAGTATAAATACAAAAACCGTTGGTACATGCAAACATCTAAGTCCTCTTGTTATATGATTCCACTGTGTGGAATGATTAAATATACTGACCAAAGATATTGAAAGCATAACCTTAATAAGTACCAGAAGATTGTTCATTCGCCCCACGGGATTTGTAACGAACGCCGGTAATAAGAATATACTTGCAATTATTCCCGAGGCAAAAGCGTTCTTCACTATTCTGTTTATAACCTCAGGCGGCTTTAATGCTATGATTAAAAGTGTGGCTGCAGCGAAAAAAAGCAGGACTGTTTTATTATTTGTAACGGATATCGCAATTATAGACAAAAGGAGTACGATAATCTTCCATTTGGCAGGAATATTGATTTTACCCTCGCTGCCGGTTTGGATGGTTATCCTACTCATAATAAGTCCCATGCTTCTCATCGTCTTATACAAATACGCGCCGCCTTTTTTAGGCGGCACGTAGGTATCTTTTTCATTCATCCAATCAGGAATCATGCAGTTTTTCTTCCCTTCATAGGTATAGAGATAAGCTTGAAAATGATAACAAGTAACGCTACTCCTATTATAGCAGATAAAATATAAGCTGCAATCTCATTCATACTTCCGAGTGTATAATCAGGCATTAAAACATCCAAAGACCATCCGCTTTCTAAGCCTGTAGGAGTATATCCCAAAGTTTTTCCGTTTGTAACAATCTCTGCTATCTCATCAGCGCCCCATTCACCCCAGGCTGTGCCTGTTGCAAGAAGACCCAAAGGTGTTGCTGCAATCAGAACCGCAACAAGCGCGAATACCGGAATATGTTTTTTCTTTTCTGCAGTAACCGCACCGCTATTTATCACATCATAAGTAAGATCAGGCGATACTTTCTTTACAAACGCGAAAATTGCTATAGTAAATATAAGCTCTACCACACCTGCTACTACAAGATGAGGAATCATCATTGCCGGTATAGAAACTGATAAGTCATACGGACAATAAAGCGCATTTCCTGCTGCATCCTTGAATAAAAGCGGCTGAATACCGAATTCTACAGCAGCAAAAAAAGCTGCGAGATTAATTCCTACATATGATCCGACTCCGGCAGCAATAAATGACTTTGCACCTTTTTCATCGGTTTTGCCCTTCATAATTAATTTATAAACCGCATAGCCTACATAAGGCAAGATAAAAGCCATATTAAAACAGTTTGCACCAAATGACAAAATTCCTCCATCACCAAATATAAGCGCCTGCAATAAAAGTGCTATCGAAACAGCAAGGCATGCCGCGTCCGGTCCGAACAAAAGTGCAATCAAAGTACCTCCGACTGCATGTCCCGTTGTTCCTCCTACCAGTGGCACATTAAACATCATTCCAAGGAAGGAAAAAGCAGCTCCAACACCAATCATAGGAATTTTCTCCTTTGGTACTACTTCATTTACTTTCTTTACTGCATGTCCCCACACCGGAATCATAGCAGCAGTCATAACCGCACAAGTTGCAGGTGCGAGATAATTCTCAGGTATATGCATATTCTCATCCCCTTTTTATTTATTTGTGGCAGTAGCTTTGTCCTACTCTCACCTGAATTTTAGTATAAAAATAAAATCCCCCACTCCGCAAGCGGGGTGGGGGGTTATATTTACATAAATTTTTTGATTGCATCCTGGAATGCCTCTACTGCTGCTGTATCTCCATCCTCAATCGCATGAACGATACAATGTGTCATATGCTCACTTATAATCTCTTTGCCAAGACTATGAAGTGCCGCCTCTACTGCAGATAATTGTATTAATACGTCCGCACAGTCACTGTCGTCCTCTATCATTCCCTTAACATGATTAAGATGACCTATTGCCTTAGACAATCTGTTTAATTGCCTTTTCTTCTCATCAGGAGAATGATAATGCGAATGCTTTAATTCATCCATTTTGAATCTTACTTTCTAAGTCCAAGTCCGTCAGCGATATTAACGACGAAATCCTGAACGTTTGTTACGATACCCTTAGCAGCTAAAGATCCTCTATCTGCAAGCTTATTAACCGTAAACTCTGCGATATCTACACAGTAGAAGTAAACCTGTCTTACTGTACCGTCAGGAAGAACTCTAAATGAAGGAGTCA
Organism: Lachnospiraceae bacterium; assembly: GCA_017442585.1. Lineage (GTDB taxonomy): Bacteria > Bacillota > Clostridia > Lachnospirales > Lachnospiraceae > XBB1006. The sequence continues at coordinate 5,577 of JAFRZM010000046.1, read as the reverse complement.
TATTACCTGTTGCGATTGAGTGAAGCATTGTTGCCATACAGATAACTGTTGTAGCCTTGCTTACATGCTTTCTCATCTCAGCTGCGCCCTGATATACGTCGCCGTAAACAGGTGGAAGCGGTCCGTCATCACGGATGGATCCGCAAAGTACGTAAGGAATGTTATTCTTCTCAAGACTGTAGATAATACCGTTATCAATCTTCTCTTCCTTAATGAAGTTAGCGATTGAACCATGATATCTTACACGGTTGATTGTATCAAGGTGGTTGTAGTGACCGTTCGGCTGGTTCTCTGTTGTGTAGATATCCTGTCCGAGTGCTGTCTTAAGATAAGCACCTTCAAGGTCATGTGTTGCAAGTGCGTTACCCGCAAGAACCGCATCAACATATCCGCCGTTAACTATACGCTCGAAAGCTTCTCTTGCGTCATAGTCAAAAGCAAATGCAGGTCCCATAACCCATACTACATAACCATGGTCCTTCTCATACTTTAATAATTCGTAAATCTCATCGTAATCCTTTGAGAATGCTGTTTCTCTTGAACGTCCTGTTCTGAATGCGAATGTATCGCCTGCTGCCTTTGCATCGTCGAATCCGTTGGCATGCATGTAGATACCGTCTTCGCACTTCTCTGTTCTTCCGCAGATTACAAGATCACCTTTCTTAAGCCAACGTGGCTCGATTACATGAACCTTACCGTCCTTGTACATAGGAACGCAGTCCATACGGCTTTCTTCTGCAAGAAGCCACTTTCCGTCTACTTTAAAGTATTCAGGGAAAATACTTAATGCATGATAAGTCATAGGTGCAACACCGTCCATAGGTGCCGGCTCCATAACTACGTTAGGTGCGTTCTGAAACATCGGCTGTGAAAAATCAGGAGCCGTATACTTACGTAATTCAAAACTCATACTTTACCTCCAATAAATTAAAAACCTATAAATTCAATATATCCTAATTACCCAGGAAAAAGCAAGTTATTTATCACCAAATACTGCCAAATAATCTGCCTTAAACTTCTCGATACCTGCATCTGTTAACGGATGGTTAACCATCTGCATAAGTACCTTATAAGGAATTGTTGCAATATCCGCACCTGCAAGAGCACAATCCGTAACATGGATCGGGTTTCTTATAGATGCTGCGATAATCTGTGTTTCATAACCGTAGTTTTCGAAAATCTCAACTATGTCAGAAATTAAATCTATACCCGGCTGATTGATATCATCGAGTCTTCCTAAGAAAGGAGATACGTATGTTGCACCTGCCTCTGCTGCAAGGAGTGCCTGGTTAGCTGTAAATACAAGTGTTACATTTGTCTTTATGCCTTCCTTTGTAAGAGCCTTAACTGCCTTTAAGCCTTCAGCTGTCATAGGAATCTTAACTACCATGTTCTTATGAATCTTGGCAATCTCGCGGCCTTCCTTGATCATACCTTCAGCATCTACTGTTGTAGCTTTTACCTCACCGCTTATCGGTCCGTCTACGATAGATGTTATCTCTTTGATAACCTCGTTAAAATCTCTTCCTGCCTTTGCGATTAAAGAAGGGTTTGTGGTAACACCGGAAATAACTCCCATTTCTGCTGCTGCGCGAATCTCGTCAACATTTGCTGTGTCTAAAAAAAACTGCATAACGCATCTCTCCTTTATATATATATGTATGAATTAAAACATCACCTATTATAATAACACCTTAAAGCATTTTTGCAAAGAGGTAAAGTTGCTGAAAGTACGGGCTTAATCGGTTTCGTTTTTCGTTATTTTATTATTGAATTTTGGTTTTTTTATTTATATAATAATTAATGGAGTATTGGGGATTTAGATTTTAATTTAATAAATTTAAGAGGGGATTCATATGGAATCAATATCAATCATCCTGGCGCTGCTTTCAGGCGTAGCTCTCTTCCTTTACGGAATGACTTTAATGGGCGACAGCTTAAAGCAGGTAGCCGGCGCAAAGCTCGAAAAAACGCTTTACAAATTAACAAACACCAAACTTAAAGGAGTATTGCTCGGTCTTGTCGTAACGGCACTTATCCAGTCATCATCCGCGACAACCGTCATGGTAGTCGGTTTCGTAAACTCCGGTATGATGCAGCTTATTCAGGCTATTTCCGTTATCATGGGCGCAAGTATCGGTACAAGTATCACAGGCTGGATACTTTGTCTTTCATATATTGAAGGCGGAAACGGTATCGCTACTCTTCTTTCATCCGCTACAATTGCGGCAATAGTTGCAATCGCCGGTATCTCAATGAAGAAGTTTGCAAAGCATAGCAAATATCGTCACATCGGCGAGATTATGCTCGGTTTTGCAATCCTCATGGTCGGTATGCAGACAATGAGTTCCGCCATGAGCCCGCTTCGTACAAACGAGACGTTCTTAAATATACTTACATTATTTAACCACCCTCTTGTTTGTATCTTAATCGGTATTGCTTTTACGGCACTTTTACAGTCATCATCGGCTGCAGTCGGTATCTTGCAGGCTATATCAGTTACAGGAGTACTTACATTTACAAATACCTTTCCTCTTGTCTTAGGCGTTGGTATCGGTGCTTCCGCTCCTGTACTTTTATCATCAATCGGTACAAACACAAACGGTAAAAGAACCGCATTCGTATACCTAATAGATGACCTTTTGGGTGTGACAATCTGGGGCACGATATTCTATGTAGTAAATGCTTTTGTAGATCTTCCGTTTACAAGTCTTACAATGACACCTATACTTATTGCGGCACTCAACTCTTGCTACCGTATATTGACGGTTTCAGTTCTCGCACCGTCAATGAGAATCATTGAGAAGATAGTCACAACGCTCTTCAAAGAATCCGCAGACGACTTGGAAGAACACGCAGATTTCGATCTTTTGGAAGAACGTTTCTTAAAGTATCCTGAACTTGCCATAAGCCAGTCTCATAAGGCAATGAACGGTATGGCAAAGACCAGTATGAAGAACATTCTTCGTTCAATCGAACTTCTTACGGTATTCGATCCTGACAGATTTGCAAAGGTTGAGAAAAAAGAGAGCTTACTTGATAAATACGAAGATAAGCTCGGAACTTACCTCATGCAGTTATCAAAACATGAACTGAATACACAGCAGATTAAGCAGACTTCCGAATTCTTACATTCGATAAGCGATTTTGAGCGACTCGGCGACCACGCATATAACATTGCCAAAACCGCTAACGAAATAAATGAAAAAGGCATACAGTTCTCTCCTGAAGCAAAGCAGGAACTTATAGTTATAAAGAAAGCAATCAATGAAATCGTTGTAAATACATGTACTGCTTTCCAGGAGGACAACGTTGCCACCGCTACTAAAGTAGAACCGCTCCGTGCTTGGATAGGCGTTCTTACACGTGATATTAAAACAAGACACGTAGCACGTTTACAGGCCGGTACTTGCAGCATCGATCAAGGTTTCGTATTAAACGATCTTTTGACGAATTACGAACGTATCGCGGCTCACTGTTCAAATATAGCCGCAGTTATCGTAGAGCTTCATATGGACGATTTCGAATCTCACCACCATATCAAAGATATGCGTGAGAAAGATAATTACTATAAACGCTATTACGAACAGTATGCAAATACATATTCGTTAAGTTAATGAATAGAACAAAGAAAGCCTCGGGGTGCCCCGAGGCTTTTTCTATAAGATAACCTCACGAAATGCTTCGCATTTCGTTCGTTAAGAAAAATCCTTCGCTTCGCGAAGCCACGATGGTCAAAAGACCATCGCTAGTTTCATTTCATGAAACTTTTCCTTATGTTATTAATATCTTCCGTAGTGCCGCCACCCGTATCATTAGGGTCCCTGAATTTACCTTTTTCCACAAGTCGTAAGAATGCATCAACTACATCCGGCTGCAACTGTGTGCCGGAGTTTTCTTTGATAATCGATACCGCCTTATCAAAGTTCATTCTTGCTCTATAAGGACGATCCGAATACATCGCATCAAACGTATCGGCTACGGCAATTATCTGAGCTACTCGCGGGATTTCATCGCCCTTTAAACCGTTAGGATATCCCTTGCCGTCAGGACGCTCATGATGAGAACCTGCACCTGTTGCGATTTCCTCCATGATACTTATGTCTTTCAAAGCAGAATAACCAAGTGCCGAATGAGATTTTATAATCTCAAATTCTTCGTCCGTAAGCTTGCCGGGCTTATTTAAAACTTCCGGCGGAATGCCAATTTTACCTATATCATGGAGCATGGCAATATTGTAATACTTTTCAACCGTGTCATCGTCATACCCAAGTTCTTTCGCAAGCATCGAAGTATATACCGCGACCCTCGCCGAGTGACCATTGGTATATTTATCCTTCATATCGATAATCTTCGCAAACGCCGAAATTATCTCTTTGATAAATGTCTTTTGTTCCTGCTCCTTTTTCATAAGAGCATCCATCTTATATCTTACATAGAAAAATACCACAAGACCCAAAAGCGTCAGCGCCAAGAGGCCCACTATCACATTAAACCATATAAGTTCATGAAGCGCCTTCTTCTTATTTATTGTAACTTCCAAGGTCTTCGTATCAGTTCCTATGGAATCACGAAGTTCCATAACAAATGTATATTTTCCGCCCTTGAGGTTTGTATAATCAACAGGTTTGAGATCACTTCTGTCTACATTATAGGCGCTGTCATCAAAACCCTTAAGTGAAAACGTAACCTTCGGATTCATAAATGAATAGTTATATACATATGGATAGATAGTAAGCTTCTTTGTAGTACTTTCAATTGTAAAGCTTCCGTCTTCATCCGGATATATATACTCACCGTCCGCCTCAATAAACGGCACGGCCATTTTGACCTCGTTTACATCCGTAAAATCATTCTCGATATTTACTCTTGCAACTCCCGTCGTTCCCGCAATATAAAGATCACCGTCTTTGGTTAATTCACTGTATGAATTCGCGGTTGCAACGCAAGGAAGTCCGTTATCGCTGCTGAAAAATACCGTAGATATCGCATCATTTGCGAGGAGTTCGTCTACTGCCGTTACATATATTCCGTTACTCGAAAGTACCCACATCTCGCCCTTCGAGTTCTCGTACATATCGAAGTTATTCGAATAAGGAAAAAGCTTGATGGTATTTACGTTATATTCCCCGTCCATATAAGCGATTGAATTACTCGTAACTACCCAGTATATATCACGTGTCATATCCTTTTTAACACGCATTACTACGTCTGATGAAAGTCCATCTTCCATACCGATATGCGTTGCCTTCGAATCTCTTATTACATAGATTCCGTCGCCATCGGTTCCGATTATCATATCACCGTTATCAGCTGCAGTAACTGATAAGACTTCAGTATTACTGATTCCGGATTTTTCATCGAATAATTCTGTAATCTTATCATCTTTAATAACAACAAGTCCACCCGTGCAAGCCGCAAGTATCGTTCCGTCTTTTTCCTCATATATGGTTCTTACACGTTCAGACGGCATACCGTCTTTTTGTGTAAAGCAAACTACATTCGAACCGTCAAAACGCACGAGTACGTTTTTAGTATAAGTCGAAAACCAAAGCCTATTCTTAGAGTCTCTAATGA
>JAFRZM010000045.1 GCA_017442585.1 Lachnospiraceae bacterium | reverse complement strand
TGCTTTGTTATTCGTTCCTATACTTACGATGCTATAATTAATCGGGCAAAGCCCGGCATCAAGATTTATGACGCAAAAGTATTCTCTATCCATATCTTTAAGTATTTCTGTCATAAGCGCTACTGCCTTATCAGTATTATCAATAGGCTTATCGCTTAAATATGGTGGCGCATCCTTTAAGCAAAGGCGCACATCTACTTGTTTAAATTCGTATTTTTCATCATTATTCATTGCTTAACGGCTCCTTCTCCTCATATTCGATCGTAAGCAATACTTCTGTGTTAGAATTGAGATTCTTAATTAAGCTTTTAAGCTCTTCTATGCTGGTTATAGCTAGTTCCATAATAATTACCCTTTCTTCTAATTTTTACGCTTTAAAATGCCAAAATTACACGTTCTAAGCCTATCGTCGGTTTTAAGAATCAATAGCATCTTATCCTTATCTGCTGCATCTACCTTATAAACCCATTTTTTCAATTCGCCGTTGAAATAAAAATGATATTCCTTTAGTATCTCGCGACAATCATACGTACTACCCGAAGCTTCAATATAAACTACCGCATCAATGTACATATTGTTATCTTTAATAAGATAATATGCTGTTCTTAAGTCTTCTGTTTCCTTATCACTTAAAACACCAAAGGATTTTAAGAATGCTTCGTCTTCTTCCGAATAATCCTTTTCCCAGGTCTGCTCTATTTTATTCCATCTAAAGCCCGAGTCTTTTAGGATATCCTTATAGGCAAAAGCATTCTTTACTTTAATAATCGCTTCTTCCGGTAGTTTATATTCGATTGGATGAGGTATGTATTCACTTACCATTTTTCTTACCTTATTCTGATCCGATGAAAAATGATCATCAAAGTCTGCAGCTGTCAAAATCCCCATATCGAGTGACGCATATATAAGCTTGCGATATACTTCATAAAATGGCTTTTGGTGTCCGGTTTCTCCATTTTTACATTTATCGATATGATGTGACAATTCATGTAAGCAACACTTGGCAAGATGTCTTGCGCCAAGTGAGGGATTGTATATTTCAATTAAACTCTTATCCGGATAATAGCATCCTGAAGAAGTCGCTTTTTCTTTAACCAGTATCTTTAAATAATACCTTTTATATTTATTCCTTAAAGCATCATCTTCGTCTTTAAACGCAACGTTTACTATATCATCCATATACTTTTTAATTCGTATCTCTAACATTTTTCTCCTTCCTTAGCAATAATGCCGCGCTTTTAGACGCGGCATTTACTTATAATAGATAGCAACTTATTACTTTGGAATTACAGGTGACGGATTATTGCCAAGAGTATTTTTTTCAGCTGCCGCTTGTACATTCTTCACTATTCCAAGTGCAACCTTCTGAAGATCTTTCATTGAAAGTGGCATTGTTTTACCGGTCTCAAGATCAGTTGCATACGCCTCGTTTTCTTTTCCGTCTTTAGTCTTATTTGGCATTCTAAGCGCTAAAATTTGGTCTTGCGTTGTCGTTGCCGGAACTCCGTCTACATTAAAGGTAATTGCATATTTTTTGCCACCGGATTCCACTTCAATAACCATTGCGTTCTCTTTTTTGCTAATATGCTTAATACAGCTTTTGGGAATCGGAATTTCTGTATACTTTTCCGGATCCGAATATTCATAAGCACGCCGCTTCTGTTCATCGCTTAACATATCTCGTACTTGAGTAGCCGTTCCCGGCTGCTTAAAACCCAAGCCTCTTTCAACCATTCCCTGAACATATGAATTCATACGTTTGCGCTCGTTTATAATGATTTTCTCTCTATCATTTACGTATCTTGTGGCTTCTTTGCTACTTGAAAAACTCATCATTCTCTCATTTGGTTCAATTCCGGCATATGCGAGCATTTGCGGAATCTCTTTAGCCCACTGTTCAGAAGTTTTATCTTTATCTGTAAAGGTAATTTTCTGTCCGTCTGCAGTTATTACTTCAAATGTGCTGTATACATTTCCCGGCGTTTCATCCATAAGATTATGGAATTCTCTTCTAATCAAGCCTCCATTATCAGCGACATAGAAGTTATAATTAGAGTCTTTTTCTGTTTCAACACTATACTCACTTCTTAAAGATTGACACATTTCCGAAGCCGGTTTGATTGACCACGG
>JAFRZM010000044.1 GCA_017442585.1 Lachnospiraceae bacterium | reverse complement strand
TTATCGTCTATGACTGCAATTCTGTCAGCGGATCTGACTGTTGAAAGACGATGAGCGATGACGATGCAGGTTTTGCCGACACTTAATTTATATAAGCTTTCTTGAATCTTGGCCTCCGTTACGGAATCCAATGCCGAAGTTGCTTCGTCCAGGATCAGTATCGGAGGATTTTTTAAGAATACGCGTGCAATGGATATACGCTGCTTCTGGCCGCCGGAAAGGACGATTCCGCGTTCTCCGACGTAGGTGTTGTATCCATCAGGCATATCAAGTATTTCTTTGTGTATATCCGCATTTTTGGCGGCAGTATACACTTCTTCGTCTGTTGCATCAGGTCTTCCGTATCTTATATTTTCCAAAACCGTACCCGCAAAAAGAAATACATCCTGCTGGATTATACCGATGTGTTCACGTAAGCTCTTTTGAGTGATATTCCTGACATCTATTCCGTCAATCATGACAGAGCCGCGTGATACATCATAGAATCGCGGAATATGGTGGCACATGGTGGTTTTACCGCCTCCGGAAGAACCAACCAAAGCATAGGTTTCGCCCGGTTTAATCGTAACATTTATATCGTCTAAAACTTCAGTACCGTCATTATAGGAAAAAGATACATCCTTAAAGGTAATCTCACCTTTAATCTTTGAAAGGGTCATTGCGTCATCGGCATCGGTAATTGACGGTTTTGTACGCATAAGATCCAGGAAACGGTCAAATCCTGCCATACCTTGTGTGAAGATTTCCATGAACTGAGCCATCTTTCTTATCGGTGAGGTAAAAGTGGATATATAAAGTGTAAAGGTTATAAGGTCTATGTAGTTTAAATTGTTTTTCATTATAAGAAATCCGCCGACAGATATTACGGCAACCTGCATAAGTCCGACAGCAGCTTCTATGCCTGCATTAAATCGCCCCATGGCCTTATAATAGCTTACTTTACTGTTTTTAAAATTCTCGTTGGCTTTGTTAAACTTGTCCTCTTCAGAGCCTTCATTTGCAAAGGCTTTGGAGGTACGGATGCCGGAGATCCCGCTTTCTATCGAAGCATTTATCTCGCCTGTACGTACCTTTACTATTTTGTTTTGCTTTTGCATATTGCGACGTTCATGCATTGCAAAAAATACGCTTAACGGTAGAAAGATAAGCATGACTAACGCAAGGCGCCAGTTTATTTTAAGCATTATGATAAGGGCACCTATGATTGTTATCGAGCAGGTAAGGATGTTTTCGGGACCGTGGTGAGAGAGTTCTACAATCTCGAATAAATCATTTGTGACACGAGACATTAATACACCTGTACGGTTTTTGTCGAAGAAACTGTAGCTTAATGACTGCATGTGTGTGAATACGTCACGACGCATATCAGCTTCTACAAGAGTTCCCATTCTGTGGCCGATAACGGTTTCAAAGTACTGGAATAAAGCCCTTAAGATATAAGAGATAAACATAATTCCCATTACGATAAAGAATGTTTTATATATTCCGTCCGGAAGAAGATGATACAT
>JAFRZM010000007.1 GCA_017442585.1 Lachnospiraceae bacterium | reverse complement strand
TGGTATTTACGTTATATTCCCCGTCCATATAAGCAATTGAATTACTCGTAACTATCCAGTATATATCACGTGTCATATCTCTTTTAACACGCATTACTACGTCTGATGAAAGTCCATCTTCCATACCGATGTGAGTTGCCTTCGAATCTCTTATTACATAGATTCCGTCACCATCGGTTCCGATTATCATATCACCGTTATCAGCTGCAGTAACCGATAAGACTTCAGTATTACTGATTCCGGATTTTCCATCGAATAATTCCGTAATCTTATCATCTTTAATAACGACAAGTCCACCGGTGCACGCTGCAAGTATCGTTCCGTCTTTTTTCTCATATATGGTCCTTACACGTTCAGACGGCATGCCGTCCTTTTGTGTAAAGCAAACTACATTCGAACCGTCAAAACGTACGAGTACGTTTTTAGTATAAGTCGAAAACCAAAGCCTATTCTTAGAGTCTCTAATGATTGATCTTATTCTGCACCCTTTTAAAAGTTTTAAAAGATCTGCGCAATCAATGCTTTTGCCTCCTGCGGTCTTTGCACTTGTAACAGGAATCTTATCTACAATTCCGCTATCATCAAGCGCAATAAGGCCGCTATCTGTTCCGATAAAGAGCGTATTCCCATACATACAGGTTGAGTTTACAACCGTATCCGGCAGATCGTACCAATCAAAGACATCCGAAAATCTATTGGATACTATCTTCATTACACCCTGCCTTGAAGATGTAAACCAGATATTACCTTCATAATCGGTTATCATATGGTCTATTGAATTGTTCATAGGGAGATTGTCAATGAAATTAAAGGTTTCACCGTCATAAGTACCTATTCCGTAATCCGCGCAGACCCATAACTGCCCGTCATAATACTCCATATCATTTACATAGTTTAATGGCGATACATCAATCTCTTTTGCATCAGCAAAGCCATTTTCGAGTTGACCGTAATAAATCTTGGATTCGCCCGTACCTACATACATGAATCCTTTGTGTTCGGGATCAGGTAAAACCGAAAGCACATACCCTATGCCCATTTTACCTGCATCATAAAACGCACGGATAGTGCCGTCTGTGATTGTAAATATTGCACCATCTTGTGTAACGCCGTAGATTACGCCATCACGTCCAAGACGTATAGATCTTATATATTCTTCATTTATCTGAGGCGAATCAATACGATGCATGTTCATGTCAACATCCACATATGCGATTCCATGTGTCGTCGCAATATAAACATTGCCTGCCTCATCTTCTGCTATAGAGCGAACAGATAAAGACTTTAAACCATCATCCTTATTATACATACGGACTTTGCCCTTATCCATAACAGCAACACCTGAATCATTGGTTCCTATCCAAAGACGATTCTTACTATCTACAAAAAGGCTTACTACACTGGCAATACCGGTTGTCGAATCCATACGCTCAAACGTATTGCCGTCATATCTTATAAGTCCGCTGTAGCTTCCGATCCATATAAAGCCTTCTTTAGTTTCCACTATCGCATTGGCCTCCGATGTCGGGAGTCCGTTAGTGTTATCATAAAGAACCGCCGAAAAGCCCTCATGCCTTCCGGTCAAGTCTACGGTAATGCTTTTTCCTTCGCTTTCGTCGTTCTCTGCTTGTACTATAGTATTTACTGCCGCGAAGCATCCTGTAATAATCATCAATGCTATAAGCACAACGCTTATAATTCTTTGCTTTTTCATATTACACCTCGATGGTTAGTTTAAATAAAACTATTGTTCAAAAAAGCAGATGTCCCCTCGTCCCTTATCTTTGGCCTTATATAACGCCTTATCGGCTTCTTTTAATACTGCGTCTATTGCACGTACTTCTTTTCCGAATGCCGCACCCGCGCTTATCGATATCGGCGGCGCTTCGCCCCTTTTTCGTGCAAGACGCTCGTTTATTTTAATAACTCCTTTTCGTATCTTATCTTTATACGATTCATCCGTATTTGTCATGACAACCACGAATTCATCTCCACCAAGTCGGCAAAGATAGCCATACGGTCCAAACGTCTTAAAAAGCTCGGATGCAACGCGTTTTAAGATTTCATCACCTATATCATGACCGTATGTGTCATTAATGGTCTTAAACTTATCTATGTCAACCATAAGCACCGCACTCTTGTCGATATTGACATTTTCAAGCGCAAGCTCATATCCTCGCCTGTTATATAACCCGGTCAATTCATCATGCGATGCCTCATAGATAAGCTCTTCTTTTTGCTGTTTATTTGCAAGACTTGCAATATTATAATTTTTCGCCAAGAATCGCATCTCATACGCACCGATTTCCGGCAGTTGCTCATCGTTTTTAACTTTTTGAACGAAAACTTTCAAAGGATGGAATACCTGGAATGATGCCAAAAGCACAAGCGTCAATACCAAAAGTACCATAACCGCAATCAGTATATGCTCTATCAACAACTGCGTTTGAAGCTCCGAAAATATCTCCTGCTGCTCTGCCGACAATTCATCCGTAAGCTTAGAAAGGCATTTCCTCATATCATCCGTTATTTCTTCTTTTCTTTTTCTATATGTTGTATTAAAAAGAATCTCACTCGCCTGTTTTCTCTTTTCGAGATTGGACTTATTCTGATCTGTCGCCCACAATTCTACCGATTCAAGAGCTTCATTTATCTCTTTCCAATACTTAAAGTTACTCTCATTTACTCTTAAACCATAACCCTGAATTGTAAGCTTGGCAGCATAATACTCGGTGTTCATAAGGTTAAGTGATTTCACCATGGCTGCAGACAAACTTGCGTAACTTTCAGAATCAGCTTTATATTTTCCAAGTTCTTCAAGAGCCTTATCACGTCGTTTCGTAGTGCAAGCTTCCTCAAAATAATTATCCATGTACTTCTTTTCACCCGTTACCGCAAAGGCACGTATTTGCTCTGTCAGATAATCCGATGCATCCTGTAATTGAAACGCATCATTTGTAAGCAATACCATGCGTTGCGACATCTCATGCGTATTGGAATAAAGCCTTTGTGTACGCTCTATCGTAATAACCAAAAGCACGGTTACTATCGCTGCAATAACACACACTATGATATTAAAGTTTCTCAGCATTATTCCTCTTTGCTTAATCGGTTTAAACCTCATTATAACTCCTCCCCGGCCGTCAATCCGAGAGTTTTACGAACTCTATAATGAAAAATACTTCATCTTACTTATCGTCTCAAATATTTCAGCCGGCGTATTAATCACAAATCTCGCGTTTTTGACATCACCCATACCGTACGATGCATATATAAACGGCATACCGTTTGCTTCCGCTGCTTCCATATCGGTCAATGTGTCTCCGATATAGATTGCCTTATCTATCTCGCATCTGGTTTTAAGTATACGGATATTCTCAGCCTTAAGCTTACCCGTTCTTCCGTAGTTTTCGAAATCTCTGAAGTACGGTTTTAAATTACATGCATCAAGAAGCGCCTCTATATATCCTTCCTGACAATTACTCACTATATAAAGATCGTAATCCTTAGACAATGTAAATATCGTTTCTTTCATATTAGGATAAAGCTTTCCCGGATGGTCATGTAAGTAATCGATTTCTTCCTTACAGCACTTTTCAAGCACTTCTAAGGCCTTTTCTTCAGGTGTTCCCGGAAAAAGTCCGACAAACGCGCTCATCGGCTGCCCCATATAACCTGCCATGTCATTCTTGTCAATTGTTGTAGTTATGCCACATCTTTTAGCAGTTAAATTCCACGAATCGGTTATTACATCAACCGCATCCCAAAGCGTGCCGTCTACGTCAAATATAAGTGATTTCTTCATTAATTGTTATTTCCTTTTGTATGTATAAAAATAGTATTCCTGGTCAAAATATGTTTTCTCGTCGCTTTTTTCCACTACTTCCCATTCGGGTTTCTCATCCAGATTAGGAAAAAACGCATCCGCACGATATGCATAATCAATCTTTGTCACATAGGCTGTATCACACTTATCAAGCATCATTTCATAGATGCTTTGTCCTCCGATAACATAGATATCTTTCGAATCGTATTTTTTAAGCTCAGCGTCAAGTTCTTCTTCATTATGAACTATTATCGCGCCTTCCTTTTTGTAATTGACATTCTTTGTAAGAACAATGTTTACTCTGTTCTTTAAAGGAGCTCCATTCGGAAAGCTTTCCAGTGTCTTTCGACCCATCACGCAAACCTTACCTGTAGTCGTTTTTCTAAAGAACTGCATATCCTCAGGGATTGATGTAAGAAGTTTGTTTCCGTATCCTATCCCGAAATTTTTATCAACTGCCACTATTATATTCATCGTTAATGCTCCCTTTTAAATAAAGTAGTATTCCTATATAGCAATCGGTATATCTTTAATCTGCGGTCCCGCAACATAGTTTTCCACTGTTATATCACTTGGAGTGAAATCATAGAAATTCTTAATATCAGGATTAAGCGTTACCTTTGGTGCAGGATATGTCTCGCGCTTTATCAGCTCCTCAACAAGCGGCACATGTCTGTCATAAATATGAGCATCCGCTATAACATGAACAAGCTCGCCCGGTATCATATCCGACGCCTGCGCTATCATCATAAGAAGTATTGAATACTGACATACATTCCAGTTATTTGCCGCCAGCACATCATTTGATCTTTGATTAAGTATCGCATTAAGAACCAGTTTTTCACTATTTGGTTCTTTTGTAACATTAAATGTCATAGAATATGCGCAAGGATAAAGATTCATCTCATGAAGATCCTGATGCACATAAATATTCGTCATTATACGGCGGCTGTATGGATTATTCTTAAGATCGAATAAAACTCTGTCCACCTGGTCCATCATACCTTCTTTATATTGATGTTTTACTCCCATCTGATAGCCGTACGCTTTACCGATAGATCCGTCTTCATCAGCCCATTCATCCCATATATGTGGTTTCAAATCATTTATGTTATTCGATTTCCTGCTCCAAATCCAAAGTACTTCATCAGCCGCAAGTTTTATTGCAGTCTTTCTAAGTGTAAGCGCCGGAAATTCTTTTCTTAAATCGTACCTGTTTACAACGCCGAATTTCTTTATAGTATAAGCGCTTTCTCCATCAGGCCAATGCGGTCTAACCGCTTCTCCCATTGTATTCGTTCCGTTATCAATTATGTCACGGCACATATTAATGAATATGTTATCTGCAAGACTCATTTTAAACTTTCTCCTTTTTCATAAAGTATACGCCTTCTCATAACTTGAAAATTATACTAAAAAAATGTGTCCATTTCAATAACAGCCGTAAAACAATCAATTACGTAAACGTTTTTTGCTTGCATTATTTTTGCTTTTACCTTATAATACGTAGTTGCGTATTGATAGTACGTAATAATTTAATCCGACAGTTCGTTTGTACCATCCTGTCGTTAAACAAAACCAGGACTATGAATCACATAAGATTTAGGGGAGTATGCCTTCCTTGAAGATAAAGTATGTAATTTATGGCTTTGCGTTTTGTAAAGTCATTTTTTTATTGTAAAAAGGAGTTAATTATGAATAACGAAAAGCAAGTTTCAAAACTGTTTATGATCATAGGCATCGTATATGTCGCATGCCTTTTATTATCAAATCTTGTAGCCGGAAAGCTTTGGGCCGTAACAGATTCCATAACTCTTCCTGCAGCAGTAATACTTTTCCCGATAACATATATATTCGGCGATATATTTACGGAAGTATACGGCTTCAAAAAAGCACGAACGATCATCTGGATGGGATTTGCTTGCAGCTTCTTTGCAGTTTTGGTATATCTTATTACAATCGGATTACCTCATCCGGGATATTTTGAAAACCAGAGCGCTTACGAAATCGTTCTTGGCACTACGCCGAGAGTTGCTTTAGCATCGTTTATAGGCTATCTTTTTGGAGAATTTTCCAACTCGATGGTGTTATCAAAGTTAAAAGTTAAAACTCAGGGTAAAAACCTCTGGCTTCGTACCATCGGTTCGACACTCGTTGGAGAAGGATTCGACTCTATAATTTTCATCCTTATCTCCTTCTACGGAACAATGGAAAATTCAGTAGTCTTCAAGATGATCCTTTTCCAGTACGCTTTTAAGGTATGTTATGAGATAATCTTTACACCGTTAACATATATAATTGTTAATGCGCTTAAGAAAAAGGAAGGTATCGATACCTTTGACGAAGGCATCAAGTACAATATATTAAAAGGTTAATATACTACAAATCTTTTCGTAATTTGATTTGGTATTCTATTTTAATGCCACAAATATCACACATAAGGAGGAAATATTTATGCGAGATAAGCAAACTGAGAATCTTACTAAACTCGGAAGTCAAAATAATAAGTATAGTTTCGACTATGATCCGACTCTTCTCGAGACTTTTACAAATAAGCATCCGGACAACGATTACTGGGTAAAGTTTAACTGTCCGGAATTTACAAGTCTTTGTCCTATAACAGGTCAGCCTGATTATGCAACTGTTATGATTTGCTATGTACCGGGTGACTTAATGGTCGAGAGCAAATCTTTAAAGCTTTACCTCTTTTCTTTCAGAAATCACGGTGATTTCCACGAGGATTGCGTAAATATCATCATGAAAGACTTAATTAAGCTTATGGATCCTAAGTACATCGAGGTTACAGGCAAATTCCTTCCTCGTGGTGGCATCTCCATTGACCCGTATTGCAACTACGGTAAGCCGGGCACGAAGTGGGAAGCTGTCGCATGGGATCGTCTCACGAAACATGACATGTACCTTGAGAAAGTCGATAACCGCTAGGTGACATGTCGCGAACAATCTACATACACATTATATGATATCAACCATAAGGCTAGTACGACAAAAATAGGAATTGGCGTTGAATATACAAATGAGCGGCAATTTGGAACGTCGTTACTTAACGAGCATTTGCGAGTTTAGTAACGCGACGTTACAAGATTGAGTGCGAACGTCCGCGATTTGTATATTCTATGCCAATTCCTTTATTATTTTATTTCTTAAATCTGTGGTATACCTCACGATCATGTCCCGTGCACGCCATAACCTTCATACAAAGGCTGCTGTCAGGACGCTTTACGACACAGTCTTCCCAATCATTATCGCCTACTTTAATAAACGTTTCACCCGGATTTGCCAAGGATACAAGCTTAAAATTAAGTTTTGCATCATTATCATCTTTTGTTGCTATACCGGTACTTGCATCAAGTCTATAAGTAAGCTCATTATCAAAGGTTACGACAACATATATCACATCATCCTTATTAACATTAACACCTTCATTTAACTCGATTGTCTGGTATCCCGCATACTTAAGCAGCGTCTGTGCAGAATACAACTTTTCTGCTGTCTCGAGATTTTTCATAGATTCCACATTACGATATATCTCGACTGTCGCTTTTGCCTCATTGAATTTATGATTAATATTGGTTTTAGGATATATTTTAAGTCCGGTTAATGTCTGGTCTTCTACAGCTGTAAATGCCATAGCAACACCGGTGGTTCTTTCAATTTCATAAGCTCCGTATCCGCCATCATACTGATACTGATAATCATAGGAATCCTTCGGTGCAGTAATATATACGCACCATTCTTTGCCGGGATTTACAACGCCGTCATAATACGAAAGATAAAAGTATCCACAATCTCCGAAGCCGTTGCCCCACGAATTCTTACAGATCCATGCACCCGGGCCGTCAGGCTTTATTTTAAAATTATCTTCCGAATAATTATCATCCCAACCGATAACCGTTACCATATGATCAACCGACGTCATTGATGAATAAACTGCATTTGTATCAAAATTAAAATACGGGCTCATTCTTATGTCGGTTCTGTTCCCCGACTCATCCATGTACCAGGAACCTGCATCTACGCACGCTGTAACAGCTCCGTATTCGATTATAAATCTCTTTATCTCATCTTTCTTCGATGCCTGTACAAAATAGCTTGAATCGCCATTTAAAACGTTATCGTTTATTGCATCGGCAGAAAGTTTTCTTTGCACATCATCCGAAGGATACTTATTCTCCGATGCCGGTGCGTATCCTCTCATAAAAGGCGCTATACTGTATTCATTAAAACCGCCTACACCAAGCCATCCGTCGCTTGCACCCTGGCTTGAAAAACCTCCGTTTGGATCGTTATATGCCAAATATCCGATATGATATTCAGAAAGATCATATTCGCCAAATCCCATAATAAGGGCATTGCTTTCCATTGCGCTTATCGCGGCATACGCCCAGCAAATACCGTACTGTCCCTGATTCTTAACAGGTGTTACTAAGTTATAATCTCTAAGATCAAACATCTTAGGGAGATCAGCTTCCTCTCCGTTGCAAAGTTTCTCACGCAGTTGCTTATATTCTTCTTTGGTAAGTTTAACAGCTTCTTCCGACGCTATATCATCTTTTAAATCCTTATTCGCATTACCGCTTCCTGTCTTCTTACCCATTGTGCAAGCACTTAAAAGCAATGCTGTAACAATCGCAATAATCAATATTCGCTTTTTCATTTTAGCCTCCCTAATAACCTCATTACAAATATATTATAGGGCATAGACAAGCTTAGTACAATTCATCATATTTAATTAAGTGTATTAGGTAGAAATACTCTTTCTTTTAAGTTATACTATTCTCATAATAATCAAAGAGGGCTTAAACATGGGTAAGAAATCAATTAGAGAGAACAAAAATATATATCAGCAAACACGCGACGACCTTAATATGACTCGCAGCATGGTCGCCGATGCAACAAACGGCATTTTATCCGAAAGCCGTATCGAAAAACTTGAGAGCGGTACATTAAATGCGCGTCCGGAAGATATAATGCTTATGGCTGAAATTTATAAACGTCCTGAACTTTGCAATTATTTTTGTACAAAGGAATGCGCCATAGGCAAAAGATATGTCCCGAAAGTTGAAACAATCCACGACCTTCCGCAGATTGCGATGGAGCTTTTATCAAACCTCAACGCTTTAAATCGTGACAAAGAACGACTTATTGACATTACGGCGGACGGAAAGATAACCGATGATGAAAGACGAGATTTCGAGGAATTTAAAAAACACATCCACGAAATGTCACTTGCAATAGAAACGCTTAAGCTTTGGGCGGACAAAGAATTAGATTAGTTTTTATAGCAAAACCGGCGAAGAATTATCTTCACTTAATCCGCCAAAATAAAAAATTAAAAAAGTTAAAAATAATGCTTGACATGTGGCTGGCTATACAGTATAATTGTTTATGTTGCTGATGTGCAACGAAACAAAATATGCGCGAGTGGCTCAGTTGGTGGAGTACGACCTTGCCAAGGTCGGGGTCGCGGGTTCGAGTCCCGTCTCGCGCTCTTGTAACACGAAAACGGATATCCAAATGGATATCCGTTTTTGCGTTACCGGAGCGCAGCCGACACTCAAAGGTTCGAGTGTCTCCGCTTCGCTCCGGTCGGTTCGCAACCATGCGGTCCACAGGACCGCGCTCACCGTCTCGCGCTCTTACCTTACTCATTCTCGCCTTCGGCTCGGTCGGTTCGTAACCATGTGCTCCACAGGAGCACACTCACCGCGCTTTTTCCTCACAAAACACGAAGAGGCGCGGCCTTTGGCCGCGCTCCTTCTATATTGTAATGTGTATTTAAGAAGTCGGTTAAATCTTAAAGAAGGCGATGAGCTCTGAAATCTTGTTTGAAAGAACCTTAAGTTCATCTGACATCGTGCTCACATCGTTAACTGCATTACTGATCTGTTCTACAGATGCTGCAGTCTCTTCTGATGAAGCTGCGTTTTCCTCACTGATAGCCGAAAGGTTAGCAACATTATCATTAAGTGATGCGCAAAGCATCTTAACGTCGTCGGAGCTCTCCTTAATATCGGATACCATAGCCTTTGTCTTATCGATTGTATTAACAAGACCCTTAATTGATTCACGAGACTCGTCTGATGAACTCTTCTGACGATCCATAATCTCATTAAGATCCTTAACAAGTCCTACAGCCTCTTCAGTCTCATCCTTAAGATTATGCATGATCTGATTAATCTTATCAGAACTCTGTCTTGACTGATCTGCAAGCTGGCTAATCTCACTTGCAACTACTGCGAAGCCTCTACCTGCCTCACCGGCACGGGCTGCTTCGATTGATGCGTTAAGTGACAAGAGGTTTGTCTGCTCTGCAATACCGTTAATATCGTTAGCTGCTACGGTTACATCATTAACCGCATTTGCAACTGCTTCCATCTTCTCAACTACTACGCTTAAGTTCTCGATACTTGTATCAATATCTTTAATCAAGTGACCAAAGCTTTCGATAACGCTCTTTGAAGCATTAGTCATCTCTTCTGTATTTTCCTTTGTGCTCTCAACGTTTCTGTTAACAAGATCCATCTTGGTAAGAATACTTGCAACGTGATCTGAAGCGTTTGTAACTTCCTGTGCCTGGGATGTTGCACCATCAGCGATACCTGTTACCGCATTGGAAAGGTCTCCCATTGTACCTGAAGTCTTAACTGCAGTCTTAGCAAGGCCTTCTGCCTCTTTTAACAACTCGTCGACATTTCCTCTGATACCGACGATAGCCTCACCGACTTTGCTCTTAACTGTATTAACTCCACGAGCCATCTCACCGAGCTCATCCTTACGAGCCACACCTACGCCAACTTCGCTACTTGCGAAGTCACCTGTAGCAAGGTCTGCACAAACCTTCTGAGAAGCCATAATAACCTTTGAAAGTGAATTTGTAAATATTACTGAGAATATTACAACGATAACCATAAGTATAAGCGCAATGATTATAATGCTTACTACCGTACCTGTAATCTCACTGTCCATCTTAGACTGCTTGATACCTGTAAATACAGAACCTACAATCTCACCACTTTCAGGCTGAATAAGTGGAATATAACATACAACGCACTTGTTACCTGCTACCATGACGCCCTTGGCAATATGCTCACTACCACCCAAAACTTTTGCGGCGATACCTGCATCGATTTGTGTTCCGGTAGCTCTCTCACCGTTATTCTTAACAGATGTAATCATACGCGTATCATTCCAAATAATAGTTGCGTACATATCTGTCTCTTCATAAAGCTTATCCAACACTTCATTGACATAATCAAGATTTGTCGGTCCCAGCCACAATCCATCATCTTCAAGATGATAATCACCATCATCAATCTCGCGCATAATATTCCTTATTGAATATGCCGAGTTACGTAACGTTGTCTCATAGTCTCCTTCCATAGCAGATGTCATTCTTACCGATACAACAGCAATAAGAATGATCGTCACGATAAGCGTTGGAAGAATAGCTAACGCCAT
>JAFRZM010000043.1 GCA_017442585.1 Lachnospiraceae bacterium | reverse complement strand
GTCCGATTGTAAGGTTCTTATCAGCGTACTTTGTTGTACCGGCTTCTACCTTAGCAAGAAGTGTGAATTCATTTTCTACACCCTTAACCTTACGATAGATGTTATAGCCTTCTGCATTCTCTACTTCCTTCCAAGTAACTGTAACCTTAGCTTCTTCGTTGTTAAGAAGGTAGAATGTTGGCTGGTCAAGTACAATAGCATTAGGATCACGATGAACTACCTTCTGGTCATGTCCGTCACGAACCATAACCTTAAGACATACGCTGTTAGCTGTATCTTCATCAGCATCGCCACCTTCAATACCATGATCATACCACTTACCGTCACGCTCAACTCTCATGAAAGTTTCGCCTTCATTAGCTACGGCATTATTTCTAAGCCACTGCCACTCAAAAGGTCCATCACATGCATAATATACTGCATGATCAAATGAAACTACAACGAAAAGCTTATCGCCTGCATTAATATTAAGTCCCTTATTGAACTCGATTGTCTGATAATATGGAGACTCTATCAATGCTGTATATGTAAAAATAGGTTTAGCTGCTGCTAAAGCATCTGGGTTAACAACACCCTTGTATACCTTAACTGTTGCATTAACCGGTGTCCACTCACCTGTTTCATAGCTTGGTTCAGGATTAATTCTTACACCTGTCATTGTCTGATCAGCCTTTACTTCAAATGCCATAGCTACATCCAAAGCATCTGCCATGCCAAATAAACCTAAACCACCGTCATACTGATAAAGATGATCAAATACATCAACCGGAGAAACAGTAAATGATGACCATGAACCTGCCTGTTCTATTGCTGCATCATAATATGAAAGCCAATAGTAACCTTCCATACCCCAATCAGTACCCCAGCTGTTTCTTACAAGCCATGCACCGTCACCTTCAGGCTGAGTAGCAAAATTCTCTTTGCTGAAATTATCATCCCAACCGATTACGCATACTTCATGATCGATTGAATACTCTTTTCCGTATGCTTCTTCAGGCAAATATGATGCGAAAGTCTTTTCATTATAGTACTTCTTATCATAAAGTCCGCCTTCGCCTGCTACAGAAATTGTCATTGCACCAAACTTTGTAATTGCTGCCTTTATAGAGTTAACATCATGAACATCAACGTAGAGTGCTGAGTTACCTCTTAATATACAATCATCAATTGCAGATGCGTCAAGCTTCTTCTTCATATTCTTGTATGGATACTTTTCTTCAGAAGCCGGAGCATATCCCTTCATGATCATGGAAGTAGTTATGTATGCATTACCACCGGCATGCTCATACCACTTACCCTTATCAGTTCCTTCTGTTCCGTCTCCATCAATCATAGCATCCTGAGAATCAGGCATATTCTTTCCAAAATATGCTAACTGATATTCTGAAAGATCGTATTCGCCATATCCCATGATAAGTGCATTACTTTCCATTGCTCCGCAAGCTGCATGTGCCCAACATGTACCAAATTCACCCTGATTCTTAACCGGAGTTACAAGACCATAATCGCGAAGGTCAAATGTTGTAGGGAAATTTTGAGGATCTGCCTTATATACAGTACCTCCAAAAGCTGCTGCACGCTCTTCTACGCTCATACCCTGGATTTCTTCAGGTAAGTAAAGACCAAATCCGTGCACTTCTTTTGCTTCTGCCTTTGCCGGCATCATCATGCCTGACAAAACCATTGCCATCGTAAGTACGATAGCCAATAAACGTTTCTTCATTCTTTCCGTTCCTCTCTTACATAAACTAGTCAAAAAAGCAAGTTCATACTTTTTTCACGACTGTTTCTAAATTATAACATCTTTTCCCCTAAATATGAACCTTTTTGTATACTATTAACAAAACTTTTGTATACAAATAAATACATTTATTTTTCTTATATCGCAAACAGCCCGTCCATAGTAATCACTCTGTCAAAACTCCATCTATATTCATTATCTTTTATGCCAAAAGTGGTTATTAAAGTATTTTGAACTGTACTTTTCTTCGGAATAACTTCGCTTAAAAGCTTTTGCCTGTTTCTAAGAACCCCGTCATATTTCTTATCAACCTCGAAGTCGTCGCTGTAAAACTTTATTTCACACATATTTACGACATTGTCCTTACGCGAAATAATCATATCTATCTGCGTTCCAAGTTCCGCATTACCGCTCTTCGTCCATGCCGATTGAGTCGACGCTATTCCACCTATCTCCAACGATTCTTTTATCTGCTTAATATGGTTAAAGCAAACATTTTCAAATGCATAACCGCGCCACGTTACAATCTGCTGCGAATTAACATTTTGTAACCAGAAGCCTTCGTGCAAAGAATCCTGCTTATCCACGAAATCCAAATAGAAAATGCAAAACGGATCGACAAGCTTATAGTGTTCAGCTCTTTTTCCTAATCCAAACGGAACGTACTTAATTATAAAATCACTCGCTATGAGTGCATTTAACGCATCCGTTAAAGTTCCTCCTTCAGAATATCCGGTTTTTAACGCTATCTCTTTACGCGTAAAACCGCAACTTGAAGTATTTAAAAATCTTATTATTTCTTTCATCATCTGTGGGTTAGTAAAGACCGATGCAAATAAGCGGTCATATTCCATATTAAGTTTGGCACCTTTTGTAAAGAATAACTCATCTATATTCTGTGCAAGGCTATATCCACGTTTAAGATAATTCAGGTAAAATGGAATACCACCGAGTATCATATAGGTCTGCACGATATCATATCGTGAAAACTTAACGCCCGCCTCATTCAGCAGTAACTCACATTCTCGTAATGTAAACGGCTCGAGTTTAATCTCGCATGTAACTCTACCGTATAATCCGCCATGATTATTAATAAGTTTATCTTTCATCCACGAAGTTGCACTTCCGGATACGACAACCATTACGTTCCTATGGCATGCCCAATTATTCCAAAATGCCTCAAACGCTGTAATAAATCCGGATTTAGGCGTATCCATCCAAGGAAACTCATCCAGAAATATAAGTTGTCTTCCGCCATCATCTTTTTCTTGCAAGTAAGTTTCAAGCATAAAGAAAGCTTCCAGCCAATCACTCGGACAATGGTCTTTTTTCATCCCATATGATATTAAGGAATAATAGAATGCCTGCAACTGCATTTTTAAAGGTCTTTCCGACGAACGCTCATCCATTTCGACCGGAGATAAACCTGCATGTCTAAAGGTAATACGTCCTTTAAATGTCTCGTCAACAAGATACGTCTTTCCGACACGTCTTCTTCCGTATACCGCAACAAGCTCCGCGTCTTTCTTATCATATCTTGTCATCAATTCAGATATTTCTTTTTCTCTTCCGATCATGATTTTTCAACTCCTTTATTGTACAGCAACAAGTTTCAACCTCTATTTTAATCCCATTATAAAAAAACAATAATCAGCCGTCAAGAGATTTTTTTGTTGTTCACGGCTGATTATTGCAATGTTTTATATAGATAATCAGCCGTGAATAAGTTTTTTTATGGTTCACGGCTGATTATTGTTTTTAATTATCTATTCTTTTTGTATCTAAAATGGCTTTGGCGCCTACCTTATCTTCTTATAACCACGCTCTTATCCTTTGATAATGCGCTCTTTAAGCCCTTCTTATTCATTGCCTGGACTTTATAATTGTACTGCACTCCACGGATAAGGTTACGGTCTTCAAAAGTAGTCTTCGTTGTTGTGCCGACAAGTGTAAATGTTCCGTCGCCGCTCTTACGATATACCATATACTTTGCAGCGCCCTTTACCCAAGATATCGTTATCGTTGCACGACCATATCCGGAGTTTTTAATTGCCTTTATCCAAGGTGCTTTAATTGTTGCAGTTAAAGTCTTCGTTATTGCGGTTGATACCTTTGTATCGTTAAACGCCACAACTCTGTAGTTATACGGACGACCAAGGATAAGTCCCGCATCCTCGTACTTTAATGTATTGCTGTCTACAGTTGCTATAAGCTCATATGTTTTTTCCGCATTTAACTTTCTGTAGATTCTATATCCCTTAGCATCCTTTACTGCACGCCAGTTAAGGTTTATCGTTGCCTCTTTGTTATTGGCCATATAAAACGTCGTAGCAAGAAGACGCGGTATTCTGTGGTAACTTTCGTTATCCGCACCGTTTCTGGTTACAACCTTTATACATGCGTTATAAGGCTCCGCATAAAAGTCTGCGAAATCATACCAGGTGCTTCCGCCAAATAACATCCACGTCTCATTCTTTTTAGTGGATGCAATGCTTTTACCTGAAGTTCCCCAATCGAGTGCCCCATCAAATGCATAATACAAAGTATGGTCGAATAAAACTTCAACGTATATTCTATCACCCTTATATACATTTACCGGATTATCAAGTTCTATAAGCTGATATCCCGGATTCTCAATATACGCAACCTGAGTATACAAAAGCTTCTTCTTATCAGGCTTTACAGCAGATACCGAATTGCTGTATATATTTACCGTTGCTACAACAGGTTTAAATGTATCGTAAGTCGACTGCGGGAAAATCTTAACCGCACTTATAGATTCCGTATTCTTAATCTTAAAATACATTCCGACACCGCGAACGCCGCTCTCCGTATAAGATCCCTGTGCACCGTCATACTGATAAATATTGTTAAAAGCTTCAAGCGGTGATACTGTAAATGAACAAAGCGTCTGATCTTCGCTCATGGCCGCATCATAGTAAGAAAGGTAATAATATCCGTCCTTACCCCACCATTCACCCCAGGAATTTTTAAGTATCCAGGCACCGTCTCCCGGAGGTGTTATAGCAAAGTTATCCTTACTGTAATTATCATCCCATCCAACAAGCGTTACTGCATGATTGATTCCAATACCTGCAGTATTAAAATTCGGAATATACGCACTTGCAGTATCCTCATTATAGTATTCGCTGTAATAATCACCGTTAATGGATATATACATTGCGCCGTTCTTTGTAAGAAGGTCTTTTATAGCATCTGTATTATTAGCTCTTGCGATATATGCACCGTTAAAGTTAAGTACATTATGGCCATATGCATATTCGTCTGCAAGGTCGTCATAAATCATACTGTACGGCACTATTTCTTCGGACACCGGACCATATCCCTTAGAAAGCATGGCAACTGCCTGTGCGAAATATCCGCCGACCGAAATCCAGTCTCTGTTACCGTAGAAGCCTTCGCCGGCTATCATATCATCTTGTTTATTTGGAATATTATTAGAGAAATATCCAATCTGATATTCCGAAAGATCATACTCGCCAAGTCCCATCATTAAGGCATTACTTTCAAGTGACGCACATGTTGCATGTGCCCAGCATGTTCCGTATGTTCCCTGGTTCTTAACGGATGTTACAAGATTATAGTCTCTAAGGTCAAAGCGACTTGGAAATTTGTCTGTTGTCGCTTTGTAATAATCCTTCAGGCCAAAGTCCGCAGGATTCATTTCTACGTGACCCTTACCATAAACTTCTGACTGCTTATTTCCGCCTCTCCACGAATCTTCACCGGATTCTGCGGCATTTACCGCCATAGGTGTTAATGCCACTAAAAATGCCAAAAGCATTGTGAGCATTAATGAAACTATTCTTTTCTTCATTGAATTCATAAAAATTCTCCCCTTTATATAAAAAATGCGTTGTAATTATATCACAATAAAGCGAGTAATGCGAGCACTTGTGCTCATATTACGAGTGAATGCGATAACAGCTTCTTTGAAGCTGTTATATCACAGTTGCATTGATAATGCGAGTTTTTACGGGGATTTGCCGTTTTTCACTTTTTTCTGATAATTTTATCCTGGATTGTTAAAGTTTCAAATATCTTATCCGATATATATATTGACAGGGATAGGAATCCTGTTATTTGAAGATACAAAGATGTTTAAGTCAAGGATGACGTTTTTTACTCTCAAGGAAGGAGGGAATCATATGAGTATCAACAGAATTCAAGATAGTGTATTTACAAGTATATCTATCGACAAAAAGAAAAAACTTGGCACAATGGATCGCGACACCGATTCCCTGACTGCAGTAGACGATAACTTCTTCTTCGCCTTCAACGGAAGGGATAATCACTCTAACCGTGATCAAGATCCGACTAAACGCGGTAAAAATGTCAAGACTCTCGAAGAGCAATGGAGAGAGGCCCAGGAAATGGTTAATTTAGCGCGTTACAAAGATGAGTTCTTAGGAACTCACATAGATTCAAGAGGATAGAAAGTTCCCCCTAAGGAAAAACCCGCGGTCTCCTACCCGCGGGTTTTCCCTTTATATTTTTAAAATACCGTTTCTTATGCCATAAGCTTTGAAAGCTCATCTACAAGCATTTTAGCTGTCTTATCGGCTGCTTCCTTATCCTTATCAACTGCTGCCGCATAAACCTTAATCTTAGGCTCTGTACCCGAAGGACGTACGATTACGGAAGACTTACCGTCAAGCTCATACTTTATAACATCTGCCTTCGGAAGGCCATTGATTCCTTCCATGTAATCGGTTTTCTTTAATACCTTAAGCGTTCCGATAGTTGACATTTCACCCTTACGTAAGGATTCCATAATTAAAGCCATCTTCTTCGCACCTTCAGAACCCTTAAACTCATATGACTTAACGTTATTAATATAGTAACCGTACTTTCCGTATATATCATTAAGTTTATCGTTTAAGCTGATTCCTTTTGTCTTATAGAAAGAGAACATCTCCGCAATTAAAAACGATGCATCTACGGCATCCTTATCACGCACATATCCGCCCGAAAGGAATCCATAGCTTTCTTCGAAACCGAATAAATAATCGTCTTCGCATCCCTTATCTTCCAATGCTTTAATAGCTTCTCCGATATACTTAAATCCTGTAAGCACATCTTTAACTTCTACACCGTAAGACTTACCTACTTCTTTTGCAAGGTCTGTCGAAACTATACTCTTAACCGCAACAGGATGTGAAGGCATTTTACCTGCTGATACTTTTCTCTCGCAGATATAGTTTAATAATAAAACTCCTATCTCATTACCTGTTAAAAGCACATACTCGTTATTTTTATCTTTAATTGCGATACCGCATCTGTCCGCATCTGGATCTGTCGCGATTAAAATATCCGCATTATGCTCCTTTGCAAAATCCATGCCAGGCTTCATAGAATCGTAATTTTCAGGATTTGGATACTTGCATGTCGGGAAGTCACCGTCAGGATCTTTCTGGCTCGGCACAACAAGGATATTCTTATAACCTGCTTCTTCCAACGCACGGCATACAGGCTTAAGCCCCGTACCGTTAAGCGGCGAATAAATGATGTTTACGTTTTTATCAATATTTTCACCGTACGCAACGGATTCATTTAAAACACACGCGGTAAAGTCATCATATACCTTATCTTCTATATAATTTATGTAGCCTGACTTCATTCCCTCGTCAAAGCTTATAACCTTAACGCCCATGAAGTAATCGGTCTTTGAAATCTCACTTAATACCTTATCTGCAGTCTCTTCGGTAATCTGACAGCCTTCCGGGGAATATACTTTATATCCATTATATTCAGGCGGGTTATGAGATGCCGTAACCATGATTCCTGCAGCACATTTAAGTTCACGCACCGCGAAGGAAAGACAAGGTGTCGGCATAAGTTCCTTGTAGATATGCACTCTTATACCGTTTGCCGCAAGCACCTGCGCGGAAACGCGCGCAAAAAGATCCGACTTATGACGCGAATCATAGCTTATCGCGACACTTCTTTTATCTTCGGCAAAATTCTTAACTATGTAATTGGCAAGGCCCTGTGTCGCACGACCTACCGTAAAGATATTCATTCTGTTTGTTCCGGCACCGATAACACCTCTTAAACCTGCGGTACCAAACGAAAGATCGCGATAAAATGCATCTTCTTTTGATTTTTCATCATTTACGATTTTCATAAGTTCGGAACGTATCTCCTGGACGTATGACAACTCATATGCCCACTCTTCCTTGCAAAGTGAATCAAGCCAATATTCAAAACTTTCGGTATAATCCATGATTCCCACATCCTTTTCTTAAGTTAAACTATATTATACAACAAAGTTGCCCATATAATCAAATATCCCCCGAACCCGGGGGATATCATTTATTCTGCCTTAAATTTATTATGTCCTATCGCTAACGCAAGCCATGCCATCGGAGTTGTAATTATCAGGTTAAAGTTAATAAGACTTACTCCGAGATAAGCGCCGACTACAAGTAGCGGCAACATCGCTTTTCCATCTTCTTTCAAGCGCTTAACCGCAGAAACGAGTAATGCGATAAGCGTTGCAAAATATGTACCCACACCAAGTATACCGCAGGTAAGAAGCATATCAAGATATGCATTATGAAGGTCCGCAAGGCGCTCACCGTTAGGCGCAAATGTTGCATCACAAAGCTTAAGCCTGCTTATATTACAAAAGCCTATACCAAAGAGTTTTTCAGTAAAAGAACCTTCTTTAAATGCCTTAAGGCCTTCCTGCCATATCTCTCCTCGACCGGAACCGAAACGTGCGTCTGTTACAACAAAACTATGTAACGCTGTACCTTCCGGATACTTTGCCGCATGAGTACTTACGTATATTATAAAGGCAAATCCGATCAAAACTATAAGACCGTAGAAAATAAACCACGCAATACTTATACGCTTTCCATACTTATCAAACACATTCTTTAAAGCAAACGCCATTGCACCCATAACGATAAGCAGTATTGCAAGTCCTATCTTAACCCAATTATGAGTAAATAAGAATATCGTAAGTTCCTCGTTATAATAAATGTAATCTCTTGTATGCGTATAATTCATCATCTGATAAAGGAATCCCGCATACATTGCAACGAATGCGTACCAAAGGCGTCTGAAAAGCTCTGAATTCCTTACTCCGATGCCGATTGCCGTAAGTACAACAAATGCCGCCATAAAGAATCCCGCCGAATGATCTGTGAAACCACCGCATACCGCAAATGCCACACCGACAAGCGCAAGGCACATCGTAATTTTATTTTTCTCAAGCATTATTATTGTAAATAAAACAGCGAGCTGTACCGCACACATTGCCGCATTCTGGTCTATATTTCCGAATACGCTCTTTAAATGAAGTGCCTGTCTGTAATACTGCCAGTTAAAAGGATCGATTCCATAGTACTGTAAAATCGACAAAAGATTCGTAAGTATGCACCATACGGAAAATACCATTCCCAAAACCGTATGATATACAAAATATCTGAACACTATCCACGCGCCGACCATCATGCACGCCATATACAAATAGCCCGTACGTCTGAAATCGTCTCCCATAAATGCCGATGTCTTGTCAACACTTAAAGCACAGCCTATAAGCCAGCAGACTATCGTCGATGCAAAAAGAATATCTATCAGAGAAAACTTCTTTTTTGCGCTTTTGCCTCCATCCAGATTCTGCAAAGACATAAATAACGTAACAACGAGAAGTATTCCCACCCCCGCATACATAAAATACACCTTATAAAGGTCGAACTTTACATATCCCTTCGGGCATATCGTTCCGAATATCGCAATCATGTAGAGGATAAAGCCCATAACCGTATATCCCATCTGCTTATGGAATTTTCGTGATATTGCTTCACCTGCTTTATTTATTTTTTCAGCCATTTCCCTTAATATTCTCCCTTCGGTTTATATGACGGCACCATCTCTTTAACCATGGCGCGGATATCGGATGTCTCATCCCCCGCCGCATCATGCAGAGCACTTAACGCCTTAAAGAATTTCTTATTGTCAAAGTCTATAGGATTAGCCACAAATATAAGATTATTGGCAGTTTTTCTTAATCCTTCTTCTGCCTTTAAGCATTCCTCGAATAATTTCTCGCCCGGACGAAGTCCCGTATAAACTATCTGAATATCCACATCAGGCTCGAATCCCGAAAGCTTAATCAGGTTTCTTGCAAGGTCATCAATCTTTACCGGCTCACCCATGTCAAGGACAAAGATCTCACCGCCTGTTGCATATGAACCCGCCTGAAGTACAAGGGATACAGCCTCAGGTATAGTCATAAAATATCTTATGATATTCTTGTCCGTAACAGTAACCGGTCCGCCTTCCTTTATCTGCTTCTTGAAAAGCGGAATTACAGAACCGTTTGAACCAAGTACGTTACCGAAACGAACGGCAACAAAAGATGTATCCGGGAACTCACGCTCCATAGCTTGAATAACCATTTCGCAAAGTCTCTTTGACGCACCCATGATATTGGTCGGATTAACCGCCTTATCGGTTGATATCAAAACCATCTTCTTTGCACCGTTATTCGCTGCTGCCTTCGCTACATTATATGTACCGAATACATTGTTCTTAATAGCCTCGCGCGGGCTGTCCTCCATTAAAGGCACGTGTTTATGTGCTGCCGCATGGAATACTATTTCAGGATGATACTTTTCAAATATCGCATTAACTCTTGCAATATTTCTTACGGATCCGATTAAGGTCTCAAAATCAAGATCCTTATAAGTTCTTTTCAGTTCCAGCTGAAGATCGTAAGTAGTATTTTCATATATATCAAAGATAATAAGTTTCTTTGGATTATGCATCGCTATCTGACGACAAAGTTCGGAACCGATAGAACCGCCGCCACCTGTAACGAGAACGGTTTTGCCTTGTATATAATCCGCTACTTCATCGATGTTTACGCGCACTTCGTCACGACCTAATAAGTCTTCAATCTGTACTTCACGGAACGCCGATACAAGGACTTCGTTATTAATAACCTGTGTCATGGACGGCAAGATTCGCATCTTGCATCCAGTATTCTTACAAATCTCGATTATCTCTTTTTTACGCTTTGCAGGGAGATTCGGGATTGCAATAAAGATTTCCTGGATTTTATACTTTTCAACTGCCCACGGAATCTTATTATCATTACCTACAATAGGGACACCGAGAATTGAGTTTCCGACTTTCTTAGGGTCCGCATCGATTACACACTTTACGCGGTTTTTAATCATCATGGAGCCCTTTATATCTTTAATAAGATGGCTCGCAGAATCACCGCCGCCTATTACCATGGTAGGAATTGCGATATCCGAAGTCTCGCCTATGATATTACCCTTTATAACTCGTAAGGTTCTATACAAAAATCTTATAAAGCCTACAAAAATGGTGATATAAAAGAAGTACAATACATAATAAGAGCGCGGCATATTAAGCTCTAATATCGTCATTCCCGCAAGTTGCAAAAGTGCAGATAGGGCACACGCCAATGCGACATTTACAAGTTCCTGAATGGACGCATACTGCCATAACGAGCTATAGAGTTTAAAACATGCAAATACAAATATCGAAACGAAGATGTTTATCAGCACGTAATAATGAATCTTATCAATATAAGGCTGATCAACTTTGTTTATAGAAAACTCGAATCTGGTAATTATACTGATGTACATGGCCAAAACCACTGCCACGACATCGTAAACAATAAAAAATGCCTTCCTCAAATACCTGGTAATATCGACACTCATCCTTAGTCCCCTCTATTCTTCCGATGTTTTACGAATATTTCCATCAAACGACCTTATATACCCCATCCACATATCTTCCGTAGCACGCGGTTTCTCAAACAATTCCTTTAAAGTCTCCATCTTGGCATCAATGTTATCGGCAAAATTAAGTGCCATGGCTTCTGCAATGGCAGGCTTTTTAGGCGAGCCAAATTCCAGCTCACCGTGATGTGACAATATACAATGCTTTAATTCATTTAAGAGTATCGGCGGAAAGCCTTCTATTTCTTTTGCTTTCTCCGATATCATCTCGGAACCCATAACGATATGACCGAGTAAATTACCTTCCTCAGTATAATCATTTAACGGGAAATCCGAGAACTCTCTGATCTTACCTATATCATGTAAAAGCGCCGCAGTTATCAAAAGATCATAATTCAATATCTTATAACGCTTTGTAAAATCCTTGCAGTTAGCCGCTACAGTCACCGAATGCTGTAACAATCCTCCGACAAATCCGTGATGAACGGTCTTTGCCGCAGACTTCTTCTTATATGCTTTTACAATCTCCTCATCGTCGATAAGGAATAAATGCAAAAGCTTATTAAGATACGGATTCTTTACTGAATCAATATATTCAAGTACGGTACCGTACATCGTTTCTATATCATATTCCGACTGCGGAACGTAATCGAGTTCATTATACTCGCCCTCATGAACCTTACGTACACGGGATACATTAACCTGCAATGCACCGTTAAAACTTGTAACTTCTCCCGTTACATCAACGAAATCAAGTGCATCGCAATCCGCTATCCCTGCGTCATTAACATTCCATATCTTGGCCTCGATACTGCCGGTCTTGTCCATTAAAACCATCGTGTCGTAAGGCTTTCCGTTTTTTGTGGTAGCTGTCTTTCTCTCCTTGCAAAGGTATATATCCTGAATGCGCATTCCCTCTGAAAGAGTCTCTATGTATTTCATATTCTTCCTCTGTTTCTATCCAATATTTCTCTTAGTATCTGTCCATTAACGTAACCGATATATCTTTGGTCTCATACTCGCCTTCCACAAGACGAAGGACTCTAAAGGTTATATTTCTCTCGCTCGACTTATCTAAGTTTACTCCCATCAGAAGGGAATGAAGCCTTCTTCCCGAAAGCACCGCAGTCTCACCTGCGGCAACAATTATATCCCCCTGCTGAAAACCCGCCTCAAGCGCCGGCGAATCAACCTCTACAAGTGATACAAACACACCAAGCGGAACACCGTAAACTCCCGCCATTTTATAATCTATTGTTTTAGTCTTAATTCCCATATAAGGGAAATGCGAACCTTCCGTAAGTTTATAGATAGTCGTTGTAAGATCCGAGCATCCGTAAGCATTTATCATATTGACCTGACCCGAAACATCAGCGCCGTGTGAAATCACGCCGACCATCATACCTTCTTCATTTATCAAAAATCCGTTAGTATTGGTTCTTGACGGAATATCCGTCTCTATCATCAAAAGTTCACCGTCCGTGCAGGAAAAAGTTCCATCCGTACTTACTACGGCTCCCGCAAGTGACGATACACCGGTACCCATTACGTTACCGACCGCAACAACAAGATCTCCCGGCATCGCTTTATTCGAATTTGCAACCTCTATCGGGATAATACTGTCATAAAGTGACGTCGATAGAAGTGTTGCATCTATCTTTAAAACTGAAAGACCCGATATATAATCGGTCTCCACAACCTTTCCTTCTACAGTCGTTCCGTCGCTAAAAGTTACATCCACACTGAAAAGTCCGCGCGCAGCATCAGGGGTTGTAAGACAATATATCATCTTGGTATTCTTTGAAAAAATAATACCTGTTTTAACATTTGACTCGCCTCTTTTGCCTGTATAGGACTCAGACATACGGACGTTAATCCTTACTACCGCCTTTTCAACGGCCTCAGCAGTACGATATAAAGCCTGTTTTCTGTCTACTTCATCATCACTCTTACGGGTGTTATTAGGCTCTTTAGCAGAATCATCGACGCCTGAATTAGTTTCCTCACCCTCAGTTTGGATTATTATGGCAGGGGTATTTTTCTCTTTTACGTATCCGACACCGTCAAGTACAAAAATAAATACAAGCGCGGCAATGAGTCCGAAAAGTATTCCGGAGAAAGCTGCCACACCGACAGTTCTTATGAATTTAGGCTTGTTTACAGGTCTTCTCTTAATCTTAAGCTCCATCTTAACGCACCACCTCAAATTTATATTATATATGGTTTATTAAGCTTACTCAAGTAAAAATGTTACAAACTCTTGAATTAATTTTTCTTTTTATGTAAAATAAAAATTGAATTATTATGCTTACTTATTGTAATGGAATTTTATAGTTATGAATCACAAAGTATTTAAAACACTTGAGTATGACAAGATAGTCGAAAGACTTTCGGCACTTTCATATACAGAATCAGGAAAGCAGCGTTGCCTTGATTTAAAACCATCCTACGATCTTTTAAAGATACAGGATATGCAAGAAGAAACAGAAGCCGCAATGCTTCGTATCATAAGA
The DNA here is from genome assembly GCA_017442585.1 of Lachnospiraceae bacterium. Taxonomy (GTDB): domain Bacteria; phylum Bacillota; class Clostridia; order Lachnospirales; family Lachnospiraceae; genus XBB1006. The sequence goes on along the minus strand of JAFRZM010000043.1, from coordinate 17,909 downwards.
CATGGAAAGCTCGACCTTTCGGGCATTGCAGACCTTCACGCAGCAATGAAGCGTTTATCGGTCGGCGGCGTCTTAAATATGACAGAGCTTCAAAACATGACGAAGCTTTTGGAAGTTGTAAGAAGATCAAAAAGATACGACAGCGAGGAAAAAGATCCGGAATTCCACGATTGCTTAAGCGATTTATTCTTTGGGCTTTCGGATGTACCTGAATTATATACGGAGATAACGCGTTGCATTATTTCGGAAACGGAGATGGCTGACGATGCATCACCTGCTTTAAAGGCAATAAGACGCAAGATGCATTCGATAAATGACAAGATTCACGAGAAAATGAACGAGCTTATTATTAAAGCCGGACAGGACGGAATCTTACAAGACAATATTATCGCAATGCGAAACGGCCGCTACTGCTTATCGGTCAAAGCCGACAGCAAGGCGCGCGTTCCGGGAATGGTGCACGATCAGTCAGCTAAGGGATCTACCTTCTTTATAGAACCTTTGGCTGTAGTCAATCTTAACAACGAATTAACCGAGCTTGAACTTGACGAAGCAGCCGAGATAGAAAAGATTCTTGCCTTTCTCTCAGGGCTTGCCACAACGCATATAGACGAGCTTCGTGCAGATTTTAAAAACCTGACCTCGCTCGACTTTATATTTGCAAGAGGCACTTTGGCAGTTTCAATGAATGCGGTAAAGCCTTCATTTAATACAAACGGAATCATAAAACTCCGTTCGGCAAGGCATCCGCTTCTTGACGAAAAAATAGTTGTTCCTATCGATATAGAACTTGGAGATGCTTTCGATCTCCTTGTAGTTACGGGACCTAATACAGGCGGTAAGACCGTAAGCTTAAAGACTGTCGGGCTCCTTACTCTTATGGGACAGGCAGGGCTTCATATTCCTACAAAGGAGCGCTCGGAACTTAGTTTATTCGAAGAAGTTTACGCAGACATAGGCGATGAACAAAGCATAGAGCAAAATTTAAGCACTTTTTCCTCGCATATGAAGAATATAGTAAATATCGAAAACGTGGCAAACGAAAAGAGCCTCATACTTTTCGATGAGCTTTGTGCGGGAACCGACCCTACGGAAGGTGCGGCACTTGCGATATCGATACTTGAAGATTTAAAGGGACGCGGTGCGAGACTCATGGTTACGACGCACTACGCCGAGCTTAAATTATATGCGCTTACTACTCCAAGAGTTGAAAATGCCTGCTGCGAATTCGATGTAGCAACTCTCTCACCGACGTATAAGCTTTTAATCGGCGTTCCGGGAAAGAGTAATGCTTTCGCAATCTCTCAGAAACTAGGATTAAAGAGCCACATTATAGAGGACGCAAGCCGTCGCCTTGATAAAGAGGACAAAGACTTCGAAGACGTTTTATCGGACCTTGAAGAAAAGCGTGTCGCATTAAATACATCGCTCGACGAAGCCAAGCGTGCCGAAGACGACATCGTTAAACTTAAAGAATCATTATCAAAGAAAAACGACGACATAGCGGAGCGAAGAAAGAAACTTATTGAAGAAGCGACCATAGAAGCCAACCGTATTTTATCGGAAGCTAAGGATTTGGCAGACGAGACGATACGAGACTTTAACCGCTACAGAATAGAAACTCCGGATTTAAAGAAGATGGAGGAAAAGCGTGCCGCTCTTCGTAAGAAAATGGATGCGCAAAGTGACGCCGTAGCCGCTAAAGCGATAGTTACCGAAGGTATCAAGGATCCGTCGCTTTTACATATCGGTGATACGGTACGTGTACACTCCCTTAATTTAACGGGAACGGTTCACACGCTTCCGGACAAATCCGGCAACCTCTTCGTACAGTGCGGCATCATGAGATCGAATGTCAATATAAGCGATCTCTCACTCGTAACGGAAAATTTAAAACCGGAGAAAAAGACCGCCAAAAGAAGTGTTGTTACAGGGCTTTCAAAGGCCGCATCGATTCATTCCGAGATTAATCTCATAGGAATGACATCCGATGAAGCAATAGCACATCTTGATAAATATATTGATGACGCATATGTCTCCCATCTCGAATCGGTACGCATTGTACACGGCAAGGGTACAGGAACACTTCGTTCCGCCGTGCAATCATACTTAAGGAAATGCAAATATGTGGAATCATTCCGCGCGGGCGTTTTCGGCGAAGGTGATGCAGGTGTCACAATAGCGGTATTCAAGAAGTAACTTATATAACTTTTACCTGAATAATATATGTATAAACAAAACGGAGGATAAAAAATGTCAGCAAAACAAAGAATTTTGATCGTTGATGATGACGAAAACATCGCAGAATTAGTTGCTATGTATCTGGAGAAAGAATTCTTCGATACAAAGATTGTAGGCGACGGGCAGGATGCATTAAAGGTATTTGAGGAATACAAGCCTGACCTTATGTTATTGGACCTTATGCTTCCGGGTCTTGACGGCTACCAGGTATGCCGCGAGATAAGAACTCATTCCACTACTCCTATCATCATGCTTTCCGCAAAGGGCGAAGTATTTGATAAAGTATTGGGTCTCGAGCTTGGTGCGGACGACTATCTTATGAAGCCGTTTGACACAAAGGAATTGGTTGCGCGTGTAAAGGCAGTGCTTCGCCGCTATCATCAGCCAGATATGGCTGCAAAAGAACAGCCTGCTCAGAAGGAAGTTAACTTCGAAGGCTTAAATGTAAACCTTACAAACTATTCCGTAACTTATATGGGATCAAAAGTTGATATGCCACCGAAGGAGTTGGAACTTTTATTCTTCCTTTGCGCATCACCAAACCAGGTATTCACAAGAGAACAGCTTCTTGAGAACATCTGGGGATATGATTACTTAGGCGATACACGTACAGTCGACGTTCACGTAAAACGTCTTCGTGAAAAGATTAAAGATACCAAGGATTGGCGCATTGCTACAGTTTGGGGTATCGGATATAAGTTTGAAACCAGATAAATTTAAACCGGGTAGGATTTATGGGTATTAAAAGAATCCTGTCGAGATTAATACTTATATATGTGGCTTTTGCCGCCGGCGCACTGATTTTAGTCACTATTATCGTAAAGCCGCTTTTAATCCGCTCTTATTCGAAAAGTGAAGCCAAGTCCCTCTACGAGAATGCAGCTTCCTTTTCGCAGGCCAACTGCCTTCTTTACTACGCGGAATCGATGGATCAAAAGCGACTTTTAACAAACATGAGAGCATATTCCGGATATCTTCATGCCGATATGTGGCTCATGAACGAAGACGGTATAATTGCCTGTGCGGTTAATGCTTCGAGCTTTAACCTCCCTAAGAAGTTTAATCCGACAGATGTAATTAAGTATTTTGACGATAATTATTATAATACAGGCACGTTTTACGATTATTATGATGCATCATTTATAAGTGTCATTGTTCCTATAAACGTACGTTACAAGACCTGCGGTTACCTCATTATGAGCGAAAGTATCGCATCCATAGAAGAAAGTGCATATAAATATATGGACGTAATCTATGAAGTGCTGATAATCACACTTGCTATCGGGTTTGTCGGACTTTGCATAATCGCATTCATATTTTTAAGACCGATAAATGCAATGCTTACAGCCGCCAAAGAGTATTCTTCAGGCAACTATAAACCGCAGATTCCGTTATACGGAAACGACGAACTGTCTTATCTTATAACAACTTATAATTTCATGGCGGAGCGTCTCGATACACATGAAGATGAACAGCGAAAGTTTATCTCCAATGTATCACACGACTTTAGATCGCCTTTGACATCTATTCGCGGATATTTGCAGGCCATGCTTGACGGCACTATCCCGCCTGAGATGTACGAAAAATACTTGACCCGTATCTTAAATGAAGCAGACCGCTTAACGAGCCTTACAAATTCACTGCTTGACTTAAACCGTATCGGTTCAAGAGATTTTGTGCTTGATATGTCGGATTTCGACATCAACGATATCATAATCGCATGTGCGGAGTCTTCGGAAGTTCAGTCATTAAAGAAAAACGTCCATATCTCGTTGCTTCTTACAAGCGAAGTTTTGAAGGTTCATGCAGATAAAGAAAAAATTCAGCAGGTAATATATAACCTTTTGGATAACGCAATTAAGTTTTCGAAACCGGATACTACCATCACTATCGAAACCAGGATCTACGGTTCGAAGAAGGTTCACGTATCGATAAAGGACCAGGGTATCGGTATTCCGGAGGATTCGATTGATAAGCTCTTTAACCGGTTTTACAAAACAGACCTTTCCCGAGGTCAGGATAAGAAGGGAACAGGCCTCGGACTTTCCATTGTAAAGGAAATAATCCAGGCCCATAACGAGAAGATAACTGTTACAAGTACGATAGATGTCGGCACGACCTTTACCTTCTCGCTTAAGCTTGCCGATGAAGAATTGGCCAAGTATTAAATGTTTGATTTATTCTTTGTTTTGATTGTTTATATTTAAGTTTTTACATCTAAGTTTTATATTAGTTTTACATTAGGTTTTCAAGTTTATGGATAAAAATGAGATCTTTAAAGTAACAATTGAAGATATGACTAATGAAGGGTTGGGAGTCGGAAAAGTATCCGGCTTCCCTCTCTTTATAAAGGATGCCGTAATCGGCGACGAAATTGAAGTCCGTGTGGTCAAAGTTAAAAAAACTTACGGCTACGGAAGAGTTGAAAGCATCATCACTCCGTCACCTTCACGCGTGGATGCACCGTGCTCAATCGCTCGTCCATGCGGCGGATGTCAGATTATGAATATGAACTATGACGCGCAGATTCATTTCAAAGAGAATAAGGTCATTAATAACCTTACACGCATTGGCGGATTCTCGCGTTCATTTATAGACGAGGTAAAAGATAATACTTTAAGTGCGGCGTCTTATTTAAGATACCGAAATAAAGCGCAGTTCCCTGTAGGGTTTAATAAGAACGGGGCTGTTGTTACGGGATTTTACGGTGGTCATTCTCACGATATAGTTCCTTGTGATGACTGCTTGTTACTGAAAGAAGAATGCAAGGATATTGTTAATGCTGTAAAGCGTTGGATGGGCGAATACGGTGTCAGCGCTTACGATGAAGAAACGGGACGAGGTGTGGTACGACACATCCTTATACGCTGCGGTGAAAACACCGGTGAATGGATGGTATGCCTTGTTATAAATGCGGATTCGTTAGATGAAAAGCACGATACGAAGGGTCCGGGAGCATCAAAACCTTCACACGCTGACGCGCTTATATCTGCACTTAAAGAGGTTTTAGGCGATGCGCTTAAATCTGTCTGCATAAGTGTAAATAAGGCAAGAAATAACGTAATACTAGGTGATAACTATAAGGTTTTATATGGAGAAGGTTACATTCATGAATCCTTAGGGGATATAACATACAGAATCAGCCCTCTCTCCTTCTTCCAGGTTAACTCCAAACAATGTGTAAGACTTTATAATAAAGTCCTTGAATACGGCGAATTTAACGGCACAGAAGACGTATGGGATCTTTACTGCGGTACCGGATCGATATCGCTATTTATGGCGCGTCACGTAAAATGTGTGCACGGCATTGAGATTATTCCGGAAGCCATAGAAGATGCTAAGAAAAACGCTTCCGATAACGGCATTAAAAACGCGGATTTCATCGTTGGCGCTGCAGAAGACGTATTTACGGAGAAGATGAAAAACGGCGCTTCTCGTCCGGATATCGTCGTCGTAGACCCGCCTCGTAAGGGATGTGATGAGAAATTGATTAATACAATACTTAAAATGAGCCCACGCAAGGTCATTTACGTAAGCTGCGATTCCGCGACACTATCGCGTGATCTTAAGTTGCTCTGCGAGTCAGCTTATGCTTTAAAAAAATTCAGCGTTGTAGATCAATTTCCGAACACAGTACACACAGAAGTAATTTGTAGGTTAGAAATAAACTAAAATGTGGCATAGAATATACAGATGAGCGGCAATTTGGAACGTCGTTACTTAGTGAGTGCTTGCACGAACTTAGTAACGCGACGTTACAAGATTGAGTGCGAACGTCCGCGAGTTGTATATTCTATGCCACATTTATTTTCATAATAATAGCAAAAAGGCTTGCAGAAAACCTGCAAGCCATAAATTTGTTATCCTTATACGAGCTCAAGAACAACTTCAAGAGCACCGTCACCCTTACGCTGGCCAATCTTAACGATTCTTGTATAACCACCGTTACGGTTCTCATACTTAGGAGCGATCTCTGTGAAGAGCTTATCTACAAGATCAACTTCCTTTGTATTCTTCTTCTTACCTGCAGCTTCTGTAGGAACAGCTGTTACAGGATATAATACCTTAAGCATTTCACGACGAACATGAAGACGTGAAGGCTTATCCTTCTTGATTGTCTTTTCTACTTCATCGTATACAGTTACCTTCTTGCCATCGATAACTTCTTTAACTCTCTTGCCATCCTTGTCCTTACGAGCAACTTTAGCCTTAACAGTTACTTCTTCAAAGTTATCCTTTTCCTTAACAGCCATTGTGATAAGGTGCTCAGCGATCTTACGAACTTCCTTAGCCTTAGCTTCAGTAGTTACGATCTTGCCGTTGTTTAAAAGGTTTGTTACCTGGTTTCTAAGTAATGCTTTTCTCTGGCTAGATGTTCTGCCAAGTTTACGATACATTGCCATTTTTAAAATCCTCCATTTTATTACTATCCGGCATCGCCTTTTGGACTTACATACCGAACATGGGTATTATTACAATCCCGTGCCTTTCGGTCTTACCGGGTAATTGCTTAATTAATTTAGTCCTCGCCACTTGATAATTCAAGACCGAGTTCTTTAAGCTTTCCAAGTACTTCCTCAAATGACTTGCGACCAAGGTTTCTAACCTTCATCATGTCTTCCTGAGTCTTCTGAGTTAATTCATGTACTGTATTGATACCTGCTCTCTTCAAGCAGTTGTATGAACGAACTGATAATTCAAGTTCGTCGATATTCATTTCAAGAACTTTTTCTCTTCCGTCTTCCTTAGCTTCAACGATGACATCAACGTCACGAGCTGAATCTGAAAGATCAACAAAGAGATTTAAGTGCTCACATAAAACCTTTGCAGCAAGACTTACTGCCTCATCCGGAGCTAATGTACCATTTGTAAATACATCTAAGATGAGCTTATCGTAATCTGTCATCTGACCTACACGAGTATTCTGAACGCGTAAGTTTACACGCTCAACAGGTGTATAGATAGAATCTACAGAGATAACACCGATTGGTGTATCTTCTGTCTTATTCTTATCTGCGCTGACATATCCACGTCCCTTGCAAATAGTTAATTCCATATATAATCTGGAATCGGCACCACCGTTAAGAGTTGCGATAGGAAGGTCCGGATTCATAATCTCGATATCAGAATCAACCTGGATATCACCGGCGTGAACTACGCCTTCGCCCTCAAATTCTATATAAGCTGTCTTAGGCTCATCGGACGAACTGTTGTTTTTAATTGCCAAATTCTTGATGTTCATGATAATCTCAGTAACATCTTCTTTAACTCCCGGAATGGAAGAGAACTCGTGCAACACACCCTCGATTTTAACCTTTGTAACAGCTACACCTGGGAGTGATGAAAGCATGATTCTTCTTAAAGAATTACCGAGTGTTGTACCATAACCACGCTCAAGTGGTTCTACAACAAATCTACCATACCTTTTATCATCAGAGATTTCAGCAATCTCAATATTTGGTTTTTCAAAATCGAACACTACAAAGTCCCTCCTTATTCTATAAGTTATAGCTTTTGCCTATGTTACGCTTTATTTAGAATATAACTCGACGATAAGCATTTCATCTACCGGAACATCGATAGCTTCTCTATTCGGTAATGACTTAATTGTTGCCTTGAAAGCGTCCTGATCAACGTCTAACCATTCAGGAACAAGTCTTCCACCTGTAACTTCCATAACAGCTTTATACTTAACGCTTCCTTTAGCCTTCTCTGTAAGTTCGATTACATCGCCTGCTTTAACAAGGTATGAAGGAATGTTAACCTTCTTACCATTAACCATTACGTGCTTATGATCTACTGTCTGACGAGCTTCTCTTCTTGTTCTTGCGAAACCTGCACGGAAGATAACATTGTCAAGTCTTGACTCAAGTAAAGTCATAAGGTTTGCACCTGTCATGCCAGGCATTCTATCAGCCTTCTCATAATAGTTATGGAACGACTTCTCTAATACGCCATATATAAATTTAGCTTTCTGCTTTTCTCTTAACTGAAGACCGTACTCAGAAATCTTCTTTCCTCTGGTCTTTGTTCTGTTTGACTTTTTATCATAGCCTAAAAAGACAGGATCTAAGTCTAAAGATCTGCATCTTTTTAAAATCGGTGTTCTATTAATAGCCATCTTATTAAAACCCTCCTATTAGACTCTTCTACGCTTTGGCGGACGGCATCCGTTATGTGGAACCGGAGTTACATCCTTAATACTTACTACTTCAAGTCCGCTTGCGGAAAGTGCACGGATTGCTGCTTCTCTTCCCGAACCAGGACCCTTAACCATTACGTCAACAGTCTTTAAACCATGAATAAGAGCAGCCTTTGTAGCTGTCTCTGCTGCCATCTGTGCAGCGTATGGAGTAGATTTTCTTGAACCTCTAAATCCAAGACCACCGGCGCTTGCCCATGAAAGAGCGTTACCCTGAGCATCTGTTAAAGTAACGATAGTGTTGTTAAAAGATGCCTGGATATGTGCCTGTCCGTGTTCAACGTTTTTCTTTACACGACGTTTTGCAATCTTTTTTGTTGCCTGCTTTGCCATATCTAAACTAACCTACTTTCTAAAATTCTAAAAATAATCATCAAAAATACTGCTAACGTAAATTATTTCTTCTTGTTAGCGATTGTCTTCTTAGGACCCTTTCTTGTACGGGCATTGTTCTTTGTGTGCTGTCCGCGAACAGGAAGTCCTTTTCTATGACGGATACCACGATAGCATCCTATTTCCTGTAATCTCTTAATGTTAAGTGCTGTTTCACGACGAAGGTCACCTTCTACTGTAAAGTCCTCATCGATTACTGCACTGATCTTCTTAACGTCATCGTCGCTTAAATCCTTACATCTTACGTCGATATCAACGCCTGCTTTTTCAAGGATTCTTGTTGCGCTTACACGTCCAATACCATAAATATAAGTTAAGCCGATCTCAACGCGCTTATCTCTTGGTAAATCTACACCTGCAATACGAGCCATGTGTATTTGCACCTCCACAAAAATTCTAAAAAATACTAAAAGTTTAAGAACATATCAAAACCCGTGCAGCTCCGAAAATCGGCCTGAAATGTGTGCACGTCCTTAAATATTTCTTAATGGAATTACTATTTAGGTAAAAGTTTACCCTGTTTTGTTGTAAGGGCACTCTCTCGGTATAAAAAGCCCCTTACCGTATATTATGAACCGCTTATCTAGATACATATAAGCGGCAGCCGCACATAATTATACTACACAATCATTATCCTATTACGGGAAGACGCATCATTTGAATGCACCTTCGGTGCGGGATGCGTCGTGGTAATAAGGTTCCGTCACTGGCGTGACACCTTATTACTAGCCCTGTCTCTGTTTATGCTTAGGGTTCTCGCAGATAATTCTGATTGCGCCTTTTCTCTTGATAACTTTGCACTTTTCGCAAATTGGTTTTACTGAAGTTCTTACTTTCATTTCTAAGTAACCTCCTTTCATTATAACCTAGGGTAAAACGCCAAAAATGGGCATACTTACCCCTTTCCTAAAAGCGTCCATCTGACATTATATCAAAATAAATCCTAGGATGCAAGACTTTTTTATTTATCTCTCCAAACAATTCTTCCCTTTGTAAGATCGTATGGAGAAAGCTCCAATGTAACTGTATCACCCGGTAATATACGGATGAAATTCATACGTAACTTACCACTTATATGAGCGATAACCTGGTGGCCGTTTTCAAGCTCAACCTGGAACATTGCGTTTGGTAACTTCTCTATTACTTTGCCTTCTACTTCGATTATGTCGGTTTTGGACATATATGCTCTCCTTTTACTACTTATTTAAACTTACTTGTTACTGTTTCCTTATATGTACCGCACATGCGATACGTCTTATCTATTCTTTAATCCGAATTCTTCTTATTTATAAATTCCCTCAGCAATCTCTTCTTCGGTAAGTGTTAAGATTTCCGGACGACCGTTGGTTATAAGAATTGTATTCTCATAATGTGCAGATAATGAATTATCTGCAGAAACTACTGTCCAGTCATCATCAAGCCACTCTACTTCCCATGTTCCGATATTAATCATCGGCTCGATGGCAAGTGTCATACCTGCTCTAAGCTTTGGTCCTCTAAGGAGCTGCTTAAAGTTTGGTATCTGCGGATCTTCATGCATGTTGGTTCCGATTCCGTGTCCAACAAGATCTCTTACAACTCCGTATCCGAAGCTTTCTGCATAATTACCGATTGCAGCGGATATCTCAAATAAGTGATGTCCTTCGGATGCTACTTTCATTCCTTCAAAGAAGCTTTGACGTGTTCTTTCTATAAGAAGTCTTGCTTCCTCGGATATATTTCCGACACCGTGTGTACGTGCGGCATCTGACTGATATCCTTTATGGATGACTCCTATATCAAGACTTACTATATCACCGTCTTTAATCAAACGTTCCTTCTTCGGAATTCCGTGTACGACTTCTTCATTAATCGATACACATACCGAACCCGGATATCCGTTATATCCCTTAAAAGACGGGATGCAGTTATAACTTCTTATCATTTCATCAGCAAGCTTATCTACTTCCCATGTGGACATTCCCTCATGGAGTGCGTGTCCAAGATCCTGATGAACTTTAGCCAATATAACACCGGCTTCCTTCATTAATTCTATTTCACGTTCTGATTTAATCGTAATTGCCATAATTAAACTCCTATCGCACGCGTAATATCCTTAAATACTTCATCCGGTGCCTTTGTACCGTCGATATCGACAAGACAGCCTTCCTCTTTATAAAAATCAATCAACGGCTGTGTCTTTTCATGGTAAACCGTAAGTCTGTTCTTTACTGTCTCCGGCTTATCGTCATCACGAAGTACGAGCCTTTCACCACAGTGATCGCATATGCCTTCTTTCTTTGGTGGCATATTAACAATATGATATGTCGCGCCGCAATTTAAACAAGCACGACGACCGCCCATACGGCCTACTATAACGTCATCATCAACAAGAAGGTTTATGGCAAAGTCGATTTTCATAGCTTTGTCCTCTAAAGCTTTTTTTAAATCTCTTGCCTGCGGTATCGTACGCGGGAATCCGTCAAGGATATATCCGTTTTTGCAATCATCTTTACCTACTCTGTCTACCACAAGATCTGTTACGAGTTCATCCGGAACAAGCTCACCCTTATCGATGAATTCCTTAGCTTTTACACCAAGAGGTGTTCCTTCCTTTATATTCGCTCTGAATATATCGCCCGTTGAGATATGCGGTATATTAAGTTTCTCCGATAATGTGATTGCCTGAGAGCCTTTTCCTGCTCCCGGTGCACCAAGCATAACTAATTTCATAAGCCTTCCTCCGTGCATTTTTAAGTAAACGTTATACAAAATGGAAAAATACAGCACAAGCTCGAATACCTGCTAAGGGTGTTCGAGCCGCTGTATATATTTAAACAATAATTAGTTCTTTAAAAATCCCTTGTAGCTTCTAACTCTCATCTGGGACTCAATCTGATTTAATGTCTCGATTACAACTCCGACGATAATGATAAGTGATGTTCCACCGAATGAAACGTTCGCATTAAATACACCGTTGAAGAAGATCGGAATAACAGATACGATTATAAGTCCGACTGCTCCGATGAAGATAATGTACTTCAATACATTCTCAAGGTAATCGCTTGTTGGCTTACCAGGTCTTATACCAGGTATGAATCCGCCGCCCTTCTTAAGATTGTTCGCAACCTCAAGTGGGTTAAACGAAATCTGTGTATAGAAGTAGGCAAAAGCGATGATAAGAACTATGTAGAGCAATAATCCCCAAGAATACTTAGGCTGTGTAAGTTTGCACCAGTTCTGCTCTGATAATCCTCTTAATACATCATACCAGAAACCTGTTCCTTCTGATTTACCAAAAAGTGAAGCTATAACTACAGGTGTTGTCATAAGTGACTGAGCAAAGATTACAGGGATAACTCCGGCTGTATTAACCTTTAACGGTATCGAAGATGATGCCGCTGCGGAGAACGATGCCTGACCTGCCATCTTTCTTGACTGCTGAGTAGGAATAACTCTTTCAGCATCCTGTAAAAGGATTACAAGTACTACAGTCGCTAAAATTACCAAAGCGATAACTGCGATTGCAAGAGCTGCGTTACCGATGTTCTTTCCTTCAACGAACTTTGTCTTAAGTCCCATGATATCGCTTGGAATTCTTGAGATGATGTTGATAATAAGTACGATTGAAATACCGTTACCAACGCCATGCTCTGTAATTCTCTCACCGATCCACATAAGTACTGCAGAACCGGCTGTAAGACCTACGATGATAGTTGTATAAACCATCCAGTTGTTGCTTGTAAGATAACCGCTTCTTGAGAAGCCGATTGTCATTGCAACTGATTCGATGATTGCAAGACCTACAGTCACATAACGTGTGATAGCTGCAATCTTCTTTCTTCCATCTTCACCATCCTGCTGCATTTCGCCAAGTGCAGGAATTGCAATTGTTAAAAGCTGCATAATAATGGATGATGTAATATATGGTGTGATGCTTAATGCGAAGACTGACATCTTCTCAAATGAGCCACCCGTGATAGCGCTTAAGAAGCCAAATGACTCGTTTGCAAGGCTTTTAAACCATTCCTTGAAAAGTTCGCCGTTAACTCCCGGAAGCGGGATCTGTGATCCTACACGGATAACAACAAGCATCAAAAAAGTAAATAATAACTTTTTTCTTAATTCTTTTACCTTAAAAGCGCCCTTAAGTGTCTCAAACATTAGATCACCTCGATGCTTCCACCAGCTGCTTCGATCTTGGCCTTTGCACCCTCTGAGAATGCATTTGCCTTAACTGTAAGCTTTTTGGTTAATTCTCCATTTCCAAGAATCTTAACACCATCTCTTGGATTCTTAACGAGTCCCTTTTCCATAAGTGATTCAACAGTAACTGTTGCTCCATTATCGAAGCACTCTAACATAGATACGTTGATACCTACGATAGTAAGTGAGTTTCTGTTCTTGAATCCTCTCTTAGGGATACGTCTGAATAATGGCATCTGACCACCTTCAAAACCAAGTCTTGGAGCTCCTGAACGAGCCTTCTGACCCTTGTGGCCCTTACCTGCGGTCTTGCCGTTTCCGGAACCGTGTCCACGTCCTCTTCTGAAATTATCGCTATGCTTAGAACCGTCAGCCGGTCTTAAATTTGATAAATCCATGCCGACACCTCCTATCCTTTATTAATTTTCTTCTACGCTAACTAAATGCTGTACCTTATGGATCATACCACGAACTGCGTCGTTATCAGGCATTTCTACTGTCTGATGAAGCTTTCTTAAACCAAGTGCTTCAACTGTCTTCTTGTTCTTTGGTACTGCTCCGATCGGGGATTTAACAAGTGTAATCTTTAATGTCTTTGCCATTTTACCTTACCTCCTTAACCGAGAACTTCTTCTACAGATTTATCACGGAGTCTAGCAACTTCTTCAGGAGTTTTAAGCTGGCTAAGAGCATCGATAGTAGCAAGTACTACGTTTCTCTTGTTGTTTGATCCCAAAGATTTAGTACGGATATTCTTGATGCCTGCTAATTCGCATACGGCACGCGCCGGACCACCGGCGATAACTCCGGTACCTTGAGGTGCTCTCTTTAATAAAACAGATGCGCCTGTGTTCTTACCCATAGCATCGTGTGGAATACTATTGTTGTCATCGAGTTTAACCTCGATCATATTCTTAATTGCGTCTTCCTTGCCCTTGCGGATAGCTTCCGGAACTTCCTTTGCCTTACCAAGGCCAACGCCTACATGACCATTTTTGTCACCTACAACTACTAAAGCTGTAAATCTTCTGATATTACCACCTTTAACAACCTTGGTTACAGGCTTGATAAAGGAAATATCTTCTAATTCAAGCTCTCTTGTATCAATGTTTGTACGCTTCATGTACCGTTTCCTCCTTGTTAGAATGTAAGTCCGGCTTCTCTTGCAGCTTCTGCAAGTGCCTTGACTTTTCCGTCATATTTGAATCCGCCTCTATCAAAGACAACTTCCTTAATACCTTTTTCCAATGCCTTTTTAGCAACAGCTGTACCTACTGCTGCAGCAGCTTCTACGTTATTAGTCTTTTCGAGACCGGACTTAATGTCTTTTTCCAAAGTAGAAGCAGAGCAAAGGGTATTACCTACAGTATCGTCAATGATCTGAGCATACATATGATCGTTACTTCTAAATACTGCAAGACGAGGTCTCTCAGCAGTACCTGCAAAACGATTACGTACTCTTCTATGCTTATCTTCACGAACTAAAGTTCTTGACTTCTTACCAACCATTTCTCGTACTCTCCTTTACTTACTTCTTACCGGTCTTACCAACTTTACGTCTGATAGTCTCAGTAGTATACTTGATTCCCTTGCCCTTATATGGTTCAGGAGCTCTCTTCTCTCTGATCTCAGCTGCAAACTGGCCAACCTTTTCTTTATCGATACCCTTTACGATGATCTTGTTACCATCAACTGAAGTTTCAATACCTTCAGGATCGATCATCTCTACAGGATGTGAATAACCTAAGTTAAGTGTGAGCTTGTTACCTGCCTTAGCAGCTCTGTAACCAACACCGTTAACTTCAAGCTCTTTCTGATATCCTTCAGTTACACCTACAACCATGTTGTTGATAAGTGTTCTTGTAAGACCGTGAAGTGACTTCATTCTCTTTAAGTCATTCGGTCTACCAACAGTAAGCTGTTCTCCGTCAAGCTTGATTTCCATCTCGCCCGGGAGTACACGTTCAAGTGTTCCCTTTGGACCCTTTACAGTCACAAGATTATTTTCTGCAATCGTAACAGTTACACCTGCCGGGATTGCGATTGGCATTCTTCCTATACGTGACATGCCCGTACCTCCTATAATTCTTTATCTAATATACAATAGTTTCTAATTACCAAACGAATGCTAATACTTCGCCACCAACCTGAAGCTTTCTGGCTTCCTTATCAGTGATAACACCATGGTTTGTTGAAAGAATAGCGATTCCTAATCCGCCAAGAACTCTAGGAAGCTCATCTTTGCTTGCGTATACACGAAGACCAGGCTTTGAGATTCTCTTGATTCCTGTAATGATCTTTTCATTCTTATCAGCACCATACTTTAATGTGATAAGGATGTTTTTGAAGTTACCGTCATCAACAAGCTCATACTTTGCGATGTATCCTTCGTTCTTAAGGATCTCTACGATAGCAAGCTTGATCTTTGAAGCCGGTACTAAAACTGTATCATGCTTTGCAGTATTTGCATTACGGATTCTTGTAAGCATATCTGCAATTGGATCACTTGTTGTAATCATTAATTTGTCCTCCTAATGAAATCTAGGTAAAAGTTAAGGGTTCAAGCTTAAAATTACCAGCTTGCCTTCTTAACTCCCGGGATCTGTCCCTTATATGCTAACTCACGGAAGCAGATTCTGCAGATTCCGTATTTTCTCAAAAATGCATGTGGACGACCACATATTCTGCAGCGATTGTATTCTCTAACAGAGAATTTCTGCTTGCGCTGCTGTTTAACTTTCATTGATGTTTTTGCCATGATTTATTCCTTCCTGCTTATTTCGCGAATGGCATATTGAACTGTGTCAATAACTCACGTGCTTCTTCATCTGTCTTAGCTGTGGTAACGAATATTACATCCATACCTCTTACTTTGTCTACCTTATCATATTCGATTTCAGGGAAAATTAACTGCTCCTTGATACCAAGTGCATAATTTCCTCTTCCGTCAAATGCGTTAGGGTTTACACCACGGAAGTCACGTACACGAGGAAGTGCGAGGTTGATAAGTCTGTCAACAAACTCATACATCTTCTCACCACGAAGTGTAACCTTACATCCGATCGGCATACCTTCTCTTATCTTAAAGTTAGCTACTGAATTCTTAGCCTTTGTTGCGATTGGCTTCTGACCTGCGATAATCTCAAGGTCATTCATAGCAGCCTCTAATAACTTTGCGTTTTCTTTTGCTTCACCTACACCCATGTTGATAACAACCTTATCGAGCTTCGGCACCTGCATAACATTCTTATAACCAAACTTATCGGTCATATTCTTTACGATTTCGTTTTGGTACTGTTCTTTAAGTCTACTCAAAACTAGGTCCTCCTCTCAATAATTAGTCAATAACTTCGCCTGTGGACTTAGCGTAACGAACTTTCTTGTCTCCGTCCATCTTAAATCCAACTCTTGTAGGCTGGCCGTCATGTACTAACATAACGTTGGAGATATCGATAGAACCTTCTGTTGTAACGATTCCACCCTCCTGGTTAGCCATGCTTGGCTTTGTATGCTTCTTAACCATGTTGATTCCTTCAACAACGACTCTGCCGTTCTTCTTGTCGATGGAAACAACCTTGCCCTGCTTGTCTCTGTCTTTTCCGGCGATAACCTTAACGGTATCACCCTTCTTAATCTTTAACATGCCGGTACCTCCTATAATACTTCCGGAGCAAGTGACACGATCTTCATAAACTGCTTGTCACGAAGCTCTCTGGCTACAGGTCCAAAAATACGAGTTCCTCTAGGGGTCTTATCATCTTTAATGATAACTGCAGCATTTTCATCAAACTTTATGTATGATCCGTCTTTACGACGAACGCCCTTAACTGTACGTACAACAACTGCCTTAACTACGTCACCCTTCTTAACAACTCCGCCTGGTGTTGCATCTTTGACAGTAGCAGTAATTACATCACCGATATTTGCATATCTTCTAACTGAACCGCCGTTTACACGAATACAAAGGATCTCCTTTGCTCCTGTGTTATCAGCTACTTTTAGTCTACTTTCTGACTGAATCATGTTAGGTAGCCTCCTTCAATTATTTCGCTCTTTCCATGACTTCAACAAGTCTCCATCTCTTATCCTTAGATAATGGTCTTGTTTCCATAACCTTTACAGTATCACCGATATTGCAGGTATTCTCTTCGTCATGTGCTTTTAACTTATATGTCTTCTTTACAATCTTACCGTATAATGGGTGCTTTACGTTATCTCTAACTGCAACTGTGATTGTCTTGTCCATCTTGTTGCTAACAACAACGCCCACACGTGTTTTTCTTAAGTTTCTTTCTTCCACGATTAATACTCCTTCCTAAGGGATTACTGCGGACACTTCTCAGTGATAACAGTCTGAATTCTCGCGATGTTTCTTCTAACTTCCTTGATTCTTCCTGTATTATCAAGCTGATTTGTAGCATTCTGGAATCTCAAATTGAAAAGTTCCTTCTTTGCTGTGGTTAAATCGTCCTGTAATTCGTTAACGCTTTTCGCCTTTAAATCTTCAACATACTTATTACTCTTCATTTGATTCACCGCCTTCTAAATCTGCACGTGAAACGATCTTGCATTTACAAGGTAACTTGTGTGTAGCAAGACGGAGTGCTTCTCTTGCAACGTCTTCCTGAACACCTGCGATCTCGAATAATACACGACCAGGCTTAACTACTGCTACCCAATACTCTGTAGCACCTTTACCTGAACCCATTCGAGTTTCAGCTGGCTTTGCTGTAACCGGCTTATCAGGGAAAATCTTAATCCATACCTTACCACCACGCTTAATGTGACGTGTCATAGCGATACGGGCTGCTTCTATCTGGTTTGATTAGATCCAGCATGGTTCTGTAGCAATGATACCAAATTCACCATTGCTGATCTTGTTTCCTCT
>JAFRZM010000042.1 GCA_017442585.1 Lachnospiraceae bacterium | reverse complement strand
GTCATGATTGGAAAATGGCCGCATGTTGCGCCATTTCCTCAAAGGTGATCTTGAACCATTCGGTATAAAGCTCTGGATACGCTTTAATGTCTTTAGAGAGATGTTGCCGCATATAAATATATGGGCAATGCTTCTTGTGTGTGCTGCGCTTTACTTCGGGTTAAAGATGATATTTCCCGGCGATACGATGTTAACCGTTAAAAAGAATGGTAAGGTCTATAAGGGCAAAGAGGCTATGGACGAGCTTAATAAAGAGACAGTAATTGATGGCGATGCGGTGACGGAAGATGCAGACGGAAATGCTAGGGATGATTCTGAGAACGGTCCCAGGCGTAAGCAGAAAATAGTTGGTGATTGTGTATTCTCAAATAAGACAAAGTATATCGAAAGTAAAACTGTAAGTGTAATTACAGGCGATACCGTATTTGCAAGTGTAAAGTATTATTTCGATGATACATTGCAGCCAAATGAAGAGATTGTCTATACCGGTGAAGTCGTTTTTGCTTCTGCTCATTTCTACGTTCCGCATACATGGAATGTTGTATTTGAAGGCGACAGTGTTGCATCCGTAAGATCTGACAGTAATTACAATTCTGTATATAAGGAAAACGCGCCTACATTAAGAGTTGTCGGCGATAGAGTGTTCTCAAAAACTTACGTTCACTACACATAAGAAAGTTTATAAACAGTTAATTAAATATGGTGGAAAGCATAGGAGTTATGTGATACAATTATTCTCGAGGTTTTTTCGGAAGGAAAGACCTCGAGTTTTTGATTTTATATCGGAGAAGGAGTAACATAATGAACTTTTTAAAAGGCTTTTTAAAATTCGTGCCGGTGTTCATCCTGGCAGGACTTATGATCGCAAAGTTCGACGCATTGGTAGTTGCACCGATAGCTTTCTTTGCGGCAGTAATCGTTGCCATGATCACAGAGAAGAAGAAATGGCAGGAGTGCCTTGATTCGGCACTGGATTCGGTTAAGAATATATTGGTTGCGGTATTTATTCTTATGCTCGCATACACCATGGCTAACTGCTTCATGGGATTCGGTGTAGGTGCCGCAGTAGTTACTGTATCGTTAAAGGTTGGCGTTACGGCAAGAACAGTTGCTGTTGTAGGTTTGGTATGTACATCAATCCTTTCTGTAGCAACAGGTACTTCATGGGGAACTTTTGCAGCATGTGCGCCGATTTTCCTTTGGTTATCACATATCGTAGGCGGAAACATTTATCTTACAGCTTGTGCTATTGCCGGTGGTGCTTGTTTCGGTGACAACTTGGGTCTTATTTCGGACTGTATGATTGTTTCATCTGCAATTCAGGGTATTAAGAACATCCCTGACCGTGTACGTCATCAGGGTGTTTGGTCTGTAGCATGTCTTATTCTTGCTGCTATAGCAGATTACTTTGCAGGTGTGGCTTTAGGACTTTCAAACGCAAAGGCTGCAGCTTTTAACCTTACAGAGAATTTAACACCTGAAGCTATTGAATACTTAACAGAGAATAAGCCGATTGCTTTGGAACTTTTAAACCAGGTAGACAGCGGTTCGGTTCCGGTATATATGATTATTCCGTTGATTCTTGTTGTAACTCTTGCTGTGTGCAAGTTTAATACATTTATCTGCATTGGCTCAGGAATCATTTCTTCCTATATATTAGGCCTTATTGCAGGTACTGCAGGATCAATATCCGATTTCTTAAATAATTACGTATATGAGGGACTTTCGAGCGCAGGATCATGGGTTATTCCTATGATGATGTGGGTTGCGGCATTCGGTGGCGTAATGCAGCTTATGAATGCGTTCGAACCTCTTGCTAAGTTAGTAGGTAAGATTTCATTTAAGGTACGTCACTTAATGGGTTGGAATGCTGTTATGTCACTTCTCGGTAACGCAGCACTTTCAGACGAGATGGCACAGATTGTAACAATCGGACCTGTTATTAAGGATATTACGGAAGAGAACGTAGTAGGTTCTGAAGAAGATATGTATACATTAAGTTTACGTAACGCTACATTCTCAGATGCTATGGGTGTATTCGGATCACAGCTTATTCCGTGGCACGTATACCTTGGATTCTATGTAGGTGTTGCTTCTGCGGTATATCCGTTAATCCAGCTTCGTCAGATGGACTTCTTAAAGTATAACTTTATCGCTATAATCGCGGTTGGATCGCTTCTTATACTTACATTTACAGGTCTTGACAGATTCGTTCCGAGATTCGCTATTCCTAGAGAGCCTAAGGTACAGTTGAAGAAGAACATCGGTAAAGAATCTAAATAGAGAAAAATGTGTAAATAGTTTTT
>JAFRZM010000041.1 GCA_017442585.1 Lachnospiraceae bacterium | reverse complement strand
GTCCGATTGTACGTATTAAGGAGAATCAGGTTTATATTAACCTTTCTCTTCCGACGTTTAGCAGTCTTTTTATTATAGCAAGCGGTGTATTTAGTTTTGATTATTCTCATGCGGTTGAACAGCTAAATGAGAGTCGTCTTACGACAAAGATAAAGCAAAAGGAGATAATGCTGGTTGATGACTCTATTATAAGCCTTCAGCAGACAGCAACTGCACTTGAAGATAAGAGATATCATATTACAGCACTTCAAAGTGGTATGGCTGCAGTTAATTATATAAAAGAAAAAGGTGCGCCGGATCTTGTTATAATGGATATCGAGATGCCGATAATGAACGGTATTTCAACTGTAGCAAATATCAGGAAGCTTGGATACTATGATCTTCCGATTATCTTCCTTACAGCAAAGGGTGATAAGGAAACGGTTATGATGTGTATCGATGCAAATGCCAAAGATTATATTATAAAGCCTGTGCGTCCGCAGTATCTTCGTGCTCGTGTTGCGATTGCTTTGGATGCAAGTTTGGAAAGATAATTATATTGATATTAAAAATCAGCCCGGAAAGTCCGGGCTGATTCTATATGTATCAGACTATTTTTTGACCTTTTACATATTTCGAAATAAGCGTATATTCTGCAGGAAGATATATCATTCTTTCGCATCGTTCTTGTAATGTTGTAGCTCTTGTACTTCTGATTTTGCTATCATCAATTACAAGGGCGTCAAATTCATATCCTTTAAGGAAACTTCCTACTTTGCCAAAATACTTACCGCCACCTAAAGTTCCGATATAAAATGCTTCATTGAATTTAAGCGGAGCATAGGAGGAGTTTACGTATCGCCAGTACATTTTTGACACCTGTATTGCATGCGACATGGCCTGCACGATAGAAAGTGAGGCTCCTGCAGCAACATCGCTTCCGAGTCCTACGTTTATTTTGCTGTTAAGAAGTTTTCTTATCGGCGCTATACCTGATGAAAGGTTCATATTTGAATCAGGGCAGTGTGCAACGTAGGTACCGTGTTCTTTTAATAACTCTATCTCTTCGTTTGAGACATAGACGCAATGTGCCATTACTGCAGGGGTATCAGTATTTCCCAAGGCGTTAAATCCGGCATATGCATCACCGTAATTTTCAGAATGTGGCACAAGTTCTTTAACCCAGCGTATTTCAAATGGATTCTCCGATAAATGCGATTGGATACGAATGTTTTCACTTGAGGAAATTTCGCCGATTGCATGCATAAGTTCGTCGCTACAAGATGGTATAAAGCGCGGTGTAAGGATTGGCTTTGTGTTTTTGTATTTATTTTTGGTATTCTCAATCCATTCTTTTGTGTTTCTTATAGCAGTAGCACTATCAGGTTCGCAAAGACCTTCAGAACCGTTTCTGTCCATATTAACTTTACCTACGTAAGTTACAAGGTCTGTTTCATCAAGCATATCCATTAAAAGGGTTGTTGCTTCTTTATGTAGCGTTCCGAATATTACAGCACGGGTAGTTGCACTGTTTTTTAGATCATCTACGAATATTGAATATGCTTTTTTTGCATATTCAAGGTCTTCAAAATGCGCTTCTTCAGGGAAGGCATTTTCATTTAACCAGTCGATAAGTTCCATGTCCATGCCAAGCCCTCTAAAGGTATATTGAGGTGCATGTGCATGAAGGTCTGTAAGTCCCGGGATTATGATTTTTCCTGAATAATCTTCTATGGGGAATCCTTTATATGCCTCCGGTATCGAAGTAAATACGCCTTCGCATTTACCGTCATTACATATAAGATATGAATCGGGATAGGATTCAATGATCATTTCTTCGGTAGAATATAATATGTCGCCTTTTAATATAAAGTCTTTGTTCATTTTTCGCTTCCTTATTTTTTCTTGATAATTAATTCTAGCATTTATTTAAGGAAAAAGCGTGTATAATCTAATTTTTTTCGATGTTGAAAGAGATTTTTAAATGTAGTAGTATTTGGATAAAGGAAATATCTTTTAGCGATAGGAGATTGTTTATGAAAAAAAGCGAAGAACACAGAAAAAGAAGAATTGCATCGGCAATTGGAGAGTATAATGCGGACCTTGTATTAAAGAATGGGCGTATACTCAATGTATTTACCGGGGAATTCGAAGAGGGCGATGTTGCGATTAAAAACGGATACTTTGTCGGTATTGGTGATTATAACGGTGAAAGAGAAGTTGATGTTAAGGGTAAGACTATTGTTCCCGGATTTATTGACGGTCATCTTCATCTTGAAAGTTCTATAGTTACGCCGTTACAGTATTGCAAAGCGGTTTTGCCTCACGGAACAACGTCCATTATTGCGGATCCTCATGAAATAGCAAATGTATGCGGATGCGACGGTATAGATTATATTTTAAATGCTACGGAAGATGTACCTTTAGATGTTTATTTAATGGTTCCGTCCTGTGTTCCTGCGACAGGATTTGATGAAAGCGGATTTGAGATTGATTCCGATGATGTAAGAAGGTATTTAAGTAATCCGAGAGTTTTGGGTCTTGCGGAAATGATGAATTATCCGGGAGTTATAGGGCGCCAATCAGATGTAATAGAAAAGATAAAAGAAACCCATCATATGCGTAAGATTGTTGACGGTCATGCACCCGGATTATCAGGTAAAGAATTAAACGCATATGTAACCGCGGGTATTTTCTCTGATCATGAATGTACGAATGATAAGGAAGCATTGGAAAAAATGCGCCGCGGTCAGTGGATTATGATTAGAGAAGGCACTGCAGGTAGGAACCTTGCAGGTTTAATCTCTTTATGTAAGGAACCTTATTATCATAGGTGTTTATTTGTGACTGACGATAAACATCCGGGTGAATTATACAGTGAGGGCCATATTGATTACATAATAAAGAAAGCGATTTCTTTGGGTGTAAGGCCGGAAGTTGCATATACCATAGCAAGTATCAATGCTGCGACGTATTTTAAACTTGGTAGTGTAGGCGCAATTTGTCCGGGTTACAGAGCGGATTTTGTAGTACTTAATGATTTTGAAAATGTAGATATAGATGAAGTTTATAAAGACGGAATTTTGGTTTCAAGTAATAAAGATGGTAAGCCATGGTCTATAGATCTTGGTGAGGAATATGCTCCGAAGCGTGCTATATCGGATACGGTTAGAATTATTGATGTAACGGCTGATGACTTTAAGTGTACCGGCAAAAAGAAGGTAATCGGTCTTGTTCCGGGCGAGATTCTAACGACTGATGAAGGTGAAGCGGCGGCTGTTGATATCGATAAAGATATTGTTAAACTTGCAGTCGTTGAAAGGCATCATATGACGGGACATATAGGCATATCGTTTGTCAAAGGCTACGGATTAAAGGAAGGTGCCGTTGCAACAAGTATAGCGCACGATTCTCATAATATCATCTGTATCGGGTGTGATGATCGCGATATGGCCACAGCGGTAATGCGATTAAAAGAGATTAACGGCGGAATGATTGTTGTAAATAACGGTAAAGTTATCGCTGAATTATCTCTCCCGATTGCGGGTTTAATGTGCGAACTTGACGTTTTGACAGCTCAAAAGAAGATGGATGCGGTAAAGCGTGCGGCATATGCACAAGGTGTATCTAAGGACATAGATCCGTTTATGACTATGTCTTTTGCCTCGCTTCCTGTTATACCGACGCTGCGTCTTACCACAAAGGGCGTTGTTGACGTTGATACGATGACACTTATGGAGTAGGGAATTTATTATTATGTTATTTATGGGTAATGCGGTAAAGTGCTCGCGTTACCCATTATTTTATGTTATAATTAGATATTAAAATTTTGAAAGGCAGGTTAATTTTATGGGTAAGAGCATGAAAGATTGGAAAATCGGCGACCCGATGATAAATGAAAATGACTATTGGCAGGATCAAAACTACGTAGCGGAAGATCCAGAGAAAGAAAAACTCGTATTACAGCTTGCAACGCTTATTACGGATCGTTATGTTAAGAAGCTTACACATAAGATTAATAATCGTGATCCTGAGTATTGGATGCTTGACTTGATTCTTAATAAGGAACAGGTTAAGTTTTTGTTAAGTTTCAAGAAGACTCGTGTGCCATATAGCATCGAGGAACTTGCCAAAATGAATAATATGACTATCGAAGATACGGAAAAGATGGTTGAACGTCTTAAGTGGATCGGTATCATTGAAATGAATAGAGCAAAGACTCCTGATAAGCATAAGCAGTTCGAACTCCCGATATTTGTACCTGGTTCTGCTGAGTTTATGATGATGCAGGATAAGCTTACGGATGAATTTCCACAGCTTGCTACGTTCTTTAACCTTATGACACAGCTTCCGCTTGCGGGTATTACTCAGATGGTGCCTCCGGGTGGTGCAGGTGTCGGAATGCACGTTATTCCGGTTGAAAAGGCTATTAATCTCGAAAGCCATTCTGTACCGGTAGAGCATCTTTCAAGATGGATTGATATGTATGATAAATACGGTATTTCCGAATGTTCCTGCAGAAAGCAGCAGACTATGCGTGGCGAAGGAAGCGGTGAAGTTCGCGGTGATTACTGTATAGGTATGGGCGATATGGCTGAATATATGGACAGCCGTGGTATCGGTCATTATATTACAAAAGAAGAAGTATATGAGATTTTGGAGCGTGCAGAGCGCCACGGTTACGTTCACCAGATTACAAATATAGACGGCGAAGGTAAGATTGTAGCTATTTGTAACTGTGCACCTGGCGTATGTAACGCACTTCGTACATCTCAGTTATTTAATACACCTAATATGTCTGCATCTGCTTATCGCGCACACGTTGAAAAGGAAAAGTGTGTTGCCTGCGGTAAGTGTGTTGAGGTATGTCCTGTAGGTGCAGCAAAACTCGGACAGAAACTTTGTAAGCACGATGGAAGCGAAGTTACGTATCCAAAGGCAGAACTTCCGGATAAGAAATCCTGGGGGCCTGAAAAATGGAATTATGATTTCCGCGATACAGCCAAGATTAACTGTTACGAAACAGGTACTGCACCTTGTAAGACAGCATGTCCTGTACACTTATCCGTTCAGGGTTATATAAAGATGGCTGCAGAAGGAAGATATGAGGATGCGTTAAAGTTAATTAAACTTGATAACCCACTTCCTATGATTTGTGGTGCCGTATGTAACAGACGTTGCGAGGACGCATGTACAAGAGGTACTATTGACGAGCCTTTGGCAATTGATGAAATTAAGAAATTTATTGCTTCACTTGATTTAAATAAAGATACAAGATATGTACCGCTTTGCGAGAAACATGACGGCGGTATGTGGTCTGATGATTATAAGATGGCCATTATCGGTGGTGGTCCTGCAGGACTTTCCGCAGCATATTTCTTAAGGAGAGACGGTTATCCTGTAACTGTATTTGAAAAGACAAATCGTCCGGGCGGTATGCTTATGAACGGTATTCCTAGCTATCGTCTTGAAAAAGATATAATAGATGCTGAAATTGACGTACTTCGCCAGATGGGCGTTGAATTTAAGTGCGGTGTAGAAGTTGGTAAGGATATCACTATTGAAGGTTTAAGAAAAGAAGGTTACAAGGCATTCTTTATTGCAATCGGATGCCAGGGTGGAAGAAAGGCCAAAGTTCCGGGAGAAGATGCTATAGGCGTTGAAACCGGTGTTGATTTCTTAAGAAAGATTAACCTTGATCATTCTATAAGACTTAACGGTGAAACTGTTGTAGTTGGTGGTGGTAACGTTGCAATCGACGTTGCAAGATCCGCAGTCCGCGCAGGTTCATCTAAGGTTACAATGCTTTGTCTTGAAAGCGAAAAAGAAATGCCTGCAGCGAGAGATGAAGTAGAGGAAGCAAGAGAAGAAGGCATCGAGATTATTAACTGCTACGGCCCTAAGGAAATCTTAACCGAGAACGGCTGTGTTTCGGGTGTTATATTTAAGAAGTGTACTTCCGTGAAGGATAAGGACGGTAGATTTAATCCGCAGTATGACGAGAATGATACTATTACAATTCCTTGCGAGAATGTACTTTTATCAATCGGTCAGTCTATAATCTTAGGTGATCTTCTTAAGGGAACAAAGGTTGAGACTCGTCCGAACGGTGGCATTTTGGCAGATCCGTTGACGTTACAGACAGCAGAGCCTGATATATTTGCGGGCGGCGATGTTTATACAGGTCCTAGATTTGCGATTGATGCGATTGCAGGTGGTAGAGAAGCTGCAGTATCAATGCATAGATTCGTACATCCGGGTAATAGACTTGATCTTGCCCGCGACAGACGTGAGTTTATAGAATTTGATAAAGAAGACATTCAGAAGGAAAGCTTTGATAATGCACCTAGACAGATCCCTGGCAAGAAGGCCGGTGTCGCAAAGGATACATTTGAAGATCTTCGTCTTACATTGACAGAAGAGCAGGTTAAGAAGGAAGCTATGCGATGTCTTTCATGCGGTGCAACTACAGTTGATGAGAATAAGTGTATCGGTTGCGGATTATGTACTACAAAGTGCGAATTTGATGCTATTCACTTAACACGTGATATACCGGAAGCAAGTACCATGGTACGTGCGGAAGATAAGCTTAAGAAGGTGGGCCCTTATGCAATTAAGCGTGCAGGTAAGATTGTTGTAAATAAGCTTACAGGTGGCAAATAATTTGCTAAAACCACAGGATAGTGTTACAATATATCTTGTGGGGGTATAGGACTAATGGCACAACAGGTTGTTAAATTTAAAAAGCCTTTTCAGTTTAAAAGTGCAACTGCAATATTTGCAGTTTTGTCCGTATACCTTATTTTTCTTATAATTGCATTTGCTTTGAATAAGCACACCTCGACTTACGAGGTTAAAACAGGTAATCTGGCGTCGTATTATTCATATACGGCGCTAGCTTTACGTAGCGAGAGAATTGTAAAGAGTTCATCAAACGGGTACATAAATTTTTTTGCGGAAGAAGGACGAAAAGCTTCTGCGAAGACATTGGTGTACTCCCTTTCTAACGAGAAGTATTCGGTAATTCCTGACAGCAGCATTAAAACAGAAGATATTCTTACTGCGAAGAGGCTTTCGCGTATAGCGGAGCGCCTTGAGTCATATTCGTATGAGTATTCGGATACTAATTTTTCGAATGTATATGGGTTGAAGGATTCTCTTAATTCCATGTATATGGAAGGTGTGGCTGACGTAAATAAGAGCGGAAAGCTTATCCCCGGAATGTCTGCATATTATGCGTATGAGCCGGGAGTGGTAATCTATTCTGTCGACGGTATGGAAGAATTAAACGTTAATACTTTTACGGAAGATGATTTAAATGGTGTAAACCATACCAGTAAGGCGGTTTTAAACGGCGAATATATTAATGTGGGGGATACGGTATACAAGGTTATAACTTCTGAAACTTGGTTTCTTGCGTGTAAGATTGATAAAGAGTTAAAGAATTTGTTGAAAGAAAAATCTTATGTGAAGATTAAGTTTAAAAAAGATAACTTCCGTATGGAGGTACCGTTTACTATCGATGAGAGGGATGGGGCAATTTTCCTTATTTTGGAGCTTAATTCCGGAATGATAAGATATGCATCAGACAGATATCTTGATATTAATCTTGATATTGAAACGGTAAGCGGTTATAAAATACCGAATTCATCAATACTTGATGTGGCTTTTTATGAGATTGATGAGGAGTATATGACTAAGGGCGGCAATTCGGATTCGCTTGGAGTATTGCTTTCGGTTGTTGATTCGAAAACCAAGAAGGAAACTGTTAAGTTTATTCCTGTCGGAATATATTACCATGATGAAGAAAATAAAAAATACTACATTCACGATACAAGGATCGATAAGGGTGATGAAATTGTAAGACCTAATTCAAATGAGCGGTCGATACTTGATAAGGACAGAATTTTTACCTGCGTGTATTGCGTAAACAAGGGTTATGCATATTTGAAGTTGGTTGATGTGCTGACTAACAATGAGGACTATTCGATTATTGCAAGGGGTACTCGCTTTGGCCTTAGTGCGTATGATCATATTGTTTTGGATTCAAAGAAGATCACCGAGGGTGAACTTATTAATTAGGATAAAGGGGATATATAAATGAGTGGAGTGGTTGAAGGATTAAACAGTGTAAAAGCGGATATTGCTTCGGCTTGTAATGAGGTTGGAAGGAATGTTGATGATGTTACACTTATTGCCGTAAGTAAGACAAAACCTATTGAAATGCTTATGGAAGCATATAATGTAGGCGTAAGAGATTTCGGCGAAAATTATGTACAGGAGTTATGCGAGAAGATAGAGCTAATGCCTAAGGATATAAGATGGCATATGATAGGTCATCTTCAGCGTAATAAGGTAAAGTATATTGTCGGAAAAGTTTCGATGATACATGCGGTGGATTCGCTCCGCCTGGCTGAAGAAATTGATAAGTGCGCAGCTAAGCTTAATGTCGTGCAGGATATTCTTATAGAAGTCAATATGGGTAGAGAAGAAACCAAGTTTGGTGTTTTTGAAGAAGATGCGCTTTCACTTGTTAAAGAAATTGCCGGTCTTAAGCATGTAAGAATACGGGGATTGATGACTTCTGCACCATATGTGGTAGATTCTGAAGAAAATCGTAAAATTTTCTACAAAATAAAGCAATTAGCTGTTGACATTGCCGGACAAAACATAGATAATGTATATATGGATGTATTATCGATGGGTATGTCACAAGATTTTGTGGCTGCCGTCAAGGAAGGCAGTACAATGGTACGCGTCGGAAGTAAGATTTTCGGTGCGCGTGATTACAGTAGAAAATAAAGGTGAGGAGTGATTATACGTGGGTTTAGTAGATAAGATCCTTGATGTAATGAAACTTGATCCCGATGATGATTTCGGATATGATGATGAGTTTGAAGTTGAAAACGATAACTCTTCAGTTGCCAAAGTTTTGAAAAAGAAAGAAAAAGTTGAGGACGTTGAGGAGGAAGAAGAGCCTAAGAAGTCATTTGCAAGTAAGGCAGCTTCTTTTAAGAATGTCAGCAAGATTACGCCTATCAAGCAGAATAAATCTTATGCAGGTAATGCTTCTACAGAGATGGAAGTATGTGTTATCAGACCGCAGAAGATAGAAGATGAGAGAGAGATAACAGATACTCTTCTTGAGGGAAGAACTGTTGTCCTTAATGTGGAAGGACTTGCGGTTGATGTAGCCCAGAGAATTATCGATTTTATTTCCGGAAGTTGTTATGCTATGAATGGTAATCTTCAGAAGATTTCCAATTACATATTTATAGTTACTCCGGCAAACGTTGATATATCCGGTGATTTTCAGGGATTTATGAACGGATATGATTCAAATTCGTTTAGAAGCGAGTTTTAATCATGAATTCAGAAGAGAAGATATTTCTTAATCATTTAAAGGATTTAGATAGAATGGCCTTAGAAAGGAATAAGGCTTTCTTCTCTGACTTTATGGATCCGTACGAATACTCACTATTTCTTACAAATAATAAATTATTTTCAAGTTATATGGATACGTATAATTTGGTGGACAATCTTGAGCGTCAGATGGTAGCTTTCCGGTCTGACGCTTCTTTTGTAGATGAATATCCGATTGATTTTATTAAGATTGAACCAAAGTCTGCAAAATTTGCAGGTGAGATTACACATAGGGATATCTTAGGAACCATAATGGGATTGCAGATTGAACGGAAGAATATAGGTGATATTCTTGCCTGCGACGGATTCTTTGTGGTTTTGTGTAAGAATACGATGACGGAGATGCTTCTTAATTCAATTGACAGGGTTAGAAGAACTGATGTGAAGCTTTCGAAAATTGATGATATTCAAAATTTGGACTTTGGGACGCGCTTTATTGAAAAAACAGGTTCTGTATCGTCTAATCGATTAGATGCTCTTATTTCGGAAATTTTTAATCTGTCTCGAGGAACGGCATCTGAACTCGTAAAAGATGAGGTTGTATTTGTAAATAATAAACTTGTGACAAAATGCACTTATGAATGTAAAGATGGAGATAAGATTTCGGTCAGAAAACATGGAAAAGTACGCATTGATGAGATAGGCGATATAAATCGCAAAGGAAAGACAAAAGTTAAATTTTCATTATATAAATAATTGCATTTAGAATCCGGAAGTTTGGTAATGTTCCGCTTTGATGATAATGAAAATAAAAAACGGTTTAAAATATATACAATTCTCTAAAAATGAGCAAGGTGCAAGAAAATAGATCTGGAATTTACGAGAGACAATAATTAAAACTCAAATTAATTATTTAAATATTGCGATTTTAAACTTGTTCAGTAGGAAGGAAAATAGCTGTAAAAATATACAAT
Source organism: Lachnospiraceae bacterium (assembly GCA_017442585.1). Classification (GTDB taxonomy): domain Bacteria; phylum Bacillota; class Clostridia; order Lachnospirales; family Lachnospiraceae; genus XBB1006. The sequence continues at coordinate 52,871 of JAFRZM010000041.1, read as the reverse complement.
TTTATAAAATGATTATTTGTTATTTTCCGCTTTGAACGATTGAATTGTTTTGTATAAGGAGTGATAAACAATGGAAAAACTCAAAAATAGGCTGTTTATAGGATTCCCGACTTTGTTAATTTTGGTAATATTTGACAGGCTCACAAAAAGGCTTGCGTTTAATAACTTAAATTTAACTAATCATGTAGTTGAATTGATACCTGGTGTATTAGAACTTAGATACCTGGAAAACGAAGGAGCGGCCTTCGGAATGCTTCAAAACAGGTTCTTTTTCTTCTATTTATTTACTTTTGTTTTTATAACTGCTTTTTTGTTCCTATATATCAGGATGCCGGAAGATAAGAGATTTGTTCCGTTGAACTTGCTTTTGATTTTCTTTGTTGCGGGAGCCTTTGGTAACTTTATAGACCGTGTAAGATATCATTATGTAATTGATTTTATATATTTTAAGTTGATTAACTTCCCGATATTTAATGTTGCGGATATTTATGTTACGGTGTCATGCTTTATCCTGATTGTTTTGGTTTTGTTCTATTATAAAGATGATGATTTGAATAAAATTAAGGATTCTTTAAAAAGGTAAGTGGTGATTTAATGAAAGAAACAATAGAACTTATCGTTGAAAATACCGAGAACCAGGTGAGAATTGATAAATTTCTTGCGGATTCACTAGATGATATGTCAAGGACACTGATACAGAATCTCATTAAGAGCGGCGATATAACTGTTAATGACGAGAAAATAAAATCAAATTATAAAGTTAATACATTAGACAGAATCAAAGTAACTGTGCCGGAAGCCAAGGAAATAGATATTATTCCGGAAGACATACCTTTAGATATATTATATGAAGATGATGATGTTTTGATTGTAAATAAACCAAAAGGCATGGTGGTTCATCCTTCAAATGGTCACGAATCGGGAACTTTGGTTAATGCCATTATGTTTCATTGTAAAGATAATCTTTCGGGTATTAACGGCGAGATACGTCCGGGAATTGTTCATAGGATAGATATGGACACTACAGGATCTTTGATAATATGCAAGAATGATGCTGCACATAGGTTTATTGCAGATCAAATTGCGGAGCATTCGTGCAACAGAATCTATGAAGGCATTGTACACGGTGTTGTTAAAGAAGAAACCGGCACGATTACGGGAAATATTGGAAGAAGTACGGCTGACAGGAAGAAGATGACTGTTGTAAAGACCGGTGGAAGAGAGGCAATTACTCATTTTACTGTGCTGAAACGTTTTAAAGACTATACATATGTGAGATTCAAGCTTGAAACGGGCAGAACACATCAGATACGTGTTCATATGGCAAGTATTAATCATCCGTTGCTGGGTGATGAGGTATACGGGCCGAAGAAATGTTCGTTTAAACTTCAAGGACAGACGCTTCATGCAAAAACTATAGGATTTGTTCATCCAAAAACAAATAAATATATGGAATTTGAGGCACCTTTACCTGATTATTTTGAAAAACTTTTAAGTAAACTCAGGGTGCTTTAAAATTAAATTGATTGAATTTTCAGACAAATGTGATATTATTTATTTATTAATATGAATTTTGTACTCGGATAAGGAGGTATTCTTATGGGTAATCTTATAATTACAATCGGTCGTGAATTTGGTTCTGCAGGCAAGAATGTTGGTTTAAGTCTTTCGGAGCATTTAAATATTCCTTGTTATGACAAGGAATTATTGGAACGCGCAGCTAAGGAATCAGAGTTTTGCGAAGAAATATTTGAGCATCATGATGAAAAACCGACAAGCAGCTTTTTGTATTCATTGGTAATGGATGCAAATGCGCTTGGTACATATACAACGGCGCCTGGATTATTGGATATGCCGTTAAATCAGAAAGTTTTTCTTGCTCAATTTGATACCATAAAGAAGATTGCCGATAATGAATCGTGCGTTATGATCGGCAGATGTGCAGATTATGCATTGGCTGACTATGATAACGTCGTAAGAGTATTTATTCGTGCAGATGAAGAATTTAAACTCAAACGCCTTATGGATAGATTTAAATGCGATGAAAAAACCGCACGTGACCTTATGAAAAAAACAGATAAGAAACGTGCAAGTTATTATGATTATTACACATCTAAAAAATGGGGAGATTCATCCAGTTATGACTTGTGTCTTAATACAAGTGACCTTGGAGTTGAAGGTGCGGTTAATGTAATAATGAATTACATTGAAGTAAAGAAAAGACATGGCTTAGGGGAAATATAGGCTTAAAAAGCCTTATTTTCCGTTACAACTATTCGTTAAACTTGACTTTTGCGAATAGTTGGACACGAAATACAAGCCCTCTCTCTTGAACGAATTTTGGGGGTTTGGGTAATAAAAAACACGCCTTTATGTAGGCGTGTTTTAATTTATAAGTCATTTGAATCTAAAACTATTGTAAATGGTCCGTCGTTTAATAACTCTACTTTCATATCTGCACCGAATATTCCGGTTTTTGGATTAAATCCGTATGTGTTTTTAAATTGATCTACGATATATTCGTATAAAGGTTCAGACATTTCGGGCCTGCCTGCATTTATAAATGATGGTCTGTAACCCTTTTTACAATCTGCATATAAAGTAAATTGTGAAATCAATAATAAGTCGCCGCCTACATCATTTAATGACAGGTTCGTTTTGCCTTCGGAATCTTCGAATATTCTTAATCCTGCAGTCTTTTTAATCATCTTATCGGCCACTTCATTTGTATCGTCATTATTGATTCCGATAAGTATCAGAAATCCTTTATCGATAGCTCCTACGGTTTTATTATCTACTGTCACACTCGCATTTAAAACTCTTTGTATTACAAAACGCATTTATTGTGTCTCCTTATATGGTTTAGTTTGAATTCAACTAATATATTATCATTTGTGGAAATAAATTACAATCTGTAGTATAATTAATGAGTGAATATATACATTATATTGTATTTGATAGTGTTTTGAGGTGAATTATGGCAGATGAATCATACCATATTCAAGTGAATAAACGAAATCAGTTAAAGCTTCGTGCACTTTTATCGGAGCTACCTGCATTTTGCAAGGAATATTTTATAGGTATTGAGCAGCAAACTCAGTCAAGAACCAGGATTGCATATGCTTATGACCTTGGAATATTCTTCCATTTCATGCATGAAACTAATGCATATTGCAAGAAATTTGAAATTGCCGATTTCGATATCTCCATACTGGATAAGATAACTCCGACTGATATAGAAGAATATCTCTCCTATCTTCAGTATTATGTAAAGGACGGTAAAGAGTATACAAATGACGAGCGAGGTATTGTAAGAAAACTTGCATCGCTTAAGAGTTTTTATAATTATTTTTATCGTAAAGAAAAGATTGAACGTAATGCAGCTGAGCTTGTCAAACTGCCGAAAAGGCATGAAAAAAACATTATTCGTATGGATGCGGATGAAGTTGCAAGATTCTTAGATCAGGTCGAAAACGGGGACAAATTAACGTCAAAACAGCAAGCATTTCATGAACAAACCAAAGTAAGGGATCTGGCAATTATGACTCTTTTATTGGGAACAGGTATCCGTGTTTCCGAATGCGTGGGTATTAATATGAATGATGTTGATTTTGAAAATAGTGGTATTAAAATCTTCAGAAAAGGCGGCTATGAATCTGTAGTTTATTTTGGTGATGAGGTTCAGGAAGCTTTATCGGATTATTATTATGAACGCAAAGGTATCGAGGCAATGCCGGGTTCAACAGATGCTCTCTTCCTTTCATTGCAGAAAAAACGAATTTCTGTAAGGGCGGTTGAAAATCTTGTAAAGAAGTATTCAAAGACTGTTACAACATTAAAGAATATAACACCGCATAAGTTACGAAGTACTTATGGTACCGAGCTTTACAGAGAAACAGGTGATATATATCTTGTTGCAGATGTTTTGGGACATAAAGACGTTAATACGACAAAGAAGCATTATGCCGCAATTGAGGACGAAAGGCGTAGGCAGGCTGCTAAAGTAGTTCATTTGAGAAAAGACTAAAATATAAAGACTCCGATAAACTCGGAGCCTTTATTAATTATTATCTTATATTAAAACTGTCCCCTCAGGAATGTCTCGGTATACTTCCTCAACAGAAATTCCATCTAATTCAGCAATTTTCTTTGCTATACGCTCTCTCACTAAAGCCGCGAGTTCCTGGGTTTTTAAACCTTTATATTCATCGTAGTATATAGGATCCAGGAAGTATATATCATTCTCCTGATGACGCAAATTATTCTTCTCGTAAACCTTATATATGTTATACATTACAGTAGGAACAATGGTTGAATGTGCTTTTAAAGCACATTTAAATGCTCCGGGTTTAAATTGAAACAGGTGGTTGCCTTTATCAAGTAAATATCCACCTTCAGGAAAAATAATAAAACTTCTGCCCTGTTTTAATTCTTCGGTTACTTCATTCATTATAGTCAAGGCTTGTCGAACATCGTCACGCTTCATTCGTTTTCCGTCAACCATATTCATTACTTCATCGCATAAAACCATGAATGAACGTTTATAATCCATTACTATTGATAACGGCTTTTTAAACGGACTAAGTAAGGCTATGGTATCATACTTGCCTTCGTGATTCGGGTATATTATGAAATTGCCTGTATCAGGGATATTCTCTACACCGTGATATGTGGTATGGACATTGCTTGCATTTGTCACATGACGTACAACTCTTTGTACAAGTGAAAATTTATATTCGGGTGTATAATCATCATAGTGTTTGTGGACATATTGCATGTATGGAATAAGCCACAGATGAAAAAAATTAAGAAAGATTGAAACATAAAATCTTAACATCTGTAATACTCTCCTTGTATATATAAAGAAGTATACAGGTTTTCATCAAGAAATTCAATAAAACATAATTAAACGATAAATTAATACAAATTAACATCTGCTGTTTGATTTATAAATGTGTTTAACACGATTAATCTGCATAATTGTTAAAAACAGGAATGATGATATATTGTCCTGCATATATATTATCTGAATTAAGGTTATTTACTGTTCTAACCTCTCTTATAAAAGCGTCTGTTGATCCCGGATATTCTGTGGAATACTTTCTTGCTATGGAATAAAGCGTATCGCCTTCTTCTACCATAACTGAAGAATATGAATACTCGCCGTTTAATGAGGCAAAAGCCTTTGTGTTTGTCTTATTGATTTTTATTATTGTAAGAACTATAAGAAGTGACACAATTATTAAAAGAAATAAATAGGCAATAGTTTTATAACGTCTTAACTGCTCTTCTCTCATGGCTGATTTATTATTTAAAACCGAATTATTGTAACTCTTCATAATTATTACCTCCAAATAATCGAACGTGTGTTAACGAACAACTGTTTGAGACTATAATATATCATGAACGTTTGTTTGTCAATGCTTTTTTCGAACATTTTTTCGGAATATATGTTTGCGTTTTAAAAATAAGTGTGCTATTATAATAAAAACAAGTGTTTTAAGGAGGAAATTTATGTCTAAGAAAGAAGCCACCCCTAAACAGATAGAAATACTTGAGTTCATTAAAAGTGAGATACTTGCAAAGGGATATCCGCCTACGGTAAGGGATATATGTGAAGCTGTAGGATTAAGTTCTACATCTTCCGTTCATGCTCATCTTGAGAAGCTTGAGAAGAAAGGACTTATAAGAAGAGACCCTACAAAGCCGCGTGCAATTGAACTTATTGATGATAATTATGCTATTGTTCGTCATGAGATGGTTAATGTTCCGATAGTTGGGACTGTTGCTGCAGGAACTCCTATTCTTGCACAGCAGAATATATCGAACTACTTCCCTATTCCGATGGAATACATGCCGAATGAACAGACATTTATGCTGAAAGTCAAAGGCGAAAGCATGATAAATGTCGGTATCCTTTCCGGAGATCTTGTTCTTGTAAAACAAATGAATTCGGCGTCAAACGGAGACATTGTTGTTGCTCTTGTTGATGATTCCGCAACAGTAAAGACTTTTTATAAAGAAAAAGATCACATAAGACTTCAACCGGAAAATGATACAATGGATCCGATTATTGTTACGGATTGTGCTATTCTCGGAAAGGTTATCGGTGTTTTTAGATTCTTATAAATTGTAAATTTATTAAAAATAGAGCCATGGATTAAATTTCCATGGCTTTTACAGTTTGTTTTTTTAAAGTTATGCTACTAAATAGATTACGTTTCTTCCGTCTTGATAACTTCTTTCGCAGGAATTTCTGTTCCGTCCTGCCAGAGCTTTTCAAGGTCATAGAATTCACGGTCTTCTTCGGTAAAGATATGCACGATTATATCTGTATAATCAAGCAATATCCATGAAGAATACATGTTACCTTCCTGTGACTTTAAAGTATACCCTGCTTTAGTAAGCTTTTCGTCAACTGCTTTTACCAAAGCACCCATCTGGTTTTGGTTTGAAGCGGCAGCTATTACAAAATAGTCTGCAACAAGCGATACATTGCTTATATCTATAATTCTGATATCTATAGCCTTCTTTTCATCAAGAGCATTTGCAGCTATTTCCATCATGTTTCTTGCGTTATTCATTATAAACTCCTTCCCTAACCTTTGTTACTTCCAAAGTTCTCTCTGTAGTATTCGAGCAATTCTATAGTATTATTATCTATCGGATAATCGTTTTTCTTAAGATAATTTACAACATTTTCAAGTTTAAAGAGAATAGCGCGATCAAGATCTGTAAATACAAGAGCGCGTATTTCTGCAAGGTTTTCTATTTCTTTTCTTGAAGGTTCAATATAATCTGCAACATATACAATTTTTTCCAAAAGTCCCATGTCAAAACGACCGAGAGTATGATAACGAACGGCATTTATTATATCTACATCTTCAATCCCATATTTAACTTTGGCATAATATGCACCAAGTGGTGCGTGAAGAAGATGCGGAAGTTTAAGCTCATTTTCTTTAACGCTTATACCGCAGCGTTCGCACTCTTTTACATAATCTTTGCAGGTGTATATTTTGGCGCAGTCGTGAAGAGCCCCGGCAAGCATGGCTTTCTTGGGATCATATTCATATCTCATTGCGAGTGCAGATGCAATGTACATAACGCCGTAGGTGTGTTCATAGCGTTCGCACTTCATTTGCGGTCTGATATCTTTTAAGATTTTTCTTAAAGTAGCATCCATATTATCCCCTGCCTATTTATAAATGTTATTTTTTAAAATATAATCAATAAGCTCGTCTTTTAGCATATAGCGTACGGATTGGCCGTTTTTTATGCGTTCTCTTATGTCAGATGATGAAATATCATACATTGGGGTATGTAAAAAACGTATATCGCAGTTATATAGGCGCATTAATTCATCACGATAGGAATTAAGCGATTCGATGTTATCGGTTCCTCGCACCGCGGCTAGGATAACAGCCTTTTCGAGGATTATTTCGGGATTTCTCCAGTGCTTAAAGGTTCTTAAGGAATCGCCGCCGACAATAAAGAAAAGCTCGTCGTTCGGAAATTCTTGCTTCATATCGGTAAGTGTTTTGTATGTATAACTTACTTCATTTGAATCGATTTCACGTCGATCCAGGAAAAAGCGCTCGTTGTCACTTATTGAAAGGTTTATCATCTCGGCTCTTAAATCGCCTGATAAGACATTTTCGTTAAGCTTAAAAGGAGAAACAAATGCGGGCATAAAATTTACTCTATCAAGTGAGAATTGCGTTAAAGCATTCTCTGCGATCAACAGATGCCCCATATGAATCGGATTAAAAGTACCGCCTAATATTCCTATCTTCATTCTTACACCTTCTATAACGGTAATGTGAATTTAGATTCTTTTTTCTTTTGCTTAAATAAAACGATTTTCTTGCCTATAACCTGCACAACGGTAGATTGCGTGCGCTCAGCGATAACCTGAGCTATTTCTTTAGGGTCATCAAGGCAGTTTTGCAAAACATGAAGCTTAATAAGCTCACGTTTTTCAATGGCTTCAGATACGGAGTCAATAAGTTCAGTAGTAACCGATGACTTGCCGACCTGAATAATAGGATCGATTGTCTGTGCTTTTGACTTTAAAAAAGCACGTTGTTTACTTGTTAAATTCATTAATGACTCCTTAATTATTATAATATTCGAATGAGTTTCCGTAAAGACGGACTATATCGCCCTCTTTTACACCTAAGGCTTCCAGTTTTTCAAGGATTCCTTCATCTTTCATGAATTTCTGGAAGAATATGAATCCTTTTTCAGACTCGAGATTCGTATATCCGAGCATCTTTTCAATCTTTGGTCCTTCTATTACGTATTCATCGTTCTTTTCATCGTATGTTACGGTGTAACCGTCTTCCATAGGCTCTTCGCCTAAAGAATCAAGATCGAATTCCGGTTCAAAAACGGTATCTTCCTTAGGAAGAGTTTTTAAAATATCACTTACATGATAAAGTAATTCTTTAATTCCTTCGCCGGTTACTGCCGATATTGCATATACTTTGTGGTTTTCATCTTCAAATTCAGCTTTTAAGCGCTCTATAATATCTGAATCGGAAGGCAAAGAATCAATTTTGTTTGCACATATTACTGTAGGCTTATTCAGGATATTCTTGTCATAAGTCAAAAGCTCGTTGTTAATAGTATGAATATCTTCTATAGGGTCTCGTCCTTCGGTACCTGCAGCGTCTACAATATGTATAATTACCTTTGTACGTTCAATATGGCGTAAAAATTCATGCCCAAGTCCCAAACCTTCAGAAGCACCTTCGATAAGACCCGGAATATCGGCTATAACGAAACCATTTGCACCTTCAAGGTCTACAACACCAAGATTCGGCTGCAATGTCGTAAAATGGTAATTTGCAATCTTTGGACGGGCGTTACTTACACGGCTTAAGAATGTGGACTTTCCTACATTAGGGAACCCTACAAGACCGACATCAGCTATAACCTTAAGTTCAAGCATAACGTCGAGTTCCAATGCATTTTGACCCGGCTGGGCATACTTAGGCGCCTGCATTGTAGGTGTTGCGTAGTTCTGGTTACCCTTACCGCCTTTACCACCGCGTAAAACCAAAGCACGTGTATTGTCACCACTCATGTCGGCGATTACCTTGCCTGATTCGGCATCTTTTATAACAGTGCCCTTAGGCACCTTTAAAATAAGATCTTCGCCGTTCTTACCGTGGCAGTTTCTCTTCTTTCCTTCTTCGCCGCTTTCTGCAACATACTTTCTTACATGACGATAATCGGCCAAAGTGTTCATTCCTTCATCTACTTCAAAGATGATAGAACCTCCGTTTCCGCCGTCACCACCATCCGGACCGCCGTCCGGAACATATTTTTCACGACGGAAACTTACATGACCGTCGCCGCCTTTACCTGAACGTATGTAGATTTTTGCTCTATCTGCAAACATAACTTTTTCCTCTAAAAAAGAAAGACCCGGCTACTACTGCAGTCGGGTCAATTAATAACTATTTCTCAGTTACCGGATGTACAGAAGCCTGTTTTCTATCCTTACCAAGTCTTTCGAATCTTAAGATTCCGTCTGTTAAAGCGAATAATGTATCATCGCCGCCACGTCCTACGTTAAGTCCCGGATGGATCTTTGTACCACGCTGTCTGTATAAGATATTACCGGCCTTTACGAACTGACCGTCTGCTCTTTTTGCTCCAAGTCTTTTCGACTCTGAGTCACGTCCGTTCTTTGTGGAACCAACTCCCTTTTTATGAGCAAATAACTGAAGGTTCATTAATAACATGTTTTTACACCTCCCTATAGTTTAAACAAATATGTTCTTTATACGATTCTTTAATGCTTTTCACACCGAGTTCCAAAGAATTTAAAAGAAGACTTGCTTCTTTTGATGGGTCCTTAGATAAGGAAAAAGCTATAAAGCCGTCATTCTCTTTAGTATCCAGTGTGAATTTATCGTCTTTGCAAAAGCATTCGATCGAATTGATCGTATTTAAAACCAAAGACGAAACACCGGCACATACGATATCTTTGCCGTACTCGGCATATCCTGCATGGCCGTCGAATGTAAAGCCTGTTAACTTTCCATTCTTTTTATCAAATGTTACTTCGATCATCTTAAGTTACCAAAAGATTAGGCATTGATCTTTTCAATCTTAACCTGTGTGAATGGCTGTCTGTGACCGTTCTTCTTGTGATAACCAGATTTTCTCTTGTACTTATAAACGATAACTTTCTTTCCTCTGCCGTTCTTAACTACAGATGCAGTTACTGTTGCGCCGGAAACTACCGGTGAACCAACAGATAACTTACCGTTGTTAACAGCTAATACCTGGTCAAATGTAACAGTTTCACCGTCATTTACTCCAAGCTTTTCAATGGTAATGATATCGCCTTCAGCTACTTTGTACTGCTTACCACCTGTTGCAATAATTGCGTACATATGGCACCTCCTATTTATCATTACTCGCCAACTTTGGTGCTAAAAATATAGACTTATAACCTAGTTGTGCGGCATACTATGGTATAATAACATATCGTATTTATATATGTCAAGCGTTTTCTTCACGAACTTGTTCAATTAATGGTCTGTTAACTTTTTTTCTTGTAACTTCAACAAGATTAAGCTTTGTCATATCAACAAGAGTCGTTGTAATATGGTCTTTTGCAAGCAATTCTCTGAATGTCTCGATGAGCGTAAGTTTATGAGCTTCATCCTGCATATCAATAAAGTCAATCATACACATGCCGGATATGTTGCGAATTTTAAGCTGACGCGCAATTTCGTGTGCGGCTTCTAAGTTAATCTTAAGGAAGAAATCACCGAAATCTTTATTCGCATTCTTGCCGCTGTTAACATCGATTACCGTCATTGCTTCGGTATACTCTATAACAAGATAAGAGCCGCTCTTAAGCCATATGACCTTGTCTAATGCTTGACCAATCTCTCGCTGTAATGAATATAATTTGTCAAGTGGATAATTATCATCATAGAATCTTAAAGGAGTTCTCATATTATCAGGGAAAGAACTCATATACGAAAGCATTGAATCGTATTTTTCCTTATCGTCGGTGATTATTTCATCAAATTCACCCTGATAGGAGTTCTTTATAAGCGATAAGTATTCAGGCATGGCCTTATATATGCAGGTATATCTTACCTTGTGTTTTGCAGTGTCCAAAATCTCAAGCATCTGCTTTGCAAGGATGCGTCCCTCTTCTACAATCAGTTCCTCGTTGACAAAACGAGAATTTGTTCTTGCAACGATTCCTATTTCCGGAAACTCTGCATTTAATTTGTCCATAAGTTCGGATAAATGATTACGTTTGCGTCCGGTAATTTTCTTTGAAACGCCGCTTTGATTCTTGTTTGAAGAAACAACGACGTACTGACCTGATATTGAAAGGCATGTAGCCGCTGCGGCAAGTTTTGTTTTTATAGGATCGCGAACAATCTGTATAAGAATTTCATCGCCGACGGCAATATCCTTATTTTTTGAAAACTTCTGCGTGAATATTGCATATTTTGCATCGGAAAAAGGGATATAACAAGTTTCGTTATTTCCGTATTTCACAAACATTGCATGAATGTTTTCGGCAATTCTGTCGACGCGTCCGATAAATATGTGGTTAATAAGAGAACCTTTTTGATCCTGGATGACATTAAGATCAGTCAGATGATCGTTTTCAATTTTGGCTGCAATCATAAGCTCTTTTTTAGTTGCAACCTCATGAATGATTCTCATTTTTGTAAGTATCAGTTTAGTACTCAAAATGTGTCTCCTAAGTCGTTAAGTGAGATAAAATTGTCGTTTTCTTTTGCATACATATCTATGCGGAAAACCTGATAATCGATTTCGTTGTATTCCATACCGTATTCATTAAAGAAAGCGTTAAGAATATGATCCGGTTTAATGTTGGCAACCGAACCTGCAGAAACTGTAAAGATAAGTGCATTTTGGTCATGCACATCCTCATCTTCAACAGTAATCTTCTCTGCTTTAAAGTCATATATTAATGGTTTGAGATCAAGCTCAGTCTCACTCTTTTTTGTCTTTTTGCTTATTATAATGCTGTCTTTGTTTAAAAATGAACGTATCTTTTCATTAAGACAGTCTATGTCGGAAAGCATGTTCATTCCATTCTTTTCGTATACGGCATATTTTGCCGCTTCAATAATGGACATGGAATTTTTTGCCTTCTCAAGTAAAAGCTTACAATCAAGGACTTTTATGCCTTCAACCGAAACATCGTTAAGTCTGTTTACAATATCAGCAGATGATGAAGCTGACTTTAAAGTAATATCCATGTACTCGCCGTCAGATACGACACCTACGGATAAAGGCTGTGCAAATGACATAATCTGATGTGGATTATATCCTTCGGAATACGCAATATCAAGTCCTGCACGTATTATTGCTTTCTGAAAAAAGCGCATGATATCGAGGTGACCGATAAACTTCATTGAACCGTGTTTTGCAAATTTAATTCTTACGTTCAACGCAGACACCTCCTTTGTATTTGGCAATTCCGCAACCTGCACATTTCTGACGACAGTTAGGTGTAACTATACCCTTCTTGGCGTTTTCTGCTTCTCTTATAAGGAATTCTTTTGATACGCCTGCATCTATAAAGTCCCATGGGAGAATCTCGTCATAAGGACGTTCTCTGAAAATATAGAAGTCAGGATCTATATTCAATGCCTTAAAAGCATCGTAATACTTATTGATATCAAAAAACTCTTCCCAGGCATCAAAGAATTGTCCGTTTTTATATACCATTTCGATAACATCTGATAATCTTCTGTCGCCGCGCGCAAAGATACCCTCAAGGATAGTAACATCCTCGTGGTGATATATATAATGCATACTTTTTTTATTGAGCATAGTCATCATGTGGTCTTTAACCGTGTGCGCGGCATTTATAAAGTATTCTGATGTCGCCATTTTAACCCACTGAAAAGGTGTAAAAGGCTTAGGTACGAAAAATGATGTAGACATAGTAATCATACATTTTCCGTTACGCTGATCCTTCGGAATCTCATAATATCTCCTTGCAATTTTCTCTGCAAGTTCAGGTATGCCTTTCATATCTTCTTCGGTTTCAAAAGGAAGACCAAGCATGAAATAAAGCTTTACCTTTTGCCATCCACCTTCAAAGGCAAGTCCTGCTCCGTTTAAAATATCATCCTCGGTTAAGCCTTTATTAATAACGTTACGAAGACGCTGAGTACCTGCTTCCGGTGCGAAGGTAAGTGAGCTTTTTCTTACATCCTGAACTTTGCTCATAACATCCAGGGAAAAAGCATCAATTCTAAGTGAAGGAAGCGATATATTAACGCCCTTGCCGTTATATTTCTCAATAAGATAGTCAAGAAGTTCATCAAGCTTTTCGTAATCACTTGAGCTCAATGAACTTAAAGACATTTCGTCATATCCTGTGGCGGCAAGCATTTCGTCTGCCATGGCTTTGAGTTCGTTGACATCACGCTGTCTTGTCGGGCGATAAAGCATACCGGCCTGACAGAATCTGCAACCTCTTATGCAACCACGCATGATTTCCAAAGTTACACGGTCCTGAATAGCCTTTATAAAAGGAATTACGGGTTTTCTCGGATAACCTATATTTGATGTGTTCATTTCAACCTGTTTTTCTATTGTTAAAGGAACATCATCATATAATGCTTTAAACTCTTTAATCGTACAGTCTTCGTTATATGTTACTTCATATAACGACGGTACATAAATACCTGAAAGCTTTCCCATTTCGTGTAAGATTTCCTTACGGGAAGCTTTTTCTTTTCTCATCTTTTTATAGAGCGTAAGGAGTTCATCGTATCTTGTTTCACCTTCGCCAATATATATAATATCAAAGAAGTCTGCTATAGGTTCCGGATTATATGTACAAGGACCTCCGCCTATTACAAAAGGATCCTCTTCGTTTCTGTCTTTACTTCTTAAAGGAATCTTTGCAAGATCTAAAATCTGTAAAATATTGGTGTAACACATCTCGTACTGAATTGTTATACCAAGGAAATCAAAATCTTTAATCGGATCTTGTGATTCCAGAGCAAATAACGGGATATCCTTTTCTTTCATAATCTTATGAAGATCCGGCCATGGGGAATAAACACGTTCGCACCATGTGTCTTCACGTTGATTAAACATATCGTAAAGAATCTGTATACCCAGATGTGACATACCAATTTCATAATTATCAGGGAAACACATTACAAAACGTATATCAATTTTATCTTTATCCTTAATGACGCTGTTAACTTCGTTGCCTATGTAGCGTGCGGGCTTATCTATAGACATTAAAATCTCGTCGCTTAATGCAAGTTTTCTCATTTTAACCTACTTTCTCTGTGAAAGCTCATTCATTATATCGTCCCATGTGATATTGAATTCACTCATCATTATCATCATAAGGAATATCAAATCTGAAATTTCTGCGCGTACACCTTCTACATCATGAACTTTTGCGGAAAGAACAAGGTCTGTACCTTCTGCCATAAATTTCTTCGCAATTCCGTTTTTGCCGGAATTCAATACGGATGTTGTATAAGAGCCTTCGCGAGGATTTATACGACGTTCGCAGATATGGTTATATATAACTTCAAGAAGCTTGTCCGTATTCTTTTCGGTGAAGTCCTTACGCAAAATCTCCGTAAATCTTGCAGATTCATTAACATCGTTGTCAGAACTTATGGTTGAAACATTAACGATAATAAGGCGCTTTTTATCATCGACGGATATAGCTTTTATATACTGGAAATTATTGGTTTGCCATCCTACGCGATAAATCTTTTTTGTGAATATATCAAAGTAATGAAGCTTACCGTTGGCTATACTCATATTAAAAGCTTCCTTGTTTAAAACACCGTATCCGATTACTTCATGTGTTCTGTAGTCTTGTGTAATGCAGTAAATAATTCCGCCGTTGGCATTAAACTCATCAAACTGCATTGAAGACTCATATATATTAACGGTAATGCCGTTATTTAAAAGCTCGCGCTTCATCATTACGATATCTGTTAAAGTATCATTAATGAGCGGTCCCATAACGCCGAGGCAGTGTGGGTTTTTTAAGCTGGCATCGTAATCTGCGATGTTTGACGAATTAACCATATAATAATATGGGAAGGATGTCATAAAGGCAATTGAATCCAGAATATTTTCATCAAATACAAATAAATCGTTGAAACTCTCGTCAATCTCTTCGCGTTTCTTAAATAAGAAGTTAATATTGTCTATAGCAAGTGACAAACGTTCTTTTTTAAACATCTGCACGCATTCAGGCAAAATCTCCAAAAGATCCGGATCTGATGAATTTAAAACTACTCTCTTGCAACCGGATACCAGATATTCTCTGATGTTACGTACGGTTGTCGTAAAACCGAAAGCATATGAAGGAATCTCTAAGATGCGATTGATTTCTTTAATCACATTAAGAGAAAGCTCGTGCTCTTCTCGTGTATCGGAAAGATCATAAAGTAATAGTTCATCAACGCCCGAATCATTATAGATTCTTGCGATATCACAGGCTTTACCTATGGATGTCGTATCGTTTATGCCTTTTACGGCGCGACCGGCTTTTAAATATATGGTCGCCATAAGATTTTTCTTTTCGGTTAAAATATCCATTATTTTCTCCTATCTTTGCAAAAGATCAACCTTTAATTTATCAAGATACGGAACTAAAAGTCCGCTCTTTTGCTTAAAAAAGTAATCGTCGTCAAGTTCATCAAATCTAAAACTCTTTCTGCCACCGCTTTTAGCTCTGTTATAATACACAAGCAGTTCATTTAGTCTTAAGTAGTAAAACAGTTCTTTGTGACTGAAGTATATCAGGAAAAAGGACACACCGCCTTGGTCTTCAAAGCTTTTCATGAATTCGACTTGGTGTTCGTGTATGTTATGAAGCGGAAACGTGTCTACTTTACACTCTTTTGCATCAAAACACACAGGAATGCCTTGCACCGCACCGATATAATCGACGGTACTTTTTTGATCGAAATATGCAAGCGTAATAACACGCTTTGAGTGATCAATGTCAATAGGCGTTATAGGTGTCGGTATCTTTTGAATAAGCGCTAATTTCGAATTATGATACTTCTCATTAGTGTTATTTATCATATCCTCCAGAACCGAACCTCTAAGACCACGAGAGTTAAATGTAGGCATTATTTAAACTCCTTATCTTTATCAAAGAAGTATTTTTCGATTTCTTCGACAACAAACGGTCCATCATTTTCCCATGAAACAATAACATTTGCAAGGTTTTTGTGATGTGAATTCCAAAAATCTTTGGTTTCTATACCTAAGAGATTATGCAAAAAACCTTTCAAACAACCACCGTGTGTTGCAGCAAGTATAGTCTCGCCGTTCTTATATGTAGATCTTAACATTTCAAGAAAATCAGCGGTTCTTTTGTAGAGCTCGTCGAAACTTTCTGCATCATCATCCGGAATATAATTTTCACAATCATATATGCAATTATAAAGGGCGATATCCTTTGGGCCGTCAATTGATATGTTATCTAATTGAAATCCTTCAAAATGGCCAAATTTAATTTCACGGAGCCTTGTGTCTTTTATAATATCAAGTTTACCGTCACAAAGAATGTCGGCTGTCTCATATGCCCTTGAAAGATCTGATGAATAAGCAACATCAAATCTTATGTTGTTCTCGTCATATCCAGCCTTAGTAATTTTTGCAAGATATCTTCCGTAATCATTTAAAGGAATATCAAGGATTCCCTGTAGTCTTCTTGCTTTATTATAATCGGTCTGTCCATGTCTTACTAAATATAATTTCATTTGTTCTTACCTTCCCAACCAATTATTGTATCAAAAATTTGTGGAATCGGTGCGACTATTTTGTTTCCGCTTTTAAAATCTATTATGTTTGCATGAAGAAGTTGCGAATTAAGGTTAAACTTATTTCGCAAAATATCATTTATCTTTTTATCTCCGTATTTTATATCGCCGAGTATAGGATGACCTATCGCCGAAAGGTGTGCTCTTATTTGATGGCTTTTTCCTGTTAAAAGCTTTATTCTTAAAAGCGTATAATCGGAAGAAAACTTAATAGGTTCATAATCCATAAGGATATGTTCTGCATTTTTAGGATTATCGGTTATTTGTACTTTGTTGGTTTTTTCATCTTTTATAAGATACGTATCGACTTTGATTTTTTCATTGATACATCCCTTGCATAATGCAACATAGAACTTGTCTATTGAGTGGTCTTTAAGGACACTTGATAAGTAATGGAGTCCTTTCATGGTTTTGCCAAACAATAATACCCCAGTAGTGTTTCTGTCGAGTCTGTTTGCAACAGAAGGATGAAAAGTTTTAAAGGTATCTAAGGTAAGCTTATTTGTTTTTATAAGGTATGAAAGAAACAGCTCATTTGCACTTATATCCGTATCTTTAGCTTTTTGTGAAAGCATATTGACTGGTTTATCTATAGCAAGGATATCATCATCTTCGTAAATAACCTTGAATCTTGATATATTAAGATTTGAGAGGCTGTTGTATTCATTGATATATCCTTTATCATTCGCACCTGAGAATTTATCAAAGGTTTCGTCTGAAAAATAAATCTTTATGCTGTCGTTAAACTTAAGCTTTTCATTGCCTTCAGCCTTTTTATCATTTAAAGTGATATTCTTTTTTCGAAGCATTTTGTAAAGAAAAGAATTGTTCGCTAAAGGAAGGTATTTGTTTAATACCTTGATTAAAGTAACATTTTCTTCGTTTTTCGAACAGATAATTTCTCTCATAATAAGTTTAATATATCAAAATAGTCATTTATGTAGTAATCGGAAAGGCGACGCTTGTCATCGTCCATCATCATTGAAAACTCGTCATGAAGCGCACAGACTTTCATTCCCGCTCTCTTGCCTGCAAGTATGCCGCCCGTAATATCTTCAAACACAAGGCAATTATTTGGAGCTGAATTTAATCTTTTTGCAGCAAGAAGAAATATGTCCGGCTCCGGTTTACCGTGAGGTACTTCGTTATTGGTGACAATTTCGGTAATGTATTCGCTAAAATGAAGTCTTGAATCTATAGCATCGGTAAGCTCTCTGGAATTAGATGTTGCCATACCCATTTTAAGCCCACGTCTTTTCATCTCTTTTAAGAATTCTAAAGCGCCGGTTTTATATGGTATTTTATCCCTATAGTATTCAAATGACATATTATGCCAGATGTTTTTGATTTCATCTTTGGTATACGGAAACTTATAAGTATTTAAAAAATAATCGGCAGTTTCATCAAATGAAAACCCATCTATATTCTTTAAAAGATCGTTTGGAAACGGCATGTTATGATTGGCAAAGAATTCTTCATCAATCTTTCGCCATATTCCCATGGAATCGATTAAAGTGCCATCCATATCAAAGATAAGGGTATCTATATTATTTAAGATGTTTTTCATAAATTAAGCACCTCGTTTTCAGGTAAAAGCACATAGCTGCCTGCTTTTAAATCATCAGGTAGAGTTATGGAACCGAACGATACACGTTTTAGATAGGTAACTTCGTTGCCGAGCGCATAAAACATCTTTTTCACTTGATGGAATTTGCCCTCATGAATTGTTATATATGCACTACATTCGTCTTCTCCGGGTTTTAATATGCCGGGTAAAGAAGGTTTTTCATCTTTTGAATAAAGAATTCCACCCTTTGCTACAGAATCTATATCTTCCCCCGATATTGGTTTAATAAGTTTCGCATAGTATGTTTTATCTACATGGTGGCGCGGTGAAGTTACACGGTGATTAAAGTCACCGTCATTTGTTATTAAAAGTAATCCTTCCGTATCGATATCCAAACGGCCTACGCATTGGAAATTCTTATATTCGCCGGGCAAAAGCTCGAATACAGTTCGATTCTTTGCATCGTAATTTGCACATATATATCCTGAAGGCTTATTTAACAAGATATATGTGCGTTCTTCTTTTGCAACGATGTCTTCGCCGTTTATCATAACAGAATCGATTTCTTTATCAAATTTAAAGTCAGGGTCTTTTGTAAAAACACCGTTAATTTCAATCTTATTGCGTTTGATAAACTCTTTTGCTTCTTTTCTTGTAGTATTAAATTGTTCGCATATATATTTATCTAATCTGATATTACTCATTTTCGCTTAAAAAACCGGGAAGCGGTCTTCCCGGTTTTTTGTGTTATTTATTTTGCTCTTTTTAAGAACTCTTTTAAGAGTTTGTAGTATTTTTCTGTGGAAGAAATGCTTAATCGCTCCTGTGGAGTATGAATGTCAAGGTTCTTAGGTCCGAACGATACTGCGTCAAGACCAGGAATCATCTGATCGAAGTATCCGCATTCAAGTCCTGCGTGAATTGCTGTAACCACAGGTTCTTCGTTAAATAATTCTTTATAAAGGTTGGCAATGTCTGTTCTTACAGTTGAATCTTTCTTGTATTCCCAAGCAGGATAACTTCCTGTTGCTTCTGCCTTCGCACCGATAAACTCGCCGAGGAAGATAACTCTTTCTACTGTTTCTGCTTTTCTTGACGCAACAGAGCTTCTTACGGAAATCTCACATTCATAAGCGTCTTTTTCGAGTTTTGAAATACCAAGGTTTAACGATGTTTCAACCAAGCCTTCGATATCTGCTGACATAGCCTGTACACCGTAAGGCATTTCACGAAGCAAGAATACAATCTTTGTAAGTGATGTTCTGTCAATTACATCAAGCTCTTTGCCACCTAAATTCTCAACAGATACAAATACATCTTTGTCAGTAGTTGAGTATTCTTTCTTTAAGTCGCTTTCGACTTCGGCTACAAGCTTTTTAACAAGATCTACATCTTTATCATCAACTATTACGGAGCATGTTGCCATTCTTGTAATTGCGTTATGCTTTAAACCGCCTTCAAGCTCATAAAGTGCATAGTCAACATCATCGAGTAATCTCTTCATTACACGGGCAAGTAACTTGTTTGCATTACCACGCTCTTTATGAATTTCTGCGCCGGAATGTCCGCCCTGTAAACCGTTTACAGTAATCTTTAACGCGGTACCCTTTGTCTTAACTCTGTCAACAGGGAGTGAAATGTTAACTTCGCATCCGCCTGCACAGCTTGTTAAGAATACGCCCTCTTCGTCAGAGTCGATATTAAGCATCTTATGACCTTTTATAGGGCTTAAGTCTATAGCCTGAACACCGTCCATACCCGTCTCTTCGTCTATAGTAAAGATCATTTCAAGGCGAGGGTGTTCCAATTCTTCATCTTCTAAAAGCGCGAGACCGAAAGCAACAGCTATTCCGTCGTCTCCGCCAAGTGTTGTTCCCCTTGCCTTTAAGAAGTCCCCATCAACATAAAGGTCAAGACCGTCTTTCATAAAATCAATATTGCAATTTTCTTCCTTCTCACAAACCATATCAAGGTGTCCTTGAATGATTATAGGATCGGAATTTTCATATCCTTTTGTTGCTTCTTTAATAATGATAACATTATTAACAGCATCCTGATGGCATTCAAGATTGTGCTCTTTTGCAAAGTTTACACAATAATCTGATACTGCCTTTGTGTTGCCGGATCCGTGAGGAATTTTAGCTAATTGCTCAAAGTAATAAAATACTGAATCCGGATTAAGATTGAGTGAGTTACGCATTTTTTCATAAACCTCCTAGTTTTCGTTGTTCTGGCCGTTCTTTTCTGATGTACCTGAAAGAGGAAGGTCAATTTCTTTTTCTATTCTTTCTAACGTCGGGATTATTTCTTTTTCTTCCGGCGGAAGAAGTTCGTTCTTGTTAGATAATACAATATCCAGACAACCGTTTAAATTGTTTATAAAAGCATCCTGACGCTGACGTGAGGTGTCGATAGTGTTTTTTAAGATACTTTCAACACTGTTTAACATGTCGCGTGTGTAATCAATTGCTGCGGTTCTTATGTTGTTGGCATCTGTTGTAGCATTATCAAGGATTTCCTGCGCCTGATTTGTTGCAAGAGTAACAACTCGGTTGGCTTCGGAGTATGCCTGCTGCATGATCTGATGCTCTGATACAAGTTCGTTTGTATGTATCTGAGCTTCGTTTATAATTTCTTCGGCTTTCTTTCTCGCATCGGCAAGGATTGCTTCCTGATTTGCAATTATCTTCTGGTATTTCTTTATTTCTTCCGGGGTTCTTGTTTTGAGCTCGGAAATGAGTTCTTTTAATTCATCAAAGTTAACTATGATTTTGTCCTTTGATAACGGAGCGAATTTACAAGAGTCAATGTACTCTTCTATTTCGTCTATCATCTGTTCAATCTTACTTGTCATTTTAACACCTTCCCCTATTTATTATATTTTTCCGAAAGACGTAATTTTACGTTTGGCGGAACAAGCTTTTCTATATCACCATGATAGGATGCGATTTCTTTTACAATAGATGATGAAAGATATGCATATTCAAGACAGGTTGTAAAAAATACCGTATCAACCATCGGAGCAAGTACCCGATTGGTCTGCGCTATCTGTAATTCATAGTCAAAATCGGTAACGGCACGTAAGCCTTTAACAATCGTTGAAATCCCGTTTTCTTTACAAAAATCAACTAGTAAACCATTGTATGAAACCACGGTTATATTGTTAAGGTCGCTTAAAGCCTCTTTAATCATAGTAACACGTTCATCTGCAGAAAACAACGGATTTTTGGCGCTGTTTGTGAGCACTGCAACGTATATTTCATCGAATCTTTTGGATGCTCTTCTTATGATGTCTAAGTGTCCGTTTGTTACAGGATCGAATGATCCGGGACATATTGCTTTTGTCATTTTTCCTCCAGTTTTCTTATAAAGATATGTTTATTCGTTTTATAAAGTTTCTCACGTTCTATATAAAGACCGAAAGATTTTAAATAGTCAAATTTAGTATTTAAATCAGCCTCGACAATTATAAGGCCGTTATCTTCAAGTTTATCAAATCTTATAATACTTTCTATGGCCGTTTTTTCGAGTTCGAAATTGTAAGGCGGGTCCATGAAGATAAAATCAAACTTGCATGGCAGTGAAGCAATTTTTGTAATTACATCGCCCTTGATAAGGAAAGCTTTGTCATTGGTTTTGGTAGTCTTGATATTGTCCTCTATGCATGCAATAGCGGATTTGTCGCGCTCTATAAGATAGGCGCATTTTGCGCCGCGACTTATTGCTTCAAGACCGATACCACCTGATCCGGAAAAAAGATCAAGGAATTTACAATCATATAGATAAGGATTCAAGATGTTAAACAATGTTTCCTTTATCCTGTCGGTTGTAGGTCTCGTATTGTCCCCTTTGGGAGTTTTTAGATTTAAATGTCTAAGCTCACCTGCAATAATTCTCATTTATAAATTCTCCGCCAAATAGGAAAAAGCATCAATCACAACATTCATTCTGATTTCATTGCGATTCATATCAGGATAATACTTTCGTAAAACCAATGTATTTGAAGGCGTTTTAATTCCTATGTACACCGTTCCTATAGGATCGCTTTTGGAACCGCCGGTAGGCCCTGCATAACCTGTAACCGAGATAGCGTAATCTGCGTTAAACATTTTAGCAACATTTTTAACCATGAGATCGCACACCTTAATGGATACGGCAGAATACTCATCAATTATCGCTTTGTCAATATTTAAAAGTTCTGCCTTAACTTCGTCAGAGTAAGAAACAATAGAACCTTTAAAACAAGCACTTACACCGGGGAAATCGGTAAAAGTTGACGCAAGCAACCCCGCTGTTGCGCTTTCAGCAAAGGTTATTGTACGGTTATTCTCAATAAGGTAAGAAGCAATTGTGTTAACAGCAGTTTTTACATTCATTAGTTTGTCTCGTCAAATAAAATTTATTTTTAATAACATAATCAACGAGCGAGATAACCGTAAGAATCGTTGCAACGATAATGGTTACAAGCTCGAGATAGTAATAATAATCATGCTTGAAATGAATAAGTAATACAATTACCATGACCATCTGGGATACTGTTTTGGCTTTGCCCCATATGGATGCGGCAATAACAACATTGTTTGATGCTGCTATAAGTCTTATTGCGGAAATGATAAATTCTCTCGCAATTATAATGATAACCGGAATTGCAGGAAGAATTGTTTTTTCCATAAGGCAGATCATTGCAGTACATACAAGAAGTTTATCTGCCAAAGGATCCATAAGTTTTCCGAAATTAGTAATCATGTTGTACTTTCTGGCAATCTTACCGTCGAAAAGATCGGTAAGTGATGCAATTATAAAGATTACAAGTGCAAAATAGTTGCCATATGGAACAAAGTCCTGCATGCATAAGACGAAAAACGGAATTAAGATAACTCTAAAGATTGTAAGTTTGTTAGGTAAATTCATTATATTTCTTCTCCCAATAAATCATAGTCTTTGGCACCTGTAACCCTCACACTTACGAAGTCCCCCGTTACAAGTGTTCTTTTAGAATTTATAAATATAAGACCGTCTATATCAGGCGCATCTTTATATGTTCTTCCGACATACGTATCGGTATCGGCAAGATTTCCCTCAATAAAGCACTTGATTGTCTCACCTTTAAGCGCTTTATTCTTTGCTGTTATTATTTTTTTCTGTAAAGACATTATTTCGCGTTTATAACGTTTCTTTATCTTTTCATCGACCTGATCATCCATATCATATGCTACGGTATCTTCTTCGGCCGAATAGGTAAAAGCACCAAGTCTGTCGAATTTTATGTCTTCGATAAAAGAAAGAAGCTCTTTGTGGTCCTCTTCTGTTTCACCGGGGAAACCGCAGATAAGAGAAGTTCTTAAAGTAATGTCCGGTATTTCTTTTTTGAGATTTGAAATACGCTCTATAAGTTCTTTCTTTGTGGTTCTCCTGCCCATTTTTTTAAGAATGTTATCGCTTATATGCTGTATAGGCATATCAAGATAATGACATACTTTAGGGTTGCTTTTAATCTCATTAATTAACTCATCGTAGATTTCTTCCGGATAACAATACATTATTCTT
The DNA here is from genome assembly GCA_017442585.1 of Lachnospiraceae bacterium. Lineage (GTDB taxonomy): Bacteria > Bacillota > Clostridia > Lachnospirales > Lachnospiraceae > XBB1006. Next base: position 28,907 of record JAFRZM010000041.1, on the reverse strand, counting down.
ATCCATTCGATACCGTCAATCTTTGATAATTCCTGTAAAAGTATATGAAGGCTTTTTTTCTTGTAAAGATCTATACCATAAAGTGTAGTTTCCTGTGCCACAAGAATAAGTTCTTTAACGCCACGCGTTGCAAGAGCTTTGGCCTCGTTAAGGATACTTTCCATAGGGAAAGATCTGTATGGACCGCGGATTTTTGGTATTACACAATAGGTACAGTTCTTGTTACAACCCTCTGCAATCTTAAGGTGAGCGAAATGTCCCGGTGTGGAAAGGATTCTTTTTTCAAGAGAATCAGAAATTTCCTTAAGGGGGATAATTTCATCTACTTCAGGTAACTCTTTTGAAAACTCATCTTTGTATCGTTCGGAAAGACAGCCGGTAACAATAAGCTTCTTTAAATTGCCCTCTTCTTTGAGACGAGCCATATCAAGTATAGTTTCGATGCTTTCTTCCTTTGCATCATGAATAAAAGCACATGTGTTTATAATAATAACATCTGCTTCATATTCATCATCGGTAATCTCATAGCCGAGGTCTATGTATTTTGAAAGCAGCCTTTCGGAATCGACCAGGTTTTTATCGCATCCAAGCGAAATCAAATGTAGCTTCATAAGTTCCTTGCCTAAAGAAAGTGCCATTACGGCACTTTTACTTAAAGTGTATTTGTAGGTGCTGTAGAATTTGTATCTGTTGATAAGATTTTAATCTTGCCGCGATATAATTCTTCTACTGCGGTTGAAAATGGCTTTCCGCAAGTGGAAATTGCACGTGGTTCTGCACCGTCGATAATCTGACGTGCACGCTTTGCAGTAGCGATAACGATAGAATAACGAGAGTTAACAACAGGCTCCTCACCGAGTTCTACTCCGCTGTTTACTGCTTTCATGATGTCTAAATATGATGGATGTAACATATTTATTCCCCTTTCTTATATTCCTTTAAATCATTTTTGAGATTGTCAATTAATTCTTTTCTGTTGTATGTAAGGTCATGAGAATTCTTAATTATCTCATGGGTAACCTTTACGCATTCATCGAGATTATCGTTTTCAATAAGATAATCGTATTTTTCAATAACGAGTGCTTCGTTTGCCGCTTGAGCCATTCGCTTTGCAATAACCTCGTCTGTCTCGGTTCCGCGATTTTTAAGGCGGTCATATAAAATGTTAACGGACGGTGGCGTTACAAAGATAAGGAGCGCTTCGGGTATAAGCTCTTTAACCTTTAAAGCACCCTGCGTCTCAATTTCCAATATAACATCATGGCCTTTGTCAAGCTCACTTTCGACATATGCGCGAGGCGTTCCGTAGTAATTGCCGGCGTACTGTGCATATTCAAGCATTTGGTTATTCTTGATTAATTCTTCAAATTCCGGAATGCTTTTGAAAAAGTATTCAACGCCGTCACGCTCTCCTTCGCGTGGGGCACGGGTTGTTGCGGAAATTGAAAGTCTATAGGTATCCTTATGCTCTTCAAGAAGTCTTTTCATTATAGTGCCTTTACCGGAACCTGAAAATCCGGAAAAAACTACAAGTAATCCTCTTTTCATAAAGCCTCCTATTCGATATTTTGAATCTGCTCTCTTATTTTTTCGATGAGAGTCTTTAATTCGATACCAACATTTGTGATTTCGAGATCTGTAGATTTGGAAAGTGTTGTATTGGCTTCACGGTTTAATTCCTGAGCTATAAAGTCAAGCTTTCTGCCGACAGACTCGCCTGATAAAAGTGCGGTACGTGTGGCTTCTATATGGCTTTTAAGCCTTACAATTTCTTCATCAACACAGACTTTGTCGGCATAAATTGTAACTTCTGTCGCAATTCTTGTCTCATCTATGTGATTATCGGAAAGTAATGTCTGTATCTTTTCGGTAAGTTTATTCTTGTATTCTTCAATAATCATAGGTGAACGTTTTTCGATAAAATCAACATGAGAAGCCATTTCATCAAGCTTCTGCAAAAGATCTGTTTTTAATTTTTCACCTTCAACAACTCTGCTTTCAACAAACTTCTTTAAAGCTTCTTCTAATACAGGACTAAGCTCGTTAAAGAGCGCCTCTTCGTCAGTCTCGATCTCTTCCATTGTAAAGACATCAGGGAATCTGGAAAGCGTAGATACTCTTATATCATCTTCCAAAGAGAAATCATTGCTCATTTGCTTTAAATATGTAAGGTATTCGTTTGCAATTTCTTTGTTGTATTTGACGATTGCATTCTCTTCGCCGTAATCCTCGAAAGAAATGTACATATCAACCTTACCGCGTTCTATATAATCTTTGACTATAGAACGTATCTGAGCTTCAAACATGTTGAATTTTTTAGGCATCTTGATATTAAGATCTAAATATCTGTGATTTACAGCCTTTACTTCAACACTGATCTTATGCGACTCGGAAGTCTTTTCTGCTCTTCCGAATCCGGTCATTGAACGCAGCATATATATCCTCCAAAATATTTTAAGATATACTATGCATCAGCTTACACTTCAACCACTATGCATAGATATTATTATTATAGATAAAATCTTGTTTTAAGTCAATAAAACAGATATAATATTTAGCATACTTTAAGTAAAGAGGTACAATCAAATGGCATTTGACGGAATTACAATATCCGGGCTTATAAATGAAATTAAAAATACGTTTATTCCTGGAAGGATTACTAAGATTAATCAGCCTGAAAAGGACGCGCTTATACTTACATTAAAAAACGAGAAAGAACAAAGGATGTTGCTTTTGTCGGCAAGTCCTTCTCTCCCGCTATGTTATTTTACGGAAGAAAAAAGAGTAAATCCGCTTTCTGCACCGACTTTTTGTATGTTATTGAGAAAACATCTTAATAACGCACGTATAATTGATGTTACACAGCCGTCTTTTGAAAGAATTATAGATATTACACTTACTCATTTGAATGAACTTGGTGATGAATGCAAAAAGCATCTTATAGTTGAACTTATGGGCAAGCATTCAAATATCATATTTACTGATGATGATAATATGATTCTTGATGCAATACGTCATGTTCCGTCATCGGTATCGTCTGTACGAGAGGTTTTACCGGGCAGGGAGTATTTTATACCAAATACACTTAGAAAGATTAATCCTTTGGAAGTAGATAAAGAAAAATTTTTTACTATTATGTCTACGGATGAAAAAGCATCGGATGTGCTTCAAAAAAGCCTTATAGGATTAAGTAATGTCGCCGCATCGGAGATAATTCTGGAAGCAAGTCTTGATGCTGATGCGGTGTGTTCATCGCTTTTGCCTGATGAAAAGGAGCATTTATTCAATATATATCAAATGTTCTTTGAAAAGATTAAAATTGCTGCATTTTCCCCGAGGGTTTATTTTAAAAACGGTATCCCTTATGAATATACGCTTTTTCCTTATGATTTATTTAATGGATTGGAATGCAAAGAATTTTTATCAGTTTCGGAAATGCTTGACTTCTATTTCAATGAAAAAGATAAAGCGATAAGAATTAAGCAAAAGTCTTTGGAATTGAGAAATCATGTAACAAAGATACTTGAACGCGATGTCAAAAAATATGATCTGCAGAAAAAACAATACAGTGATACAGACAAAAAGGATAAGTTTAAGGTTTATGGCGAATTATTGCACACCTATGGTTATGATTTAAAGGGTGGCGAAAAGGAGTTAAAATGTATTAATTATTATGATAATAACGAAATAACTATCCCGCTCGATCCGGAAAAAACTGCTGCAGAAAATGCCAAAGCATATTTTGACAAATACAGTAAATTAAAGCGTACACGTGAAGCACTTGATAATTTACTTAAAGAGACGGCGGATAATATTGAATACCTCGAGAATGTCATGAATGCTTTGAAGATTGCAGAAACAGAGGATGATCTTAAAGCTATAAGAAATGAGCTTACGGAGACTGCATTTATCAGGAAACACGCATCTGATAAAAAAGAAAAGTACAAAAGTACTCCGCTTCACTTTAAGACAAGCGAAGGATTTGATGTTTACGTTGGAAAGAACAATAATCAAAACGATGAACTCACCTTCAAATTTGCCGGTAATAAAGACTATTTCTTTCATGCAAAAAAGATACCCGGAAGCCATGTTATTTTAAAAGCCGGCACAAAGGAATTCACAGATAAAGCCTATGAAGAGGCTGCAGCTCTTGCCGCATATTTTTCAAAAGGCCGCGATAACGGGAAAGTTGATGTGGATTATGTAATAAAAAAAGAAGTTAAAAAACCAAACGGCGCCAAGCCGGGATTTGTTGTATATTATACAAATTACTCCATGACTGTGACGCCGTCAATCGAGTCTTTGACAAGAATCGATGATTAAACTTAGATATTCAGACTTTGCTGCAATATGTCCTTATAACGGGATATTATTGCAGCATTTTTTATTCTTGATACTTCTTCCGAAGCTTCTTTTAAGATTTCCGCATCGTTATATATATCTGCCATAAGGAAATCAATTTCACCGCTTTGACGAACACCGAACATATCTCCCGGGCCTCGAAGACGTAAATCCTCATTTGCAATATAGAATCCGTCATTACTTTTGGTTAATATTTCAAGGCGTTTGTTATCATTATCTTTGCAATTGACGAAAATGCAATAACTTTGAGAATCTCCTCTTCCAACACGGCCGCGAAGCTGATGAAGCTGCGCCAGGCCAAAGCGCTCCGCGTTTTCAATCATCATGACGGTTGCATTTTTAACATCGACGCCGACTTCTATTACTGTCGTAGAAACCAATACATCAGTATCGCCATTTTTGAATTCATCCATAATCTTATTTTTTTCGCTTGGTTTCATCTTGCCATGAAGCATCTGTACTTTAATGTCGTCATTAAAGTAGTCTCTTAAAGTATTTGCATATGTATTGACGTCACATATATCAAGGCCTTCAGATGGCTCAACCATTGGACATACAATATAGGCTTTGTTACCTTTTTGCACTTCTTTTCTTATGAATTCATATGCGGTTTTTCGGTAAGAAATGTCGACAAGTGCGTTCTTAATCGGAATGCGGTTTTGAGGCATTGTTTTAATTAAAGATACCTTGAGGTCTCCGTAAAGGATTATTGATAATGTTCTTGGTATCGGTGTCGCAGACATAACCAGTATATGAGGTGAAAGTCCTTTTTCATTTATGGTTTCACGTTGTTTCACACCGAAACGATGCTGTTCGTCTGTTATTACAAGTCCAAGATTATTTAATATGCAATCCTCTTCCAATACCGCATGAGTACCGATTAGGAAATAGTCGGTTTCTTTTGAAAGAGCTTCTTTTATCTTAAGTTTCTCGGATTTTTTGGTGCTTCCTGTCAGAAGGTATACTGTTCCGCTATAGTTAATTCTATTAAGGAAATCAATAAGGTTATTGTAATGCTGTGTTGCCAGAACTTCTGTTGGCGCCATAAGTACGCTTCCGTATCCGGACTTTGAAGCATTAAGCATCGAAAGAAAGGCCACAATTGTCTTTCCAGAGCCGACATCGCCCTGAAGAAGTCGCTGCATCGGCACATCGGTACACATATCTGACAATATATCATTTAATGAACTTTCCTGATCTTTGGTGAGCTTAAAATCAAGAGAAGCGGATATGCCTTTTACATAATCTAAAGAATCCATTATTATTCCGTTATGGTATATGTTACCCTTATTAAGTTCAATCTTCATAAGGAATAAGAAGAATTCTTCAAAAACCATTCTGTATCTTGCACGAATTATATCATCATCACATTTTGGAAAATGAAGGAGCCTTATGGCATCTGCTTTAGTAAGAAGGTTTCTTGACAGAATAACACTGTCAGGTATATAGTCTTCTATTTTGTCTGAAAGTGATATAACTTCTTTTAGCGCCTTCTTTGTCAGGTTATTTGAAATACCCGTACTCAAATGGTATACAGGGTTTAAATATGCTTTTACATCGCTATATTCCGCTTCATCAAATACTTTAGGTTGAGTAAGTTGCAATTGATTGCCTATTTTTTTTACCTGACCGTAAAATACATGAACTGTGCCGACCTTAAGAGCATTCTTGATATACGGCATATTAAAGTAAGATACGGTAATATTTCCCGTATCGTCGCCAATTCTTAATATGACTTGTTTTAATCTTCCGCCTCTGTTATAAGGAACGTTTAATACGCGACCTAAAACAGCTACGGTAGAACCTTCAGAGGCATCATTTATATTTGATATCTCAGGATACTTTATATAATTATATGGAAAATTAAGGAGTATATCCTTTACGGTATATACTCCTTTAGATTCAAATGCTTTTGCAGTTTTCTCGCCAATTCCTTTAATTTCAAGAATTGAAGATGAAAGCTCCATATGTAACTCCTATTCTACCGAGATAAAGTAGTAATATACAGGCTGTCCGCCATAGTATACTTCACAATCAAGATCAGGGTAATATTCGTTAAACTTCTCGGCCAATGCGTTAGCATCGTCTTCGGTTTTATCTTCACCATAATAGATTGTGATTATTGCAGAATCATCATCTATCATCTTATCAAGCATTTCCTTTATGACGGCATCAATATCAGTGCCGGCAGAAAGAATTGTCTTGTCGCCGATGCCCATGAAGTCATCTTTCTTAATTGTTACACCGTCAATCTCTGTATCACGTACAGCATATGTAACAGATCCTGTTTTAACAGTACCTAAAGCTTCAGTCATGGTAGCTTCATTCTCCTCAGGTGTTCTGTCAGGAATGAAGTTAATCATTGCGACGATACCTTGAGGAATTGTTTTTGACGGAATTACGTGAATGGTCTTATCTTCCGTTAAATCCCTGGCCTGATTTGCCGCCATAACAATATTGCCGTTATTAGGAAGTATAAAGATATGATCGGCATTTACATGCTCGATTGCATTTAACATATCTTCTGTACTAGGATTCATTGTTTGACCGCCCTTTATAAGGTAATCAACAGATAAACCTGTAAAGATTTCGTCCAAACCTTCGCCGGCTGTTACAGAGATAAATCCATACTGTTTTCTTTCGGCAGGAGCTGATTCGGCAGCTTCTTCCTTTTCTTTCTGCTCTTTTGCAAGCTTCTCAGCATCCTTAAAGAGCTTTTCCTGATGCTCTTCACGCATGTTGTCAATCTTAATCTTACTTAACGAACCGAAAGTAAGAGCCTTTGTAATCGCCTTACCCGGATCGTTTGTATGAACATGAACTTTTGTGATTTCATCATCGGCAACCAATACGATTGAATCGCCTAAACTCTCAAGGAATCCCTTAAATTCATGCTCTTCCTTTTCTGTCATAGGTTTATTAAGTACTATAATAAACTCTGTACAGTAACCAAACTTAATCTCGGCTTCTGTCTCTGCAGTAATCTTTGCAAAAGAAGATACACTAGAAGAACCGGAAGAAGCGATTGAATAATCTACTTCTTTACCTTCAAGTACGTCAAGTACACCACGAAGTACTTCAATAAGTCCCTGTCCGCCGGAGTCTACTACACCTGCCTGTTTAAGTACAGGTAAAAGTTCAGGCGTGGTTTTAAGTACAGCTTCTCCTTCTTCAAAGAGAATGCTTACGAATTCTTCTATTTCTTCTACGTCGTTTACTATTGTTAAGGCCTTTTCACTGATACCACGGGCAACTGTAAGAATTGTACCTTCCTTCGGCTTCATAACAGCCTTGTACGCGGTTTCAACTGCCTTTTCAATAGCTTCAGATAATGTAATTACATCAAGTTCTTCATGATTCTCGGCAACCTTTGTGAAGCCGCGAAGAAGCTGGGATAAGATAACTCCGGAGTTTCCTCTTGCACCTCTTAAAGAACCTGAAGCAATAACCTTACACAATTCCTGCATCGAAGGATTGTTTAATCCTGAAACCTGTGTTGCTGCAGACATTATGGTCATAGTCATATTTGTTCCTGTGTCACCGTCCGGTACAGGGAATACATTAAGTTCATTTATCCATTCTTTTTTTGATTCAAGGTTTTTAGCACCTGCCAGGAAACACTTGGCAAGTGTCTTAGAATTTATGGTTAACATCTACTTTCCTCCCTTAGTCGATAACACGAACACCTTCTACATAGATGTTGATCTTGTCAATCTTAAGTCCGGTGAATTCTTCAACTTGGTACTTAACGGTGCTTATAAGTGTTTCGGAGATGGTTTCGATATTCACACCATATGCAATAATAACATGAAAATCGATTGTAATAAGGTTATCTTTAATGGTACATGCAATACCATGATTTAAATAATCTTTCTTCAGAAGATGAACGATTCCGTCTTTCATATTGACAGCAGCCATGCCGACAATACCAAAGCAAGAAACTGCTACACTTCCGGCATAAGTTTTGATAACTTCTTCATCAATGACAACTCTACCGTATTCTGTGTCCATTTTACCGTTCATATATGTCCCTCCGTTTGTAATCAAATTTAGGTCATTATATCCATGACTAATATATTATAATCTTTTTGAGATAAAAATAAAAGTGTTATTATTCTAAATGATTTATAGCCAAATTATAAATTGCTATATTTATAAAAAAACTGCTTGCTTTTTAATACCGGTTTTGGTATTATATTTATGTTGCGATTACGGGAGAAGTATGTAATTCGCAGTAAAATACGCAAGGAGGTGCACTTAGAATGGCAGTTTGTAGTGTATGTGGAAAAGGCGTTCACTTCGGTAATAACGTTTCCCACGCTAATAACAAATCTAATAGAATGTGGAAATCTAACATCAAATCTGTTAAATGCAAAGTTAACGGAACACCTAAGAAGATGTATGTTTGCACTTCTTGCTTAAGAAGCGGCAAAGTTGAAAGAGCATAATATTTGATTTAACTAAAAAAGCTGAGGATTTAATCCTCAGCTTTATTTTTGTCTTTCTTTACTTTGCTTACCATCTCATCGAGGCTAGGCTCCTTGCCTGCTGTAAAACGATCAACTATATCAGGAACCATGTCTAATATCTTAGTCATTGAATCCTGATTCTTAACGTTTACAAGTTTTGTATGGCCATTCTGGATAATGAGAATGGCTGAAGGAGTAATCTTTCCGCCGAGTCCTCCTGCACCGTTATTGTTATTACCCTTTTCAAAAGCGCCTGCAGCACATCCGAAAGATACATCAACAAGAGGAAGTATAATGGTATCACCAATATGTACAGCCTCTCCTACTACAAGACCTGCATGAATGAAACTGTCCATTCCGTGAAACAATGATTCAACCGTTGAAACGAAATTATTCTCTGACATTTATTATTCCTCCTTATTCGGCATTCTTATGCGCTTTGTATTTTTTAATCATTCGTTTGATGTTTCTGTTTGTCAATATAAGTATAGTATACCAAAGAAGATAGAAAGTTACCACATGTCCTTTGGCTTTTATATTGATATCAATAAATGTTTCGTCTACATCGAATTTTGGCGTTATATCAAACCTTTTATTATATACCACAGGAAACATACTTATGATGCCTGTAAGGTAACCGGTATTCGCAGGATCGCTAAATCCAAATGTGGCATGACCTTTAATCTTCCTTGGACCGTAATGCCTGGCGATTCTTTTAATCTTATCAAATACGAACCTAAATGCTTTTTTGTTACGTTCGTCTTTGAGCATTTTATAATAAAATGAAAACTCTTCTTTAATCTTTTTAAAGCTTTTGCTGTTCTTCTTTTCTTTCTTTTTTGCTTTATTTTTTGCCTTATTCTTTTCTTTTTGCTCTTTTTTCTTTACATTATCTTTGGGTTCTGTTTTAATTTCTTCAGATTCAGATGAAAGCTTTTCTGCTTTTATGTGTTCGCCATTAAACTTAGTACTGCTGTCACTGTTTATCGTATTTGGTACAGATTCTTTATCTTTTGCTTTTTCTTTGCCGCCAAGATTAAATTTTAAAAAAAGAATTCTCAAATAGGCATTAAAACTATCTTTCTTTGTATAATTACCTAAAAACGAAATGAAAAACAAAAAGCTTAGCTTAAATCGCGCACTGAATTCATTTAAATCCTTGCTTGGTGCAACAAGCTCGATATTGTATACAAACGGTACGAACAATATCAATAATGCAATTAGAAATATAAGCCCTAAAACAACAAGAAGCGTAATTCCTATTATCTTAAGGATTAATAAAAATATGCTCATATTGTATCCTTTGTAAAATATGACCTGATATCTTCGGGAGAATTTGTCTTTAAGGCATCTTCCACCATTTGCTGCATGAGTTTAATTGCCTCATCTTCTGTTTTTGCTATGCCCAGAATTAATTCCATATCGCGGGGATAGCTTTTTTGCAAAAACAAATACGACGGGATTATTTTAAAATTATCCTTACCGTTACTTGATAAAAGCACCAAATAAAGGCGCGGTACAAGCACGTTGTGTTTAATTTTCCATATGATCTTATTTTTCTTTTTAATAAGCGACTCGCTTATATATAAGTCATCGTAGAATCTCAAAAGTATTTCTTACTCCTCCAAAGATTGTTCCTGGATAGTTCCAGATACTCATTGTATGCCTCTTCCAAAATCGCTTTTTCATTCTGGAATTTTAATAAATGATATGCCTCATGATACTTATAATAACCGGAGTCCGTGAAAAACTCTTCTTTTTGAGGCTTACTGTAGTAATTATTCGATGCCATAAGATACCAGTGAACGGTTTTTTCTATGGTATCTTCAGGTGCGTTAAAAGAATAATTGCTTTCACCGATGTATTTAATAATTGTCGCCGTTGCACCGGTTTCTTCTTTTACTTCTCTGATAGCTGTTTCGTTAAGCTCTTCGTTTTCTTCAACGGTTCCCTTTGGCAAAACCCATCCGTCATAACGATTCTTGTAGTTCTTATATAAAAGCAGTATTTTACCACGATATACGACTACACCACCACTGCTCGTAGCTTTAATCATTGTACGCCCTCCATGATAGTATACAAATTCTTAATAAGTATATCACAATAAAGCGAGTAATGCGAGCACTTGTGCTCATATTACGAGCGAATGCGATAACAGCTTCTTTGAAGCTGTTATACCATATTTTTGTAATTATTCACAGCCGTTTTTAAAGTGTTGCCTTGTAAAATCTTTTATCTCGTAAGCATCTACCTTAATACCAAAGACGTTTTTTAAGCATAATTTGAAGATGTTTTCAATTTCTTCTTTTGTCTCATTAAGAAATGACAATCTAAAGGATTCTACTGAAGGAAGATTGACTTTCTTATTGAATATTAAAATCGGCGCGCTGTTAAATATGAGATTCGTACAATATACGCATCTGTTTAATACAGGGAATTTAAAGCCCTTCTTGTCAGTCATATATATAAGACGCTCTTTATTTTCGCACCCGTTTGCAGTGTTATTAATACAATTTGCCGTAATCATTGCAGGAACATATCCGTAAGAGATTATTTCCGAGAAAAAAGCGCTTCTATTGTCAATCTCTTTTTCGCTTAATTCAATGGGCATGGTAGTTGCAGTTATGTTATTAAAACTTGATACATATTCGTTTGAATATGATGAAAACGTATATAAAGTGCTGTCGGTAACTATTCTTTTATCCGGATATGTTTTTTCTATAAAGGCATACGAATCGATTGTGCGTACTAAAAAGCCTTCATATGAAGATGGATCGATGCTACTTAATATATTATTAAATGTCGTCTTATTTCTTTCTCTAAGTACGTATGGCAACGCCAGATATACCGGAATACCAAATTCATTGCATTTTTTAATTAAACTTTTAGCCTTATCATTAAAACATGCAAGGTCAACATATACTCTGTTTACGTATTCCCTATCGAGTATAGAAAAAGGAATTTCATTATAGTATGAGTATAGAGAAACGCGCTGCGTTACAGGCTTATTTGATGATGCATTTTTACTTGGTAAATTTTTATTAAAAGTTCTGTATGTTTTGTTTAAAAGAGTTTCTTTAGCGATAGAAAAAGCTTTTCTACGGAATTCATTTAATTTTGATACAGGAACAAATAATTCTCCGGTTATTGTAATTAAAATATCTTCGTCATTATCTATTTCAAAGCACGAATCACCGGTCTTTTTAAGCTGCTTTTTAAAGGCGTCAACATCCATTGCTTTATTCAATGCTTTTTCAGTGATGCTATCTGACACATCAGCAATTATATTGTCATTATATAAAACCTTAATGTTGTCATTTTCCAAAGAAAAATCCGCAAGAATCTTTATCGGTAGTTGCTTTTTCCTGCAAATTACTGCCTCATCAAGCTCGCCGTCACGGCTTTCGTGCGCGGCGCCGTTTAAGGTTATCATATCGCGTCCGTTGTATTCGTTATAATATCCCTTCGTAAAGCCATTTCGGTTGCCTGAGGCCATAAGTTCGTTAAAGTCATTTCTTGTAACCTTAATTGAACCTGTTTTTTCAAACATGTCGAGGTAGTATCTGTATATTTTTGTTACTGTATAAGCATACGAAGCTTTTTTCATACGTCCCTCTATTTTCAAAGAGGTAACACCTGCTTTTATGATATCAGGAAGTAAATTAATTGTACAAAGATCCTTCATGCTTATGACTTCAGAGTAATCGTTTAAAACACTACCGTTTTCGTCTGTGACTTTATAAGGAAGTCTGCATGGCTGTGCACAACGACCTCTGTTACCGGATCGTCCTCCTATAAACGAACTTAAAAGACATTGACCCGAATAAGAATAACAAAGCGCACCGTGAATAAACGACTCAATTTCAACACCTGTTTCGTCTTTTATCTTTTTAATCTCTTTTAATGAAAGCTCACGCGACGTAACAACACGACACACGCCCTCTTTTTTAAGAAATCTTGCTCCGTCCACGTTTGATACAGACATCTGTGTACTTGCATGAATTTCTAATCCAGGAAAATATTCTCTCAAGTACGGAATAAGCCCGAGATCCTGAATAATTACAGCGTGTAAACCGGCTTCATAAAACGGGATAAGCATATTAAGACCATTTAGAAATTCAGAATCTTTAAGCAAGATATTAAAAGTCATATAGACTTTCTTGCCATGAAGATTGGCATATTTAATGGCAGATACAAGTTCTTCTTCGGTAAAATTCTTAGCAAATGCTCTTGCACCGAATTTTGGGCCGCCGACATATACTGCGTCACATCCGGCGTTAATAACTGCATAAAATGTATCTATATTTCCTGCAGGAGCAAGTAATTCTATCATATCCACCTCGTAAAAACTCCATTTTTCAAGATATGAAAAATGGAGTATCTGTCTAACCTAATAATTTATTATCCAATGCTGCTTCAAGCTGTTCTTTGTTTAAAAGCAGTTCTTTGTTTTTGTTTTCAAGCTCAACTATGGAGTCCTTTAATGTATCCATTTTTATCTGCAAGGCAATAAGCTCATGCTTCATATCGGATTGATTCTGCTTATAATCATTAAGATCTGCTTCCAATTCTTCGACACGCTCTTTGGATTTAAAGTAATCATCAGCAAGATTGAGCTCTAAAAGAAGTGATTTGGTATCCTGAGGAAGACGGTTATATCCGTCAAGCCCGGTAACCATCTCATCAATCTTTTTATTTAAGTATGAAGCAACCTTCTGAAAGTACTCTTCACTTTCATAGCCGCTTAATGTATATACTTTACCGCCAATCAGCACGTCTGCACTAATCTTAGTTGCCATATATGACCCACCTTAATATAATAATCCACTACATATAGTATATTATATACGCAAAACCCACAATTTACAATATGTAATTTAATTATTGTAATTATCCGGAATAGGTCTTTTAAAATGTTCAAAGGCTATAGGCATCGCAATTCTGCCACGCGGAGTCCTTTGAATGAATCCGTTTTTTAAAAGATACGGTTCATATACATCTTCTATTGTACCGGCATCTTCACCGATTGATGCCGCCATAGTTTCAAGACCTAAAGGCCCGCCGTTAAACTTATCAATAAGCGTTAAAAGAATAGTCTTATCATTTCGGTCAAGACCAAGTTCGTCGATATCAAGCTTATTTAAAGATTCATCGGCAATTTCTCTTGTTATAACCCCGTCAGACATAACTGCCGCATAATCTCTTACGCGTTTAAGAAGCCTGTTTGCAAGACGTGGTGTACCTCTTGATCTTTTTGCAAGCTCAAGGGCACCGGAATCTTCGATTTTGACATCAATCTTTTGGGCGGATGCTTTAATAATTGTTTGTAACTCTTCGGGAGAATAAAAATCAAGGTGGTTTATTACACCAAATCTGTCACGAAGCGGCGCCGAAAGCATTCCTGCTCTTGTAGTAGCACCGATCAAAGTAAAATGCGGCAAATCCAAATGTACGGATTTAACTGCGGTGCCTTTACCAATCATGATATCAATTGCAAAATCTTCCATCGCAGGATATAATACTTCTTCTATTTCACGTGAAAGGCGATGTATTTCGTCTACAAAAAGAATATCGCCTTCCTGCAATGAACTTAATATTGCAGCCATATCACCAGGCTTTTGAATGGCAGGACCTGAAGTGATTTTTATATTAACGTTCATTTCGTTTGCAATAATATATGCAATTGTAGTCTTACCAAGTCCCGGAGGTCCGTAAAAAAGGCAGTGATCCAATGCTTCTTTTCGCATTTTGGCGGCTTCTATCGCAATTTTCATATTCTCTTTGACTTTATTCTGTCCTATATATTCAGACAAGAATTTGGGTCTCAGCGAATTTTCGGTTCGGTCTTCTTCTCTTGTAATCTCGGTTTCAATGATTCGCTTTTCCATTTATAACCTCTTAAATCTAAAAAGATAGTGCAATCAAAGCTTTCTTCAATATGCTTTCACTTGTCATATCATCGGTAAGATCCATATCGGATATGGCTTTTTTGACTTCCTTTTCAGTATAACCCAAAGCAGTCAGAGCTGCAATCGCATCTTCTTTAGCCGCAATTAGTGAAGGAGAAAGCTTCTTTGAGGATATATTTAAGATTGCCTCTTCAAAATCAAGTTTATCCTTTAATTCCAGGATGAGTTTTTGAGCTGTCTTTTTACCGATACCAGGGGCTTTGCTTATGGATTCGTCATCGTTATTCATAATCGCAAGCATAAGTTCGTTTGACGACATAACAGAAAGTATGGAAAGTGCCCCCTTCGGACCCAAAGAATTAACTGTAAGCATTTTTTTAAAAAGCTCGCGGTCTTCCTTAGTCAAAAATCCATACAATACATTTGCATCTTCACGAACAACAAAATAAGTATATAAACGAACTTCTGTATTTTTGTCCGGAAGTTCGCTTATAATTGATTTTGGAATAAATATACTGTAACCGATATTGTTTACGTTAAGTATCAATTCATTATCGATTATTTCATCTACAAAGCCCTGTAAGAATGAATACATATTAATCTCCTATTTACTTACTGCAAGGTACCTATATAATAAAAGCCCTTACATTCATCAAGATGCACATTTTTATATGAACCGATAAGCGTCTTATCTCCCTTAAAATGAACTACCGAGTTATTCTCAAGACGTCCGGTAAGGAAACCTTCTTCTTTTTCGTTTTCTTCTTCAATCAAAACTTCGACAGTCTTACCGGTAAGTTCTTTAGCTTTTTCTTCAGAAATCTTTTGGACTTCCTTTAATAATCGGTCAAATCGCTTTGATACAACATCTTCGGGAATCTGATCTTCCATTAATGCAGCTCTTGTACCGGTTCTTTTTGAATAGATAAAGGTAAAAGCGGAATCATAACGTACACGCTTTACGAGATCTAATGTTTCTTCAAATTCTTCTTCGGTTTCTCCCGGGAAGCCCACAATAATATCCGTTGTGAGCGCGATATTTGGGATTTTGGCACGTATTTTATCTACGAGCGCCAAATACTGCTCTCTTGTATAATGACGATTCATTTCCGTTAAAACGCGTGTACTACCTGATTGTACCGGAAGATGAAAATGCTTGCAGATATTATCATGCTTTGCAATTACATCTATTAGTTCATCAGATAAATCCTTCGGATGCGATGTCATAAAACGGATACGCTTTAATCCTTCGATTTTAGCTATTCTATCCAAAAGCTCGGCAAAGGTAATTTTTTCATCGAGACCTTTTCCGTAAGAGTTAACATTTTGACCAAGGAGCATTATCTCGGTTACACCGTCGCTTATAAGTTTTTTAATCTCATTTATGATATCTTCGCTTTTTCGGCTTCGTTCACGACCACGTACATATGGTACTATACAGTAAGAACAGAAGTTATCGCAACCAAACATTATATTTACGCCTGATTTATATGAATACTTACGTACTATAGGTAACTCTTCTACAATTTTATCTGTTTTGTCCCATACTTCCATAACCTGTTTATTGGTATAGATAGATGAAACGAGAAGTTCTGCAAACTTAAATATATTATGCGTTCCGAATACCAGATCTACAAAGCGATAGGTCGTTTTAATCTTTTCGCGTACATTTTCTTCCTGCATCATACAACCGCATAAAGCAATTATCATATCAGGATTCTTTTGCTTTAATGAATTAAGATACCCAAGTCTCCCGTACACTTTATTGTTGGCATTTTCTCTTACGGTACAGGTGTTATATAACACAAAGTCCGCGTGCTTTTCATCATCGGAAGGCATAAAACCCGCACTTTCAAGTATGCCGGAAATTTTTTCGGAATCTCTGGCGTTCATCTGGCAACCAAAGGTGTTTATAATATACTTAAGCTTACGGTTAAGCACTTTTTCCTTTGTTGCCACATATTCTTTTAATTGCTCTATGAAATACTCCTGACGAGTTATTTCCTCTTCAGGAGCATTTTCAAGTATATCATAGAGTATTTTGTTTACTATAAGTTTCTTACTCATAAAATATAAACCAAACCATCAAAGTATTGCATGTTTCGGACACTTTTCAGCACAGATACCGCACTGTGTACATTTGTCCTGATCGATACGTGCAATATTATCAACTACATGAATTGCATCTGCCGGACAGTTCTTCTCGCAAATTTTACATGCTATACATCCGACAGAGCATACTTCATTAACTTTCTTTCCTATATCCGTGCTAGAGCAATGTACGATGTGCTTTGCATCATAAGGAACAAGTGTGATAAGGTGGAACGGACATTCATTTATACACTTGCCGCATCCCATACATGCTTCTTTATCAACAACGGAAATGCCGTCGATAATATGTATTGCGTCGAATTCACATACCTTTGTACAATTACCGTATCCGAGACATCCGTGATCACATGCTTTAGGACCCATTCCCGGTACTTTATATGCAAATGCGCAATCAAGTCTTCCATAATAATTATAATTATTTGGAGCTTTTTCGCAAGTTCCCGCACACTGAACAAATGCAACCTGGCGTTTTTGATCTGCAACATAAACACCCATAATGTCACCGATGATGCGGCCTACTTTATTTCCGCCTACAGGACATTTGTTGCAAGGCTCTTCGCCTTTGGCTATTGCGGCAGCAAGACCTGCACAACCCGGATATCCGCATCCGCCACAGTTGTTACCCGGCAATGCTTCTAAAATCTTCTCTTCTTTTTCATCAACCAAAATTTCAAACTTCTTTCCGGCTATTCCTAAGAATATTCCGATGAAAAGACCTACTGCAGCGATAAGAACGCCTGCTATTATAATTCCTGTCATCATATCCTCCTTATATCAAACCGGAAAATCCGAAGAAAGCAATAGCCATAAGGCCTGCGGCTATAAGCACAGAAGCCTGACCTTTAAAGCTTTCAGGATAATCGTTATATTCAATCTTCTCTCTGATGCCGGCCATAATTATTATTGCAATTGCAAAACCAACGGCAGTGAATGTACCGTTAAGTGTTGAATATAAAATGTTATATCCAAGCTGAGCGTTCTTTAATGCAATACCAAGTACCGCACAGTTTGTGGTTATAAGCGGTAAGTAAACGCCTAATGCATTGTAAAGAGACTTTACATTTTTCTTTAAGAACATTTCTACAAACTGTACCAAAGCAGCAATAATGAGAATAAACACAATCGTGCTTAAGTATTCCAGGTTTGCAGGTTTTAAAATAAAGTATTCAATAAGTGAGCAGACAAGGGATGCAAGTGTCATTACGAAAATAACTGCACCACCCATACCTGCGGCAGTCTTAACCTTCTTTGATACGCCAAGGAAAGGACAAAGACCTAAGAACTGGCTTAAGACAACGTTATTAACTATTGCCGCACCTAAAGTCACAAGTAATAATGTTTTCATGATCTTACTCCTTTCTATTATTCGTTAGCGTTAATATTATAGCTGCTCTTCTCGTCGGTTTTATTTACTGAATTCAAACAGACTCTTGACTGAGAACAAGACATACATGAGCCCTTGCATCCTGATGTTTCATATGTTCTCATGCCCTTCTTGGCCTGATTTAAATGAATTCGATTAATAATCGCCATTATTATTCCGAGAACAAAGAAAGCACCCGGTGCAAGAACGATTATTGATATCGGTATATATCCGTTGGTGTTTGTTGCAACATCTTTAATCGGAATTATATGCTGACCCAAAACTGTACCGGCACCGATAAGTTCTCTTACCGCACCGATTATTGTAATTGAACATGTAAATCCAAGACCCATTCCAAGTCCATCAAAGAATGACGGTATCGGAGGATTCTTTGACGCGTAACTTTCAGCACGGCCTAAGATTATACAGTTAACAACTATAAGCGGAATATAAATTCCAAGCGCATCATATATTGTCGGTACATATGCCTGAACAAGGAACTGTACCATTGTAACGAATGATGCAACTATAACTATAAAGGATGGAACTCTGATTCTGTCGGTTATAACCTTTCTTAAAAGCGAAATAAGAAGGTTTGAAAGTGCAAGTACCATTGTCGTTGAAAGTCCCATACCAAGACCGTTTAATGCAGATGTTGTAACCGCTAAAGTTGGACACATACCAAGCATAAGAACGAATGTAGGATTTTCTTTTATGATACCGTTATATAATCTCTCCAGAGGTTTATTCATTATTTTGTACCTCCTTCAGCTAAAAAGTTCATGTAGTACGCAACAGCAGCGTTTACAGCATCTGTTACGGCACGAGATGTTTTTGTTGCTCCGGAAATTGCATCAATCTCGTTTTCGGCTTTTGCACCGGTCTTTGTTACGTTGAATAAGCCGATGTAATTTTCCTTTGAGTACTGTCCGTAAAATGCTTCCTCGGTGGACTTCATACCAAGACCCGGAGTCTCATCGAGAGAAAGAATTGATATACCTAATACTGTACCTTTATCACGGCTAATACCTACCATAACGGTAATGTCACCGCCATAGCCCTTAGATGATGTTGCGGTAATACAATATCCTAAAGGCCAACCTGTTGAAGATGTAGCTTCAAAACACGATATAACCTCGTCTATCCTTACGCCTTCAAGATCATATTGTTTAAATAATTCTTCCGTATTTTCAATATCACATGGATCTGAATAAGCAGATGCATCAGGGAAGACTTTCTCCAAACTTTCTCTTTTTGCATTATCATTTGCTTCTTTAATCGGCTCTTTTGTAACTTCATATACAAGGCCGAGCATAAGTCCGGAGATAAGTGTTATAAGGAAGATACGTAATGTATCGTTTATAATTCTTTTCATTATTTCTTACCTCCGTATCCAAATGGTGTAGGCATTGAAATCTTGTCAATAAGCGGAACGAGAAGGTTTGAGAAGATAATCGCAAAAGATACACCTTCCGCTGACTGACCGTAAATCCTGAATAATCCGGTTAAAATACCAAGAATTATACCGTAAATTATTCTTCCCTTTGTTGTAATTGGGCTTGTTACGTAGTCTGTTGCCATAAAGAAGGCACCAAGAAGTAATCCGCCACCAAGTATATGTGCCAGAAGGAAAGTAAGGTCAAATCCTCTTCCGCCAAAGACAAGAATAAATGCACTGAAACTCAAAATATAAATACCAGGTATTGTAAGATCGATGATTCCTGTTGCAACAAGGAAAAGCGCACCGATAAGAATTGCTAATGCACTTGTTTCACCGATAGTACCTGAAGTTGTACCAATGAACATTTTAAAGAGGTCGTATGACTCTCCTGCTTTTATCATTGCAAGTGGCGTAGCTGTTGCAACCTCATCAATTACAGGGAAGTTTGTCATATATCCTGCAAAAGATATTACCATGAAGCATCTTGCACCAAGTGCAGGATTCATGAAGTTTTGTCCCAAACCGCCAAATACCATCTTGACAAAGAATATTGCAAACATACCGCCGATTATAGCCAAATACCACGGAAGTGTTGACGGATAGTTTAAAGCCAAAAGAATGCCTGTTACAACAGCGGAAAGGTCGTTTATTGACTGTTTTCTTTTGGTAATAAGATTAAATACATACTCTGTTGCAACACATGAAGCAGTTGTTACAAGTATGAGTAATGCGGCATTGAATCCGAAATTATATATTCCGAAGAAACATGCCGGGAGTAATGCGATTATTACATAAAGCATTACTTTTTTTGTTGTCAGAGTGCTTCGAACATGAGGTGACGAAGACACATTCAATAAATCGCTCATTTTATTCTCCTACTTTCTATTTCTTCTTCTTGCAAGTACAGTCTGACGACCGGTTTTAATCATCTGTGTAAGGTGCTTTTTAGCAGGACATATGAAGTTGCAGCATCCGCACTCCATACATTCGGCACCGTGCATTGCCTCAAATGCATCAATGTCATTATGTTCCATAAGCTTTGCAAGACGTGAAGGAACAAGACGTGAAGGACAGACTTCAACGCACTTACCGCAGTTAATACATGCAGTAGATTCATACATTGCAATCTGGTCCTTAGTTACGCAAAGCATAGCACTTGTAGTCTTTACAACAGGAATATCTGTATTAAATACCGCAAATCCCATCATAGGACCGCCGCAGATAATCTTTTCGGGTTCAACTTTAAATCCGCCTGCAGCTTCAACAAGCTCAAGAAATGCTGTACCAAGCGGCACATCAAAGTTTCTCGGATCGTTAATCGCATCACCTGTAATGGTAACGATTCTATGAGTGAGTGGCTGACCAAATTTTACAGCCTTATACATGTTCATGATACTTGCATTATTCATAACAATGCATCCGACATCAGAAGGAAGCATAGTTGAATTTACGCATCTGCCGGTTGTGGCAAATATCAACTGACGCTCACCGCCCTGAGGATACTTGGTTTCAACAATCTTAACTTCGATGTTATCAACACCGTCAGCTAATTCCTTTACTTTTTTAATACATTCAGGTTTGTTATTTTCAATTGCAATAATTCCGTGTGCATTAGGAAAAAGCGAAACTATTAATCGTAAACCGTTAATGAGGCTTTCCGGCTCTTCAAGCATAAGTCGGTGATCGGATGTAAGATATGGCTCACATTCGGCACAATCCGCAATGATATATTCTATTTTCTCAGGCTCCTTAGGAGAAAGCTTGACATGAGACGGAAATCCCGCACCACCCATTCCGACAATACCGGAGCGAGTGATTCTTTCCATTATCTCATCACGCGAAAGCGAGAAACAATCTTCCACTTCATCGTAATCAACATGAGAATACTCGTTGTCGTTTTCAATGACGATAGAATTTACATAAACCGATACCGCATTAAGACGTGGCTCGGTAAGTGCTTTAACCGTACCTGATACAGAAGCATATATAGGTGCGGACATAAAGCCGTCTGCTGCTGCTATAAGCTGTCCAATTTTAACATGTTCTCCGACAGTTACAACGGGCTTTGCAGGTGCACCTATATGCTGAGAAAGCGGATATACAAGCTCTCCCTTTGGCAGGTACTTTTTGATTGGTTTGTCTTTGGTAAGTTCTTTTCCCTCAAAAGGATGAACTCCACCTTTAAATGTTAAGTCTCCCATCTATGTGTCCTTTCAATATTAAGATTATCAAAATACAAAAAAATACAAAATACAAAGTATATTATAACACATAAATTCGCAATGTGATATAATGTTATTAAAATATCTTAATAAACGCAAAATATAAATTTATCAGACTTCGGAGGGCATATGAAAATAATTCAAAATGAAATACCGGTTAACAAAATACCTTTTGTTGAGCCTCCAATTATTCCGGACAATGCGCTGTTTTTTGATATCGAAACAACGGGCTTTTCGGCAAGAAGTTCATATCTATACCTGGTCGGATGTGCTTTGAAGAAAGGCGAATATATAAATATTGTTCAGTATCTTGCAGAAAACCGTACTGAGGAAGAAGTCCTTCTCACCTCTTTCTTTGAGTATGCTTCGGGAACCGATAAATATATCAGCTTCAACGGTGACCAATTTGATATACCCTACTTATTGGAAAAAGCCAAGAAATTTAACATTGATTCAAAAGATATGTTTTTAAATTCATACGATATATATAAAGAAATCAAACCATATAAAAATATACTCTCACTTGCAAATTTAAAGCAAAAGACAATTGAAGATTTTTTAAAAATCGATAGATATGATCAATATTCCGGCGGTGAGCTTATAAATGTATTCTTTAATTTCGAAAAGACAAAAGAAAAAGCTGATGAACATCTGCTGCTGTTACATAATTATGAAGACGTGCTTGGAATGATTAAACTGATTTCAATAACTAAGTATTTTAATGCACTTACCAATGATTTTGAATTTAAAAAAACGGAAACTGTAACTTCAAAAGATTATTACGGAAACGAAGTAACAGAACTAATAATTCGCTGCAAACTAAGATATACTCTTCCGACATCTATTCGATACAGAAAAGAATATATATCTTTGTATGTCGAAGATGATAATCTTGTAATATCAACACCTATAGAAAACGGGCTTTGTAAATATCCTCATTTAGATATTAAAAACTATGTATATCTAAAAAACGAAGATATGGCAATACTAAAGGAAATGGCAACATTCGTAGACAAAGATTCAAAGGAAAAAGCGACATATTCAAACTGTTATTCAAAATTCAATGCCTCAAATGATATTATAAATGATTCCGTATCTATGAAGAAGTACGTTGAAACAGCTCTGATGTTTTTAAAAACAAAATGATTCCACAAAAGCAAAAGGTCGAACCTATTCGGTTCGACCTTTCAAAACTTATTTGATCTACAGTACATAAGTAGACATTTTCAATTAAAAATTCAAAAAATTATACGCGCTTGATGAAGAAGAAAGACTTGGAGCGATCATAATTTAATTCGCGATAATTGATGATCTGCTCTGTTGAGCCGATAAATAATGTTCCGCCAGGAGCTAACGCTTGGTTAAACTTGGCGTAAACTTCTTCCTTTGCTTCTTCAGTGAAATAAATCAATACGTTTCTACAAACGATTAAATGATAGCCTGTCGGGTAAGGATCTTTTAAAAGATTATGTTCCTTAAACTCAACTCTCTGCTTGATCGCGTCAGAGATCTGGTAGGAGCCACCAATTTCAGTGAAAAACTTTTTCTTCAGATCTTCAGGTACGTTTGCAATGCTCTTTGCTGAATAAAGTCCAACCTTAGCTTTTGCAATAACCTGCTTATCTATGTCAGTTGCATATATTTTTATCTTTTCTAACGGCAAATGTCTGGACAATGCCATAACCAATGAATACGGTTCGTCACCTGTTGAACAGGCAGCGCTCCAAATCTTAAGATTTTGGCCGTATTTAGAGATTAAGTTAGGAAATACTTCTTTATGAAGAATGTCCCACTGTTCCGGGTTACGATAGAACTCAGATACATTTATCGTAAGAAAATTAACAAATTCCTCAAAGCGGTCTTTGTTTTCGCGAATTAATGTAACATATTGATCGTATGTGTTACACATATTCTTACCAATCAGCGTATCAATACGCCTTTTCATCTGCTTCTCTTTGTAAGCGTTAAGATCAATCTTTGTAAGATTGTAAACATCGCTTTTAAACTTCTCGTAACCTTCAAGAACTGGCATGTGTTCACCTCATTTACTGTTTGTCTGCTTACTCTTCTGAAGCCTTAGGTTCTTCAGACTCGCTTAAAGCTTTAATACTTAAACTTATCTTCTTATCCTGCTCATTAAAGTCAACGATCTTTGCTTCTACTTCATCGCCAATCTTTAATACATCACCCGGCTTCTCAATGTGCTCTTTAGAAATCTGTGATACATGTAATAATGCATCAACGCCTTCTGCAAGTTCAACGAAAGCACCAAAATCTGTAAGGCGTGCTACATGACCCTTTACAATGTTACCAACAGCATACTTTGTTGTTGCATCTTTCCAAGGATTCTCGTCTTCAAACTTTCTTGAAAGAGCAATCTTTGTACCCTTAATAGCCTTAACGAATACTCTAACCTTATCTTCAGGCTTGAAGAACTTCTTCGGGCTGTCAATTCTGCCCCATGACATTTCGGAAATATGAAGAAGTCCGTCTGCTCCGCCAAGATCAACGAATGCACCGAAGTCTGTAACATTCTTGATTGTTCCTTCGATAACATCGCCTTCTTTGATGCGATCTAAAAGTTCTGACTGAGCCTTTTCCTTCTTTGCAACTACAAGCTGCTTTCTGTCACCGATAATTCTGTGACGCTTAGGATTGAATTCTGTAATAACGAATTCGATTTCCTGATCTTTGTATTTTGAAAGATCCTTTTCGAATGCATCGGAAACAAGACTTGCAGGTATGAATACCTTTGCTTCGTCGATGTTAACCGAAATACCACCCTTTAAGATCTCGCATACACGCGCTTTAAGTACTTCATGATTTTCAAATGCTGCAGCAAGCTTCTCGTTTGAAGCGTCAGCTTTTAATCTCTTATAAGAAAGGATTACATTGCCTTCGCCGTCATTGATCTTAACAACCATTACTGTAATCTTGTCGCCTTCTTTTGCGACTGTTGTAAGATCGGTAGGTTCATTGGAATACTCATTACGAGTAAGTATACCGTCATGCTTGTAACCGATATTAACTGTCATCTCGTCTGGCTTTACACCAATGACTGTACCTTCAACGACGTCTCCATTCTTTATAGTTTTAAATGATTCTTCCAGCATTTGTTCAAAGTCATTATTTGACATTCTTTTGAACCTCCTCGATTAATTTGTTTGGGGTTGATGCCCCTGCGGTAATACCTACAGAATGAATGTCTTGATCGTTTGATAGGTCAAGATCGTTGACAGTTTGTATATAGTAAGTATTCTTGCATTTACTACTACATATCTCGTATAGCTTCTGCGTATTAGAGCTGGTCTTGCTTCCGATAACAATCATTGCGTCGTTACTTTCGGCTAAAGACGCGGCTTCGTCCTGTCGCTCCCTGGTAGCATTACAGATAGTATTAATAACATTAATATCATACCTTTTTTTCAATACAATTTCAACAATTTGTTTAAATTTATTCTGATTAAATGTTGTTTGAGATACAATCAGTATTTTTTCATCATTTTCATCATTAAATACATTTGCATCTTCTAAAGAGCCCAGAATTACAGCCTTTTTGCCAACACACCATCCTAGGATTCCTTTGACCTCAGGGTGTGTTTTATCACCGATTATAACAATTGTTTCATTATTGGTTGAGTGTTCTAAAACAATTTTATGTATCTTTTTGACATTCGGGCAAGTTGCATCCACAATCTCATGTCCGCTTGATATAATCTCGTCTTCTTCTGCTTTGGATACCCCGTGCGATCTGATTATAACTTTACCTTTAGGTAATTGAGGAAAAAGATTGATATCATCAACTTCTTTTACGCCTCTTTCTAAAAGCTCTTTTATTACTTCTTCATTATGAATTAAAGGACCGTATGTGTATATAGGTGTTTCATTATCTTCCGAAAGTTTATATGCGACATCTACGGCATGCTTTACTCCAAAGCAAAATCCGGCTGTTTTAGCTACAGTTACTATCATCATTTAATATATGATTTAATCCTTTCAACGACTTCATCTATGTTAAGATCCGAAGAATCAAGATATATTGCATCTTCTGCCTGTTTTAAAGGCGCTATTTCTCTGTGTGAATCACGATAGTCACGCTCTTCTATATCTTTTTTTATCTTCTCGTAATCGGCATTTTCACCTTTTTGCTTTAATTCTTCACATCTTCTTCTTGCACGTTCTGCACTTGTTGCTGTTAAGAAGATTTTAAGGTCTGCATTTGGTAAAATGCATGTACCAATGTCACGACCGTCCATTATAACATCTTTTGAAGCGGCAAGACTACGCTGAAGTTCAAGTAAATGTGCTCTTACAGCCTTATATACGCTTGAGGCCGAAGCCATATTTCCGACTTCTTCCGTACGAAGTATAGGTGTTACGTTTTCACCGTTTAATATTACCTGTTGTTCGCCGTTTACATATTCAATGGATACATTTGCGTCTTTTACTGCATCGGAAATGCCTGATTCATCTTCGGCAGCAAACCCTTTTCTAATAAAGAATATAGCTAAAGCGCGATACATTGCGCCTGTGTCAACATATACAAACGAAAGATCCTTGGCAAGCTTTTTGGCGATTGTGCTTTTGCCTGCTCCTGCAGGTCCGTCAATTGCAATATTATAACTCATTTCATATCCCTCCATGTCGTAATTTTATTCAATTTCGCTTCCGGCAACATAACCGGTTGACCAGGCTACCTGAAGATTAAATCCTCCGGTAAAAGCATCAACATCAATCATTTCACCGGCAAAGAATAGGTTCTTGATTTTCTTTGATTCCATCGTCTTTGGATTTATATCTTTAACTGACACGCCGCCTCTTGTTACAATTGCCTCATTAAAATCACGTAACGAAGTCAATGTAAATGGCATGTGCTTTATAAGATATACAAAATCTGTACGTTCTTTCTTGGTAACTTCACATACTTTTTTTTGCGGATCGATGCCTGAAAGCTTGACCATTACAGGTGTAAGCTTTCCGGGGAAAAGTGATGTCACTGCATTTGCAAAGAGTTTGTTTTTGTTCTCGTCAAACTCTTTTATAAGTCTTGAATCAAGCTCTTCCTTGCTTATAGCTGGCTTTAAATCAATATAAAGATATAAGTTTTCATCTTTAATTTTATCATTAACAACGGCAGACGCAGAAATCACTATCGGACCGCTTAATCCAAAGTGAGTAAAAAGCATTTCTCCGAAGTTTTTATACAATAGCTTTTTCTTGCTGTTAAATATGCTTATCTCAACGTTTTTAAGGGATAAGCCCATAAGTTCTGACACATACTCTTCTTTTACATTAAACGGAACAAGTGATGGTATGAGTTCTTTTATATCATGATTACAGTCTTTTGCAAATCTTATACCGTCCCCCGTACTTCCTGTGGTCGGATATGATATTCCGCCTGTAGCAAGAATTATCTTGTCTGCTTTAAAAACACCTTTATCGGTTTTAATGCCCGTAGCGATTGAATCGTTTACTATAAGCGATAAAACCTTTGTGTTAAGCTTTACATCAACGTTTTCGTCAATTAAAGCCTGTTGCAAGACTTTAATTACATCGGACGAATGATCCGACACAGGGAAAACTCTGCTTCCGCGTTCGGTTTTTGTTTTTAAACCTAATGATTCAAAAAAATCTACAGTTTTGATATTATCAAAAGCATTAAAAGCCGAATACATAAACTTGGAGTTATGCACTACATTCTTAAAAAGATCGTCTTTATCACAGGTGTTGGTCAAATTACAGCGCCCTTTTCCTGTAATATATATCTTTTTTCCGAGTTTTTCATTTTTTTCAATAAGTGTGACGGTGTTTCCGGCTCTGGCGCTTATTAATGCGGCCATCATTCCGGCGGCTCCGCCACCAATAACTATTACTTTTTTCATGATTATGGTTTATTATATCTTCTTATGTCTTTATCATAATAATGATCAATCTCATCATTATCATAAACCTGGTAATCGTTCCAGATATCTTCGAGTTCATTTAATGTATCAGTGAGTCCGTTTTGTTTTTTGATTGATAACGAAAGTATCAATGCATTTATAAGTGATAACGGAGCAACCAACGAATCCACAAAGGATGCCATATTGCTCCTGGCAACTAAGTTACACGATGAATAAAGATTTAAAGGCGAGTGAATCGAATCTGATATCGTTATAATCTTTGCCTGTCTCATATTGGCAAATTCAAGCGCTTTTAAAGTACGCATTGAATATCGCGGAAAACTTATGCCGACAATAACATCGTCTTTTGAAATATGTACCATCTGCTCAAAAATTTCGCTTACAGATGTAGTCTTTATCTGACGAACATCCGGGAACATTAAATTCAGGTAAAAGCTCAAAAAATCCGAAAGAATCTCACAAGATCTTAGACCGATTACATAAATTGTCCTTGCTTTACATAAAAGATCCTGTGCAATATTAAAATTGGTTTCATCAGTTTCGGAAAGCGTTTCTTTAATACGTTCCATATCCGTTGTAAGAACCGACTGCAATACATTATCTTTATCAATCTTACCGAAAGTTACTTCCTGCTTATCTTTTTGGTTGAGTTTGACTAAAACAAGTTCTTCCAAAGCTTTTTGAAATTCAGGAAACCCTTTATATCCTAAGGTCCCTGCGAAACGTACAACAGTGGATTCGCTGACACCTACTGCTTCTCCAAGCTTTGCAGCAGTCAAAAAGACAGCTTTGTCATATTCTTCAGTGATAAACCTTGCAAGAATACGCTGTCCCTTCGAAAACTTCGCATAGTTCGTATTAATTTTGGTTAAAAGATCGTTTTTGTAAGCCATATTGCATCTTTCCTAAAAGTAAAAATCAATTAATTTTAGCATAAATTGTTAAATCTCTCAAGAAGTGTAATAAAAAAGGCGGGAAACTCCCGCCTTTCAGACTGTAGACAAAGTGGTCTTGAGCGTATAGCTCTCAAGACCATTTTGTCTTTTTGTGGCGGATTTTTATAATAAAGTGGTCAGAAACGGCCCCTATCAGGCCATCTCTAACCGCCATTCATGCTTGATTCTTG